>CAZDAU010000001.1:0-70503 GCA_964503625.1 uncultured Anaerolinea sp.
TGTCCCGACGACAGCAAAACGCAGAAAACGGCTGCGCTCGCGCTGGTTGGTTATGAGAACAGTCATAGCAATTCGCGGCGCTCCTCTAATTCTACAACTTTCCCAGCTCTTCCATAAAGTACGGGATTGTCCGTTGCAGGCCTTCTTCCAGGCTAACCTTGGGCTCCCAGCCCAGCATCTCTCGGGCGCGGCTGATATCTGGCCGCCGGCGCTGCGGATCACTTTGGCTGCGAGCAGCCGGCTTAAAGATCGTTCCGCCAGGATTATTGGTCAGGCGGTTGATCATATTGGCAAATTCCAGGATGGTTGTTTCCACCGGGTTGCCGATGTTAACCGGCTCATGCACATCCGAAAGCAACAGACGATAAATCCCTTCCACCAGGTCATCCACATAGCAGAAGCTGCGGGTTTGCGAGCCGTCGCCATAAATGGTCAGCGCCTCGCGGCAGATCGCCTGCTTCAGAAAGTTTGGCACAACCCGCCCATCATCAATGTGCATGCGCGGCCCATAAGTGTTGAAGATCCTGACAATGCGCGTGTCAATTCCATGAAAGCGATGATAAGCCATTGTCAGCGCCTCGGCAAAACGCTTGGCTTCATCGTATACTGAGCGCACACCGTTTGGATCTACGTGCCCCCAATAGCTCTCCTTTTGAGGGTGTTCCAATGGGTCGCCATAAATTTCGCTGGTCGAAGCCAGCAAGAAGCGTGCGTTGTTGGCCCGCGCCACACCCAGGGTGTTGTGGGTCCCCAGGGCGCCTGCTTTCATCGTCTGGATTGGCAGGTTGACATAGCCATAGGGCGAATTCTCATTTGGGCTGGCTGGTGAAGCGAAGTGCATCACCGCATCCAACTTGCCCGGCACAAAGATAAAATTAGAGACATCATGACGGATAAAGGAAAATTTCGGATTCCCAGAGAGATGCGCCAGGTTTTGAGGCCGCCCGGTGATAAAGTTATCCATCCCAACCACCTCATGACCCTCGCGCAGCAACCGGTCGCACAGATGCGAGCCAAGAAACCCTGCTGCACCAGTTATTAAGATTCGCATGATTCACCTTTCCTTACTTGATCAGATTCGGTATAAATTCAATGGTTCCAACAAATGCCAAAAGTATAAAACAAATAATATCCGATGCACCGGCAGATTGCCCCGGTTTACGTAACTGATAGGTCAAATTGCCCAGGTATGGTTTTTAGACGAGAGACGGAAGATCAAATATCCTCAACGCCAGATTACCCGCGTGGTCAGGCCATCGCCGGTGACCTGGAAGGCTTCCCCACTCATCGCGTCCACAAGCCACAAGTTACCCTGGTAAATTACCGCCAAACCAAGGTGGTCACTGCCGGGCATCAACCCCGTGGACCAGGCCCCCCAATGTTGCTGCGGTTCAAGACCGGCGCTTTCCTGGTCTGGGAATAACGTCCGCCGGTTCGAGCCATCTCGATCCATGACCACAACCCGGTAGCGGCTGGTTTCGCTCCGCTCCGGCGTCTCCGCCTGCAAGAATGCAACCTGATACTCCAGATCGCCCGCGCCAGATTGGAGCAACGGTGAAGCCAGAGGATAGGCGAACATTCCCGTCTGGCTCACCAGGCGCAAAAAAGGCCCGCTGTTAAACAAACCGGCGGTCAGGTCAAAATCTGGAGAATCACCAGCCGTGCCAGAGCCTGACCCGTGCTCAGTGGCGTACATCACATTCCCATCGGGTCCCCAGGCGATCCCTGGCACCCAGGCCCAGTCGCCAAATGTCTGTAATGGGGCAATATCCAGGGTTTTGGTGATTTGACCGCTTTTGTAGTCCACATATCCAATGCTATCCGGCCGGGTATAAGCCAGCCAGCGCCCATCTGGACTCCATTGATAATCGGTGCCCCACCAACCGTACACGCCGCCGGAGTTTGCCTCAATGATGGTCACCCATTGAGTTGTCCAACCGGTATCGGCGAATGTCAACGATAGCAAGTCATTGTTCGCCTGCCAGCCAGGGGCCGTCGGTCGTGGCTCAACCGTGGAAAAATAGATCTTCGAGTTCGAGCCTGGCGCCCAATCGGCAAAGTGGATCACATTGTCCACGCCCAGGTCAATCAGCGTCTGTTCTTCTTCACCAGGAGCCGCCCTTCCTTCGGGCTCTTCACCAATATACCCCACCCACAGATCGTTGATCCGACCTTCCACATCTGACCGGCGGGTGCAAAGCAACCAGTTCTCATCCGGCGACACCGATAGCACCCGCCCGTCCAGGTCACCGGTGGTCAGCACGGCCCGGCGATTGCTGGTGTTCCCTTCAATCTTCCAGAGGTTCCCATCTCGCAGGTAATAGATGGTGCCCGAAATTTCCACCGGCGCAAATGGCGTTTGAACACCGATCATGCGGATTTCTGGCAGCGGCTCTTCCAGGATTACGGAATTCACCGGCATCGGCTGGCTGGAAACTTCCACACCATCTTCAAACACCCGGCGATAGGTGATCTCTTGGAGGCCGTTCTTACCTCTCTGGATCAGAATTTCTTGTTCAACCGGCAGCGATTCATTGCGCAACGTCTGGCGCTCGAAGGGCAAGACCACCTGCTCAACCTCGAACTCTTCGCTCACCCGCACCAGGCGAACCTTCGCCCCATCGCTCAAGACGGTGTAAGAGGGCGGCTCAAGACGGTCCAGGGCATCCAGCTCCAGCCCTGCCTGGTCCAGCGCCTGTTGCACTGTGCTGCCTGCCGGGAGGGCAACAATCGTTGTTTCACCATCCGCGGTCAATTCCACCTGGATGAGCGCCTGCGTGGCTTGCGGCGCAGCACAGCCGGCTGCAAGCCAGGCAAGCAGAAACACCAGGCCCATCCACACCCATTGGCCCCCCCCTGCAGCGCTATCAATCGTCCGGGAATGGTATAATCGCATCCTACCGTGGATAAGCCACAATGGTCATCTTGCCATCAGCAATGGTGATGCTTTCGATCGCCACGGAGCCAGCTTCTTGGGCCAGCCGAGAGACCAGCAACTGGTTGAAGTTAGCCGTAAATTGATCGGTGACACTTTGCGGCAGGGAGAGCGGCCCAATCTTGGCTTCCATCACATCTGTTTGGGGCATCCCTTGCGCGTTGACTGTAATCCGCAGAGCGACGCTCAGCGGCAAATCAAAACCGCCCTGGTTGGCTGTCCCGCTGACTCGGATCACGCCGTCGCGCAAGAACACCTGGATGTTGCTGACCGGTGTATCGCCGGTAGACTGCAACTCCAGCGCTGCAGCGGAGGTCAATTGTTGCTCGGTGAATTCAAGCACGATCGGCCCGCCGCTGATCGCCGTGGCTGCAGCCGATGCCACCTGCGTCGCCAGTTCTCCCACAGATGCTTCCGAGACCGGGATCGGCGTGGACTCTGTCCTGCCCAACCCCCGCCCGGGCAAGTTGCACGCCAATCCGGCAATGACCAAACTCAGGACAGTAAGCAGCAATAAAAATGTGCGTTTATGATCTAAACTCATTCAAACTCCTTTTCTGTACCAATTCCGCTGAATTGTATCATAGGCTGGGCAATTGAAATGAGCGACTCGCAATTGACTGAAGCGTCCCAAAATCATTCTGAGGCCGGCGTTCCAGCCCCTGACCTTTCAGACGCTGGACACGCCGGACCGGTTCCCCCTCCTGCTGCTCAGGCCGGCCCCGCCATGGACCTTCTGGCCGGTCTGGAAGCGCTGCTCTTTGTCGCCCCAGGCGCGGTGACCCCTGCCCAGCTTGCCGCCGCTATGGAGCTGACCACACCCGAGATTGAACGCGGCCTGGAAGAGCTGGAGTCTTATTACCAACAAGCAATCCCTGCCCGCGGCTTGCGCCTGCAGCGTTATCGTGGCCGGGTCCAGCTGACCACGTTCCCCGCCGCCGCGCCTGCGGTTGAGCGTTTTCTTGGCCTGGAAGCCAGCAGCCGTCTGAGCCGGGCTGCCCTGGAAACCCTGGCCATCATCCTCTATCGCCAGCCAGTCACCCGGCCGCAGATCGATGCCGTGCGCGGCGTCAACAGCGATGGCGTGCTCAAGAGCCTGCTGCTCAAAGGGCTCATCCAGGAAGTTGGCCGGGCTGAAGCTCCGGGCCGCCCCATCCTCTACAGCGCTACCCCAGAATGCCTGCAATATTTCGGGCTGTCCTCGCTTTCTGAGCTGCCCCCCTTGGACCTGGACATTTAACAGCATCGAGAGCGCACTCCCACAGATCCCCATAGCTGACCACCCAGGCCGGGAGAAGGCACTTGCCGGGTTGTTGTTTTGCCAAAAAGCAATGAAACAACATAACCAAACCGGAGATCTTCGCGCCCGTGCTATTGTGATTTCAATCACCAATTGGTGATTTCCGCCGCGAGCTCCACGCTGATTGTCTGGCCTCACGCCGATTTGCGATATAATACCCAATCGTGGAAGAGCGTCTGCAAAAACTTATGGCCCGAGCAGGCCTGGGCTCGCGCCGCGCCTGCGAGGTGCTGATCTCAGCCGGCAGGGTGACGGTCAACGGCCGCGTGGCCGGGTTAGGTGACAAGGCCGATCCGCAGCATGACCGGATTTTGGTTGACGGCCGGCCTTTGAAATTACCCGAAGGTCCGGTTTATATTGCCTTGCATAAACCGCGCGGTGTCCTCTCGGCCGTCAGCTCCCCGGACCCGCGCCCAACAGTGCGCGATCTGGTTGACCTGCCCGGCCATCTCTACCCCGTGGGCCGCCTGGATGTGGATAGCGAAGGTCTGATCCTGCTCACCAGCGATGGTGACCTGGCCAACCGTCTAACCCACCCTCGCTACGGGCATGAGAAAGAATACCGCGTCCTGGTCGCCCGCCGGCCGGATGAAGAGCAACTCGATACCTGGCGCCGGGGGGTGGTGCTGGAAGATGGTTATCGCACCGCTCCAGTCGAAGTGCGCCTGGACGGGACTTTTGGCAAAGGCGCCTGGCTGCGGGTGGTGATGAAAGAAGGGCGCAAACGCCAGATCCGCGAAACTGGATCGCAAATTGGCCTGCCGGTGGTCAAGATCATCCGGGTGCGCATTGGCAGCTTGCGCCTGGGTAATCTGAAGCCGCGCGAGTGGCGCCGCCTGACAGACGACGAAGTCGCCGAGTTAAAAGGCCAACCAGCGCAAAATCCCAAACCCGCCCCCTCAAAACCCCCAGGCGGGTCAAACCTGCCCTGGAAGAAAAGCGCGCCTTCTCATCCGTCTTTAGGCAAGCATCCCGCTCAAAAGCCGCCCTACCCGCCCGCTTCTTATCCAAAGCCTCGCTCAGGCAAAACCCGCCAACACAAAGGATAGGAGCGCCTTCGATTTCTACATCTGGCATTCTATTCCATTTGGAATACTTTTAGTTGACAAGGAATTTTCATGCCAATCACTGACGACAATCACGCCAGCTGGTTAGACCGGCCTTTGTTTGCCAAATTCTCGCTGAACATCGAGACCTTGCTCTGGGTGATCATCCTGGTGCTGGCTATCTTCAGCCGCTTTTATATCCTGGGCGCCCGGGTGATGAGCCACGATGAGAACTCGCATGTCTATTACTCCTGGCGTTTTGCCAATGGACAGGGTTTCGCTCACGATCCGTTGATGCACGGGCCAATCCAATTCCACCTGCTGGCCCTCTCCTACTTCATGTTCGGCGACAACGACTTCACTGCCCGCGTGCCAGCGGCGCTGTTCAGCGTTGCTGCAGTGGGATTCCTGTGGTTCTACCGCCGCTACCTGGGTCGCGCCGGCGCGCTGGTCGGCGCCGTTTTGATGCTCATCTCACCCTATATGCTCTATTATGGGCGTTATGCCCGCAACGAAGCCTTCATCGAGTTGTTTGGCGTGGTCACCATCTGGGCCATCTTGCGCTATCTGGAAACCGGCTGGCCCCGTTACCTCTACTGGTTAACCCTGGCGACAGTTCTGCATTTCACAGCCAAAGAAACTTCATTTATCTATACTGCCCAGGCCATGCTCTTTCTGGGAGCATACACCATCTACAAAATCACCCAGGAGCGCTGGCCCTATACCGAGTACCGCAATCGCTTTATCCTTGCCCTGATCATTGCTCTGGTTCTCTTTGCCGCCCTCGGCGGATACCTGGTTTTTAGCAGCCTTGAAGAGACAGGCCCAGCCCCATCGCCTGCCAACCCAACTGAGATCGTGGGGCCATTGGTGCCGCCCGGCGCTCCTGATCCCATCGCCGCCGCGCTGGCCGGGCTGTTTGCCCTGGCCGTTGCAGCCGGGTTGTACTTCCTGGTGCGCGGATACACCCTGCAAGGCCTGCGCGCCAGCCGCCCCTTTGGAGCGCTGATCGTGCTTGGCACCCTGGTGCTGCCCCAGTTAGCTGCCTTTCCGGTGCGCTGGATGGGTTGGGGAATACCGACAAATGCTTCCGAGGTCATGGCCCTGGACATCACCCGCATACTTCAGATTGCAGCTTTTCTTGTTCCGCTCACCATCCTGTCGATCGTCATTGGCCTGATTTGGAACCCGCGCCTGTGGCTGATCAACGCTGCCATCTGGTACGGCGTGTTTACCCTTTTTTATACCTCTCTTTTCACAAACGGCGCCGGATTTTTCACCGGCATGGTCGGCTCGCTGGGCTACTGGTTGGAACAACAGGGCGTGCAGCGCGGCAACCAGCCCTGGTATTACTATTTTCTCATCCAGGTGCCGGTTTATGAATATCTGGCCGCCCTGGGGACATTGCTCGCTTTTGGCATGGCTTTCTATGCTTTCATCCGAAAAAAGGAGCCGCAGGCAGAGCTGACCCAACCAGTGCCGGTTGAAATCGGCCAGATTGAAGAAAACGGCGGTGAAGAAATGGCTGCAGCTGAATACGCAGCCAGCCTGAGCGCCGAAGACGACGGCCTGGACTATCCTGACCGCCCAAATTACGCTGCCGATTACAGCACCGCCGACGATATTTGGGTTGAACACGCCCAGCCCACCCCAATAATGCGCTACCCCGCCCCTGGCGACATGGAAAGCGCTCCAGTGCTGCCATTGCTTGGCTTCTGGGCGGTCAGCAGCCTGCTCGCGTATTCAATCGCTGGCGAAAAGATGCCCTGGCTGACCGTCCACATCGCCTTGCCGGCGATTCTGTGCGCTGCCTGGGCGCTGGGCCGCCTGATCGATGCAACCGATTGGACTCTTTTGCGCCAGCGGCATGGCTGGTTAACCTTGCTCCTTCTGCCAGTGTTTCTGCTGAGTTTTTTTGCCTCCCTGGGCGCCTTGCTCAGTCCCACCCCGCCCTTCCAGGGGCAAGAGCTGGCCCAACTCCAGGCAACCAGCACATTCTTGCTGAGCTTCCTGACCAGCCTTGTCAGCGGGGCGGGCTTGCTTTACCTGGTGCGGGGCTGGCCAATGATCCAGTTTTTGCGCCTGTCCACGCTGGTCTTTTTTAGCCTGCTGGCCGTGCTGACTGTCCGCACTTCGATCCAGGCCAACTTTTACAATTACGACTACGCCAACGAGCTCCTGGTTTATGCCCACTCAGCCCCCGGCGTCAAGGTCGCTCTCGATCAAATTGAAGAGATCTCCCGCCGCACAACCGACGGCTTAGGCATTCGGGTAGCCTATGATAACGAGACTTCCTATCCCTATTGGTGGTATCTGCGCGATTATCCAAACGCACAATACTACGGCCAAAATCCTTCTCGCGCGCTGCGCGACGCGCCAGTCATCCTGGTGGGGGATGCCAACTTCGGCAAAATCGAGCCGGTAGTGGCCAACCTGTACGACCAGTTTGACTATATTCGATTGTGGTGGCCCAATCAGGACTACTACGACCTGACCTGGGAACGTATCCGAGACGCCTGGACTGATCCGGTCATGCGTCAGGCGCTGTTTCAGATCTGGATAAACCGTGACTACACGAAGTATGGCCAGGCTATCGGTAGAGACATGAGTCTGTCTACCTGGAATCCGGCAGCGCGCATGCGCCTGTACATCCGCAAAGATATTGCCTCCAGCCTGTGGAATTACGGCGCCGCCCCGGTCGCTGAAGCCATCCAGACCGATCCCTTCGAAAACAGGCACCAGATGCTGGCCGCCGATCAGGTGATTGGCTCCGCCGGAAGCCTGCCCGGCCAGTTCCAGCGCCCGCGCGACCTGGCGGTTGCCTCGGATGGCAGCCTGTACGTGGTCGATAGCGACAATCACCGCATCCAGCACCTTTCTCCAGATGGCGAGCCCTTGCAGGTTTGGGGCAGCTTTGGCGATGTGAATGCCGGCCCGGCTGCGGGGGGCGCCTTCAATCAGCCCTGGGGCATTGGTTTAGCGCCGGACGGCTCGGTGTTCATAGCCGACACCTGGAACCACAGAGTGCAGAAGTTTAATGCCCAGGGCGAGTTCCTGACCATGTGGGGTTACTTTGGCCAGGGTGAACAGCCAGACGCATTCTGGGGACCTCGGGATGTGGTTGTCGATCGAACCGGGCGGGTGTATGTCACCGATACCGGCAATAAACGGGTGGTGGTTTTTGACGGCGACGGCAACTACCTGACCCAGTTTGGCAGCGCCGGGATGGGCCCAGGCCAGTTTGACGAGCCGGTCGGCCTGGCTATTGACGCCAATGGGCTGGTTTACGTTGCGGATACCTGGAACCAGCGCATCCAGGTCTTTCGGGAGGATGAATCGGGGAATTTCCTGCCTTTCCGCTCCTGGGATTTCCTGGGCTGGTATGGCCAATCTCTGGATAACAAGCCTTACCTGGCAGTGGATAACCGCGGCTCGGTGTTTGCCACTGATCCGGAAGGCTACCGGATCGTGCAGTTCAGCGATACGGGTGAGGCGGTGAGCTCGTGGGGCGATTATGGCGCTGGCCTGGACACCTTTGGCCTGCCGGCTTCGGTGGCGGTTGCACCAGATGGCAGCATCTGGGTGACGGATGCTGGCAACAGCAGATTAATGCGTTTCGTTCTCCCTTAGTCTGCGATGCGGAGCCGCCCTTTTTGGGGGCAGCCCCAGCCAAGGTCCTGGTCAAGAACTGGCTGAAGAAAGTTTCAGCTTGCGCTGCTGGATGGCCCCTTCCGCCCAGAACAGGATCAATGCCGCCCAGATAAAGCTGAAACCCACCAGGCGCGCCTGGGTGAACGGCTCATCATAGACCAGCACACCCAGTAAAAACTGGCAAGTCGGCGCCACGTATTGCAGTACGCCCAGCAAGGTCAGGTCAATTCGCCGGGCCGCGGCGCCGAACAACAGCAAAGGTACAGAGGTGATCACACCTGTGCCGGCTAGCAGTATGTAAGTCTGCGGGTCATACCCACCCGAGGTGCCGGTCAGACGGCTGGAAAATAGCAACAGGTACAGTGCGGCAGGAATCAACAGGATCCCGGTTTCAATCGTCAGGCTGTGCAAGGATCCAAGCGGGGCAATTTTCTTCACCAGCCCATACAACCCAAATGAAAAGGCCAGAGCCAGCGCTATCCATGGCAGTTGACCATAGTTGACTGTCAGATACGCAACACCCAAAGCAGCCAGCCCAATGGGCACCCATTGCATCGGTCGCAATTTTTCGTGCAAGAACACCACCCCCAGCAGCACATTAAGCAAAGGATTGATAAAATAGCCCAGGCTGGTTTCAACAATGAAGCCAGAGTTTACCCCCCAGATATAGATCAGCCAGTTGACGGACAGCAGACAGGCAGAAACTGCATAAGTGATCAGGATGCGGGGGCGGAGGGCCAGGCTGCGCAGGTTCGTCCAATCTTTCAACAGCGTAATAATGATCGCCAGAAAGGCAAATGACCAGACGATACGATTACCCAGGATCTCCATCGCCGAGACATCCTGAAGCAGTTTGAAATAAATGGGGAAGAAGCCCCACATGAGGTACGCTCCTAACCCATAGAGAACGCCTTTATTCATAAATCACTCAGGTCCTTTGCCAGGTCTGATGCTCCCATGGTCCTGCGGTTGGGGCGGGTATGGCACAGCTCCCCAGACAACAAGGTTCTATCATACCAGAAAATGAAGGCGGGATGTTGAAGTTCAACATCCCGCCTCAGGTCTCATCCAAGCAGCAGATCAGGCAAGGAGAGCAACGGTTCTTGAGCTTTGGTTGAAAGAAACCTTTGCCAGCGATGGTTGCTCAAAACAGGCCACGGAAGACAAGCAGCAAGCCAATGATAAACAATGGCACGCCAATGATGGCGCCAATCACCGTCAGGCTGACCAGCGCGCCAGCAATCATCAGTACCAGGCCAAGCAGCACTGCCACAATCCGCCCAGTGACCCCCAGGATAATCCCAACCAGCCGCCAGATGGCCCAAAACGGCCACAAAAACCAGGGTACGCTTTTTTTCTCGACTGTTGCACTCATTTCGACCTCCATGCACCAGTTTACGTTTCAGACATGAAAAGGTCGCGCTGGCATTCGCTTCAGGCCTGCTCTTTTCGAATTTGCTCGTAAATCTCCACCGGCAGGCCTTTGGCGCCGTCCAGGTTGGCGTAAATGAGGTTGGCGTCCTTTAACTTGGCGTGCCACAGATTAGCGCGGTTGAGAACGGCGCCACGCAGGTTAGCGCTGCGCAAATCGGCTTCGCGCAGATCGGCGTCGGTCAGATCAACGGCCCGCAGGTCAGTGCCAACCAGACTGGCGCCTTGCAAATTAGCGCCTTGCAGGTTGGCTTCGCTCAGGTCGGCGTAATCCAGGCTGGCGTTCATCAGATTGACCTTGGCCAGGTCCGCCTGTGTCAAATTGGTGTGGTCCAGGTTAGAAAGGGCCAGGTTCGCCTCACTGAGCGAGAGATTGCGCAAGTCCACCGAGGCAAGGTTAATCCCGCGCAGGGTCAACCCACGCCCAGAGTTCATGGCAATCAGGTAAATAATCTGTTCCCTTGTCAGATCTGCCATTGAAATTCGCTCCTGAATATATTATCGCGTGGCGTGCAGCGTAACAGTTTCTATGAACTGGCAAAGCGGATATTCATTCGCCCATCTTCGCTGTACCAGGTATGACCAGAAAACGGCGGATCAGTGGGTCGCATTTGCAAGACCCGTGGCAGCAAGATATGCAGGTCTTCGACCAGGGGCAGCCCAGCCAGACGGGACTGGGCCACCCACTCTGGCACGCCCTCCGAGCCAGCGATCAACTCGCCTTGTGGGCGCTCACCACCCAGGACATACATGCCAACGCCTGTCTCTGGGCCGACATCGATGGTCATCACACCGCACAGGCGCAATTCGGCCGATAAACCGGTCTCTTCCAGCAACTCCCGCCGCCCGGCGGATAAAACATCTTCGCCCCGCTCCACATGCCCACCAACGCCATTATACAGGTTGGCCCACAGGCGTTTGTGCGCTGCCCCGCGGATCAATAAAACCTCTTCACCTTTGGTGACAAAGATCAGCACACGCGGCACCAGCGTGTAGCGGCCAGCCAGAATTCCTTGGTCTGTATCTGGCATCATCCTTGTTTCCAGGTGCGTCGCACCTTAATTCCAACTCACTTCATCAATCTGCCAGGTCAGAGACATCTTCATCGCCAGCCGCGTCGCCTAGATAAAATTTCAAGCTGGGATTCACAGCAACCGGTTTAATGGTCTGATCGACAAATTTGCGCGTCTCTTTCAGCCCAAGCAAAGTGAACAGTCGGGTGAATTGGGCTTCCCAGGCCTGGCCAATCTCAGCCTTCTTTTCAGCCGGCATCCGCCAGGTTTGCTGCTTGAACGGCCCAATGGCATTCTTGCGGGTCTTGTAATAGAATTGCTCGTCGGTCATATCGGGCTTGCGCTCCGCAGCGCTCTTCTCGTCGAGGTAGGCGTACATGGCAGCGCGCAATTCAGGCGGCAGGCGGTCAAAGAGCATGTTCTGAAAGTTGGTGGCCAGGTGGACTTCTACGGCTTCGGATTCAACAAATTTTCCAAAGGCTTCCTCGGGCAACGTAGAAGCACCGTGCTGAACCGCCCCGCCCATGCCGTATTCATCCCGGGCAATGCGGCTGAGTTTCAACAGGGTGTCAAAATCCACGCTGACCTTGGCAATCGAGCCATCTGGCAGCACTACCCCGCCATGAGAAGTGCCGGTCTGGATGCTGATTTTGCTGATGCCAGGTGCGCCAGGGGCAGCCTTCTCCAGCTCAACGTAGTACCCATCAATATAAGCGCACAGTTCTTCCTCGGTGGAATTGTGCCCGCCCACTTCGCCGATCTCGCCTCCAACCGAAATGGTGACCCCTTGCGGCTCATGACTGCGGATAAAAGCGGTGTACATCGCCGAGAGACGGGCGTTGAGCGCCTGCTGCTCGGGGATTGTGGGCTGGGTCAGGTCCACCAGGGTAGAAGTGTCGATGTCGATATTATAAAAACCGGCCGCGATCGCCTCCAGAATCAGGTCTTTGACAGCCTTAATCTCGGCTTCGGGATCGCTGGCATAGCGCTTGGCTGAAACCTGAAAATGGTCGCCCTGAATAAAGACCGGCCCGGAATAGCCTTCGGCGATGGCCGCGGCCAGGACGCTGCTGACATACTCAGCGGGACGTTGGTCGGTGTAGCCCATTTCAGAGCGGGCGATCTCAAAAATGAAGGGGCCGGCGTCCAACGCCAAGGCAGCCCTGAAGACCGCTCGGGCGGCGTCAAAGGTCAGGGCGCGCAAGTTGATGGCAGGCACGGTGAAGGTATTGGGCAATTCACCGCGACCGCGGGCAGTGTAGAGGTCCTGAATCGAAGCAGGGAGTATCCCCAACCCCAGAGCGGCCAGGCGCACCAGGTACCGGGCCGCGCCCTGGCGCGGGCCGCTCTCCAGGGCGGCAATTTCAGCCAGCTTGTGAATGCTGGCGCGCAGTCTGGCAGCATCTTTAATAACAGCTTTGCCATCCTCCAATGCAAAGCTGTCCTCCGCCAGCGCCAAAAGATCATGAATCTCATTCAGGCTCATAAAAAACTCCTAATTTAAGAAGTATCGAAAAATCACGATTGGAGCATTCTCATCCCAGCTAAAAATTATAACACGTCCAAAAGAGGCTCCTCAGGCAGAGGCCGAGAGCTTATCGGTAGGCTCGAACCACCAGCACTGCGTTGTGTCCACCAAAGCCAAAAGCATTGTTGATGGTCACTTCTACTCGCTGTTTCCGTGCCTCGTTGGGGATGTAGTCCAGATCGCAACGCGGATCCGGCGTCTGGTAGTGCACAGTTGGCGGCAGGCAGCCGGTTCGCACTGCCTGGACACAAAAGATCGTTTCCAGCGCTCCGGTAGCGCCCATCATGTGACCAGTCATCGACTTTGTGGAGGAAACCGGTATCCGGTACGCCCATTCGCCCAGGGCAGCCTTGATCGCCCTGGTCTCAGACACATCATTCAGTTCGGTGCCGGTGCCGTGTGCATTGATATAGCCAACCTGCTCGGCGCTGACCCCAGCAACAGCCATTGCCTGGCGGATGGCTGCTGCGCCCCCGGAGCCATCTTCTGCCGGAGCGGTGATATGAAAGGCGTCCGCTGTGGACCCATAACCTGCAAGCTCAGCCAGGATCTCTGCCTTGCGCCTGCGGGCAAAGCTTTCGCGCTCCAGCACCAGCACTGCCGCCCCTTCCCCCATCACCAGGCCATCCCGGTTTAGATCAAATGGCTGGGGCGTCATCGAATAATCGTCGTTGCGGCGCGACATTGCCCCCACCCGGTCAAACGTCCCCACGCCAATCTCAGTGATCGTGGCTTCGCTGGCACCCGCGATGGCGACATCGATCATCCCAGCCTTGAGCATCATCCAGGCAATGCCAATTCCATCCACCCCAGAGGCGCAGGCTGAAGCAACCGACATACTTGGGCCACGAAAACCGTAATCAATGGAGATCATCCCTGCGGCGCCGTTGGACATCAGCATGGGTATGGCAAAGGGGCTGAGCCGCCGCGGACCAACGGTGTTGAGAGTCATCGCGCCTTCATAAATGGTATTAATTCCCCCAATAGCCGAGGCCAGTATCACGCCCACCCGGCCACGCTCCTCCTCTGAAATGTCCAGGCCAGCCTGAGCAATCGCCTCCTTCACTGCAGCCGCAGCAAGCTGCTCAAAGCGATCCCTGCGGCGCGCATCTTTGGCATCCATGTAATTTTCTGGCACGAACCCCTTGACTTCGCAAGCGATGCGCACCAACAGGCGTGAGGCATCAAAAAGAGTGATTGGTGCAACGCCGGAAACGCCGTTGAGGGCGTTTTCCCAACTCTCAGCCACCGAAAGCCCAATCGAATTGACCGTGCCCATCCCGGTCACCACAATCCGTTCCTGACTCATCAATTTCCTCCTAAAGCGATTTCAAACCCGAGCCCGTCAGCACAACCACGATGGGATCAGGCAGCTCACCAGAAACTTGATGCAATCCATTCCACACAATCGCTGAGGTTGGCTCAACATAAAACCCCAGTCGCGCCAGTTGGTCGCGTCCGGGCAGAATATCCGGTTCGTCCACCGCCGCCAGCACACCGTTCTGCATTGCCAGCATCTGCATCACTGCGTCGCCGCGAATGGGAAAGCGCACCCGCACACCCTCGGCCAGGGTTTCGTCTTCCGCCACCATGCCCAGCCCAGCCGCGCCATAGCGATACAGCGCCCACAGGGGGGCGCAGGCCAGGGCCTGCACACCAACCATCACCGGCAGGCGCTGGATCAGGCCGGAGGCCTTCAGAGCCGCAAAGCCGCGGGCAACAGCTAATAGCAGGTTGCCCTGGCCAACCGGCGCAACCACTGCTCCCGGCGCGCCGCCCATTTGCTCAAATAGCTCATACGCCAGGGTTGCATAACCCACAAGCACCTGTGGCAGATAAGCATGGCTGGCATAGACAGCTCCCTGTTTGACCGCCTGCTCGGCTGCCATCGCAGCATTGGAGCGCGGCCCCATAATTCGCGCCACCTGCGCGCCGTAACGTTCAATCTGGATGCGCTTTGGCCCTGAGGCCGAGTCGGGTACAAACACCCGGGCCTGGATGCCGGCCGCAGCGGCATAAGCGGCAAAGGAAGCCCCGGCGTTTCCGGATGAATCCTCAACAGCCGCCTCAACCCCACGCCCGCGGAGAAAGCCAACCAGAACTGCCGAGCCGCGGTCTTTGTACGAGCCGGTTGGATTCAAAAATTCCAGCTTAAACGCCATTCGCCGCCCAAGGATCTCTCGCCACACCAGGGGCGTGTTGCCCTCCCCAATAGAAACCACAGGCGCTTCGTCTAAACCAAAGGTGTGCCGGTAGCGCCAGATTCCAGGCTGCGAGGCTTCCACTTTCCCTGGCAGATAAGCCGAAAGCGCGGTATAGTCATACACCCCAGAGCAGACCGGGCACCGATAGGGCACACCCTCCTTTGGATAGGGACGACGACAGCCCGTGCAGCAGATCTCAGTCATTGCGCCCTGGCAGGTACTCGCCTTCAACCCACGCCTGGCCCTGGGGACCGATCTCCTTCTTCCAGACGGGCACAATCTCCTTAAGACGATCAATTCCATAGCGCGCTGCTTCAAAAACCCCCGTATCGCGGTGCGCCGCAGTGCAGGCAATCAGCACAGTGGGTGTCATGGGATAGAGTTTGCCGATCCGCTGCACAATAGCAATTCCCTCCACGCTGCTCCAGCGGGAGCGAATTTCATCTGCTACCTGGCGCATTTTGGCCTCTGCCATGGGTTTATAGGCCTCGTATTCAAGATAGAGCGTTTCATGCGGCTCGTCTCGGGCGGTAACACCCCGCACCATGCCGGTGAAGATGCAGGCTGCCCCGGTGCTGGGCAGGGTGATGCGCCGGAGCAGATCGTCCAGGTTCAGGTCGTCTTCGGTGATAGCAAAGACGGTTGGGCGATCCTGCCCAGCGCCGCCGCTGACCGGCGGGAAAACTGCCACTTCCGCCTCAGCCGGGATCTCCTGATCGTCGAAAGCAAACTCTTTGTTGACCGAAACAAGCATCGAGCCGGTCATCTCCTTCAAACCGGGTAACTTTGCTGCCAGCAAAGCTTTCAGATCCCCCACCCGCGCGCCCGGCGGTAGGTCCAGGGTGGTCTCCCTTGTGCCAGCCCGCTCCTTCAAAGTGGCAAAAAACAGCACCCGGATCGGGTTCCGCGCCTCACTCACTGAAGACATCTCCACTCAGGCCGCCATGCTTTTCCACCAGGCGTATGTTTTGAATGTGCATTGTCTTATCCACCGCTTTGGCCATATCATAAACCGTTAATGCCGCCACCGAGACGGCAGTCAGCGCCTCCATCTCAACGCCAGTCTTGCCCACCGTTCGGGCGGTGGCAATGATCTGCACCCCGGGCAAATCGGGATCAGGGCTGATCACAACATCAATGTGGGTGAGCGGCAGCGGGTGACAAAGCGGGATCAGCTCGGCGGTGCGCTTGGCGCCCATCACCCCGGCCAGTTGAGCCACAGTCAACACGTCGCCTTTCTTCATCGCCCCTGCCTGAATCAGGGCGAAAGTCTCGGCGCGCATCTGCACTTCGCCCCGCGCCATAGCGCTGCGTTCCGTGTCCGGCTTGTACCCAACATCCACCATCCGGGCACGACCGTTTTCATCGAGATGTGAAAGTTGATTAGACATAACCAAATTATAATCGAGCCTGGCCCTTCTTAATGAAGCTGATTGCTGTATTTAATCATGAAACGATTTTCTATCAACCCAGGCCTGCCCTGAACGCCATATTCTGCAGCGCTGCAGGCTGAAATGCTATAATAAGACTAAAGCAAACAATTGCAACTTGGCTTTTCTAATTCACAAATATATCAACAAAGAGGCCCAAAGATGATTGAATGGTTTGCAGCCCTTGGCCCCGTCACACAAGCGTTATTGGCAACCACCTTCACCTGGTTTGTCACCGCTCTTGGCGCAAGCGCAGTTTTTTTCTTTACAACCATCAACCGCACGCTGCTGGACGGGATGCTGGGCTTTGCCGCCGGGGTGATGATCGCCGCCAGCTTCTGGTCCCTGCTCGCACCAGCCATCGAGATGGCGGAAGGCGGCTCTTTGCCCTCCTGGATACCGGCCACGGTCGGCTTCCTGCTCGGCGGCGGATTCCTCTGGGTGATTGACCGCATCTTGCCCCACCTACACCTGGGCTTTCCGATTGCAGAAGCCGAGGGCATCAAGACCAGCTGGCAGCGCAGCATATTGCTGGTGCTGGCCATCACCATGCACAATATCCCTGAGGGGCTGGCGGTGGGCGTGGCTTTCGGCGCGGTGGCCGCCGGGTTGGAATCGGCTGACCTGGCTGGAGCGATTGCCCTGGCGCTGGGCATCGGTCTGCAGAACTTTCCCGAGGGGATGGCGGTTTCCATCCCGCTCCGCCGCGAGAAGATGAGCAAGTTCAAAGCCTTCTGGTATGGTCAGCTTTCCGGCATGGTCGAGCCAATCGCCGGGGTGCTGGGCGCTGCTGCAGTGTTGCTGGTCCAGCCGCTGCTGCCCTACGCCCTGGCTTTCGCTGCCGGGGCCATGATCTATGTTGTGGTTGAAGAGCTGATTCCTGAGGCGCAGCTCGACAAGAAAACTGATGTGGCCACCTTTGGGTCCATGTTGGGATTTGCAGTGATGATGATGCTGGACGTGGCTTTAGGATAAAATGCCCTGGATCTATTTCGGGCGCGATGAGCTGCCTGCACCCACATTGAAGCTCCCCACCCTGGTTGGCGAACTGGTCGAACCAGCCGATTTCCGTGGCACCTCCGCCCTGGTGCTGTTCTTCTCCCACGGACAGGCGTGCCGCGCCTGCCTCAGGCTCCACCAGGAGCTGGCCCAGGCTGCCGGCGCGCTGCGCGTCCAGGGCGCGGAGGGGGTGGTGGTATTGCCAGGAGCAAGCAAAGCTGCCTTGCCGGCAACCGGAGCCTTGCCTTACCTGATGGACGCAGCAGGCGCTCTTCGCCGGGCCTATACGGCCATCTTTGAGTTTGATGTCTCTAACCAGGCCATGCTTTTCATCCTCAATCAGTTTGGGGCCCCATTTCGCGCCTGGGTGGGCGATGAACCAGATCATGAGCTGATCCCCCAGATGCTTAAGTATCTTGAATCGGCAGCCTTGCTTTGCCCGGAGTGAGGCCACCCGGAATGGCCCGGCGGGCCATCTGCATAGCACCGTAAGCTCGTGGCAAACCCGCCGCGCTGGGGCAAAATCATTTGATATAATGGGAGCTTCGAAAAGCGAACCTTATGGCAACCATATTTGCAAAATGGAAAGACGGGCTGGCCAAGTCCAGCAAAGCCGCCTTCGGGCAAATCGCCACCATCCTGGGGGCAAGCGAGATTGAACCGGAAACCTGGGATGACCTGGAAGCGCTGCTCATCCAGGCTGACCTGGGCGTGGACACCACCGATGCCATCCTGGATGCCCTGGAGCAACGCGTTGACCGCGAAGGCCTGACCAAAGCCAAAGACTTGAAAGAGGCCCTGCGCCAGGAGTTGCGCCGCACCCTGATCACCCCTCCAGAGCTGGACTTCAACGCCCAACCAACAGTGATCTTGATCGTCGGTGTCAATGGCTCAGGCAAAACTACCAGCATCGCCAAGCTGGGCAAATGCTTTACCCAGAGCGGCAAAAGCGTGCTGCTCGGCGCGGCCGATACCTTCCGAGCCGCAGCGGTGGACCAGCTTGAGACCTGGGCCCAACGGCTTGACCTGCCCGTGATCTCCGGGCAAATGGGTGGCGATTCGGCTGCTGTGGCCTACGACACAGTCCAGGCGGCCGTCGCCCGAAAGGTGGATATTGCCCTGATTGACACCGCCGGCCGCCTGCACACCCGCCTCAACCTGATGGAAGAGCTGAAAAAAGTTCATCGCGTGGTGGGCAAAGCGCTCCCTGGAGCGCCACATCATGTCTGGCTGGTCATGGACGCCACCACCGGCCAAAATGCCCTGCAGCAAGCCCGAGCTTTTAAGGAAGCGGTCAAAGTCACCGGGGTGATCCTGGCAAAGCTGGATTCGTCCGCCCGAGGCGGGATGGCTTTTGCCATCCAGCGTGAGCTGGGGCTGCCCATCCTTTTCGCCGGACTGGGCGAGAAGCCAGATGACCTGCAGCCCTTTGAGCCGGATGGGTTCGTGGACGGCATCATGGCCGAATTCTAATAAACCCGACGGGGCTCTATAGCCTCAGGGTTTCACAACTGGAGAAAGAAATGCAAGACCTGATTGATCGACTGCAAACTGCCCAAGAAAAGACCGCGCACCTGCTGGTGCGTCTTTGACTACCCCGTTAAAGAAGCCCAACTCCAAGAGCTGCAAAAGAAATCCGAAGCGCCCGACCTGTGGGATGACCCAGAAGTAGCGCGAGAGGTAATGAAGAAGCTGGCCCGGCTTCGCGATGAGGTCGAGGACTGGCGCAGCCTCGAACAGCGCGTTGCCGATGCCCTTGAGCTGGCCCGGCTTGAGGACGAAAGCCTGCGCCCCGACCTGGAAAGCGAGATCGAAGCGCTGGAAAAAGAGCTGGAACACCGTGAGTTGAAGGTGATGCTATCGGGGCCACACGACCACGGTGATGCCCTTCTGACCATCAACGCCGGCGCTGGCGGAACCGATTCGCAGGATTGGGCCGCCATGCTCCAACGCATGTATCTGCGCTGGTGCGAAAACCACGGCTATGAGACCGAGATCCTTGACACAACCGAAGGCGAAGAAGCAGGGATCAAAACTGCCACCATCGCCGTAAACGGCCCATACGCTTTTGGTTATCTGCGCGCCGAGAAAGGCGTTCATCGCTTAGTGCGCCTATCTCCCTTTGACGCTGCCCACCGCCGGCACACCTCCTTTGCCCAGGTGGAGGTCCTTCCCCAGGTGGAGGACGAACATGAGATTGAAATCAACCCCAGCGACCTGCGCATCGACACTTACCGCTCGGCTGGGGCGGGCGGGCAGAATGTACAAAAGAACGACACCGCCGTGCGCATCACCCACCTGCCCACCGGGATTGTGGTGACCTGCCAGAACGAGCGCTCGCAAACCCAGAACCGGGAAAACGCCCTGCGCGTGCTGCGCGCCCGCCTGCTGGAGATGAAACAGGAAGAGCAGGAACGGCAACTGGCCGAGCTGCGCGGCGAATACACCAAAGCCGAATGGGGCAGCCAGATTCGTTCCTATGTGCTGCATCCATACCAGATGGTCAAAGATCACCGCACTGACTTCGAAGTGGGAAACGCTCAGGCCGTGCTGGATGGCGACCTGGACGAACTGATCGAGGCCTACCTGAGAGCGACGATGGGGAATGGCGGCTTGCAAGCGGATACGAAATAGAACGGCGGTGATCGCCGTTTTATTTCTTTGCCTCTCCTTGAGCGCCTGCGTCACCCTCAAGGACCCGGAGGCATCCCAGGAGTACACCGCCGATGTGGTTGCCACAATTGCGGGCGGACAGTCGGCAGGGCAGACGTTCATCTCCCGGCGGCCCCGGCTGAACCAGGTTCAACTTTGGCTTCGCCAGGCCAGGCCGCCAGATCAGCCAGACAGCCTGGTGATCGCAGAGCTCTATACCTCGCCCCAGGCAGCTCAGCCGCTGGCCCAAGTTTTGATCCCTTATGCTCAAATCACTCGCTCTCTACCGGTAACCATCTCGCTTCCACCCCAAAGCGAAGCGCCTTACCAGAGTTACTACCTGGCGCTAAAAACAAACGACGGCGTGGTCAGCGTGCTTGGGCGAGCCGAAGACGCCTATCCTTTGGGCGAGCTTTGGCTGAATGGGCAGCCAATGGAAGCAGATGCAGCCTTCCGCCTGGCTTATGAGTATGACCACCGCGCCATCCTTTCGGACGCCGCCCTGGCGCTCTCCAAAGGCTGGCTGATCCTGCCGCTTTTGCTGCTGCTGTGGGCGCCTGGGCGGTTGATTGCAGGTCTGATCGAGGACCAGGCGCAGTTGGATGGGGGTGAACGCAACGCCCTGGCCGTTGCCCTGAGCATGGCGGTTGTCCCGCTGGTGATGCTGTGGACGACAAGGTTGGGCCTGCACTGGAGCCGGGCAGGGGTGATGGCAGTCTATGCCCTGATCGCCGCTGGCCTGGGTTGGCGGCTGTGGCGAAACCGCCCAGCAAAAATCAGCCTGACTGTGGATGGCCATGACTTGGCGCTGGCGGCTGTCCTGCTGTTTTCGTTGGCAATCCGCCTGGCGATGGTGCGCGACTTGGCCGCTCCCGCCTGGGTGGACCCGGTTCACCATGCCACCATCATCCGCGCCATCCTGGAGGAAGGAGGTTTGCCCACCAGCGATGCAATTGGGGTTGAGTCAGATGCAAGTGGGTATCACCTCGGCTTTCACAGCCTGGCGGCTGTTTTTCATTGGCTGTCAGGGCTTAAAATGCCGGACGACTTGCTCCTTCTGGGACAGGTATTGAACGCCGCCTGCATCCTGGGTGTGTATCTTTTCACCACTACGCTGACTGGCAACCGCCGGGCGGGGTTGTTTGCAGCCTTCATAGCCGGCGTTTTTACACCCATGCCAGCCTATTACACCAGTTGGGGCCGCTATACCCAACTGGCTGGGTTGGTCATCCTTCCAGGCGCCTTCAAGCTAACCCAACTATGCCTGGCAGACACGGCCACAGGTTGGAGCGCGCGCGCCAGGTTATGGTTGGTCACGGCAATCGCATGCGCCGGTCTCTTTCTGACTCATTACCGGGTAGCGGCTTTCCTGGCTCTGCTGCTGGCCGCGTATCTGCTGGCTGAAATCTTGCGCAGCCTGCACAGGCAACCCTTGTGGCATAGCCTGCCTTCCATCTTAGGGCGGTTGGCTGCCCTGGGTACCATGGCGTTGGCCCTCACCCTGCCCTGGTGGCCCACCCTGTACCCAACGCTGATTGCGCCCCGCCTGGGCCTCGATCCTCCTGCTCCGCAACCTCTGCTGATCGATTGGGGGTTGCTGACCCCGGCCTATGGCAAAGCCAGCTTAATCCTGGCGGCCGGCGGTCTGGTCTGGACGATCCTGAGGGCGCGTTGGTTTGGGCCCATGTTGGCGCTCTGGGTGGGCTTTTTGTATCTGAGCGCGAATCAGGGGATGGTGCGCCTGCCTGTGAACACCGGTATCAACAAGACCTCGGTTGAGATCATGTTGTTTATGCCCGTGGCTGCTTTGGGAGGCTTTCTGATCGGCGATTTGCTAGACCTGTTTGCAGGCCTCATGCCCAGCCAACTGCGCAGGGCTTACCTGGGCATCGCAACAGCCATCATGGCGGGGCTGGCGCTGCTGGGAGCGCAACGTTTGCTGCCAATCCTCAATCCGGCGACTTTGCTCTTTCGCCAGGCCGACCGGCCGGCAATTGCCTGGATTGACGACCATCTTTCGCAGGGTGAACGGTTCTTGATTAACCCCTTCCTGTGGGGCTACGGTGTTTACGCTGGACAGGATGGCGGCTTCTGGATCACCCCCCTAGCCGGCAGGGGCACACTACCGCCGCCATTGCTGTATGGCCTGGGGTCAACCGAACAAAAGAGCGCCATCATCCAGGCCAGCCGCCAGGCCTTGGACCATGCAAAAGATCCAGCCGGGCTGCATGCTCTCATGCAGGAGCAGGAGATCGAATATCTTTACACCGGCGCCCGTGGTGGGGCGATATCGCCAGCCGCCTTGAGCACAAGCGATCTCTTTGAAACTGTCTATCACCAGGATGGCGTGTGGATCTTTCGCGCCCGCTGACCAGGAGCGCATCTATCTAACCAGATAGCCCGTTTCCATTGATACAACCCATGATCTCGCGCCTCCAAACCCTCTGGAAATCCTATCCGCGCCAGTACTGGCTTCTGATGACCGGTATGCTGATCAACACCATCGGCATGGGGTTTGTTTGGCCTTTCTTGAATATCTATCTGAATGAAGAGCTCGGCATCCCAATTTCAACTGCAACGCTCTTGCCTGTGCTGGAACAAAGTGTTTCGCTGTTCACCACCCTGGCGGCCGGATCCGTTGCAGACCGATTTGGCCGCAAAGGTCTGATGGTTCTCAGCCTGGGGGCGGGCTCAGGTATTTACTTCCTGATGGGTTTCGCCACGCGCTGGTGGATGTTTGCCATCTTACTGGGGCTGCGCGGCTTTTTCCTGCCGCTTTACCGCGTGGCGGCGGACACCATGGTTGCAGATCTGATCACAGAAGAAGAAGAGCGCCTGCCGGCTTACTCGCTACTGCGCACAGCAAACAACCTGGGCGTGGCCATCGGGCCGGTCCTGGGTGGGTTTGTAGCTGCGGTGAGCTACCGGGCAAGCTTCTTATCTGCTTCCAGCGCCATGTTATTCTTCGCACTTTTAGTCCTGGTGGGCATGATCGAGACCCTGCCACAAGGCTCTCGCTCATCAAGCCGAGCACGTGCCAAGAAAAGCGGCAAAGCAGCGCCAGGCTATCGATTAATCCTTGGGGATAGAATATTTATGCTGGCGCTGCTGGCTTTTGCCTTCAATGGAATGGGGGCATCCCTGCCCTTCCAGCTTTTGGGCATCTATGGCAAAGAGAATTTTGGTCTCAGCGAGGCTCAGTTTGGAATGATCGTGATGGTCAACGCCTTGATGGTGGTGTTTTTCCAGGTGCCGGTATCGGCCGTAACGCGAAAGCTGGAAAGCCTCAAAGTGCTGGCTGTGGGGGCGCTGTTTTATGCAGCCGGCATTGCTGGCATGGCGCTGGGCAGCCAGGGAGTGCATTTTGCCGTGGGCATGGCAATTTTGACCATTGGCGAGCTGTTAATCGCCCCAACCTTTACCAGCTTTGCGGTAAACCTGGCACCAGAGGAAATGCGCGGGCGCTATATGAGCGCCTATTGGGTAAGCTGGAGCGTGAGCCGTGGGATCGGACCGGCGCTGGCGGGCCAGGTTTACGATCTGGTCACACCGGTGATGATCTGGTATCTTGGGGGCTTTTGGAATCTGGCTGCAGCAACGATCTTTGCCAGCCTGGCCCCTGCTTACCGGCGCCGGAAAAACTCGCAAATGCAAGTGGGATCGACCGAAAAACTGGCTGAAAATCCTTGACAGTGAACCCCAGTACACGTATAATCGCTTAGCCTGCCCGAAGGGCAGGTATTGTTATGAATGAACCCGCTGGTCAAATAGCCGGCAGCTTGCCAAACGGCAATCCTGCCGAACAGTTTGGATGTAAAAAACAGGAGTAAGAGCATGCCCCCCCATCCCAAGAGAAAACACTCATCCGGCCGTCGCGATCGCCGGCGCTCACACGATGCACTGACCCCCACCGCATTGGTGCAGTGCAGCAATTGCGGCGAGATGCGCCTGCCGCACAATGTGTGCCCAAATTGCGGCCACTACAAAGGCCGTGAAGTGATCAACCTCGAAGAAGAGAAGAAGAAATAGGCTGACGGGCCGTGTGTGACACGGCCCGCTTGCGTATGATGACTCAGATAGCATTTGTCTTCCCCGGACAAGGCTCGCAGTCGGTTGGCATGGGCCGCGAACTGGCCGAAGCCTATCCTGCTGCGCGCCGGGTTTTTGCGCAAGCCGACGAGATCATGGGTTTCCCCCTCTCCCGCCTGGCCTGGGAGGGGCCTGAGGCCGATCTCAACGACACGATTAACACCCAGCCGGCCTTGCTGGTGCACTCGGTGGCAACTTTGGCGGTCCTGCATGAACAGTTCTCCAGCCTGAAGCCGTCATTTGTCGCCGGTCATTCGATGGGCGAGTTGAGCGCCCTGGTGGCCTGCAATGCCTTGCCCTATGAAAACGCCCTGAGGCTGGTGCGGCGGCGCGGGGAGCTGATGAAACAGGCTGGCGAGGCATCGCCGGGCGGTATGGCAGCAGTTTTAGGCGCCGATATCCCCACCCTGGAACGGATTTGCGCCGAGGCCAGCACGCCGGGTGAAGTGGTGCAAGTGGCCAACGACAATTGCCCCGGCCAGGTGGTCATCTCTGGCGCAAGGCCGGCGCTGGAGCGGGCTATCCAACTGGCCCAGCAGGCTGGCATTCGCAAGGTGCGCCCGCTGGCGGTGAGCATCGCCGCGCATTCGCCCCTGATGACCCACGCCCAGGCTGATTTCAATCAGGCGGTGCTCCAGGCTGGGATTGCTGACCCGCTAATCCCCCTAGTCGGCAATGTCAGCGCTCTGCCGCTGAGCACTGCTGCCGAAGTTCAGGATGATTTGCAGGCCCAACTGACCTCCCGGGTGCGTTGGACCGAGTCCATCCAGGAAATGGCGGCCCGCGGCGTCACAACATTTATTGAACTGGGCAGCGGTTCAGTGCTGACAGGCCTGATCAAACGCATTGACGACCAGGTGCTGGGCATATCAGTTGGCAACCCGGCGGATATTGAAAAGCTGGCCTGACAACAGGCTTGTGATTTACACCCCAACCAGGCATACAACACACTCTCAACATCTGAGCGCCGACCGCCGGACCGTAAAGCATTCCAGGACGGCGCACGCCTGGTTCAAATGTTGAATTCCACCCAGCTATAAGCACAGGTTTGCCTGAGCAGCGGCTGGGTTGTGTTTTATAATCAGAACAGAACGACGGAAGTCTGGAATGCCAGGCCAGCAAACTTTATGCGGTATAATCAGGGACGCTTAAGTTTGAAGGTATTGATTGCCAAGGAGGTCGCGAGCAAGAATGGATAATTTTATGATCCTGGATGGCCGGGTGGCGGTGGTGACGGGCGGGCGGCGCGGGATTGGACTGGCCATTGCCGAGCTGCTGACCCGTCGCGGAGCCAATATCATGATTGGCGACCGAACGATTGATGAGTCGATCAAGAGCGCCCAGAAAGTCGCCGCTGAGTGCGGCTGCCGGGTCGAAGCGATCCAGGTAGATGTTTCTGATTTTCAAAGCGCAAACAGGCTCATTGAGGCGGCAATGGATACCTTTGGCCGGGTGGATATCCTGGTCAACAACGCCGGCGTGACCCGCGACACCCTGATCCTGCGTATGACCGAAGAGGACTGGGACTATGTGCTGAATGTCAACCTGAAAGGCGCCTGGAATTGCTGCAAGGCGGTCGTCCGGCCCATGATGAAGCAGCGTTATGGGCGAATTGTGAACATTTCCTCGGTTTCGGGTTTGGCGGGACAAGCCGGCCAGACCAACTATTCGGCTTCCAAGGCGGGGCTGATTGGTTTGACCAAAGCCCTGGCCCGTGAGGTGGCTTCTCGCGGAATCACGGTCAACGCAGTTGCCCCCGGCTTCATACCCACCGCGCTGACCAACGAACTGCCCCAGGAATTGAAAGATGGCATGATGAAGCTGATCCCGCTTGGGCGCTGGGGCCAACCCGAGGAAGTGGCGGCAGCGGTGTGTTTCCTGGCCTCCGAAGAGGCCAGTTACATCACCGGGCAAGTGCTGAGCGTTGATGGCGGGATGATGATGATGTAAGGAGGCGTCTTGAAAGAGCAGACGATCGACTCAATGCAGTCAGGGGAGTACAAACCAGAACGCGGCAGGACCACAGTAGCACCGGATGTCATGCTGACGATTGCTCAATTAACGACCCTGAACGTGCCTGGGGTGAGTGCAATGAGCAATGTCCCCGGGGGTGTCAACCGTCTTTTCAAGCGTGGCCCCGGTGAGGGCGTGCGGATGGACATTCGCGAAGATGTCGTTTACATTGACCTGTATGTGATTTTGAAGAGAGACTTCAACATTCGCGACACCAGCCGGCAGGTGCAACAGCAGGTGGCCCGTGCCATTTCCGAGATGGTCGGCTTGAACGTGGGGCGGGTCAATATTCATGTTGATGACATCGATTATTCATCGGAGGCCGTATCAGGCAAGCCCCCAGAGGCGTAACTCTTATGAAGTCTCGAACCAGGGCGCGAGGCATTGCCCTGCAAGCACTTTACGAAATTGATCTCACCGGTCACCAGCCAGGCATCGTGCTAGAGGAACGATTTCAGGAGAACGATCTGGATGCTGAGTTGGCAGAATTTGCGCGCCAGATAGTGACAGGCGTCACTCCGCTGTTTGAAACCCTGGATAATTATATTGCCGAACACGCTCCCGAATGGCCCCTGGATCAGGTCGCGATCATTGACCGCAACATCCTGCGCATAGCGCTATGGGAGTTTGCCGTGTACGGCGAGACGCCGATCAAAGTTGCGATCAATGAGGCCGTCGAACTGAGCAAGACATACGGCTCAGATAGCACTCCCCGCTTTGTTAATGGTGTGTTGGGCAGCCTGGCAATGCGCGAGAATGAGTTGCGGAATGCGCTCAAGAAATCCTCCAGTGGTAGTCAAATGCCGGAAACAGGGAAAGCGTAAACGCAGGAAAAGGTTTAATGGAATTCTTAGGTGTTGGGCCACTTGAGCTGTTTTTTATTTTGATCATTGCCCTGATTTTTCTGGGCCCACGGGACATGGTCAAAGCCGGGCGAACCCTGGGCAAATTCATGCGCAAAATTGTCATGTCGCCCACCTGGCGGATGGTGCAGCAGACATCCCGAGAGCTGCGCACGCTGCCGAATCGCATGATCCGCGAAGCAGGGATGGAAGAGGATATTAAGGACCTGAATCAGATTCGCAAAGACATGGAAAATCAGATTGGGACCATCCGCAAGCCCTTCAGCGCTGCCGCCAGCGAAGCCGACGAAACTCTCCAGGCAGCGCAGAGCGGGCTCCCGGCACAAAGCGATCTTGGCTTACAAGCTGGCGAAACAAAGAATGGCGGAACAACAACGCCAGCCCATGCGGCCGGGCAAGCCAATCTATCAGCTTGGATCACCGCCCCCCCATCGGCAGAGCCGGAAGTAAATCTTGGGGGGATTCAGGCATCAAACCCGGCTGGGGCGTCTGATCAGGCTGCTCCGGCCTCGACAGAAACTCAAAATCCAAACGCTGCTTGATACCCGCTATGCGCAGAGCATTACGATCCATCTGGCGCATCCTCACCGCACCCTTTCGTTTTATCTTCCGGTTTTTCCGAAAGCTCTGGCTCTGGTTTTCCCGCAAGATCAGCGCAATACACGACTTTTTCACCGAAGAAGTTGAAGATGCACCTGTTGGCGATGCGTTGAACAAGGCCATCGACAACCCCATGGGGCTGTTTGAGCACCTGGATGCCCTGCGAAAACACCTGGTGCGAGCTGTTTTGGCATTGGCGATCACCACAGCCTTTTCCTTCACCTTTTTCACCCCCATCCTCGAACTGCTTTCGCGGCCGCTGGAGGGCGGCATCGAGTCACTGGTAGCAATCGAGGTCACCGAGCCGATTGGAACGGTGATGCGGGTCTCTTTACTGACCGGCTTCGCCCTGGCATTTCCATATATTGCATTTGAGCTTTTCTTATTTATCGCCCCGGGGTTGAGCCGCAAGGCGCGCCTCTACGGGCTTTTGGCCATTCCAGTCGCCACAATCTTCTTCCTGGGTGGGATGGCTTTTGCATACTTTGTGATGCTGCCCACAGCGTTGCCGTTTCTGCTGAACTTCATGGGCATCAACACCATCCCACGCCCTTCCTCCTACGTTAAATTCGTCACCAGTTTGATGTTTTGGATCGGGGTCGCCTTTGAGTTTCCGTTGGTGATCTTCCTGTTCGCCAAGCTGGGCTGGGTAGACTGGCAAGTGTTGGTGAAACAATGGCGTTTTGCTATCGTCATCATTGCTGTGATTGGCGCGTTGGTCACACCCACGGTGGACCCGGTCAATATGAGCCTGGTGATGCTGCCGATGATTGTGCTGTACGCCTTCAGCATTCTCCTGGCGTTTTTCGCCCGACCAAAATCACCCCAGTCAGCCTGAGCAGGCTGATTGAAATTCCAACCCATTTGAGGGTGCAGATATGGAAGTGCTTCAAACGGCAGTTGACAGTACCAGCCCCGAGTTCAAAGCCAATGAAGCCGCCCATCGCAGTCTGGCAGCCGAGATGCACCGGCTGGCAGCTCAGGCGCGCCTGGGTGGGGAAAGCAAATACCTGGATTGGCAAAGAGAACAGGGCAAACTGAGCGCCCGCCAACGCATTGATCGGCTTCTTGACCCCGGGTCACCCTTCCTGGAGCTTTCTCCTCTGGCAGCTTACGGGATGTATAGAGACCAGGCTCCAGGCGCAGGGATTGTCACGGGCATTGGCCGGGTGGCGGAGCGGGAAGTGATGATCGTTGCCAATGATGCCACGGTGAAGGGCGGATCCTACTTTCCATTGACGGTGAAGAAACACCTGCGTGCGCAAGAAATTGCTGAAGAGAATCATCTGCCCTGCCTGTATCTGGTCGATTCGGGCGGCGCATTCCTGCCCATGCAAGACGAGGTGTTCCCGGACGCCCGTCACTTCGGGCGCATCTTCTACAACCAGGCGCGCATGAGCGCCAAGGGAATCGCCCAGATTGCCGTGGTGATGGGCTCTTGCACTGCCGGCGGCGCTTACGTTCCTGCCATGAGCGATGAGGCAATCATTGTCAAGGGCACCGGAACCATCTTCCTCGGCGGACCGCCGCTGGTGAAAGCGGCCACCGGCGAGGATGTAAGCGCAGAGGAGCTGGGTGGGGCGGATGTGCATACCCGCCTATCAGGCGTGGCGGATCACCTGGCCGAGGACGACGAACACGCCCTGGAAATCTGCCGCGGCATCGTTGGAGGTCTCCCCATCCGGCGGGCAGAAACGACCTGGCTGGACCGCCTGGAGACGATGCCGCCAGAGGAGCCGCTTTACCCCCCCGAAGAGATCTACGGGGTGCTGCCGCGCACTTTCCGGGAGAGTTATGACGTGCGCGAGATTATTGCCCGGTTGGTGGACGGCAGCCAGTTCCGCGAGTTCAAATCCCGCTACGGCGCAACCCTGGTGTGTGGCTTTGCCCGCATTCACGGATATCCGGTGGGCATCCTGGGCAACAATGGCGTCCTGTTCTCGGAGAGCGCCTTGAAAGGAGCACACTTCATTGAGTTATGCCAGCAGCGCGGGTTCCCGTTGCTCTTCTTGCAAAATATCACCGGCTTTATGGTGGGCAAAGAATACGAGCGCGCCGGCATCGCCAAGGATGGCGCCAAGATGGTGCACGCGGTATCCAACGCCAGCGTGCCCAAGTTAACCGTGGTGATCGGAGGGTCTTTCGGAGCGGGTAATTATGGCATGGCGGGGCGCGCCTACCAGCCGCGCTTCTTGTGGATGTGGCCCAACGCGCGCATCAGCGTGATGGGCGGTGAACAGGCTGCCAACGTGCTGTTGACCATCAAGCAGGACCAGTTAGAGCGGGAAGGCCGCCCACCGCTGAGCCCCGAAGACATCGAAAAGTTCCGCCGTCCCATCCTGGATAAGTACGAAGCGGAGGGCAACCCATACTATTCCACCGCCCGTCTGTGGGATGACGGCATCCTCGACCCGGCAGAGACGCGCATGGCCCTGGGTCTGGCGCTTTCGGTGGTGTTGAACGGGCCAAGACAAGAAAGCAGCTTTGGAGTCTTCCGCATGTAATCAGAACCAACTCCAGCCCGGTGCATGGTTTCTGCTATGCCAGTCAAGTCATAGCGCCTCCGCAAAGAGCTGAGCAATCCCAAACAGGTCCAATGACTATGGAAGAAAAGGTTAAACAGTCTCTTAATTTATCCTCCTTGAAAGAAGCCTTTCGAGATCAATCGGAAGGCTTCAGCGGGTGGTTTGCCCGTATCATGGAGCTGCCCGGTTGTATTACGCGGGCGGAAGCCTTTAATGAACCGGCCGGCATGCTCCAGGATGCCATGCAGGCCTGAATTGAAACGGCAATCGATGACGGTGCACCAATACCAGAGCCGTAGCATGTTTAGCAAAATCTTGATCGCCAACCGGGGTGAGATCGCTGTGCGCCTGATCCGCGCCTGCCGAGAGCTGGGTATCGCCAGCGTGGCGGTGTATTCGCAGGCCGACCAACAGGCGCTGCACGTGCGCCTGGCGGACGAAGCCATCCCCATCGGGCCAGCGGCGGCGAGCGAATCATACCTGAACATTGATCGCCTCCTGGATGCTGCCAGATCCAGCCGCGCCCAGGCCATCCACCCCGGCTACGGATTCCTATCCGAAAATGCAGCTTTTGCCCAGGCCGTGCAGGATGCCGGGCTGACCTTCATCGGCCCGCCAGTGGAGGCTATGAAGGCAATGGGAGATAAAGGCGCGGCGCGCGCCCAAATGCAGGCAGCAGGCATCCCTGTGGCGCCAGGCTACCAGGGCGAGGATGACAATGAAAGCCTGCGCCAGGTTGCAGCCAAAATTGGCTTCCCGTTGCTGGTCAAAGCTGCGGCCGGCGGCGGCGGCAAGGGCATGCGCATTGTCCGGCACCCAACAGAGCTGCCGGAGGCGTTGGCGGCAGCGCGGCGCGAGGCCGGGCGCGCCTTTGGCGACCAGCGCTTGATCCTGGAACGCTATATCGAGCCCGCCCACCATGTTGAGTTCCAGGTGCTGGGCGACCAGCATGGCAATGTGCTGCATTTGTTTGAGCGCGAGTGCTCAGTCCAGCGCAGGCACCAAAAAATCATTGAAGAAACCCCCTCGCCACTGCTCGATCCAGCTTTGCGGCGCGAGATGGGCCAGGCAGCGGTGGCAGCCGTGCGGGCAGTAGGATATACCAACGCAGGGACGGTGGAATTCATCGTCGATCCGCAGACCCGGCAGTTCTACTTCCTGGAAATGAACACCCGCCTGCAGGTGGAGCATCCGATCACTGAGCAGGCGACCGGGATCGACCTGGCACAATGGCAGATTCGCATTGCCGCCGGGGAACAGCTTCCCTTCGCCCAAGAAGACCTGCGCCAGCAGGGACATGCAATCGAATGCCGCTTGTACGCCGAGGATCCAGCCAACAATTTCCTGCCCGCCACCGGGAACTTGCTCCGTTTCATCGAGCCGCGCGGGCCAGGTGTGCGGGTCGATTCGGGCATCACCAGCGGCGATGAGATCAGCATCCATTACGACCCGCTGATTGCCAAGCTGATCGTTCAGGCCGAAGACCGTCCATCTGCCATCCGCAAGATGCAGGCGGTGCTGCGAGAGACGGTTCTCCTGGGTTTGACCACCAACTGGCAGTTCTTGCAGGATGTGCTGGCCCACCCCGATTTCGTTGCAGGTCGTGCGGATACCACCTGGGTTGAACGCACCTTCGGGGAATGGCAGCACCCACATTGCGAGCTGCCGCCGGAGGTGCTCGTGGCAGCGGCTCTGACCCAATTCCAATGCCCGGGTGAAGTCCCAGCAACAACCAACGCATCCAGCCGGCATGACCCGTATAGCCCGTGGCGAACCGGCAACAGCTTCCGACTGGGTGAAGGATAAGCCGGCATGCGCTATCGTTACCAGTCTCACGGTTCTATCCAGGAAGTCTTGCTGGAGCGCCAGGGTGGAAGCTACCGGGCAACGGTGGGAGGTGTAAGCTGCGCTGTAGAAGTGCTGAGTGACGAACCCGGTGAGCTGAGCCTGTTATTCAACGGCAAGCCGGTGCGACTGTATTGGGCAACCGAGGGGGATAAAAAATGGATCTCCCTGGACGGCTGCACCTACCTGCTGGAAAAGCCTGCCCCAGCCAGGTTGCGCAGCCGCAGCGACAGGGGAGAGGCAGACATTGTGCGTGCGCCCATGCCTGCGCAGGTGCAATTGGTGCCGGTTGCCGAGGGAGAGACCGTGGAAAAAGGGCAAACCTTGATTTTATTAGAAGCGATGAAAATGGAGATCCGCCTGAGCGCGCCGCGGGGCGGGAAGGTGGCCCGGCTTCTGGTAGAAACTGGGCAAACCGTGCAGCGCGACCAGGTGCTGGTTGAGATTGCCTGAAGGAGAACTCATGCCCGGAAAATTTTTTGAGGAACTGGAACCCGGCCAACGCTTGCGCCACACCCTGGGCCGCACGGTGACGGAAATGGACAATGTGCTTTTCAGCGCGCTGACGATGAACACCCAGCCGTTGCACATTAATGAAGATTTTGCTGCCCAGACTCAATTTGGCCAACGCATCGTTAACGGCATATTCACCCTTGGATTAGTGGTGGGATTGACGGTGAGCGAGCTAACGGAGGGCACCATCATTGCCAACCTGGGTTATGAAAAGGTCACCCATCCCAACCCGGTTTTCCACGGTGATACAATCTATGCCGAGACGGAAGTGCTGGAAAAGCGCGAATCGCGGTCACGGGCCGATTGTGGCATTGTGCGGCTCAAGCATTGGGGCAAAAAACAGGATGGCACGGTGGTGGTTGAAGTCGAGCGCAGCGTCCTGTTTATGAAGTGGCCCGAGGGATAATCCACCCCGGGCAAAGCTATTGCCGGGGATGGAGACTGGCCGCCCGACCCAGACAAACCCCAAAAGTGACATGCCTGAGTATAATTATTTCCATGCAAGCCAGAAGAGCCTTACTGTACATGCCCGGCGACGACCTAAGAAAGATCCGCAAGGCCACGACACTGGATGTTGACTGCGTCTGCATGGATATGGAGGATGGCGTGGCGCTCAATCGCAAGGCAGAGGCGCGCACGACCATTGCCCAAGCATTGCAGACGCTGGATTTTGGCCGCTCAGAGCGGCTGGCGAGGATCAACGCCATCGGAAGCGGCCTGGAGGCTGAAGACCTGGCCGTGGTTGTGCCAGCCCATCCAGATGGTATCGTCATCCCAAAGATTGAAAGCGCTGAACAAATTCGCTGGGTGAGCCAGGTGATTGCCAGCCACGAAGCTCACAACGAATGGCCGATGGGGGGAATCTGCCTGCTTGTGGTGGTAGAGACGGCGCGCGGCATTGTCAATCTGAGGGAAATCGCTGCATCAGACCCGCGCCTGCAGGCGATCATCTTTGGAGCGGAAGATTTTGCCGGAGATATCGGCGCAACCCGCACCGCAGAAGGGTGGGAAGTGTTCTATGCCCGCAGCGCAGTTGTGACTCATGCCGCGGCCTATGGGCTTCAGGCAATTGATATGGTCTACATCGATTTCAACGACCTTGAGGGCCTGCGGCAGGAGGCGCTGCAGGGGGCAGGCATGGCCTTTGCGGGAAAGCAGGTGATCCACCCCAACCAGGTAGCGCCGGTGCAGCAGGCGTTCACCCCCAGCGAGGAAGCCATTGCCTATGCCCGGCGGGTCATCCAGGCTTTCGAGGAAAATCAGCAAGCAGGCAAGGGCGCGTTTGTTTTGGATGGCAAGATGATCGACGCGCCTATCCTGAAATCTGCAGAGCGGGTGATTGCTCTGGCAAAAGCGGCAGGTAAGCTGTAGCTCAGAAAGGAGGAAGTCATGCGGCCTGTGTATGCGCTATCGGGGGGTGTTTCAAAATTTGTCAAAGCCAGAAAAGACAAAACATTTCAAGCCATTGTAAAAGAAGCTTATGATTACGCCATTCAGGACATTGGTCTGGATTTTCCGACCTTCAACCAGGTTGTTGATGGATCGGTGGCATCCTATTTCTCCGACCACTTTGCCCGCCAGCTCATGGCAGGGATCATGGCGCAGGATTACCTGGGGTTGGCCCCCAAACCAGGACACCGGGTAGAGGGCGGCGGAGCAACCGGTGGGATTTGCTTCCAGGAGGCATGGAAGTCAATCGCCAGCGGGCACATGGACGTTTGCGTGGCTTACGGCTTTGAGACCATGAGCCATGTTGAAACCTGGAAAGGCAACGAGTTCATCGCCCTGGCTTCGGATGTATCCTTTGATTATCCGGTGGGAGGCTTCTACTCCGGGTACTACGCCATGATGGTCACCCGCCACATGAAAGAATTTGGCACAACAGTGGAGCAGATGGCCGCAGTGAGCGTCAAGAATCATCGCAACGCCTACCATAACCCATACGCTCAGAAACGCAACCGGTTCACGCTGCAGGATGTGCGAGAGGCGCCTATGGTGGCCTGGCCGCTCACCCGGCTGGACATTTGCGTGATGTCGGATGGGGCTGCGGCAGTGATTCTGGCGTCGGAGGAAGGGCTTGAGCGCCTGGAGCGGGCGGGAGCGCAAATCCGCCAGCCACTGGTGCGGGTGACCGGGATTGGGCGTGGCACCGACGCCATGCGCATGGCCGACCGTCCGCACTCAGGCTACGATGAGTTCATGCGCCTGTACGCCACCGAACAAGAGCGCAGCTCCGAAGAAACGCGCGCCTATTATCATCGCCTGTGGGAACACGGCACGCGCTACCCCGGCGTACATTCTTTCCGCGCCGGCCGGACAGCCGGTAACATGGCCTACCGAATGGCCGGCGTGCAAGACCCATTGAAAGAGCTGGATTTTGTCGAACTCCACGACGCCTACACATCCAGTGAGATCCAAACCTACGAGGATCTGGGTCTGTGCCGCTATGGCGAGGGCGGGCCGTTTGCGGCTTCCGGCAAAGCCTTCATGCCAGGGATTGACTATGGCCTGGACCTGCCCGAAGCGCCAGAATGCCCGGTGAACCCATCGGGCGGCCTGATTGCCTGTGGACATCCGGTGGGAGCCACAGGATTGATGCAAGGCGTATTTGCTATCTGGCAGTTGCAAGGCAGCATTGCCCGGCACTTTGGCGAAGAGACTCTGCAAGTGAAAGACGCTCGCCGCGGGGCAATTCACAGCCATGCCGGTACAGGAACTTATGTCACCGTTTCCATCCTGGAGCGCGCCGGCTAGTCCGGGCGGAAAACACGAGGCAACCTATGAGTAAGCTACCTGAGCAACGTGATGAAACCCTGGGCGGATACATCGTCCACGGTGTGCCTTTTCCAGTGGACACCGACCCGGAAGCGCTGGCTTTCTTGAAAAAGATGTCCCCAATCGAGATCGAGCAAGAATACAAAATTACTTACTTGCACTCTTATGGCCAGGACAGTCCCTGGTTTGCCGGGTTGGCAAACCGCAGGCTGTTGGGCAGCCGGGACCCAGTAAGCGGCTACACCTATGCCACACCGCGCGGGCATGACATGATCTCCGGCGCGGAGACCGAGTGGGTGGACATCACCCAACGAGCAGCAAAGGTGCACGCTTTTACGGTGTGCTACTTTGGCTCGGAAGAATTCCTGCCCGAGACGCCCTTTGTGCTGGCCCTGATCGAGATCGAAGGGGTCAACACGCTCTTGCTCACTCGTCTGATGGGCATTGATCCGCAAAAACCCAGCCTGGATTGGATCGGGATGGCGGTTCGGCCGCGCTTTTTGCGCAACAGCAAGCTAAAACCGACCGATATCTATTATATTCCGGCATAAGATGCTGCTTTTGCCGGTGTGGGAGTGCTTCAAAGGGGAAGTGTTCAACCTGCCTGCGGTTGCCGCTGGGCCGGCACCCTATGACAACCCTTACTGGGGAGTCAATCCGGTAGTGGATCGTCCCGGAGCTGACCACATCCGGCAGGAAAATCTGCGTTGCTATCTGCAAAGCTTCACTGCCTGGCCTGAGGTGCTGGTGATTGGAGAAGCGCCAGGCTGGCGGGGCTGCCGCTTTTCGGGAGTGCCCTTTACCAGCGAAGCCCAGCTTTTCGGCAAACTGCCTTTTCGCGGCAATCAGTCCAGCCTGGGCGAAAGGCCTCACCGCGAGGCATCTGCAACTATCTTCTGGCAAACCATGCAGGAATTCCATCCGCGCTTCCTGGTGTGGAATTGCTTCCCGTTGCACCCCCATCGGCCTGGCCAACCGCTCTCCAACCGGACCCCAACAACGGCTGAAATTCGCCTGGCAGAAGCGACTCTGGCAAAGCTGGCCGCATTGCTCCAGCCGCGCCGGGTGATTGCCCTCGGGAAAAGCGCTGCTGAGGCAGCACGCCATTTGGGGTTGGACGCGATCATCGTGCGCCATCCAGGCCATGGCGGAGCGGCGGCGTTCAAGGCTGGGATGTGGGATGTCCTGGCAGATGCAACCCCAAGATGGAGATAAGGGATTGTCTGGCTTGACAATCGGCTATAATTCAGGAACATTTCTTGCATCAACAAATGACCAGAAACTGCTTGGACGAGACCATAACCTTGAAACGATTCCTGTTCCTGATCACCTTGACAATCTTCTTGAGCGGCTGCAACTTGCCTCCCCTGGTTGCCACCCCTCCCGTCTTCACTCCTGAAGAGGAAGTCGCCGCTGTCACCGAAACACCTCCCACCCCAGAGACCCTGATCACCTTCCGGATGGTGGCGCCTCAAAATTCGCCCACGGACGGACTGGTTTACCTTTCTCTGCTGGACGAAGTGACCGGGCTGGCGTTGAACACCCAAATTAATCCGATGGAGCCGTTGCCTCCCGTTGAAGAAGGAGCTCCGCCGGCGTACCTGGTGACTTTGCCCTTCCCGATCGGTTCGGTGGTCAAATATCGCTATGAACGCCAGGTTGGGGATGTGCGAGTTGCTGAGCATCTGTCGGATGGCAGCGCTGTGCGCTACCGGATGTACTATGTCACAGGCCAGGGTTTCGTGGAAGATGTCGTCAGCCGCTGGACAGACACGGCCTATGAATCACCCAGCGGTCGAATCATGGGCAGCGTGCAAGATGCAACCACCGAGAAGCCCATACCCAACTTGCTGGTGACAGCAGGCGGGGCGCAAACCCTGAGCGCTGCCGACGGCTCCTTTGTGCTGGAAGGCCTGCCGCCCGGTGTGCACAACCTGGTGGGTTATGCTCTGGACGGCTCCCACCAAACATTTCAGCAGGGCGCGCGGGTGGCAGCCGAGTCAACCACACCGGCCGTGTTAAAACTAAACCCAGCCCAAATGATCAAGGTGACCTTCGTCCTGCATGCCCCAGATGAGACCCCACCGGTGGTGCCGTTGCGCCTGGCAGGTAACCTTTTTGGTCTCGGCAACAGCTTCGCCAGCCTGAACGGAGGCATGAGCAGCCTGGCAGTGAACATGCCGGTTATGTCGCAGCTTCCGGATGGTCGTTACACCATCACGCTTTCACTGCCGGTTGGGGCAGATATTCGCTATAAATACACCCTGGGAGATGGTTTCTGGAACGCCGAGCACAACCTGGATGGCAGTTTTCGCTTGCGGCAGCTGATCGTCCCCAAACAGACCCTGTTGGTGGAAGACACGGTGGAGACCTGGCGGGCCGGAGACACAGATGACATCATCTTTGATGTGACTGTTCCGGACGACACACCGGCAACTGATTTTGTTTCCTTACAGTTCAATCCGCTGTTTGGTTGGACTGAGCCAATCCCCATGTGGAAACTGGCCGAGAACCGTTGGGCTTACATCCTGTACAGCCCCCGTGATTTGCCTGGAAACCTGAGCTACCGTTATTGCCGCAACGGGCAATGCGGCTACGCCGACGACGCGCAGACTCCTGGACTGTATGGCGAAGGACGCCCGGCCCCAAGAGGCGAAGGACCGCAGACTCAGAGGGATGAGGTTGAGGCCTGGGCAGATTGGAGCAATGTTCCAGAGAGCCAACTGCCGGAGGTGGAAGCTCAGGCGCGCGAGAGCTTTGCGCGGGGGATTGAAACCTTGCCGGATTACCACCCTTCCTGGCGGATGCTGTTCCCGACAGCCTTGGATGATATTCAAGAAAGGCAGGCAAACTGGCTGGTATTTTCACCCACCTGGAGCTATGGGCGCGGCGGGGCAGGCAACAATCCGCCCATACTGGCCCAGCTACCTGGTAACGACGCGCTGTGGCCCGACCTTTTGGAAATCACCCAACAGGCCAAAACCAGGGGCTTACAACTGGCCATTTATCCGCAGCCCAGGTTAGCCATCCCGGTGGAAGATTGGTGGTCCGGAGCGCAGCGCGATGATCCGGGTTGGTGGCCGGTTTGGTTTGCCGAGTATCGCACTTTTGTCCTCCACCATGCCGAGCTGGCTTCGCAAAGCCAGGCCGAAGCGTTGATCTTGGGCGGCGACTGGCTATCTCCGGCGCTGCCCGGGGGAGAGCTGGCTGATGGCAGCCCTTCTGGCGTGCCGGCGGATGCTGAACAGCGCTGGCGCGATCTCATTGCTGAAGTGCGCAGCCGTTTTGGCGGGCAGTTGATCTGGTCCATCTCGAACAAGGGCATTGAAAGCCCGCCTCCCTTCCTGGATACAGTGGATCAGATCTACCTCACCATCCGGTTGGAGCCTGGGCAGAGTTTCAGCAGCATCCTGGGGATGGAACTGAGCGGCTGGCTGGATGGCGTTGTCTGGCCCGCCCAGCTTCTGGCAGACAGGCCACTGGCGCTGGCGGTTGAGCTGCCTGCCAGCCCCGACCTTCAGATGCAAGTCAACCTGTATCACACGGCCTTGAGCGCAGCCGGCGAGCGCGATTGGATCAGCGGGTTCATCAGCCAGGGCTATTTTCCCCCGGCGGCGCTAAAAGATGCCTCAACCTCGGTGCATGGCAAGTCTGCCAGCGACTTGTTGCAAACCTGGTTTAAAACGTTGAGCGGGAATTAACCGGCTGGCTTACCTGAGCCTCCTGAAATTGCGGGCATCAGATTCACCCGGTCGCCATCGGCAAGCAAGGTATGCTCATCCGACATGACCCCGTTGACCACCAGCATGATCTGCTCGGGGTCATATTCGACTTGTAGTTCACGCAGCAGGTCCGTCAAGTCGCTGCCTGCCGGCAGGCTCACTTCAAGCTGGCGGATGATCCCTTGCGGTGTGTGGCGCTGCAGAACGGTGTGCAGGTAGACGGAAACAAGCATAGGGCAAGGTGCCTTTCCTGGGTGGATGATAGTGAAAGCGGGGCTATCTGTCAAGGTTGTCAGGTTATAATTCCGTTTATGGATGCTTTCCCAGAACATGCTATCCTGGTCCTGATCTCCGCCGACGCAGAATGGCGGGCAATCAGCAGGCTAATCCCTGCTCCACCGCGCCTGGTTTCGCCTTTCGGAGAATATTTTTCAGTCCGTCTCGGAATGGAGACGTACTTGTTTTTCCAGGGCGGTTGGGGAAAAATTGCTGCTGCTGCTTCGACACAGTATGTGATCGATCGCTGGAGACCCAGGCTGCTGGTCAACCTGGGTACATGCGGCGGGTTTGAGGGGCGAATCGAACGCGGCACCATCTTGCTGGTAGAGAAGACCATCGTTTATGACATCACCGAGCAGATGGGCGATGCACAAGGCGCCATTGACCATTACACCACCGATATCGATCTCTCCTGGCTGCGCCAGCCCTATCCGCTGGCAGTCCGGCGGTCACTGTTGGTCTCCGGAGACCGGGACTTGCTGGTTGAAGACGTGCCACGCCTGGCTGCCCGGTATGGCGCAGTGGCTGGGGATTGGGAATCGGGGGCAATCGCCTGGGCAGCGGCGCGCAGCCATACCCCGCTGCTGATCCTACGTGGCGTGACAGACCTGGTAGGCGCTTCGGGCGGTGAGGCGTATGGCGACCTAGCGCTGTTTGAACAGGCAGCAGAAGAAGTCCTAGCCAGGCTGGTCCAGTCCCTGCCAGGGTGGAAGCATATCCTGTGACCGGTCCAAAAATCTGGAGCCGTAACGCCTGCAGCTCTTTTCCTGACCCTGCCGGTGCAAAATTGCTCAATCTCTGGTACACTAAAAATAAATGACCGTGTTCGCAATTTTTCCGTGCGGTCATGGCTTTCAACCCACCGATCCATCATTGGAGTGTTGAAATGAGACAAAAACCCAATTTTGCCAGGCGGACGAAACCCAAAAGCCTTCGCCTACTATTGCTTCTGCCATTGATCGCCTTCATGATGATCCGGCTCAACTCCCAGCCTGCTCAGGCTTCACCATCACCGTCCCAGGCAGAGGAGTCCATCGAAGGGCCGTTCTTTGGCAAGACCGTTGAGCCCCATGTATTCAACGGAAGCCTGTTCGACCTGCCAGTCTCAGACGAGCCTGTGACTTTCCAACCGAAACCCCTGCGCTACACGCCAGGCCAGACTCCAAAAGGCGCCTCAACCATCATTCTCAACTGGGACGACCCGGTGGCGCAGGATGAGCCCGTCGCCGGGCTGATGCCCGACCCAATATTCACTTTCCCCGGCATATCGAACTATTCGCAGCCAGCTCGCTCCTGGCCGCCAGACACCAATGGGGATGTTGGACCCAACCATTACGTTCAAACCGTCAACACCTCGATTGGTATCTACAACAAGAACACCGGTGCGCTGATTCGGCAGATTACATTTAACGATTTTTTCCTTGATTTCGGCACAGCATGCGACAACGGACACAGCGGCGACCCGGTTGTGGTCTATGACCGTTTTGCCCAGCGCTGGGTGATCTCTGATTTTAAAGTTTACGACAATGGTCCCTACTACGAATGTGTAGCCGTCTCCCAGACCAGCGATCCTACCGGCGGCTGGTATTATTACGACATTCGAATCAGCACTTCATCCCTGAACGACTACCCCAAACTGGGGGTCTGGCGCGATAGTTACTTTTTCACCTTCAACATGTTTTCAAATTTTGGCACTACCTGGGGCGGTGTACAGGTTTGGGCGCTGGAAAAAGCCCGTATGCTTGCCGGCCAGTCGATCACGCCAGTTTATTTCAGCTTGAACGCAGACTCGGGCTACAGCAGCTTGCTGCCCGCCCATGCCCTAAGCCTGCCGCCGATGGGCGCGCCAAATTATCTTGCCTCGGTTGAACAGCCAGGCAGCGTGCTGATTTGGGAATTCACGCCCAACTGGCTCAACCCGAGTGCTTCCACGTTCACCGGCCCAATTGAGCTAAGCGTGGCGCCGTTTGCATTGGCCGCATCCATTCCTCAGCCCGTCACTTCAAATGTCTTGGACAGCCTGAGCTACCGCCCAATGATGCAACTCATCTATCGGATGGTGAACGGGGTGGAATCGCTGTGGCTCACTCACACTGTCGCCAGCGGTGGGGTGGCTGGTATGCGCTGGTATGAAGTGCGCCAGCCAGGTACAGCGCCGGTTGTGCACCAGCAAGGCACCTACCAGCCAGACGATCATCACCGCTGGATGGGCTCGCTTTCAGTGGACCAGGACGGCAACATGGCCTTGGGGTACAGCATTGGCAGCCGCACCCTGTATCCAAGCATCCGTTACACCGGAAGGCTGGCGGATGAGACGGTTGGGCTGCTGCCGCAAGGTGAAAAAACGATGTTCACCGGCACTACCTATCAATCCTCCTACACCCGCTGGGGCGATTACAGCGCCATGGCAGTGGACCCAACCGATGACTGCACCTTTTATTACACCACCGAGTATTACCTCTCAGGAGTCGTCAATTCAAATGTAAACTGGCAGACCGGCGTGGGCGCATTTAGGTACCCTTCCTGCGGGCAGCCCAAAGGCCGCATTCACGGGGCAGTGCGCGATTCAATCTCGAATCTTCCCATTCCAGGTGTCCAGGTGGTGGCCGATTCGGCAACACAGAAGATGACCGTTACATCGGATAGCACAGGCTTTTACACGATCACCCTGGCTGCCGATACATTCAGCCTGACAGCCGGACCTCTGCTGCCAGGATATCCTGAATCGTACACCATCAACAACGTGCCATTAACGGCTGGCATAACCACCGAGCAAGATCTGTACCTGGGGCCAGTTCCGAACCTTGTGAGCGATGGTCAAACCGTGGACGACAATGTACCCACAGCAAACAACAACGGCTATGCCGAACCCGGCGAGTCCGATCTGAACTTGTGGACTGCAATTGAAAACAACGGAGCGCTGGATTCTACCAATGTCACCGCTCAGCTCACCAGCCTGACCAGCGGAGTGACCGTCGGCACGGATACGGTGCAGTTCCCAGATATTGCCAGCGGCCAGACTGAGATTGCTCTGGCACCGTTCAGCTTTTCCGTGGATCGCAGCGTGGTTTGCGGCACCGATCTCCTGTTTCTCGCCACCGTCACCGACACGCTGAAGACCTACACGCTCAACTACTCGGTGGTGGCTGCCATTCCGTTGCCACGGCGCGATCTGATTAACCACACGGTAGAGAACGGGGCAGAAGGCTGGACAACCGTAGGTTCACCCCAGGTCTGGCAGATCACCAACTCAACCTCGAATAGCCCAACCCAATCCTGGACAGACAGCCCGGCTGGAGACTATGCCAATTACACAACCTCGTACCTGTATTCGCCGGTCTTGAGCACCTGGCATATGAACAAACTGCGTCTGAGTTTTTGGACCCGGTACGAACTGGAAGCCGGCTATGACTATGTCTTCCTGGATTATACGACAGACGGAGGCCAAACCTGGAGCGGCGACTCTGATGCGTTGGCAACGCTCAATGGCGTGCAGACAGAATGGCAACAAATAACCCTGGATATACCTGAGTTGCAGGATGTCAGCCAGCTAGCCTTCCGGTTCCGCCTGCTGACAGATAGCAGCGTGACCTTTGACGGCGTGTATGTGGATGATATTGTGATTTCTTTTGAGCCTTACACCTGCGAATATGGCATGGAGCTTTCTGGTTACCTGCCCCTGGTGTACCGCTAAGCCTGCTTTTGCATGGCGCACCTCAGGCTCAGAAAAAAAGCTATCGAGGAGGATCGGATGCAGCCAATCCTTAAAATTGACCTGACAAATGGAAAGGTCGAGCAGATGGTCATACCGCCTGCCTGGGAGCAAGATTTTCTGGGCGGAGCATCTCTGGCGGCCCGCTTGCTCTATGATCGCCTGACACCGGCCCTGGAACCGCTATCGCCGCAGGCACCGCTTCTATTTATGAACGGCCCTCTCTCGGGAACTTCTGGTCCAGCGGTGGGACGTTTTGTTGTCTGTGGGCGATCCCCGGCGACCGGTTTATGGGGCGAGTCAAATTGCGGCGGTTTTTGGGGGCCAGAATTACGCATGGCAGGTTTTGATGGATTGTGGGTCGAAGGCCGCGCGGATATACCGGTTTACCTGTGGATCCAGGACGGAAAGGTCGAAATCCGCCCGGCAAATCACCTGTGGGGTCAAGATACCTACCAAACTCAAGAGCTGATTGAAGCCGAGCTGGGTGCAGGCAAAGTCCGAGTGGCATCGATTGGTATGGCTGGCGAAGCGCGCATCCCCTACTCCCTGATCTTGTGTGATCATGGGCGTGTTGCTGGGCGTACCGGGATGGGAGCTTTAATGGGCTCAAAAAACTTGAAAGCGGTGGCGGTGCAAGGCCACGGAAAGGTGCCGGTGGCGGATTCTGCCCGCTATGCACTGGCGCGCTCGGAGGCAAACCGGGCGCTGCGCAGCGATTCGATGACCCAGGTGATGCGTGAGCTGGGCACTTCTGGAGCGGCGGAGTATTTCGATTACCTGGGAGAGATGCCCAAGCGATACTATCATCAGGGCACATATCACGAAGATATGCGCGTCTCTGGAGCCGCAATGAAAGAGACGATCCTGGTGGGAGTGAGCGCCTGCCACGCCTGTGTGATTGCCTGTGGGCGAGTGGTGCGGCTGGAAGACGGCCAAAAACGCAAAGGGCCAGAATATGAGACCCTGGTGGGCTTTGGACCGAACCTGATGCTCAATGACCCGGTGTTGGCTACCCGGCTGGGCGAACTGTGCGACCGCTATGGGATGGACACCATCAGCATGAGCAACACCATTGGCCTGGCTTTTCACCTTTATGAAATGGGCAAGATCACAAGCCAGGATACCGGAGGATTAGAGCTTGTTTGGGGCAACGCCGCAGTGGTAGAACCGTTGATCCAAATGACGGTCAGACGACAGGGTTTCGGCGATTGCCTGGCAGATGGTGCCCTGGCCTTGGGACGGCATTTCGGAGCCGAAGACGAGGCTGTGCAGGTCAACGGCTTAGAAGTTGCCTACCATGACCCGCGCGGCGCCACAGGCATGGCGCTGGTTTACGCCACATCTCCACGCGGGGCATGCCACAACCAGTCGGATTACTTCTTCGTTGACCTGGGCCAGGTTGAAGTCAGCCTGGGAATGGAGTTTCATGACCGGCGTGGCGGCGCTGAAAAAGCGCACAATGTGGCCATCCATCAAAACTGGCGCACAGTCTTCAATTCCCTGGTGCTCTGCATCTTTTCAAATGTATCCCCGGAGACGGTGGTCAGCCTGATCAACGAAGCCTGCGGGTATCGTTGGACGATCAACGAGATGCTCTGTGCAGGAGAGCGGGGTTGGAACCTGAAACGGGCCATCAACCATCGATTAGGGCTATCGCGACTCAACGACCGGCTGCCCAAGACGCTGATCCAGCCTTACCATGACTGCCTGCCGCGAGAAAGTTGCTTTGTGCCAGAATTTGATTCCATGATGAAGGCCTACTATGAAGCCCGCGGCTGGGATCCAGAGACAGGCTACCCCACCCGGCAAAAGCTGAATGGGCTGGGTTTAGATTTCGTCATTGAGGATTTGTACCCGTGACCGAAAAATATGTCAGCGTCGCAGAAATGCAGGCCATTGAACGCCAGGCAAACGCAGGTGGGTTGAGCTATGAGCGGATGATGGAGAACGCCGGTCATGGTCTGGCGGAGGTCGTTCAGGAAAAGTATGGCTACCTGGCTGAGGATGGCGCGCTGGGATTGGTGGGCTCAGGCAACAACGGCGGCGATACGCTGGTGGCTCTGGCGTACCTGGCGGAGGAGGGATGGAAAACCTGCGCAGCGATCATTCGTCCACGCCCTGCCGATGATCCACTGATCGCCCGGTTGCAGGCCGCCGGCGGGCAGGTAGCCCGGCTGGACGAGCATTTTGATCCTCAGGCATTGGGGCAACTGCTGCACCAACATGGCCTGCTGCTCGACGGCGTGCTGGGCACCGGCGCGCGCCTGCCGCTCAAGACTGAAGTCGCCCAGGTGTTGGATTTCACTCGCCGCCAGTTGCATGCTATGGAGAATCCGCCGGTCGTGATTGCGGTGGACTGCCCCTCTGGGGTGGATTGCGACAGCGGCGAAGCTGCAGATGAGTGCATCCCCGCTGAGACAACCGTGACGATGGCGGCAGTCAAGCAAGGGCTGCTCAAATTTCCGGCCTACAGGCTGGTGGGCGAGCTCCAGGTGGTGGGGATTGGCCTGGCCGAAAGCGGGCTTGAGTTGCCTGCCTGGGAGCAAGTCCGCTCCAGCCTGCCTGATTTGGAATGGGTGCGGGCGGTGTTGCCAGAGCGCCCGCCAGACGCCCACAAAGGCACCTTTGGAACGGCGTTGATTGCAGCGGGCTCGGCAAATTACACTGGCGCAGCCTGGCTGGCAGGGCAGGCCGCCTACCGGGTTGGGGCGGGTTTGGTGACACTGGCAGTTCCAGCACCCCTTCACGCTGCTCTGGCAGGGCAGTTTCCGGAAGCGACCTGGGTGTTGCTACCCCATCAGGATGGCTTCATAGCCGCCGAGGCCAGCGCAGCGCTTCAGACGCACCTCGGAAGGGCAACGACTCTGCTGGTGGGGCCGGGTTTTGGGCTTGAGCAGACGACCGCCCAGTTTCTGGAAAGGCTGCTTGGCAATGAGCAAGCCAGCCTGCCGCCCCTGGTTGTGGATGCGGATGGGCTGAAATTGCTCCAGCGGCTGCCAGACTGGTCCAGGCGCTTGCCACCCCTCACCGTGCTGACGCCCCATCCCGGCGAGATGTCGGTGCTCACCGGGCTGCCCAAGGACCAGATCCAGGCAGACCGTTTGGGGCTGGCCCGGCATTACAGTCAGGAATGGGGTCACATTGTGGTGCTAAAAGGGGCCTTTACGGTGATAGCTGCGCCGGATGGGGAGGCAGCCATCATCCCGGTAGCAACTCCGGCGCTGGCCCGGGCAGGCACAGGGGACGTGCTGGCAGGACTGATCGCCGGGCTGCGTGCCCAGGGGGTTCAGGCTTTGGAAGCCGCCGTTGCAGGCGCGTGGATCCACGCCTACGCCGGCTTATTGGCAATAGAACAGGTGGGCAACCCGGCTTCGGTGCTGGCGGGGGATGTGCTGAGAGCCGCGGTCTCGATCATCAACGATTTGATCTGAATACCGTCCGACACGACATTTTTGTCGCATCGGACGGTAACAGCGCTTAGTTTCCTGCGGCTAGCTACACAGCAGCAGAAGGTTCTTCCCCTTCAGCCGCTTCCGAAGGTTTGCTACCCGCAACTTTCTCACGGGTCAGGCGAACAAGCTCATCGGTGCGGTAGCGCACTTCTTCCAGGGACTGGTCGGCGCGGGCGCGGGCGTCATCCAGCGCAGCAACGGCGCGGGCGCGGGCATCTTGGCCATACTCTACGGCGCGGTCTCTCAGTTCGATGCTTTTATCATGGATCATTGTGCGCGTTTCTTCACCCGACTGCGGGGCTAGAAGCAGAGCAACAGCGGCTCCCACCAGGCCGCCGACGATCAGGCCAGCAAAAAATGTGCCAAAATCATTATTGTCAGACATATTACACTCTCCTCATGAGGTTTATTTTCTCGATCTCTTCGTCAGACCTAAGATCAGCAACAATTGGCTAATCCCTGCAGTGTACTCATTCAGCTTGATCAGCGGCTCAACCAGGTTATCGCTTAAAAAGTTGGTAGTGCCGCGCAGGTTGTTCAATGTTTCGTTGGTTGAGTCCAGGATAGGCTTGATCTCATTCTGCAACAGGTTGGTCAATCGCGCCAATTGGATCATCAGGATTACCAGGGTCAAGCCTGTCAAAATGGATACCAGCGCCATGAAAATGATGAACACATCCCGAATTTTTGCGGTGTCCGTCGTCGGTTGTAACAGGTAAATTGTGGTAATGATCACCACAACCAGCAAGATGAGGAGCGCAATAATAACGCCAACCACTGCCCGCTTTTGCTCTGGAGTCAGCTCGGTAGTTTCCGGTAGCTGATCCATCCCTTCCGGCGGTTGATTCGGTTGAGATTGGCCAGGCTCAAGCTGGTAAGAGGGGATTTCATCCATTGTCATTTGATTATACCCTGTCCTCGCCAAAACATTAATAGATTGTGCGATGAATTTGAAGGTTGATTTACCCGCCCTGGTTCAGGCGCGATCCTGTGGCGTTTCCTGAACCAGCGACTCAATCCGTTGCAACACCCAACCCAACTCGGTGACCAGCGGCGATTCGCCCCTGGAGCGGAACACGAACAGCAGGCTGCGATAATACCATAAGGTGCCTTCTTTGCCGCCGTTGAAACGCGCCCAGACATCCTCGCCGCTGCGCAGCAGGTCGGTCAGGATCGAGCGGGCGTTGTGCAACTTATCCGCAAGGGAAACCCGGCGCACATCTTCAGGGGCCATTCTTAAGTGCTCCAGGTAATTCTCCTTACGCTGCCGCCAGGGCGGCTTTGGCATTTCGTAGGTGTCGGTGCAGCCATGGACGATATCGGCGACGCGATCACCAAAACGTTGGCGGATGGCCTCCAGCGTATCCAGGCCGCCCTGATCTTCCGGGGCATCGTGGAGCAAGGCAGCGATGGCCTGCTCTTCATCGCCGCCATCTTCCAGAACCAGAGACGCCACTGCAAGCAGGTGAGCGATATAAGGCGTGTCAGAACCTTTGCGCTGCTGATCGCCATGCAGCTCAAGGGCATAATCCAGGGCTTCTTTGAAACGCTGAGTCAGTAGCATGGCGCTCAGGGGATAATCTCAAAGTCACTGGTGATCGGCACACCAGGGCGCAGCGTGCTGACCACTGAGCAATATTTGTCCTCCGAAAGGTGTATTGCCCGCTCCAGCTTTTCCGGATTGACTGCGCCAAACACCCGGTAGTGCAGATGGATGCAGGTAAAAGTATAAGGCGGGTCGCTCAACTGATCGCCATTGCAAATGATTTTCAGGTCACGAAGCGGCTCGCGCTGCTTCGTGAGTATCTCAACCACATCGTAGGCCGAACAGGACGCCACCGCCATCAGTAACAGGTCGGAAGGCTTAACGCCAACCCATTGGAATTGTGGGTCTGGCGAGCGACCCACAACAATCGAATGCCCATTGGTGTCGCTAACAACCATCATTTTGTCTTCGACCCAACGCAGTGTAATGGCTCCCATGGTTTCTACCTCTTTTCCTGTCTTTTGGATTTCGGTCCAGTTATGTCTGGCTGCCTTCTTCAAGAATGGCTTCAATTTGCTCTGCAACGCGAGCGTTCTCGGGATACTCAGCCCGGCTGAGCATTAACTGGTTGGCAATCCGTCGTAACACACTGGGGTTGATCTGCGCCAGGTCAGAGGTGACTCTGTGCCATAGCTTGCGCAATTCGGCGCTCGGGTGCGTGGCAGCATAAACAGCAATCTGGGCTGGCGAAGACATGCTCAGATTCCAGGCGCTGACGTTAATATCCAATTCGCGCCCTGTGTTGGACCAGAAATAAGCCAACATGGGGTTGATCAGCCCACGCATCCTCCCCCACAAGGGATCATCTTCTTGAACCAGGGCAAAAAAGGCCAGGTAATAGGGGCGTGCACCGGCGTAATCGCGGTTGACCTGAGACAGCTTGCCAGCAATCGCTGAGGCGTAAGAAGCCATGTACCAGCGCAGGTCTTCCAGTGAAGCCCCCGGCTCGCCCATCTCCACTGCATCCCACTGCAATCGGCAAGCCAACAGATAGGTGTTGCTGGATGCCGCAAAATCTTGCGAGCGTTGTACCATGGCCTTCTTGGCCAGCGAGCGAGCAGTCTCTGCGCCTGGTTGCAGACCATCGGGGATCGTCACCTGCTCAATATCTCGGCACAGAATCCGCAACGCCGGATCATCTGCAAAAGGGATATTGCCGCTGCCAGGCAACGAGTACCGCTTATTGCGATAGGTGATCATGCCGCGGTTCTTTAAATCTTCAAGCAGGGATTGAATATAGTCGCCCTGATTGCGGTCGTTGAGCAATAAATAGGCCAGCTCAGAAGGTTCGATTTCCATGCCGGAGCGGACCAAAGCATAAACAAAATCCGACTCAGCGCGGCCGACAAAACTGGCTTCGCTCTCGATGCCAGGCGCAAGTTTCACCGGCGCGTAGGGTGAAACGGGCTGGTCGATGTAATCAAATGCACCCTGGCGGAAAGCAAGCTGCAGCGTTTCACGCAGCACAGACTTATTGCGGATCAGGCCGGCGACCTCATAGCGCTCTTCCAACATGTCGAGCAGCTCTTCGGTGGTCTGCTCGCCCGGATGATCGCTCAACTCGCGATAGATATCGCGCAGGATATCGCGACGAAGGTTAAGATCCAGACTGGTCATTTTCATTCGGGTGAATGCCTGGCGGTATTGGGCTTCAAGCGAAACGCGCTGCTGGGGGACTCTTTCAACCTTAGAGGGAATCGGTTGAGCAGACCGATCATCTTCTCCAGGCATCACCTCCAGATAATCCGGGGCAATATAGTCAACCGGCGCAACATATAGCTGCAGATCCTTGAGGAACAGTTTTGCCAGGTCGCGATGCTCTTCCAGCCAGGATTTAAATTGGGGGTAGCCCAGATTCGCCTCATTGAACGCTGGATCCATCAACAACATGGTTTGCTTCAGCCGCGTAGCCAGCACCGGAAGATCGCCGCGCTGCCCGTGGGCTTTCAGCGCCTTCTCCAACAGGTTGCGTGCCTGCTCAATCTCGGCGCAGGAGCGTTCATCTGCATCCGCAGCCTCCCCCAGAGCCGTCTCCAGGTAGATAAACTCATCACAGGAGCGAACCAGCAGGTTATGGGTGACGCCGCGCGGACCGATACCAATGGTATAACGGCCGTATTCACGCAGCTTGGCAGCCAGCGGGCTGAAATCGCTGTCGCCTGAAACAATCACATATGTGTGAATTTGCGGCCGGGTGAGAGCAATCTCAAAAGCATCGATTGCCATCCGGATATCGGCGCGGTTTTTTCCCGAGCGCACGCTGTAGATCTGGATCAAGTCAATCGAGTTGTTCATCATGCTATCGCGATAGCGGGTGAAACGGGACCAATCAGCATAAGCTCGCTTGACTACAGCCGGGCCACGGGTTTGAAGCGACTCGATCAGATCTGTAATTTCAAAATCAAAGAATTCACGTTCAGCCCAAAGGGCGATATTTTCAAAGTCAATGAAAATCGCCAGTTGCTCACTCATTTACAGGCTCCTTTTGTTTTTTTGGGGTCTTGCGCCGGGATGCCACCCACAATGACCCAGCAGTTATCCCAACTTTTTGTTTTTACCGGACGTTTTTAGATCACCTTTGGCGACAGCCCAATGTTTAGAGGCCCCAAAATCGCCTTGCAGCAGACAATACGGGTTGCCAGGCCATGCTTTCCTGATAAGGCGCAGACCCCAGCGGGTCTTGCCAGGGTAAATTGAGCAACGCAGCCACCGCTGCCAAAACACAGGCTTGGGCCGCATCCAGATCATACCCCCCTTCCAGGAAAAGCGCAATCTTTCCTGCGCAGTTGTCATCTGCCCAATGGGTCAGACGGGCAATCAAATCGCCGTAGCCGCCAGCAGAGAGACCCAGGCTTCCCAGCGGATCGCGCCAGTGGGTGTCAAAACCAACGCTAACCAGGAGCATCTGTGGGGCAAAGCGGTCAAGCAACGGCAAGATCAGGGTATCCATGGCGGTCCGAAAACCCTGGTCGCCCGTGTACGGCGGCAGGGGCAAATTAACCGTCAAACCCTCCCCCGGTCCGGCGCCAATCTCATCCACCGAGCCGGTGCCAGGGTAAAGCGGCGATTGGTGGGCGGAAATATAAAGAACATCCCCGCGCGACCAGAAGATATCCTGGGTGCCGTTGCCGTGATGTAAATCCAGGTCGATGATCGCCAGCCGCGTCGCCCCAACCGGAGAAGCAATCAAATAAGACGCTGCGATTGCCACATTGTTAAGCAAGCAAAAACCCATTCCACGGCGCTGCGTGGCGTGATGCCCTGGAGGCCGAGTCAGGGCAAAGCCGCGGCGGTTATCTCCCCGCCAGACAGATTGCGCTAAAGCGGCGGCGCCCCCGGCAGCATTCAAGGCAAGCTGCCAGGACGCCGCGGTGGTATAGGTATCGCCGTCCAGCCACACAGAATCCTGGCAGGCCCGCTGAAGCATGTCCAGGTAAGCAGGCTGGTGTGCCAAAGCCAGCTCAGCCCGCGTCAACGGCAGCGGATCGATGTGGGGATACTGGCTCCACCAACTGGCGACCTCCAACGCCCGGCGGATGGCTTCAACGCGCTCGGGGCGCTCAGGATGGCCAGCAGCGTAATGAGCTGCATGCCCTTCAGGGTAAAAATAAACAAGCTCAGCCATAGAGCGCCTGGTAAGCTGGATGGTCTTTCAACCCCACCAGGTCGGGATCCTGCTTCGACCACTCGTTTAGATCGGGGGCTAATTGCAGCGCTTCGCCCAAATTGGCCAGGGCTTTTTCTACCTGGCCAGAAAGCGCCTGGACGCAGGCCAGGTTATAAATGTGGAGGCCACGCCAGGCAGGCGAGTCATCCAGCTCCAGCAGGCGCGCCACACACGTCTCCTGCAGCCGAATCGCCTCGTCCAGGTTGCCTTCAGCAATATGATAGTAGCTCAAATGCAGGATGGGATGCTCCACCGCAGTCCCGACCAGCATACGCCAGAGAGGACGACCCTCGCGCCAGGGAATACGTCTGGTGTCAGCCAATTCATCGAGTGTGGCAGCCTGGACATGGTTGTTAAGCTGTGTAAAAGATTGCCCCAGTTTTGAATTGACGTCCTCCCAGGAAAGAGCCTGGTACTGCCGGTAAATTTCGGCATTGGTTTCATCAATATGATCATAGCTGGCAGGTACCTGATGCGGAGCATCTGGCAACTGACTTGCAAGATTCAGATCATTCACCAGACGAGCCACCCACTCCGTGAGATGCCCAATCACATCCTTAGCAGACCAATGCTCGAATGAACCAACCGCTGTCCGCTGATCATCGCTCAAGGAAGTGATAAAGCCGCGTACCTCTGCCTGTCCGTAGGCGAGTACAAGCACCAATTTGTCTTTATTAACCATGTTCTGGGGACCTCTGCTTGGCCCTTTAAATTATCGAGTAAAATAGCTTTGCTATAGATTTTACACGATAATCAAGCCGAATGACCGATGGACTGAAAATGCGATTCGATCATTTCGGAACAGGAGCCAGGATGACTGAACTGCTTTACCAGACCAACAGCTATTTACAGAGTTTTGATGCCAGCGTGGTAGCGCTGGATGAAGACGGGCGTGGGATTGCTCTGGACCGTTCAGCATTCTACCCGGGCGGAGGCGGCCAACCGGCGGATAGCGGCATGCTCATCGCGAGCGGGGTTGGCTATGCAATCAAGCGAGCAAAGAAAGTCGGCGAGTTGGTTTTTCATTATGTAGAAGGTGAAGATCCCCTGCCCGCTATCGGCGAGGCCATCCAGGGACAGGTGAATTGGGAGCGCCGCTACCAGCTCATGCGCACGCACACCGCAATGCATGTGTTGTGTGGGGTGATCTTCCGAGATTATGGCGCATCGGTGACCGGTGGGGATATGGATCCGTTGCAGGGGCGAATGGATTTTGAGTTCGAAACCATGCAGCGCGAGCTGGTTGATCAGATTCAGGAGGCGGTCAATCTGGAGGTGGCGGCGGCGAGGGAAGTGCGGGTAGCAATTTTACCGAGAGAAGAAGCCTTTCAGATCCCTGACCTGATCCGCACCAAAATCAACTTGCTGCCAGAAGGGATACAGCAAGTTCGGGTTGTTGAGATTGTTGGACTGGACTTGCAGGCGGATGGCGGGACGCATGTTCGCAACACGGCTGAAATTGGCAGCATCCGCGTCGTAGATTACAAGAGCAAAGGCAAGATCAATAAACGCATCTATATTGCAGTTGAATGAGCCCAGGCGAGGACTGTAATCCATGAAAGCCGAAGCGGTGATCTGCGGCGCCGGTATTGCCGGGGTGAGTGCTGCCTATGCGCTGGCGGTGGAAAAAGGAATTCAGGATGTCATTTTGGTGGATGAAGGCGCGCCGCTCAGCCTGACCAGCGACCATTCCACAGAGTGCTATCGAAACTGGTGGCCTGGGCCTGGGGATGCCATGGTGGCTTTGATGAATCGCAGCATTGAGCGTATGGAGGATCTGGCCCATCGGAGCGGCAACACTTTTCGAATGAACCGGCGCGGATACCTTTATTGCACTGCCAGCCCGGAACGGGCTATCGAAATGGAGAAAGCCGGGCAACAGATCTCAGCTCTTGGGGCCGGACCATTGCGTGTGCATCGCGGCCGGAAAGACGACCCACCCTACCAACCGGCGCACCCTGAGGAATTTGATCACCAGCCCGACGGAGCCGACCTGCTGCTGGAGCCGGCGCTGGTCCGGCAAAACTTTCCTTATTTGACCGAGGACGTGGTAGCTGCTTTACATGTGCGGCGGGCGGGCTGGTTCAGCGCTCAGCAGTTGGGTATGTTTCTGCTGGAGCAGGCCAAAAACAAAGGGGTAAAATTCATCTCTGGAAAAGTCATTGGGGTGGAACAATCCCGGGGCCGGGTAACAGCAATCCGTCTACAGAACGGGGAAAAGGTTAACACACCGGTCTTTATCAACGCCGCCGGACCGCACCTGAAGCAAGTCGGCCAGATGTTGGGCGTGGAATTACCGGTGTTCAATGAGCTTCACCTCAAGCTGGCCATGCGCGACACGCAGTGCGTGCTGGCTCGCTCAGCCCCGCTGGTGATCTGGTCTGATCCCCAAAAGCTGGAATGGACAGCCGAAGAACGGGAGTTTTTGAGCGAAGAACCCAATACGCGCATGCTTTTGGGCGAGCTGCCAGCGGGCATCCATACCCGCCCAGATGGTGGAGCCGATAGCCCAATCATCCTGGTCTTATGGGAGTATCACACCCGCCGGGTTGAACCTGTTTGGCCAATTGATGAGGACCCCCTCTATGCGGAAGTGGTCATGCGTGGCCTGGCGCGGATGATCCCTGGGATGCGCGTTTACTTACAAAAAGCTGGCAAGCCCCGCATCGATGGCGGTTACTACACCAAGACCCGTGAAAACCGCCCATTGATCGGGAAATTACCCGTTGAAGGAGCTTTCGTGATCGGGGCTTTATCCGGTTTTGGGTTGATGGCGGCCTGCGCGGCCGGGGAACTGTTAGCAGAGCACGTCACCAGCGGAATATTGCCGGCTTATGCGAGCGCATTTTCCCTGGAACGCTACGACGATCCGGCATATTTGGGCTTTTTAGATGCCTGGGGAGCCTCAGGCCAGTTATAGACAGAGAACAAGAGTCTAAGGAGGCAGGCACATGGACGTAATGATCTATATGAGCAGCGGCAGTCAACCGGTTCAATTGATCCAAGAAAACCTGATTGGAAGGATTGATGACGAGGGGAATGTTTACGAGGTGGAAGGGGAAGATGAAATCTGCCTGGGGTGGATCGACTTTGAGCAGGGAGATGTATTCGATGCCGAAGATACACTGATCGGCTGGGTTGAAGATGATGGCACAGTCGTGGCTGTGGACAAAGATGCAGATGAAGAGATTGAGATCGGCTATGTGAACGACCAGGGTGCGCTTTACGCCTTTGAAGGCGAAGACGCCGAGGTCTTGGTCGGCCAGTTGCAGAATATGCAGGATCTTGCCGAGGGAGCGGCGGCGCTTTTGTTCTTCTTAGACATTGAATAGAGTGAGTAACCGCCTAAGATGAGTTATTTTTGGAGACTGCTTGTCCTGCTGACAATGGTGTTTACCAGCGGATGCGGGGCCCAGGCGCCATTCAATCCAGCCAAACAACCAGGTCAAACTCAAGAACCGGGCGCTTTGCGCCAGAGCGCTCTTGGCAGAGCCTATCGTTTCAGATGGACAAAATGCGATTACGGCAACCTGCCGATCGAGATTGATTGCGGCATCTTGACTGTGCCGGCCAACCGCGCCAATCCTCAGGGGGACAAAATTCGCCTGGCGGTCACAATCTTGCGCTCGCAAGGCAGCGCAGAGCGAGGTCGAAGGCCCGCCCTGGAGCCGGTGGTGGTGCTGGCCGGACAGCCGGGTGACGCAGAAACAATTGATATCAGGGAGTGGTTGGAAAACCCATTGCTGCGCCAGCGGGATATCATTCTGATGGATTTGCGCGGCACAGGGAAATCTGAGCCCAACTTGAATTGCACAGAACTGGATCATACAGCCAATGGCTACGACCGAAAAGCTTTGCAGGCATGCAGACAGCGCTTGCAAGCCAGAGCCATCGATCTGCAGCAATTCACCAGCATGCAATCCGCCGCTGACCTGAACGATCTGCGCCTGGCCCTGGGTTACGAAAGCTGGAATGTGATCGGAGTCTCCTATGGCACACGCGTGGCTTTAACCTTGCTGCGGGATTTTCCCCAGGGGGTGCGGAGCGTAGTGTTGGATTCGGTTTATCCCCTCGAGATGAATATCCTGGAGGAACAGGCCCCAAATGCAGCCCAGGCAATCCAAAACTATTTCAATGGCTGCCATCAGGACCGCCGTTGCCAATACAGCTACCCCGATTTGGAGGAAGTCTTCAGCGATTTGATCCAATCGCTGGAGAGCGCTCCCCACAATGTCACAGTGGCCGACCCACGCACAGGCGAGTCAGTCGAAATCTCATTAGACGGTAAGCGAATGGCAGAGTTGATCCAGGGCGCTTTGAACTCACCCGAAACGTTGGCGCGGATTCCTTACATCATTTATGATACCCAATATGGTAATGACCATGCCGTTGCTGGCCTGATGTTTCCCGCATCCCCCAGCAAGGTTGAGCAAACTGCTGAGCAGGCCAAAGAAGAACGGCGCGCTTTTGCAGAGGGCGCTTTTTACACAGTTTTATGCGCTGAAGAAGTTGGCTTTAACAACCGCAGCGCAGCAGAGACAGCCGCCCGCCAGGCCGGGCTACCGCTGGCAGAATTGCTTTACACTCAGGTGGAAAGAATCTTTGAACATTGCCGGGATTGGAACGTCCCAACCAGCGCAGCGATCGAAACCCAGCCCGTCAGCAGCCCAGTGCCGGCTTTGATCTTGAGCGGCGAATATGATCCATTGACGCCGTATCGTTGGGCAGAGCTGGCAGCAAAAGGTTTGCCCGATAGCAAAGTGTTAAAGTTTCCGGCGGTCGGTCATAAGGTGTTCAACCTGGGAAACTGCCCGCAGGGCATTGTGGCGGAATTCATCACCAACCCACTCAAGCCACTGGACACAACCTGTATTGAAGAACTCCAGGTAGATTACTGGTTGCCATAAGGATCAAAAAAACCAGCCGAAAACCATTTTTGTAATCAACGGCTTTGCGCATCCGACAATATGAACGCCAGAGCCTGCAAAGCCAGGGTATAAGAATGCCAGCCAAAACCGGCGATGCTGCCCACACACACCGGGGCAATCCATGAAATCCGGCGAAACTCCTCACGTCCGTGAACATTGGAAAGGTGAACTTCGATCACCGGCAGGCCGATCCCAGCCACGGCATCCCGCAGCGCGATCGAGGTGTGAGTATAGCCGCCAGGGTTGAACACAACTCCTTGTGCCCAGGAGCGCGCCTGGTGCAACGTGTCAATCAGGATACCTTCATGGTTGGACTGAAACGAACGTACTTCGAATCCTATCTTCTGTCCATCATCCACCAGGCGGCGATCAATTTCTGCCAGGGTCATCCGGCCATAAATATCCGGCTCCCGCTCCCCTAACAGGTTAAGATTCGGACCGTGGAGCACAAGGATTGATTTCATCGGTCAAGTTCCTTTCCGGAGTGGAGATCATAGTATCTCTGTCCAGTCATCGATTTCGATCCCCCATCGGACTTTGCCAATTCCGATGGGCAACACCCAGCGCACTTTGCCGCCAGCCCGCTTCTTATCGACAGCGACGCCATTGAGAATGCGCTGGCGATCCAACCCGGCCGGTATATCGGTGGGCAAGCCGAGGTTTTGCAAAGTCTCAACAATCTCATCCACCAGGCCGTTCGAAGCCAGGCCGTTTCGCTCTGCCAGCCGGGCAGCGAAGGCCATCCCGATTGCCACTGCTTCGCCATGCTTCAGTTGGTACTCAGAAGCCGCTTCAATGGCATGTCCCAGGGTATGGCCCAGGTTCAGGCAAGCGCGGCGGCCGTGCTCATAGGGATCTTCTTGAATGGTGCGCACCTTCACCGCCATCGCTCGACGCACGACCTCATTCAGTTCCATCCGGACGGTCTGCCAGCCGCGGCCGCACAGCTCAAACAAAACTGGATCGGCAATCAGTCCATGCTTGACCACCTCTGCAAGGCCATTGCGCAGCTCTATATCTGGCAGACTGGCGAGCAACAACGGATCAGCCAGCACCAGGGAAGGCGGGTGGAAGGCGCCAACAAGATTCTTGCCTTGGGTCAGGTCGGCACCAGTTTTTCCGCCCAAACTGGCATCTACCATGGCCAGCAACGTGGTCGGCACAGCCACCCAGGGGATGCCGCGCAGATAAGTCGCAGCAGCAAAACCAGCCAGATCGCTAACCACTCCACCACCCAGGGCGATCACCGTGCTGTTACGCTCCAAACCGGCCGCCAGAAAGGCGTCCCACAATAAATTGATTGTAGAGATGGTCTTGTGCTGCTCTCCAGCAGGTATGACCACCAGGTGAGCGATATATCCGCTCGCTCGGAGAACAGCCAGGGTGCGCTGGGCGTAAATAGAAGCAACATTCTCATCAGAGACCACAGCCAGCGGGCCTTGGATTTTGTGAGCCAAAAGCACAGCCCCAAGATGATCCAGGCCGCCTTCACCTACACGCACATCGTAACCCTTCCCCATTCCGGTGACGTGGAACATGCCCATCCGGGTCTGCGCCTGCCAGGCCGCTTCAGAAAGACTGAGCTTAGCGGTGTCCAACTGGAGCGGGAAGGATGCATAATGCGCAGCTCGTTGCTCCAGCAGGCGCTGCAGGCGATCCTGCATATCCCCGTCCAGCAGCGGTCGCTGGCCCTGGCTCGCTTCCAGGCGATCAACAATGGTCTCAAACGGCGCAGAAAGGCACAGCACCAGACCAGCAGCCTCTGCACGAGCGCGGTTCTCTGGATGGAGCAGCGCTCCGCCGCCCAGGGCTACCACGCCATGCTCAAAATCCAACACGTCAGCCAGAGCAGCGCTTTCACGCCGGCGAAAACCAGTTTCACCTTCCACAGCAAAAATCTGTGGGATGGATAGACCAGCCTGAGATTCGATCAGCTCGTCCAGGTCATAGAATGGCAGGCGCAGGCTTTCAGCCAGACGCAAGCCCAGCGAGCTTTTCCCAGAAGCCGGGGGGCCATAAATCATGATAAATGGGTCAATTTCCATCTCAGGCTCTTTTCAACAGATTAACAGGATTTTCTCACACTTCGGGCCAGAACAGGTGTTTGCCGCCATCCATGGGCAGATCAGATAGGCGAGCGCGGCGCAGGTTGGCGTAGCGTGTTTGCATTTCAGCCAAATAATCGCCGCCCACTTTCTCAATCAATGCATCCGCCAGGATGAATGCCGTCATGGCTTCCAGGATCGGCACAGCACGCGGCACGGGGCAAAAATCAGATCGCTCGTAAGTGGTGGGCGTCTCCTGGCCTGTAGCCAAATCCACAGTGGGTTGTGGCGAGAGCGTGGTCGCGATCGGCTTCATAGCAGCGCGCATGACCAGCGGAGCACCCATGGTGACGCCGCCCTCCAATCCACCGGCGCGTTGGGTGGGACGCAGCAACTCCCCCCCGCTCAAGTAAATCGGATCATGGGCCTGGGTTCCAGGCAGGCGGGCGTTGGAGAAAGCATCGCCAAACTCAACCCCTTTGATGGCCTGCACACTGAGCAACGCTGCTCCCAGCCGTGCCTCCAATCGTCGATCCCATTGGACAAATGAGCCCAAACCTGGCGGAAGGCCCAATGCAACGATCTCTATGACCCCGCCCAGGGTATCCCGTTGTTGGATAATCTGGCGGATGCGCTGGCGCATGGCTTCAGCGGCGCTGTGATCTGGACAGCGCACGTCACTCTCCTCAGCCAGCGAGAAACGCTGCAGGAAGGGTATCTCCTCCAGGCTGGCGCTGACCTCGCCAATTGCAATCACATAGCCGCCCACATGGATATCGAATTCTGCCAGTAAAAGTTTGCAAGCTGCACCAACCGCAACCCGAGCAGCGGTCTCTCGGGCAGAAGCGCGCTCCAGGGCCGGGCGCAAATCCCGGTAGCCGTATTTGATTGCCCCAGCCAGGTCAGCATGCCCTGGGCGAGGCGTGGTGAAAGCTTCAATGGGTTTGCCGCGCCACTTGGCATGGTCCCGGTTCTCGATCTGGAATGCCAGGGGCGCTCCGGTGGTGAGACCAGACATGACACCCCCGACAATTTGAACAGAATCTTGCTCAATCTTCATCCGCGGCCCGGCGCCATAGCCCTTTTGCCGCCGCGCCAGCTCGGCATCAATTGCTTTAGGGTCAAGAGGCAGGCCAGCGGGCATGCCATCCAGAATGGCGGTCAGGGCAGGGCCATGCGATTCACCTGCAGTCATAAAGCGAAGGGGCATACTCATTCTCCTATAGGTTTCAACTCATCGGGGCAAGTGGTGGCGGTCCGGCCTGGATAAGCCACTCACCCAGACGGTCCATTGCCAACTGAATGCGATCCAAGGGCGCAGTGATCGAGATGCGCACAAAGCCCTCCCCGCCCGGGCCAAACACCGTGCCGGGAGTCAGGCTGACCCCCGCCTGCTCCAGGGCGGCGGTGGCAAAGGTCATGGAGCTCCAGCCTGCCGGAACAGGCGACCAGACATAGATCGAAGCCCTCGGCGGGTTCACCGCCAGGCCCAGCCGGCGCAACCCGGCTACGACGGCATCTCGGCGCTGGCGATAAATTTCGTTGCGCTCCAACAGCCAGGACTGGTCACCGGCAAGCGCAGCCGTGGAGGCCTCAAAGACGGGCAAAAAATGGCTGCTGTCGGCATTGGTCTTGAGCGTGAATAAGGCGCGCACTGCATCTGAATTTCCCAGCAGCGCAGCAGCCCGCCAACCAGCCATATTGTGCGATTTGGAAAGTGTGTTGAACTCCACGGCAACATCTTTTGCGCCCGGCACTTGCAACAAACTGGGAGGTTGCTCGCCAGCAAAAGCCACTTGCATGTAAGCGGCATCATGGCACAACAAAAAGCCATGCTCCCGGGCAAGCTCCACCGCCTGAGTGAAAAAATCCAGGCTGGCAACTGCGGCGGTAGGGTTGTTGGGATAGTTCAGCCACATCAACCTGGCGCGCTGCAGGATTTCAGCCGGCAGGGCTTGCAAGTCAGGCAGGTAGCCGCGCTCCGCCAGCAATGGCATGGAATAGACCTCCCCGCCGGCAATCAATGTCCCCCGGGTATAGGTGATATAGCCGGGATCAGGGACCAGGGCAATGTCCCCCGGATCAATAAAAGCCAGGCTCAGGTGAAAGATGCCTTCCTTTGAACCCAACAGTGGAATGATCTCATTTTCCGGGTCCAGCTCCACCCCATACAGTCGGCGGTAGCTATCTGCCCAGGCCTGGCGCAAAGACCTGGGCCCCCGATGCGGCTGATAGCTGTGGGCATCTGGCCGGGCAGCGGAGCGAACCAGGGCATCCACAATATGCGGAGCCGGCGGCAGATCAGGCGCGCCTTCGTCCAGGCGAATTATGTCTCGGCCCTGTGCTTGCATTGTTTGCAAACGGGCGCTGAGCGCGGCAAAAAAGTGGGGAGCAAGATGGGACATTCGCCCTGCGGTAGATTTCATCCCCAACCCCAATGAATACAAGCTTTAGAAGGATGGCTCCAGTAACAAGATGAGTGATTGAGCATGGTGGATTTTCCTTACATTGACATTACCCTTGAACCGCCTGCCACATCGGCTGGCGGGGTACGGATTGCCCGCTCCAGCGCTCCAAAGACAGGGCAGCCTGTTCGACGAGCATACCCAGGCCATTGGCGGTTGACAACCCTGCGGCGCGCGCCTGGCGCAGGAAGGCAGTCTCTGCCGGCTTGTAAACCAGGTCGTAAATAAAAGCGCCCTGCGGCCAGGGTTCACCGGGCGGCCAGGGACAGCTGTCGACATTGGGCATCATCCCGGCTGAGGTGGCATTGACAATCAGGTCAGGCGTATCCGGTAGATGTGCCAGCATACCGGCAGATAACATCAAAGGGCAAGCAGAGAATCGCTGTCTTTCGCCAACCGACAGGCTATCCACCAGCGCCTGAACCTGCGCCTCCTGGCGGGCTGCCACATACACCTGCCAGCCAGCGGAGAGCAGGCTGTAAACCACAGCCCGCGCTGCGCCACCGGCGCCCAAGACCAAAGCCAGCGAATCAGGCGGCCTGGCTGGCAGTAAACGGTTCAGGTCAGAGAGAAAACCAGGCGCATCGGTGTTGTCGCCAACCCAAAGCCGGTCTTGATAGAAAATGGTGTTGACCGCTCCAATTGCTTGAGCCGTGTTGGTAAGACGGTCCAGGTAAGGCAACACCGCTTGCTTATGGGGGATGGTCACGTTCAAGCCTCCGATCTCACCAGCGCGCAGGCGCCGAAAGAGGTCAGCAAGCGGCAGCGCGCCCTCCGGCAAAGGTGGGACTGGATAAAGCCGGTATTCGCCGTCCAGGCCCAGGCTTTTCAGACCAGCGCTGTGCAGGCGTGGAGAGAGGCTGTGCAGGAGCGGATAACCAAGCAAACCCAGGGATAACATGGCTGTGATTTGCTCAGGCAACAACATCAGAGCCAGACACAGATGCGCCCAGGGACCTCAGCACAGAGGCAAAGGCCGGAAAGGATTCGTCGATAATTTGTGCATCCATCACCTGGACAGGCCGGCATGCGGCCAACCCACAAACTGCCAGAGCCATAGCCAGGCGGTGATCGCCATGTGTTTGAACCCTGCCACCGTTGGGTAAACTGCCTCCCCGGATCACAAAACCATCCGGCTTTTCGCTGAAATCCACGCCCAGGCAACGCAACTCCTGACCCAGAGCGGAGATGCGGTCTGATTCTTTGTGACGCAGCTCTTGTGCATCCCGAACCACCGTTTCGCCGTGAGCATAAGCGGCGGCTATGGCAAAAACAGGAAATTCGTCGATCATGCGCACAACACGCTCGCCGCCAACCTGCACGCCACGCAACCGGCTATGGCAAACGGTCAAATCGCCCACCGGTTCGCCACCCTGTACATTCTGATTTTCAATATGGATCTCAGCACCCATTTCTCGTAAGGTATCCAGCAGGCCGGTGCGGGTTGGATTCAAGCCGACCTGGCGCAAGGTTACCTGTGATCCAGGCGTGATCAAAGCCGCGACGATCAAGAACGACGCAGCAGAAATATCGCCCGGCAGGCGGATCTGCAAAGGGGTCAGCGAGAATGGGCTGGGCGGTGTGAGGCGTGTGACCCAACGCTCGCCATCCAAAGCGTGGTTGGTCACTTCGACGCCCATCGCCCGCAACATGCGTTCGGTGTGGTCGCGCGACGGCCCAGGCTCAACCAGTGTGGTGGTGCCGGCAGCGCTCAGGGCAGCCAACAACAGGCAAGATTTGACTTGTGCGCTGGCTACAGGCAGGGTGTATTCCAACGGACGCAAGGGCAAATTTACAGCCTGCACAGCCAGGGGCGCGCAGCCATCCTGAGAGACAATTTCCACCCCCATCGCCCGCAACGGCTCAACAATGCGGCGCATGGGCCGGCGGCGCAAGCCAGGCGATCCATCCAGGGTAACCTGAGCACCCCAGGCCGCCAGCGCTCCTGCCAGCAGGCGCAACGTGGTGGCCGAATTGCCACAGTTCAAGGTGACCCCGGAAACCACCGGACTCCCCCCAGACGCAGAGCGCAGGCCAACGCCCCGCACCCTAAGGGTTGTACCTTCCAACTGCCAGGGGACGCCCAGTTTGCTCAGCGCGCCAAGCATGGCCTCGGTGACCCCAGAGACAAGAAAGTTCTCAATCCAGCTTTCACCGTCTGCCATGGCAGCAAAGAGAGCGGCGCGATGCGAAAGAGATTTATCTCCCGGCAGCCCGGGTTGGCCGTCTGTCCCATCCGCCTTTACTTCCCCAGCCAGCGGGTTGCCTGGCGCAACGATCAGTTGAAAACCATTCAAGTCAGCCAGTGATGGATCAGAGTCGCTCATGGTCAGCCTCCTTCCAGGCCAGTAAGCGCCGCATAATTGGCCGCGCCCTGGGCAAGATGGCCGCGCACCGCTTCCAGATCACCAACGGTTAAGTTGTGCTCAAGTGCATCCAGGGCCTGGCGGAAGCGTTGCAACCCGGCGATAACATTTTCACGGTTAGTGGCCAGTATGTCAATCATCATTGTCAGTGAGGTGGGGGCCAGCCGGGCGGTGCTGCGCAACCCAGGCCCCACCAACGGCCGGGCTTCCAACGGGGTGACTGCAGCCAGGGTGTTGGCAAGCAGGTAGGGCAGGTGACTTGTGGCTGCCACCCAGCGATCGTGCGTCTCCGCGTCAATCCACAGCGGATGAGCGCCGACGGCATTTACTAGCTGCTCAACAAGCTGGCGAGCCGCAGGCGAACTTCGCTCCAGTGGAACCAGGGCAAAAGGCGAACCCTGGAACAGGTCTTGATCCGCATTGGCCAGCGTGGCCTTTTCCTTGCCGGTCATGGGGTGCCCACCCACCGGATCGAAGCGTGAAGGCAGAACTTGCATCATGCCTACGATCTCACGCTTCGTAGATCCCAGGTCCAGCACAACTGCCGGGCCAGGGTGCTGATCCGGCAGGTCATGCAGCAATGACAGGATCGCGCCCACCGGCGCAGCCAGGATCACCAGATCGGCCTGGGGGAGCAAATCTTGCGCTGAAACCGAGGCGCGGTCCACCACCTGGCGGTTGAGGGCCATCTCAACCGCCCGCGGGTCAGGATCCACCCCCAGGATAGCCTGGCACTTACCACGCAACGCCAGCGCCAGTGAGCCGCCCATCAGGCCCAGGCCCAGGAGGGCCACAACACATTCGTCCAGGCGTGCAGCTGGATTAAAAGCAGGCTCGTCCATAGCGCAGAAGATGCCCTACCGTGCCTGGGAGGCCGATTGACGCGCCGGCACCGGAGCAATAGTTCTGCCAACGGCCTGCGCAATGGCCTTCACCTGTTGCACCAACTCAGCAAAACGCTCCGGCTTAAGCGACTGCCCACCATCGGATAGGGCTGCTTCTGGTTTGGGATGCACCTCAACGATCAGGCCATCAGCGCCGGCCGCGATGGCCGCGCGGGCGATGGCTGTCACATAGCTCCAGTTGCCAGTGCTGTGACTGGGATCCAATACAACCGGCAGGTGGGTCATCTCCTTCAGCACGGGGATAGCGTTGATGTCCGTAGTGTTTCGGGTGGTTGTTTCAAAGGTTCGGATGCCGCGCTCGCACAGGATGACGCGGCGGTTGCCGTGCGATAGAATATATTCAGCGGACATCAGCAATTCTTCAATTGTGGCCATCATGCCGCGCTTGAGCAAGACGGGGTGCTGGCTCTCACCAACGGCATGGAGCAGGGCGTAGTTTTGCATATTTCGAGCGCCGATCTGCAAGACATCGACATAGCGGGTGAGTAAGGGGATTTGCTCTTCGCGCATCACTTCGGTGACCAGCGGCATTCCGGTCTGCTCGCGGGCTTCAACCATCAGCTCCAAACCAGCCTCACCCAGGCCCTGGAAGGAGTAAGGCGAGGTGCGCGGCTTGTATACCCCACCGCGCAGCGCATGAGCCCCGGCCTCGCGCACCGCGTGAGCAGTTTCCAGCAGCTGGCTGCGGTTCTCTACGGAACAAGGTCCAGCAATGATTACAATTTCATTCGCCCCCATCTGGACGCCATCAATTGGAAAGAGCGAGTCTTGCCGACGGAATTCGCGTGAGGCCAGCTTGTAAGGGCGCGAGATCGGCACCACCCGGTCCACGCCATCCATCAACACAAACTGGTCAATATAATTGTAAACCGTCTTGCCCTCGCCAATGGCGCCGATGATCGTGCGCTCTTCGCCAGTGGAAATATGAGCGCGCAGCCCAAGCGACTGCACTTTCTCAACAATGGTGCCTATCTCAGCGGTGGTTGCGTCTGCACGCATGATGATCATCATAATACACTCTCCTCGTTTGTTCCTCAAGCTATAATGGCGATTAAGATAACTTCTGATTTTCACGCCGGGCGCCCAATTTGCCGCCACGACGAAATCATTCAAACTTCAGCGCCGCCGCATTTAAATCCGGCCGCAGGCTGGCGGCGGCGCCCAGGTACACATGCTGAATATCTGTTTGGGGCAAATCGGTGTTCCAGTGCAGTAAGACACGGATGCAGCGCGGCATTCCTCCGGGGACATCAATCTCCCGGGCCGACAGAAGCGGAACCTGCACCCATCCCAACTGGCGGGCTGCCTGGGCCGGGTAAATCGATGTCAGATCGCCTGTAACGGTGAAGAAGGCGCTTGCCAGGTCTTCTGGCTGAAGCTGCGGATTGGCGGTGCAGATTGCTTGAAGTAGCTCGCGGGTAGCTGCCAGAACGATCTCTGGTTGATCCTGGCTGGCTACGGTTGCGCCGCGTATTCCTCTGACAGGCATGGTGTCCACCTCCAAACACAATGTAAAACGCGAGGCCGTTGGCCTCGCGTTAGGGTTACAGAGTGCTCGCTTCCCGCTTAAACGCCGCCAACGGCTGCCGTATGTGGCCAGCCGTAATAATAAAAACCAAAATAAAAGCGGCTTCTTGCTGGGCTTGTCATGATTTTGAGAGTCTATCTTACGTCTCAAAAACCGTCAAGGGGGAAATTTTATTGATTTTCGATTTGACAATTTCGGGTCTTCGCCCTCGTGAGTGTGGACAAATTGGGGTATGATTCCTGTCAGTATCATCAAGTTGAGCCTGGGCAGGGCAAGCTGTATTGGGTGCAGACCATTTGATCTCCCGACGCGAGCGCAGCAGCCTGTTCTTGCTGAGCGCCGCCACCCTGATCTTTGAGATCAACCTGACGCGCCTGTTCTCTGTGGCGCAGTTTTATCATTTTGCCTTCCTGGTGGTCAGCCTGGCGCTGTTGGGATTTGGCGCAGCCGGCTCGTATCTGGCGTTTCTGAATCGTCTTGAAGTCTGGTCTCCCAGGCGAACGCTGGGATGGCTGGCAACTGCCGCCGGCCTGAGCATGCTGGGCGCTTACCTGCTGGTCAACTGGCTGCCTTTTGATTCGTTCAGCATTGCCTGGGATCGGCGCCAGGTTGCTCTGCTGGCGCTGAACTGCCTGGCGCTTTCGACCCCTTTCTTTTTCAGTGGATTAGCCACCGGGATGCTGCTGGCCGCTTATCCGCGCCAGGCAGGGCAAACCTACGCCACCAACCTGATCGGATCCGCCTGTGGATGTGTCATCGCTCTGATCGCGCCATCTGTTGTTGCCGGGGAGGGGGTGGTGTTGCTGAGCAGCGGGATAGCCGCGCTGGCTGGATGGGCCAGCAGCCACAGACTTTCGCTGCGGTTAGCTGCACTGGGTTTGATCGTCTTCGCTGCCCTGGACCTGAGCCTGCGCCTGGGCGGAGGGACGCTCACGCCGTGGCTGGCATTGCGGATCTCACCCTATAAAAGTCTATCTTATGCCCTGCAATATCCGGGTGCCGAGCTAATCTCGCAACGGTGGAACGCTTTTTCACGCCTGGACGTGGTCCGCAGCCCAGGCATCCGCTCATTCCCTGGGCTGAGCTACCGCTACCAGGAAGCCCTCCCAACTGAAGATGGATTGCTGATAGATGGCGACGAGATCAGCCCCCTGCTTCGGGCCGGATACACAATTGATTTTTTTAACTATCTGCCTGGGGCAATTGCTTTTAAGCTGCGCCCAAAAGCGCAGGCGCTCATCCTGGAGCCGCGCGGCGGCCTGGATGTTCTGACCGCCCTGGAACTTGGGGCAGTAGAGGTGGTCGCCGTGGAAGCCAACCCGCTGGTCCTGGAAGCTGCCAGCAGCGTTTACCAACATCCACGCGTGACAACATTTGCAGAGACCGGGCGCAGCTTTATGCGACGCAGCCAGGCATTGTTCGACGTGATTGTGATCTCACTGGCCAACTCCTATCATCCGGTGCGTTCAGGGGCCTATAGCCTGGCAGAGGACTACCGCTACACCGTGGAGGCATTTGAGGACGCCTACAGCCGGTTGGAAGAGAATGGCTTGCTGGTGGTGACGCGCTGGCTGCAGATTCCACCCAGCGAGGAGTTGCGCGCCTTTGCCCTGGCGGTCACGGCGCTGGAGAACCTGGGAGATAACCCGCACCAGCAAATCGTGGCGCTGCGCGGCTACAACACCGCCACGCTGTTGGTGCGCAAAGGCCAGTTTCAAGACCAAGAGCTGCAGGCAATCCGGGAATTTGCCAGGGAGCGCGCCTTTGACTTGATCTACGCGCCAGACATCCAGGCGCAGGAGACCAACCAATACAATCGATTGGCGGAATCGGTTTATTACCAGCAATTTTTAGAGCTACTGAACGCCAGGCCACGCAGCCTGTTCTATGCGGCTTACACCTATGATGTAAAACCACCCACCGATGATAAACCCTTCTTTGGGCATTTCTTCAAATGGTCGCAGGCAGGCGAGGTTTGGGCCGAGCTGGGCAAGACCTGGCAGCCCTTTGGCGGAGCCGGCTATTTTGTCATCCTGGCGCTGTTAACCCTGGCCAGTGTGCTGGCAGGATCGCTGATCCTGCTGCCTGCGGCTGCAATGCGTCTCACGGGCGCAAAGCGGTCCTCCCTTGAGCGGAACCCGCTCACCAGGAACGATGGTCTGGCCCTGGCCTATTTTGGGATGATCGGCTTGGCTTATTTGCTGGTTGAAATCCCTCTGCTGCAGCGCTTCATCTTGTTCCTGGGTCAACCGGCTTATGCCCTGGCAACGATCCTGTTCACCCTCCTTCTCTTCTCCGGGTTGGGAAGCCAGGTGAGCCAGCGTGCGCCGCTCAAGCTCAACCTGGCAACGCTGGCAGCCATGCTGTTGGCGCTGCCCGGCCTGCTTTCACTCATTTTTGACAAGACCCTGGGCTGGAATCTACCTTACCGTTCAGGAATAACCATTCTGCTGCTGGCGCCGCTGGGCTTCCTGATGGGCATCCCTTTCGCCGGCGGCATTAACCACCTACTGACTCGGCAAAAGAGATCCGGTCTGATCCCATGGGCCTGGGCGGTCAACGGCGCAGCCTCGGTGATTGCCTCGGTGCTGGCAGCGCTGCTCGCGCTGTCTTTTGGGTTTACCTGGGTGTTGCGGTGTGGGGCGTTGCTCTACGCCCTCGCTTGCGGGATTGTCATTGTAACTGCCCGGGGCCGGAGCAAATAATGCGGAGCATTTTTTTCAAGGCATGGGTGTCTGCCTGGCTTGTTCAATCCCTGCGCCGGTGAAAGGCACAAACGCCACGCCGCCCATATTGTAAGCCACAAGCTCACCTTGCTCCTCAACGAAGCGCCACAGACTCTGAAAACCTCCCGGCGGCCCGATCGGTATCACAATGCTGCCGCCCTCCGCAAGCTGCGCCACAAGCGGCGCCGGTAAGTGATCGGGAGCAGCGGTGACGATAATTGCGTCGAACGGAGCAGCCTCCGCCCATCCATAATAGCCATCTCCCTGGCGGACGTGGACATCTGTGTAACCCAGTTCCACGAGCCGCTGGGCAGCGCTCTCGGCAAGCTCAGGGACGATCTCGATGGTGTAAACTTCAATATCACCCAACTCTGCCAGCACTGCAGCCTGGTAGCCCGTGCCGGTTCCGATCTCCAAAACCCGATCGCCCGGTTGCAGATCCAGGAGCTCTGTCATCCAGGCAACAATGTAAGGCTGAGAGATTGTTTGCCCATAACCGATCGGCAGTGGATGATCAGCGTAAGCCAAATCCAGGTACTGCTCTGGTACAAAGCGGTGGCGCGGGACTGTGCGCACTGCCCGTAAGACATCCTCATCTTTCACGCCACGATCAACAATGGTTGCTTCAACCATAGCCAGGCGCTGGGACAGATAAGCATCTGTTGGCGCCGCCTCAGAAGGCAGAATCGGTTGCCCAATTGGGGTGTTGGCAGGGGAGGGAGAGACACCTGGCGCACATCCTGCCAGGACCAGGACCACTACGGCAAGGGAAAGGAGCCAGCTCTGGATCATTTTTACCGTTCGACCGCCGGATGGAACAGCCCAGAGCAGTCTTTGCTGCTCATGGGTAAAAGCTTATCGCAAGGTGGCAATGAAATCTTCGATGGGCAAAGCGGGCAAGGTGGTGATTTTTAAGCTTCCACGCATGGTGAGCTGTGTCGAAACACGCACTACAGAACGATTGTCCGGCGCTTCGACGATATTGACGATGTCATAGGGGCCGAGCACAGCATACTGGGCGATGACTCGCACTCCGGTCCTTTCAAGGTCCGCGCGCACTTCATCGATCCACTCGGGGTGCTGGCGAAGCTTTTCGGCTCCTTCGTCAGTCAAAGTTCCCAATAGAATGTACGTAGCCATAGCTGCCTCCCGGATAACATACCAAAAAAGGAAAACGCGCTCCCATTTTCTCCGTTAGATCTTTACCCAACATGCATTGCCTGTCATACAACCCAATTATAATACCTTACCCTCAGGCAGAATCAGGATCAAAATTTTCTTGAGTGATTGAAAAAACAAACATGCGTAAGCGCCTATCCACAAAAAGGGCTGCCCTTTGATCTCAGGGCAGCCCAAACTGCTAAGCTCACAATCTGTCAGGGTTGCGGGTCGGAGCCGCCGCGTCCATGGCCCCCCTGTCCATTCCCGCCCCCGCCCCGCCTGCCGCCCTGGCCGCCGTTTGCGCCGTTCAACAAAGCCTGGTAGGCCTCGGCGTTCAGGTATTGCGGCTGGTACGTCTCGCCAGTCTGGGATTGCAACGAACTCACGAAGGCCCGCAGGTGGTTGGTCGAGCCTTTGAGCAAACTGTTAAACACCTGTTGGATGTCTGCGTTATCCGTCGTTGACAGGCGCTCTTGCAGATCGAGGATGTCAATTTCCTCGATGGCCCCGCCGACTTTCAACGCCTCTGCCAGCGACTGGCTGCCGCGAGCCACCAGCTCGGTGTACAATGCCTGGAGCTCAGGGT
>CAZDAU010000001.1:70513-240605 GCA_964503625.1 uncultured Anaerolinea sp.
TGGTGAACACACCCACCTGGTCTGTGGCGGGGTCATCCAGGCCGTAGCGCTCGAGCAAAGCTTTGACCGAATTGGTGTGCACCAGCTCACTGGCGGCGATGTTCTGGAAGGTCTGCAAACCCCATTGCTCATAGAGGGCGATATAAACGTCATGGGCCAGCTTTTCTTCTTCGCGCATGAACAACAGAGCATCGGCCTCTGCAGCACTCAAGTCTCCCAAAGGAGCCTGGCTCTCGTGATTCTGTCCTTCCTGGCTGCCCTGGCGGCCTTTACCGCCACCACCGCGTCCCTGACCTTCTTCAGGATTGGATGCGCTCCAGGATTCGCTGTTCCCCTGAGCGGCTTCGCCGTTCTCATTTTTGGCCAGGGTGCGGTTCACTGCACCAAAGATCAGCACGCCAACAAGCATTGCCAATGCTGCTATAAGAATAATTTTCTTAATCATGGTCTGTTTCCTTTCTTATCTCAACGGACACTGGATCAAAGATCTGAATGGTTGAAAGTAACTCAAGTTGTTCCGCTGCCTGCAGTCAACCTACTGCCCATGGTATGGTGCCGGTTGAGCAGCCAGGTGCTTCGGCAAGATACGCCGGAACATCTTGCTGGTCACCTTAGTCACCCATTTCCAGTGGATGGCAAAGTGGGTGACGGTCGCGATGATCCAGATGACGCCTGCCCAGGTGTGCAAGACATCCCATGCGTTGCGGCTTAGTAAGAACATCGGATCAGGTTGGCCGCGGCCGCCGGGGAAGAACAGAAAGTACAGGCTGCTGACCGCGGCCAGCACAAAACTCAATGCAACCACGGTGTTGAGGACAAAGTTCCAGCGCCCGCGGGCGTTCATACAGCCACAGCGTCCGGTCAGTTCGTTGATCGTTCGGCGGGTCATGTTGACCACCCAGGTCCAATGAACTGCCAGGTGAACAGCAGCTATGGCAATCAGTGCAATGCCGGCCCAGGTGTGCAGATCGTCCCAGGTATGGCGCTCAAACAGGATCTGGATGCCGTAATATGGGTTACGCCCGCCTTGATAACCGCCGGTGGGCAGGAACAGAAAATAGATGCCCGACAAAGCAACAATGATCCCAGCGATTAACAGACCAGCGTCAATCAGCCAGTTGTTGCGAGTTTGTGTGGACACTTGATTTGAAGTTTTCATGGTCATTTCTCCAATTACGCACATTTTAGTTGTACACGCTTCTGAGAGACAGTTTAACAACCAGGTATGAAGATCTTATGAACGAGATATGTAAGGTGTGTGAATTCCACCCTGCCAAGTGGCTTATAATAGCTTTATGATTAATTCGCTAAAATCTCTGTTTTTGCTGGATCCAGAGATTATTTTTCTCAACCACGGCTCATTTGGCGCCTGCCCGCGCCCGGTATTTCAGGCGTACCAGGAATGGCAGCTCAAGTTAGAGCGGCAGCCGGTAAAATTCCTGGGACGGGAGTTGGTAGAACATGAGCGGCAAGCCCGCCAGGCTTTAGGCAAGTATTTGAATGCCTCAGCGGATGACCTGGTGTATGTTCCAAACGCCACCCATGGGGTGAACATTGTTGCCCGCTCGCTTGAACTGAAACCGGGCGATGAAATCCTGGCAACCGACCACGAATATGGAGCCTGCAACAACACCTGGGATTTCATCTGCAAAAAGAGCGGGGCGCGCTACGTCCGCCAGCCGCTGGATTTACCCCTCGGCAGCGAAGGTGAAATCGTCGAGCAACTCTGGCAGGGGGTGACCCCGCGCACCAGGATGATTTTTGCCAGCCACCTGACATCGCCCACAGCGCTGATCCTGCCTGTGCAGGCGATCTGCCAGCGGGCGCGGCAGGAGGGCATCCTGACCTTGATCGATGGGGCGCACGCGCCAGGACAGATCAACGTAGATTTGCAGGCGATTGGCGCAGATTTCTATACCGGCAATTGCCATAAATGGATGCTCAGCCCAAAAGGCGCGGCGTTTCTGTACGCCCGGCCTGAAACTCAAAGCTTGATTGAGCCGCTGGTGGTGAGCTGGGGATACAGCGCTGATCCAAACATAACCAGCGGGTCGCGTTACATTGACTTGCTTCAATGGACTGGCACAAAAGACCCGGCGGCTGAGCTGAGCGCGCCATGCGCCATCCAATTCATGGAAGCGCACAATTGGTCCGAGGTAAGCGCTGGCTGCCACGCCCTGGCTATTGAGGCGCGCCGGCAGTTGAACACGGAGATAGGCCTGGAAACTTTGTGCTCTGAGAATGCCTTCCACCAAATGTTTTCAGTGCGCCTGCCCCCCCAGACAGATTTGACAAATCTCAAAGCAAAACTATACGACGAATTTCACATTGAAGTACCCGTGCTCCAGTGGAATGGATTGAAGTTAATTCGCGTCTCCATTCAGGCTTATAATAGCCGCTCGGATAGTGACGCCCTGCTGCAGGCACTGCAGATATTGCTGGAGATTTGAACGGATATGAAACACATTCTGATGGTAGATGACGATGCACTCATGCGGCGCAGTCTGGCCTTTAACCTGCAGCAGAGCGGCTACCGGGTGAGCAGCGCAGCCAGCGCTGAGGACGCTCTGGCGTTGGCTCAGCGCGAGCGGCCGGACCTGGTTTTGCTGGATATCGGCCTGCCAGGCATGGATGGGCTGGATGCTCTGCGCCGGTTCAAAGAGAAATTTGACGTGCCGGTAATCTTCGTCACCGCCAGGCGGCGGGAGCTGGATGAGGTGTTGGGGCTTGAGCTTGGGGCAGACGATTACGTCACCAAGCCCTTTGATCTGGATGTGCTTCTTGCCCATATTAAGGCGGTGTTGCGACGAAGCGAGCGCTCAACCCCATCTCCTGCGAGCTCGGGACCGTTATTCGTTGGTGATATCACGATCGATCCCTCGGCGCACACCGTGACTGTATCGGGAAAACCGGTCGAGTTATCCCCTCGGGAGTTCGATTTATTGCACACGTTTGCGTTGCAGCCGCGATCCGTGATTTCAACCGATGAGCTTTTGGTTCGAGTGTGGGGGGCAGAGTTTGTCGGTCAGCCACAGGTAGTCTATGTGCATATTCGCTGGCTGCGCGAAAAGCTGGAGAAAGACCCAAACCATCCACAGCGCATCCTGACCGTGCGCGGGGTGGGCTATAAGTTGGAGCCACAGGGAGACTGATGCTGCAAACACTGCGCTCGCGCCTGGTGCTGAGCCACATCCTGCCTCTGGTGATCATTGTACCGCTGATGTATGTGGCCCTCTCTTACCTGCTGGAGACCCGCTTCCTGATCCCCAAGTTGGCCCAAGACCTGCTGAGCGACTCTCGCCTGCTGACCAATATCTCCCGGGCTGCATACCTGGCAACTGGCGATTTGACCAATGCGCGCATCTCGTTTCAGCAGCTTGATCTGAACCCACAGGTTCGCCTGGTGCTCTTGGATTCCGATGGTAACGTGGTGTACTCCAACGATCCCACCTATCAATTTACCAGTGAGCGCATTCAACTTCCCAGATGGGAGCAGGTGCAGCAGGGCCAGGATGCAATCCTGACCAACTATTCTTTCCTGCCAGGCAACCCGTACTCAATCGACACCCTGGCGCCGGTTTATGGTGTTGAGGGAGAAGTCATCGGGGTGTTGTGGCTTACCTATTATGAGGCAGAACTAACCAGACTGTTCCAACAGATGCGCCTGCTCAGCACTCTGGTGATGCTTGGCAGCCTGTTGGTTGGTACGATCCTGGGCTCGCTGCTGGCCGTCAGCATTGCCCGCCCTTTACGCCAGGCCACCCAGGCCATTGACGGGCTGGCGCGCGGCGATCACAGCCAACCCCTGGTGGAAAAAGGGCCGCAAGAAATCCGCGACCTGCTGCGATCAGTCAATGTGCTGGTGACGCGGCTGCACAGCCTGGAACAATCTCGCCGCCAGCTCCTGGCAAACCTGGTGCACGAGCTTGGCCGCCCACTGGGCGCGTTGCGCTCTGCCATCCAGGCGCTTTCCAAGGGGGCTGCGCAGGATCCATACCTCCTGGAGGAACTGGCAGCCGGGATGGATGGCGAAGCAGCCCGCCTGCAAATGATCGTTGAAGATCTGGCCCATCTGCACGATCAGGTGCTTGGGACGCTGGAGTTGGATCGCAAGCCCACTAAACTGCAGGAGTGGCTGCCATCTGTGCTGATTCCCTGGCAAGAGGCGGCAGCAGAAAAAAATCTGGAATGGAAGACGGAAATCCCTGCCAACCTACCCGAGGTTGATGTGGATCGGATGCGCCTGGCCCAGGTGGTCGGCAACCTGGCAAGCAACGCAGTGAAATACACACCGGTGGGCGGTTCTGTTTCCGTGGATGCCGGGCAGGAAAACGGACAGGTGTGGATGCGTTTCTCGGACAGCGGTCCTGGGATTTCACCCGATGAACAAGAGAAAATATTTTTGCCATTTTACCGCAGCGGCACCGGGAAGCGTATCAAGCAAGGGATGGGGCTTGGGCTGAGCATCACCAAGGACCTGGTCACAGCACATGGGGGACATATCAGCGTTGAAAGCGCTCCCGGCGCAGGCAGCCGCTTCACAGTTTGGCTTCCCCAATCGAAAAAAGACATGCCTGAGCCATAGACGCCGGCTTATGACCTTAAGATTATCTTAGGGTTGGGAATAGCTTCCAATAAGGACACAGACAACTCTCCGTAGTATGCTTGTTGTTTGAGCATAAACCTTTCGGTTCACCAATATATCACTTTTGCTCAACAAGAGCACGAAAAGGAGAGTATATATGAAGAAATTGGTTGTCATCAACATCCTGGTGGTGTTATCAATGGTACTGGCAGCTTGCAGCGCTCCGGTCGCCAATCTTTCTGACCAGGCAGCGACAGCGTTAGAATCGGTTGCCAACAACTTGAAAGTGGCCAACGAAAAGCTTGCCGTAGCTGAGCAACAGCAAGCCCTGCAGACCACCCCGGCGCCTGCGATACAATCGGGTGAGGCTCTATCGCTGCTGGCAGCTTATGAAGGTGTCTTGCAAAATGTTTACACCCAGGTCAATCCCTCTGTGGTCAACATCCGCGTGTTGGTTGACCAGTCCAACGTCAGCGGATTTCAGATGCCAGAAGGATTCGAGATGCCCGAGTTGCCTTTTGAAATGCCGGGGTTGCCTGGCATCCCAAATTCACCCGAAGGGAGCGAGCCAGACTTGCCGCAGTTTGGTGAGGGCTTAGGTTCTGGCTTTGTGTGGGACACCCAGGGTCACATTGTAACAAACAATCATGTCGTAGAAAACGCCGAGAAGATTGAAGTTACCTTTGCAGATGGCCAAGTCTTGGAGGCTGAGCTGGTTGGCGCTGATCCAGATAGCGATTTGGCAGTGATCAAGGTAGACCGGCCGGCAAACGAGCTGGTTCCCTTGCAGTTGGCCGATTCAGATGACGTGAAAGTGGGCCAGTTAGCAATTGCCATCGGGAATCCTTATGGCCTGGAAGGCACGATGACGGTGGGCATCATCAGCGCGGTTGGGCGCACATTACCGGCAGGCACAAGCCTGGGAATCGGCCGGTCTTACTCCATACCAGATATCATCCAGACGGACGCCCCGATCAACCCGGGCAACTCCGGCGGCGTCCTGGTGGACAACCAGGGACGTGTGACGGGTGTGACCTTTGCCATTGAATCCACTTCGGGCGCTAACGCGGGGATCGGGTTTGTCATCCCATCGGCTGTCGTTCAGCGTGTGGTTCCGGTCTTGATCGAGGAAGGGAAATATGAGCATCCCTACCTGGGGATCAGCGGAAGGAGCCTGGTGCCGTCCCTGGCCGAAGCCATGGACCTGGACCCGGAACAACGCGGCGTCTTGGTCAATGAAGTGGTGGCAGATGGGCCTGCCGATAAAGCCGGGCTGCTCGGCAGCGAGCGCCAGACCACAATCGAAGGCCGTCAGGAAGCCATAGGCGGCGATGTGATCATCGCTATCGACGGAGAGCCAATCGAAGGCATGGATGAGCTGATCTCATACCTGGCTCGCAATACCCAGGTAGGGCAGCAGGTAACATTGTCTGTGCTGCGAGACGGCAACCCGATTGACCTGAGGGTTACATTGGAGGCCCGACCGTCGATGCAGGCAACAGTCAGGCCGGTTGAGCAGGAAGAGCCGTCACAGGAGCAGAATCCTCAACCCGCGCGCGCCTGGCTGGGCATCCGCGGCATGACCTTGATACCAGCTATTGCTCAAGCAATGGGGCTGGGGAACAACCAGGACGGTGTGCTGGTGATTGATGTGGAAGCCGATAGCCCGGCAGACGAAGCCGGTTTACAAGGAAGCCTTGAGCGGAGCAATATCGAAGGCCAATCCATGATGATCGGCGGCGATGTGATCATTGCAGTGAATGGCGAAAGCATTTCTTCGATGGAAGACCTGCTGGCTCAGTTGAAACAGGCCGAGCCTGGTCAGACGGTGACCCTGACTATCCTGCGAGATGGCGAGTCAATGGATTTACCGGTAACGCTGGGCGAGCGCCCAACGCCGTAACAAAGCCTGACGGAAAAGGCCCTTTTATCGGTAGCCTTAAAGAACAAAAACCGAGGCGAGCATGGCTCTCCTCGGTTTTTGCCATCCAGCCAGAATGGTCGATTAATAGTTTTCGGGATGGGTCAGCTCGGCTTCAACCATGATGCGCACCAATTCCTCAAAGGAAGTTGTGGCTTCCCAACCCAACAGTTTTTTGGCTTTGCTGGGATCGCCAACGAGGATGTCAACATCGGCAGGACGGACAAAGCGCGCGTCTTGAACAATATAGTCGCGATAATCCAACCCCACTGCGTCAAAAGCCAGCTCAGCAAAACGGCGCACCGATTGGGTTTGCCCTGTCGCCAGGACGAAGTCTTCCGGGACATCATGCTGGAGCATCATCCACATACCTTGAACATAGTCCGGGGCATAACCCCAATCGCGCTGGGCCTCCAGATTACCCAGATGCAATTCGTTTTCCAGGCCGCGTTTGATGCGCACGGCAGAACGGGCAATCTTGCGGGTGACAAACTCGTGACCGCGGCGGGGGCTTTCGTGGTTAAAGCAAATCCCTGAAGTGGTGAACATGTTATAGCTTTCGCGGTAGTTGACCGTGATCCAATGGCCATAAACTTTCGCCACCCCATATGGACTGCGCGGGTAGAAGGGTGTGAGCTCGGTCTGGGGCACCTCCCGCACTTTACCAAACATTTCACTTGTGCTGGCCTGGTAAAAGCGAATCTCAGGGTCCACCAGGCGGATGGCGTCCAGCAAACGGGTCACCCCTAGGGCGGTCACTTCGCCGGTGAAAATCGCCTGCGACCACGAAGTTTGTACAAAGGATTGGGCTGCCAGATTGTAGACCTCATTGGGGCGGTAAGTTTCGATGATATCAATCATCGAAGCATGGTCCAGCAAATCGCCCGAGGCCAGGATGACACGATCCTGGATATGCTTGATGCGCTCAAAGTTCACCGTGCTCGATCGGCGCACCATACCAATAACCTCATAGCCTTTATCGAGCAAGAATTCAGCCAGATATGAACCATCCTGCCCTGTAATGCCCGTGATGAGTGCTCGCCTGGTTGTCATAAAGAGATTCCTTTCAGGTTCAAAATTCAGCTTCGATGGATGGAATAACAATCATAATTGAAAGTCCTGCTTTTGTCTGCTAAGCCAATTAGCAGGATGCCGCCAATCAAGGCGCAGCAGAAAAGATTCTGCGGTATAGTTGGCTCACAGACTTCGAATCTTAAGCGGTGCAGCTTTATGAGAACAACCAGGCAAATAACTCCGGAACCAATTGGCAAGCGCATTGGACGCCTGCGGGCTGAACGGGGGTGGACTCAACAAGTTCTTTCCCAACGCCTGGCGGTTTCGCGGGTGGCAATTTCACACATGGAGATGGACCTGACCATCCCCAGCGAACGGACAATTACGCTGCTTGCAGGCCTGTTTAAAATTAAACCGCATGAGTTGGTGGATGGCACAACCTACCCACAAGCCAAGGCCGAAAAATTGCCTCTGACGACTTGCACCTACACATCGCTTGAGCTGGATCTGGCAGTGCTGGAAAATGATCTGAGGTGGATTGAGCGGTTGAGAAACGCATCCCCGCTGGATTTGGCCCAGTCCGTCAACGTGGTGAAAGAGCAATGGAAAAAAAATTTGGCTTGTTGGTTGGAAAGCGAATTGGACACCCAGGAACGCGATCGGGTTCAGCAGGCGCAACAAAGACTGGAGGCCGTTTTTACTGCTAAATCGGCCGGCTAGTTGGCCTGGGTCAGGCCCAGTGTGGGCGGCTCACGGTGGCAGAAAGGACTGCTCCCAGGTCCTGTCCTTCTTCAATCTGACAGAAGGGAATGTTCATTACCTTCAGCGATTCAGCCACACGCTGTGTGCTTAGATAGCCCCCAAATGTGGCTGCGTCCACCAAAACCACCACAGGGCGCAATCCACGCCGGACAAGCAGGTCAATGGTGCGATACACGCTCTCTGAGGTGCTGGGGGTGATCAGGATGGCAGTGCTGCCACGAGGCAGATGGCGCGCCTGAGCTTCCACCAGTGCCTGCAAAGGTATTTCACCTTCTGCCTGGACCAGGGCAAGCGCTTCCAGGATCTTCCCTAGCTGACGACCGCCGCGGTCAGAAGGCAAAATGCGCAGCGCCTGATCTGCGTATGCCAGGCCAACCGAACGGCCTCGTTGAAGATAATAACGGGCCAGAGAAGCGGCAGCAGTCACGGAATATTCCAGGGTGGAAGGCGGAATTTCATACTGGAACCGCTTGCGCCAAAAATCACGCGGGTCAAATTCCGGCAGTTGATAGGGCTTTGCAGCCTGCACCGACCGGGCCGCATCGACAAATATCCAAACATCGGCCAAAGGATCCAGTTCAAACTCTTTAACCATCAGACGATCACGGCGTGCAGTGCTGACCCAATGGATGCGGTTAAGAGGATCGCCGGGCGCATACTCCCGCACCCCGGCGGCGTTGGAAGTGATTTGAGGCGTACGGCGGCGCAACGCTTCACCGCCTGGCAACAATCCCGGCGGGTTAGGAAAACCGCGCACCTCAACCAGCATTGGATACACAAGCACTGAATCCTGGTTGGGTATCGTCCGGCTGACCGGGAAAAGGCCAAACAGATCACCAGATACCAGCGTGGTAGGACCAAGGGCAAATACACCGCGCTGAACCAGGCGGGTGCGCGCCAGGTAGGTGCGGCTTTCTCGGCCGCCAATCAGCGTGATGACGTGCGATCCATGGGCGCCAGGCAACCGTGAGCCATCGTGGACTTCAATCCACAAACGCGGCCATCGGCTGTTGTTCTGCAATTCATAATACTCTTCAAAGACCTGGCCCACCTGCGAGCGCAAAGCGCGGGCCGTGCGTCGCAATTTGACCCCGCGCAAAGACAGGCGCGACATCAACCAGCTCACCATCAAAAGACCTGCCCAAAGGTAGCTGAGGCGGAAATAGAGTGGGGTGCCCGTAATCGCACCAGCAAACAGGCTGGCGCCAAGCAGGATGAGCACCAGACGGGCGGAACGCGTCACAAACGCTGCCTATTCCAGTTGCATGCCGGCTGCCGGATCGCCCCCCGGAACCGGCACACTGCGCAAAATTTCTTCAATCACCTGTTCAGCAGTCAGATCCCGCAGACGAGCCCCAGGACCTAAAATCACCCGGTGAGCCAGGGTAGGAATCGCCAGGTATTTGATATCATCCGGCAACACATAATCGCGGCCTGCCATAGCGGCACGGGCTTGCGAGGTTCGGTAAAGCGCCAGGCTGCCTCGCGGGCTTGCTCCCAGGTATACCTCGGCATGCTCGCGAGTCTGGTGATTCAGCTCAACAATATAGCGTTTGAGCGCCGGTGAGACAAAGATATCTTTGACCGCTTCCTGCGCCTGAACAAGCTTTTCCACAGGGGCGACTTGCTGCAAGTCATCAAATGGGTGGCGATATTGCTGGCGCTCCAGCACACGCACTTCGTCAATCGTGGCGGGATAACCCAGGCGGATGCGCATCAGAAAACGGTCCACCTGCGCTTCAGGCAGTGGAAAGGTGCCCTCATATTCAATCGGGTTCTGCGTCGCCAGGACCAGGAAAGGGCGAGGCAAGGGTCGCGTCACCCCATCCACGGTGATCTGACGCTCCTCCATGGCTTCAAGAAGGGCAGCCTGGGTCTTGGGCGTAGCGCGGTTAATTTCATCCGCCAGCACAATTTGGGCCAGGATTGGGCCAGGTCGAAACTCAAATTCGCGGCTCACCTGGTTAAAAATCGAGACACCGGTTACATCGCTGGGCAGCATATCGGGAGTGAATTGAATCCGGCTGAACGTACATCCCAAGGACCGCGCCAGGCTGCGCGCCAGCATGGTTTTACCCACGCCGGGTACATCTTCTATCAAAAGATGACCCTGGCATAACAAACCAACCACCGCCAGCTCCACAGTTTCTCGTTTTCCAATAATCACTTTCTCAATATTCCCAATGATCTGATCTGCAAAGCTCTGAGCAACAGACATTTATCCTCCGAGACAAACAATCTGGCATCCGCAGGCACGCTGCCAGTGAAAACCGTTAAGCACAATTCACCATTATTTTATCAGGAATACATTAAGTACTACCCAGAAAAGGCTGTAGTTCAAAACCCGGCGCTGTCTGTAGCGGCCAGCAAAGAGCAGCACAGCAAGCACCAGGCCGGTGGCAAAACGGATGATTCCCCCCGTTTCGCGAAACGTTGAGAAAGGAGTGAATGCAATCACCAGGGAATTAACAAACAGAGCTGCAACAATCAGGTTTTTCTCGCCCTTGAGCCAGCCGAGAGCAGAACTGTAAACCCCCCACAGACTGGGCAGCACCACCGTGGGCACAAAGACAATGAACATCGCCAGCAGGTAAACCATGCTGACCTGACCGATGCGCAGCAGGCCCATGTAAGGGATTAATTCAAAAGGCGTTGCCATTGCTCCGCCGGAAGCCAGGCCTGGCTGCCCAAATACAACCCAAAGCCAGGCCTGGAAAAACATAAAAGGGACCAGGGCAACAATGGATAGACCAACGGACTGGCGGAAATTGCCCTGGCTCAAGTAGGCTGCCAGCGCAGCTACCACAAACAACAAAGTGGTCTCACGGGCAAAAACAGCCAGCCCCAAAAGGCACCATCCCAGCCAGTTGCGATTTCGTTCCAGCGCCAGGATGCCGCAAACCACCAGTCCATAAGCCAGCGGCTCAGGCAAGTCGACCACCAGCGCCAGGGAAAACCCTGCCCAATATCCGTACACCAGGGCGTACCAGCGACTTGTCCCCCAGCCAACCAGCAACTCGCTCAAAGCCCAGGTGCCAATCGTCAGCGCCAGGATGCCAATCAACGGTAAAATCCAGGGCACAAGAGCCGGAGAGCCCAGCGCGAGCATTCGGGTTAACAACGGCAACAGGATGCGCTGATAGCGGTATGCTGGAACATCCAGGTAGGCGGCAACGGCTCGGGGGGATGGGTGGAGGGCAATATAATATACAAACTGGCCGTCATAACCTTCACTGCCCTGTGGGTCAGCCTGCGAGAAGCGCGTGCCCAGCCGCGCCAGCGCCAGTGAGTCGCCGCCTGCAAGGGCAATCGCTGTTGCAACCAGCAGAATTGCCATGAGCAGCACCACGAAGGCAGGGCTTACCACGAACGTGCAGATTCTTCTCATGAGAGAATAGCTTTTAGCCGGGTTGGCGCGGAATATGACTGGCATTTTCCCTGGCCTGAAAAGTCAATCAAGTCTCAGGCGCCAGGACCGGTAGACCAGAATAGCAACCACCACACAGGATAGCAAGCTGAGAACCAGCCCCAGCCGGAAGGAAAGCGGCTGATAAACAAAAATCACCTGTTGTTTTCCAGGCTCAACCTTGACGGCTCGGAACAGATAATTGGCGCGCAGGATGGTTGCGGGATGTCCGTCCACCCAGGCGTGCCAGCCGGGATACCACACATCCGATAGAACCAGCCAGCCCGCGCCAGGCGCATCCAGATAGATCAGCAAGCGGTTGGGGTTGTCATCCTGAATGGTTAGAGTCAGCTCTTGAGCCTTTGCCAAGGCAGCCTGTACTGGCATCTCACAATTAATACCCGTCGGCGTGCCTGATTCCGATTCTTCAATCAGCACCTGGGTGTTAAAATCCACTTGATCGCTGAGTATCAGCTTGCGAGCTTCCGCTTCTCCATGAGTAACCCACTGGCACGGAACCCAGCGCAGACGCGCGCTCTCTTCGATGGGGCTGAATTGGATGCCATAAGGTTGAGCGCGCTGCAATGTCTCAACTACCCCGACATTCATCAAGCGGAGTAGCTCGTCATACACCTCCGGTGTGGCTTGCGCCATCATGGTCAACCACTCGGTGAAACGTCCAGGCACAAAAGGATCAAAATTGTTCACCATGGGCAACAGGTCAAGCAGGTTGGTGTTAGGTAATTGGGCGGCGCGCAGCGCCCACCAGTCCTCGCCGGGGTCAAAAGTATCAAATCGCAAGAAACGCACGTATTTCAACCAGTATTCCTGCGGATCTGGGATGAACAGGCGGCCACCACTCGCCAGGTCGCGGATCGATTCACTGGTTGGCGAGGGCCCGTACAAAGCCAGCGGGCCGCCCGGATTCAAACCCCAGCCGGCCACCAACAGGTCAAGCATAATCCACAGCACCACACAGGCGCGCCACCGGGTCAGCGGATATTGATCACCAGGAAGCGCAGCAGGCAAGCCCAACTCAGTTTGCTCCAAAGAAGCCGGCGGAGCCAGCAGGCTGAGGATACCCGCCCCCAGGCACCAGAACCCCATTAAGGCGGTGGCGCGAACAAAGGTGGGGCTGACTTCGCCCAACAACAACCAGCCCAGCCCGGCGCCCAGCAGGATTGAAAATGCCCCGGCAGTCCCCAGGCGAGTCCAGTAGAGGGCGCGTTTTTCTGGCCTTCGCCATCGCTCAGCTCCAATGGCAGCCAACAGGGAAAGGGCAAAGACGGCCCAAAGCATCCAACGAGCAGGGGCCTGAAACATGTTGAATGTGGGGACATGGCGATACAGCCAGGGGTATATTGCAGTAAAGCTGCCCAGAGCCAGGATCATCGAAATACCGACGATAGACCACAAGAACCAGGCAAACCCGGGCGTCAAGCCAATTGCTGCAGGATGCAAGGCAGGTTTGCGGCGCAAGTTGGCAAGCAACGTCCCAAGGGCCAAAAGCAAGGGAAGAACGCCAATGTAAACAGCATCTTCCCAGTAGTTCGCAAAGCCCCAGTAATCACCCGTGGCAGGGCTGCCAAACAGGCCTGGTGCCAGGAAAGTCAGCAGGTGCCACGGCCAGAAGGAATAATTCAAAGCGTAATCAAAATCGACCGCAGTGGAGCGCTGCGATTGAGAAAGATATTCCGCGGTGGGCAGAAGTTGAATGGCGGCTAATCCCAGCGCCAACGCGAATGCCAGAGCCAGCCGGGCCGCAGTTTGGAAAACCTGGCTTCGCTGGCCTGCCCGCCAGAAGCGGATCCAGAAAAAAGCTGCCCACAAGCCTGCAAGAAGTCCGGTGTACCAGGTTGTCTGGGCGTGACCCGAGAGCAATTGAAAAGCCAGGCACACTACAAGCAGGATAAAAGAGCGCCTTTTCGTCCCTGGCTGCCCTGCTTCTAAGACTACAGTCAGGCAGAGCAGCACCCAGGGCATCCAGGCAGCGGCAGCATTGATGCTTAGAAACCCAGCACGCGAGACCAGATAACCGGACAGGCCGTAAGATAAACCGCCAACCCCCTGGGCAAGCCCGCCCAAACCGAGCCGCCGAGCCAGCATCGCCATACCCAGGCCAGACCAGAACAGGTGGATGGCTACAACAGGCGCCTGTCCCCAGGCCATCCACGCTGCGCCGCCCAGGCTGCCCAGCAGAAAATATAGCCAGGTGGGCGGATAGAAAAGCGCCGACTGGTAATTTGCCATAAGCGGGGCGCCCATGCCAACGTAAGGATTCCAGAGCGGAAGATGACCATTGGAGAGCGCTTGCAACGCATATGACCACCAGGGCACAAACTGGAGCAATGGCGTACCCCAGAACAAGGCCTGGCCGCGCAGGTAGACTGGCGCCAGCAGGATCAGCGGCGCAGCCAGAATGGGCAAGTAAGCAAGGATATAAGCCCGGCGCAATGGTTTAATCCTTATCCTTCAGAACGACTCATGGGTTCTCAACCACCACAAACAATTGATAGACTCCCGCCTGTTCAACCATTTTTAGATAAGCCGCCTGGTTAGGCGACCAATCGCCCAGTGCTCGCTCAGCCGGTCCCCAAAACACATACTGAACCCCAAGACGCCGGATCAATTCCAGCCGTTGCTCATCGGCCATACCCGAGCCGTAAAAATCGTCCACAAGTGGTTTTATTTCAGCGAGGTGAACGCTTTCAGGTCCATGACCAATGGCAACCCGAACCGGTGCCCAGGCAGGCATAGGGTTGCCTGTCTCATAGGCAGCCAGGACCCCCGCCCCCGGCTGGGCGTGGGCCTGGAGAAACTCAAACAGGCTCACCTCATCTTTTGGTCGAAACAGAGGCATCATGGGGCGGTATACTGCCAGCAACCCGCCCACCCAAAGCATCAGAGCGCTCGGAAACAGCAGCCATAGCAGCGCAGTCGCCCTGCGCCGCTGGGAGACTTGGGCCGGCAGGCTCATCCCTTCCAGGGCTAACATCGCCAGGGTGATCCAGGCTACCCATACGCCTTCCGTCAAACGACGTTGAAGACCAAGCGGAGCATAAGCCAGCACAGGGAAAAGCAAAATCCAACCGGGTAGCAGCCAGCCCGTCCAGACATCAGCCTTGAGCAAACGACGGCTGCCCCAAAATGCGTAGGGAATCAGCAATCCATAGGCCAATAAATAATGGATCGGGTTAGGCGAGCGGATCAGATTTTGCTCCGTCCAGGCGCGCACATAAAGATCCGCGTTGGAAACCCAAATGTTGTACAGCAGATAAGTTCCAGGCAGGATCCCGGCTGCAAAGACCATGCCGGCCAACCTGCGCCATCGGGTCCAGTCCACGGCCTGGCCACGATAATTACGGGCAACCTGCCAAACAGCCACTCCCCCCAGATGCCAGGCAAGCACCGCGCCCAAAACAGCCATGGTCAATGGCTGAACCAATCCAATCAATAACCAGTAACCACACAACCTGAGCGTTGCACCCAACAGGGGGGTTTTATTGGTTGGTTCAGAGCGCACTGCGCGCAAATAGACCAGCAAAGCCCAAAGCAGGAATGCCCGGCCAAGCGCCAGGTGAGGAAGGCCATACAGACTCAAAAAGCCAAAAGCCTCGGGTGAGTAAAAATCCAATGGCATCGAGCCCAGCCAGCTCTGCCGGTTGGCCAACACCAGCAGCCAACCCAACCCGCCGCCCAGGGCGGTCAAAGCCAATCCTAAACGCCGCAGGCGAATATCGACAAGGAAAAATGCCAAAAAATCATAAGTTGCCAGCAGGGCCAGCAGAGACGCGCCAAGACGCATGAGGTGAAACAGCGCAACCAGTTGCTCATGCAAGGCCGGCGGCGATGCCAGCTTACCAAAAATAATGTAAAAGGGAAAAATCCACACCCCATTCTGTGGGAAAAGACTATGGGGCGAAATGAATTTCCAGGCGCCAAATGAGCCACTGAGCATCTTGGCGATGTAGGAATTACCATCCTCAACGCCAAATACAAAACCGGTGTAAACATAGTCTTGCCCCTGAACGGAAAAGCCCAGCAGGTAGGGCACCGATGTGAACAGCAAAAACAGACCCATAAAACCCAGGACCCATCGTCGCTCGGCAGGGGAAATTTGTGGAACGAATCCTGAGGCGGTCATGTTTGCTTGTCTCGTTCGGCCTTATTTTGGAAAACCCTGTCGCGCCGTCCCATCCATCCTGCCAGCAACAGGAACATCCCAGCCAGGAAAAACCCCGCCAACCCGAGTCGAAGACTGGCAGGCTTGTAAGCAAACACAACCCGATGCTCACCGGCGGGCAGACGCACCGCCCGCAACAAATTCATGTAAGTCTCCATCGGCTGCGAAATGCCATCCACCCAGACCTGCCAGCCGGGAAAGTTGATCTCCGAAACTACAAGCAGCCCGGGGCCCATTGCCTGGATCTCAATGCGTTCAGGCTGCCACTGGATCAATTCTGGAACGCTGGCAGGGACATGAAATGGCTCGATTTCTTGAAGCCAGGCACGAGGCGCAACCAACAGGTTACGGTACAGGCGGGTAGCACCAAATTGTTCCTCCAGCTGCAGGCCTTCGACCTGCAAATCAAATTCGGCTGCTACAAAACCCACACTCAGTTTGCCAAGCAACGCCGCATCCGGGCGGTAAGCGGCGTTTGCGGCCGCTGGATCGCCGTTGGCAAAGGGCGGAAGGGTGACGCTGTATCCAGTAGTTGGCACACCGGTAGCCGGCTGCATGAAAGCAACATAAGAAGCCAGTTGAAGGGGATCAACGCCATCGGCCAGTTGCAAACCGGCCAGGGCCGCAGTCTGCTGAGGCACGCTGTAGGATGGGGAGTAAACACGGAAATCATCGGCCTGCGAAGCCAGGTACTCAACTGCTGGCATCCCTTCCGAAAGCACCTCCTCAGGATTGCGACCGAAAAACAGCGTTCGGTCAACGCCCCACCAATCCAATACACTCAGGGCGAACAACCCAGCCAGCCAGATAGAAGTTGGAACCCGCCCTCCCAGGCGCAAACCAATCCAGAGCACGCTGACCAGGATAAACCCAGCGCCCCAGGCAAAATTGCGTGGCAACTGACCGCTGACCACCCAGACTCCGGCAGCCAAAACGATGCTGAAACCCGCCAATGCCGTCAGCGCCAGGCTGGCGCGGCGCGGTTGCAACCCAATGGTTGAAGTTAACAAAGAATCAAGACTACACGCAGCGCAGGCAGCCAGCGCCAAACCGGCAATGAAGAGCCAGCGCGCTGGTGCGCGGAGTAGATCCAGCAAAGGTAACCGCGCCAGTGATCCCAGGGGCGGCAAATAAGCTCCCAGGGCCAGCAAAAGAGCCAGCAGCGCGGTCCAGATCCAAAACCCCCCTGCTGGATGGCGCACCGCGCGGATGAAAAGCAGCAGGCTCAGAGCCAGGACCACCTGCCCTGCATACAGGATGTACTCATGAAACCCGCCAAAATCCGGGTAAAACAACCCAAGCAGGCGGGTTGGCGGCAACGAAAAAGCCAGAGCATCCTGCGCCGTCATGGCAGCCCGGCTGGAAAGATGGACAAATTCGGCCAGCGGAACAAGCAGCGGCGCAGCCAACAGTAAACCTAACAGGAACTGCCCTAGAAGATGAAAAATTTGGGCCGGCCAGCGCCTCACCGGGGTATAAAACAGAGTGTAACCCCACCATAATATGACCGCGTAGGCAGCCCAGCGCACATCCGCCAGCAGGAGAAGGGCAAAGATAACCGACTGCCAGTGACAGAACCCCCCAAGGCAGCGGCCTTTCAAGCGGTACCGGGCGGCCCAAATCAGCCAGGGGGTCCAGGGGATCGCATAAAGCAAGGTCAAATGGCCAGCGCCATAGTGAGCAAAGAGTTTGGGCAAGAACCCAAAAGCCAGGGCGCCAAACATGGCCGCAGGGAAGGAAATCTCCTCTGCACGCAGCAAGCCAAACATACCCCCAACTCCCCATAACAGATGCAGTCCAATCACAATGTTAAAGCCCAGGGGAAGCGATAATAACAGAGCCAGCCATCCGGGAGGGTACCAGACTCCAGCCAACGGATTGGCGGCAAATGGCATCCCGCTGAGAATACTGGGTGACCAAAGCGGCAAGCGCGCCTCCAGCAGCACGGCCTGGCGCAAATAGACAGTGTTGGGATAATGGGATATGGTCAGGTCAGAAAAACGAGCATCCGGGCCAGGGTAGGGAAATGCATCCAGCATTGGGATCAACAAAACCACCGGCAAAAATAACCATACCAGGCTCCAGTGGAAGTTGCGCCAGCGAAGGAATGATGGGAGTGGCATCAGTTACCCAAAGCCCAGTCGCTATTTCTGGCTTTCAGCCTGGTAAATCACAACATCATCACCGGGCGAACCAGCGGAAAATACCTGCCAGGCGTGAAGCCCTTTTGGGAGGGGCCCCAACTTGCGTTCGCGAGGCCCATAAAATATATACTCCACACCCCTTTGCTCCAGAAAGTCGCCTGGGGAGGACATCTCCCCACTAAAAAACCCCGTGACCTGAGCTTTTTCAAATTCAGCATCAACCGTTTCGTAGGGATGTCCATAGATAACTCGCCGGCCAGTATGAGCAGGGATAAATAACCCGCTCTCCGGCGCAGCCAGCACCAATGCCCGGGCGGGGGTATTGCTTTTCAACCACTCCAGCGCCAGGGTTTCATTGGGGGTGAGATAGAGCATCGGATCACGGGTCTGTATGCCATACAACCCAACCCACAGGATCAGAATTGGGGTAAACAACGAGAGAGCCAGCGCTGCAACAGACACCCTGCAAGCCAGCCGCTCCGAGAACCAAGCCGCCAGGCTGTTCAGGCCATATCCGGCCAGGCCTGCCAGAGCCACATGCACCCCCATGAGGAACCGTCGCTGCAACCCCAAGGGAGCATACATCAAGACCCCGGCGGTGATTGCCCAAACCAACAACAGCCGTGCTTCCCGCTGGTTCTCTCTGATCACGCGCCAGGCACCGGGCAAAGCAAGCAACAAAGCCGGTGAGAGGGCAAGCAACACATCCCATGCAGGCGGTGTGAGGGTCAAATTTTGGGCATCCCATGCGGCCAGCTTGGGATCAACCCGGGCGATCCACAGATCGTACAATAGCAAGGGTATGCCGCAGATCAGGACCCAGGCAAGGCGTTGGATCAGAATCTGAACAAATGCCGAATGCCGGAAAAGGTCCGAGAACGTTGGATAAGACCCGCTTTTACCCCGTTCAGCAGCAACTTGTGAGATGATCTCCCAAACCAACACACCCCCCAACACCAATAATGCCAGCACAACGCCAAAAGGTGAAAGCAGGCTCAAGAACAGCGCTGCAGCGCCAACCCACCAGCCGGCCAACCAACGGCTTGGAGATGCCTGATTCAATTCAACGGGCAAAGTGAAAATAAATAGCAGGAGCGCCATTCCCAGGGGGAAATGCGGGTTAGCATACGCCGAGAGAAATGGATAAGCCTCAGCCACCCAAAAATCCGAGGTCAAAACGCCAAATGCAAAAACCAGCCACCCCATTCCCAAACCCAAACTGGCCAGCGTGAAGGACCATAAACGCCAACGCTGGCAGGTAATTGTAGCAGTCATAAATCGCCCCAGCGCGAGAAACATCAGAAGCGCGCCCAACAGGCGGGCAAGGTGAAAGATCAAGACCAGAGACAGGTTGGTCCACCGACCCAGGTGTCCCAGAAAGATGTAGAACAGGAAAAGATAGCCGCCTTCCCCAGGTTCTGCGCTAAAGGGCAAGGTGAAGCGCAGCTCGCCTCGCCAGCCCTGGTACATCTTCGCCAGGTAGGAGTTGCCATCTTGCGGGTTCAACAAGAAACCGCCAAAGGTGTGCTCTGCTCCACCGGCTTGCGCAGCAAAAACATAGGGTAAGGCGACCAGAAAAAGGACCAGGACAACGACCCAGGCGGCGCGTTTTGGCACAGTGAAACCTCTCGCCAACTATACAACCGACCCCAAGCACTGTCAAGCAATGACACCACAGGCTATCGAAAACGTAACCTCAGAAACACTTGCCTTATCTTTCAACCGCCTCTATAATCAGGAAAACCAATAGCTGGTAGCGCAATGCTATCCATTTGATGACCCCGCCAAGCCTATGAGCCGACCCTTCAAACTTTACCGACTGCAACAACTGGATAGCCAGCTCGATTGGATGCACACGCGCCTGCTTGAAATTGAAGCTGCGTTGCAAGATGACGCCGATCTCCAACAGGCGATTGAAGCATCGCACCAAAGTGACAATGCGCATCAAGCAGCGCTCAAAGAGTTACGCCGCGCTGAAGAAAATGTTCAGCAGCAGCGCCTGAAAATCGAGCAGAATGAATCTTCGCTGTACGGCGGCAAGATCCGTAACCCAAAAGAATTGAAAGATCTGGAAAACGAAGTAGCCTCGTTGAAACGCTATTTGAGCGTTCTGGAAGATCGCCAGCTTGAGGCAATGCTGATAGAAGAAGATGCACAGGCAAGTCACAAACTGGCCACGGAGGCGTTGGAAAAAGCACGCGCGGATTTTGAGAATCGCTGCAGTAATTTGATCAGCGAACGAGAAAAGATACTCAGAGATCAGGCTCGTTTGGATGATGAGCGCCGGGCAGCAATCGTCTCAATTCCGCCAGAAGATATGGCGCAATACGTACAACTGCGCAAGACCCGGCGGGGAGTGGCCGTGGCCATGGTGGTTGAGCGGGCCTGTTCAGCGTGCGGTTCCACGTTGAATGCGGCGCTTCTCAACGCAGTGCATTCTCCCAACCAGATCAACTTGTGCGATGCCTGTGGACGGATTCTCTACAAAGGCTAGCCATGAACGACTTGTTGCGAAATTTTGACCGGCTCTCATTCTGGCTCGGATTCCTGGCAGCCAGCCTGTTCTGGTTACTGATCGGCTGGCTGCGCCCGGCGTTTGCCCAGATGCGCGAAAAAATTCGCCAGCAGGCGGTGGGCGCCCGCCAGGAGCGCACCCTGAATGATGAAATCCGCCTGGGCAATGACACTTTGCACATGTCCCAAAGTTGGCACCTGGCGGCAGCCTTCTTCTCATTGGATGAGATCCTGGTACCGCCGCGCCTGCTGGCCCCAGCACCGTTGCCCATGGCATACGAACCGCCACCCAGTGAGGACATCACCGATTGGGCAATCCCCACCATGCCAGATTGGCCAGAACTGGCTTCTTATTATGGCGCGCCATGGTTGGAGCCGGTGGAGGCGCTCCAGGGGGGGGCCAACCTGGCAATCATCGGCAAACCTGGCAGCGGCAAGACAGTCACCCTGGCTTACCTGGCCAGGCAGTTTATCCGCAACGCGCCCGAGTTGGGTCAGCTTTCTCATCTGACCCCAGTGATGGTTCATGCAGCCGACCTGATTCTACCTCCGCCTTCACCCAACGATTTGCTGAGCAGTCTGCATCCGGCGCTTTTTTCTTATGTAAAATCCATTCCACAAAAGCGATTACCTTTATTCTTGCACACTCTCTTTAATCAAGGCCGGGCCTTGCTGTTGATCGATGGCCTGGACGAACTTTCCCCCACTCAGATGAGCGAGGTTACTGGGTATCTGAAAAGCCTGCTGGAAAAGTACAGTCACACCCGCGCCGTGGTCGCCGCTGCTCCGGATCATCTGGGAGATTTACCGATGCTGGGATTCATACCAGTCAGCGTGACCAGTTGGAGCGCTGCGCAGCGTGCCCTCTTTATCACTCACTGGGGCGATTTGTGGGAACAATTTATCGCCAAGCAGATGCCCTCCGGGGGGCCTGCCATCGATACGCTGCTGATCCTGGGCTGGTTATTAAACAACACCCAGAATCTGACCCCACTTGAACTAACGCTGAAAACCTGGGCTGCCTTTGCAGGCGACTCGCTTGGCCCAGCGCCTCAAGCAGCCCTGGAGGCTTTTGTGCGGCGCATGCTGGTTGGACAACCCGGCAAGAATCGGCAAGCCCTGGAGCAACTTGCTGGCCAGATCATTCTCAACGTCCAACCGATTCCAAGTCAAAAGCAGGCAGAGAACTGGCTGGGGGGCTCTGAAATGGCAGCTCAGACAGCCGAGAAGACTCCACAGCAAAAAACCGAGCGTTCAGTTCGAGCACGGGGCGCTTTGCCCGATTTATTGGAAAGCGGTCTGCTGGTAAAGCGGCGCGGCGACCGAATCTCGGTGCAGCACCCGGTCCTGACCGGTTATCTGGCAGCGCAGTCTTCAGCAGTGATGAATGCCGGGGAGCAGATTGCCGGCCAGGAGACCTGGACGGGGCGCGAAATCGCTCTAAACTACCTGGCCATGATAGATAGCCAGGCCTCCTGGCTGGAAAACATGCTGGATGGTGAAGACACTGACCTGTTGCAGCGCAACTTGCTGCTGGCCGCCCGCTGGCTGCGCAATGCGCCAGCTGGATTGCCCTGGATCTCCGCTGTAATGCGCCAACTTGCTGAGCGCCTGCAGAACAATGAGACGCCTCTGGCGCTGCGCGCCCGTGTACTGACTGCAATGGTCATCTGCAGCGACCCAGGAGTAGCCGTCATGCTGCGCAACCTGGTGACATCAGATGAAGCAGATGTGCGCCAACTGGCTGCGTTGGGCTTGGGTTTTCTGCGGGATCTGAGAGCAATCCAGGATCTGATCCACCTGCTGGACGACCGCAGGCCTGCAGTAAACCGGTCGGCCATCCTGGCGCTGACAGCCATCGGCGATAAAACCAGCCTGGAAGCGGTGGCGTCTCTGCTCTTGTCCGGCGATGATAGCAAGCGCAAGGCAGTTGCACAGGCGCTGACAAACCAGCCCGAGGAAGGTTACCCCACCCTGGAGGAAGGCAGCACCTTGAGCGACCCAGCCGTGCGGCGGGCTGTCGTTTATGGCCTGGGCCGGGTGCGCCAACCCTGGGCAATCGCCATCCTGGAAAAGTTGCGCAAGAGCGATCCCCAATGGGTGGTCAAAGACGCCGCCAGCCAGATGTTATCCGCGATCCAGGATGAAAATCCTCGCTTACCACGCCCAATTCCGCCATTGACGGAGACCGCCTGGCTGACAGCCTTTGCTGCGGAGCGCGGCATGGGGGTGGCCCCTGGTAAACCTGCCTACGAATTGCTGTACCGCGCGCTTGCCGAGGGCAACGAAGACCAGCGGCAGGCGGCAGTCTATTACCTCTCAGGGCGTGGTGATGAAGGCGCAATATTGCCTTTGTACCAGATATATTTTTCATCCAGGGGTGAATTACGTGAGATGGTTTTCACCGCCCTGTGGTATCTGGCGGCGACGGGCCTGAAACTGCCCCCACCCACACAGTTTGGACTGCGCTGACCGTGCTGTTCAGCTCAGCTTCTGCAGGATGCGTTCCTGCACTTCGGCTGTGTCCAAATCGAGAATTGATACCAGCTTGTCCTTGCCGCTCACGCCGGCCACAATATCAACGCGCCCGGGTGGCACATCCAGAACGTCTGCCAGGAAAGTGACCAGCGCCTGGTTGATCTTAAGATCATCGCCCGCAGCAGTTAACCGCACTTTTACTGTGCCGTCGTTCAAGATTTCGGCAATCTCATTGCGGCTGGAGCGTGGAGTGATGCGCACCGCCAGCGCCGAACCTTTCTTCCCATCATGTAGATGAAATTGTCGTGCATCCACAATTCACCTCGCCAGCTCAAATTCAGTGGTTTTGTGCTTCAATTGTCTTGAACATCTGGCCCATTTGCCCAATTTCGAGTGAAATCTCAAATCAGAAAGCCAACAGCAACCTGCTCAGGAGAATATCAATCAGTTGAAGCAAGATGATCAGGATGACCGGGCTGAAATCAATCATCCCCACCGGCGGAACCACACGCCGGATGGGCGCTAACAGCGGCGCCACGATGCGGTCGAGTCTCTGCCGGATGGGATCGTAGGGGCTCAAGAAGAACGAAAGAACCGCCTGAGCAATAATCAGCAACATCAACACACGGATTGCAAAATGGATGACCTGTGCAACAATCGTCATAGACTACCCTGGAATGTTTAAACCTGGCTGTGCAACGGGCCTGGGCCCCATGATGGCCGTTCCAATTCGCACTATTGTGGCGCCTTCCTGGATCGCAACAGTGAAATCCCCGCTCATGCCCATGGATAGCTCATCCCACCGCACCCGGGGCAAGCGGCAAGCCAGGTACTCCTTGAGACGGCGCAAACGCTGGAAATACGGCCGGGCAGGCTCTGGCTCATTAAAAAAAGGCGCCATGGTCATCAGACCTCGCAGCTCTAAATTTTCCAGCCCGGCGATCTGAATGATATCGGGCAAGAGCGCCTGCCAACAATCTTCATCCCAGGCAGGCCAGCCAAACTTGGTCTGTTCACCGCTGACATTGCATTCCAATAACACCGGTATTCTTCTTCCTAGCTCATAGGCAAAGCGATCCAGGCGCTGCGCCAGCTTCAGGCTATCCAGCGAATGGAGCCAGTCAAAGTGCTGGCAAACCAGGCGCGCTTTGCGGCTTTGAACATGACCAATCATGTGCCATTCAACTTCAGCAGTTGTTGCGCAGGCCAGTTTCTTCGCCACACCTTCCTCAGCGTAGTTCTCACCAAAAACGGTAATTCCTGCATCGAGTGCATCGAGCACAGATTCGATCGGATGGCCTTTGGTCACCACAACCAGCTTGACTGACTTTGGATCACGCCCCACTGAACCAGCAGCGGCCTCAATTTGCTGTAGCACACGACGATAGTTGGCAAGAATAGCAGGCTGCCCGGCGCGTCTCATCGATTCGATTATAACGCAATCAATGCGCCAAAACGACCCGTTCGCCCATTTTCACCACGGTGGGAGTACCAATCCTGCAGATGGCAGGCCGTGCAGATGCCAGCCAACTCAATCTGGCTCACCCCGACTCGCTCCAGCACCAGGCGGTTGGCAGCCCAGAGATCCAGCAAAGCCCGGCCTTGAGATGCTGCGCCATTGGGTGAAAGCAGCAAGCCAGGCGCATCCGTTCCAAAGGCATCCTGAACCTGGGCAACCACTTCCGGTCCAACTTCGTAATGGTGGGCTGCAATTGATGGTCCAATTCCAGCCAGAATATCCTGCGGTCGGCTGCCATAGCGGTCGCGCATCGCCTGAATGGCGACTGCAACTACCTGCTGGACTGTGCCCAGCCAGCCAGCGTGCACCAGGCCCACCACCTTTTTTACCGGGTCGTACAGAAAGATCGGCACACAATCGGCAAAACGCATAAAAAGCGTCACACCCGGGCAATCGGTCAGGATAGCATCTGCTTTCCGGTGAGCCTGATCGGGCGGGCGCGGCGCCTGGGCGCAAACAACTTCTCTGCCGTGAACTTGCCAGACATCAAACAGACTTTCCAACGGGCGGCCAAAGGCTTGAAAAGAGCGCAGACGGTTTTCACGCACATTCTCAGGATCATCGCCTACGGTAGCGCCCACATTGAGTGAACTCCAGGGCTGCGGGCTCACCCCACCGCGTCGGGTAAGAACGGCGTGCATCACCCCAGAATCATTCAGGGAGTCAAATGTATAGTAACGAATATCTTCGGGTTGGTGAAAAGGCATAACCGTTTGATCATCCGGCAGTCGCGCGATGAAAGCGGTGCCATTTTTCTTCCATCAGCTTGCGGGTATCTTGCATGGTCTCTTCCACCATCGGATAACCGAACCAGGCGGTGAAAAAGCCAAACATAAAGCCAGTCAGAACGCGCAAGAAAGGCGTGCTTTCGCGGTAGGGCAGAAAATTAAGCGGCGGCTGGCTGAGAAGCTGGCTAAATCCATCCAGGCCGATTGGCACGATGGCAAGCGCCAGCCAGACATACCAGGGGATGGATTTAATGCGCATGCCTGTGAGTGAAAATAACAGGCCAAAGAGCAAGATGCCACCGTAAATAGCAATATCCCGCTGGCACAGGGCAATCTTGTAACCCACCTGTTCCGAGCCCACATAGTTACGGGCGGCAAATATGGCCTGGGCTTCGTTGTCCTCGCTCATACCGGTTACTTCGGCAAAACTCATCACGGCGGTTAGGCCAGCGGCCATCCGAGGATAATAAAGCTGCTCACCAAACAGGAAAAAGGATCGAAACGCCAACTGATGACAGACCAGACCATAAGCTTTATAGAGCAAATTCGCCGGTCTTTCCAGATTTATTTTCATCAACACCGGAGCCAGAAAGGCAAAACCCAGGTATAGAAATACTAACAGGTTGAAGAATGACATGTAATGGCGGGAGAGCCACAAATTGAAACCGTCGGCTCGGGTCCAGGTTCGCCCCTGGCGCACTTCCGCCAGGCGCGGGGATTGTTCCACCATGTCGATATGCCGCTCGCGATCCTGGGCGGCAGAGAGCATCACCTGCAAATCCTGGCGGGTGAATGGCGCTTTGAGGCGGAATGGCCCCACCGAAACCACAGGGATTTCCAGTGCAAACTCCTGCAAAAGTTTCGGGTCGCTGTCAATATCCAACACAAGGAGCTTGTGAGGGATCGTCGTCTGCAATGAATCCAGCTCAGCCTTCGCCTCATCGCAGAGGTGACAGTCTTTGCGACCGTACAGCGTGACCAGGATCATTCCGAGATCACCCCAAGCTCAGTTAAGTAGTGGATCAACTGGTCTTCGGTCAGGATGCCAAAATGACGAAAACGAATTTCACCATCCTCGTCGATAAAGAACGTCGTGGGCAGATAGCCTACTCGGAGCTCCCGCGCCAGCTCTGCTTTTTCGTCCAGTAGTATGACATAGCTCAAATTCATTTGCTGGATGAAGTCGCGCACCATATCAGGGGATTCTTCTTCATCGATCCCAAGCATGACAAAGTTTGGATAGCGGTCTTGAAATTCCTGGAACATGGGCATCTCGCGAACGCATGGCCCACACCAGGTAGCCCAGAAGTTAAGCGCCACCACCTGCCCCCGATAATCGGAAAGCCGCACCGGAGTGCCGGCAAGATCAGGCAATTCTATATCGGGCGCCTGCATGCCCGACTCCTCCGCCGCTAAAAGCGGCGCGCCCTCTGCGCTGGTATCTCCCAGTAGCGGGATAACGCCAGTGAAGACCAGCACCCCAATCAGACCAGCGCCCAGGCAGACACCAGCCCACAGACCAATCACAACCGTGACAAGCTTTTTACTGGATGAATTTTGGGTTGACAAGCAAATTACCTCTTGAGAAGAGTGCCTATCCAGGAATCAAGGGAGCCATGTTTTAGCCTGTTGCCCCAGCAGACGCTCCACTTCCCTCTGAATCAGCAACCGCGTCCAACGGCCGGATCATCCAGGCCGCAACCATCGCAATTGGAAAAAGGGTGGCGCCAAACAGCCACCAGGTCCAGAAGCTGCGACCTTTGCGGTAAGCAATGTAAGCCGGGATCAGCCCAAGGAAAACCAGGGCAACCAGGACAACCAGCAAGATGCGCCCCAGAGCCACTTCATCGTACATACCGAAGAACGAGGTGCTGAGCTGCGCCAGACGCTCGAAGCGCCCAGAGAAGAGCAAGGCGCCAACAATGATCAGCACTATGCCCATACCAACTTCAACATAGTGCATGACTTTGCCATAGCGCTGTAGAGCAGTGGTGACCAGGCCAATCTCTATGGAAGCAACAAGGAATGGTATCGCCAGGCCCACAGAGTAGGCTGTGAGCAGGATCACTCCCTGTAGCACTGAACCGCCGCTCAATGATAGTGTCAGGATAGCGCCCAAGATTGGGCCGACGCAGGGCGACCAGCCAGCAGAAAAGAAAATGCCCATCAAGAACGAGGCCAGATAGCCCCGGTTGCGATCGGGGGTGGATTGAGGTCGAAGATCGTATTCCAGGAAGGGGATGCGAATAATGCCGGTCATGTGCAAGCCGAAGATGATCACCACAATCCCGCCAATGCGGGCCAACCAGACGCGAGCATCGTACAACAGGCTGCCAATCGCTGAAGTGGCCACGCCCAGGGCAATAAATACCAGGCTAAAACCCAATACAAACACCAGGCCATGGCTGAAAGCCACCCATTGGTTTGCCTTGCCGCCCTTTGCAGAAGCGGCAGTGCGACCGCCTAAATATCCGATGTAAGCCGGAACCAGGGCAAAGACACAAGGGGAAAGAAACGAAGCCAGACCCGCCAGAAAGGATAGACCCACGCCTATGTTTGCAAATTCCATACCGATCTCCTGTTTTTATTCCAACGAACGCCTGATGCAGTTGTTTTCATTTCTCCATAACCAGGACTTTTGTGCTGGCCTGCCCTGAAACGGTTAGATCGCCGGTTTCAATGGGCACCGCTGGCATGGTCCAGCGAAAAATCCACTGAGCGTCTTCAGGCGTGCAGTTGACGCAGCCATGGGATTGCGGGATGCCATAGTTATTGTGCCAGAAAGTTGAGTGAATTGCCATGCCAGAGCTGGCAAACAGGGTGGTCCAGCCAATTCCAGCCAGATCATAACCGCCGCCTGTAGTTCCACCGGTCATGTGCACAGAGACCAGCTTGCGCCAGATGGTGTGTTTGCCTAGCGGCGTGGCCCATTTACCATTGGGTTTGTCCTTGGAATTGATCTTTGGGCCGGTGGAGACGCGGCAGAAGTACACCTCGTCTTGCCCCTCCATACACGACAGGGTTTGGTAAGTGAGATCAACAACAACCAGCTTGTCTTCGACCTGTGGGTGGATTGGAGCCATCTCTGCGGCGCTCAGCGGACGGAAAGCCTCCGCAGCAGCCCAGAAAAAATCGCCAAAGCCGCCATATCGATCAGAGAGGCGATACCAGACCTGGCCTTGCTCATCTGTTTTGATCTGATCGACCCACATAATCTGGCTGTAATATAAGCGAGGTTGGGTGGTATGTCCCAGCCAGGGAGCTCGACCCGGCGGATTGGCTATCACCAGTTCAACATAAGGGACGGTCACTTCGACCCACATTCCATCCAGGGCAGGAAGCTCAGCCAGCGGAACATTGGGCCGGTTACGCACTGGCTGAAGGTTGGGGGAGAAAATATAGCCATCCGACGTCTCAATAAAACGCTGAGTGATCCAGAGCTGGCGTGTACCGACCACTTCGCGCAACCAGACTACAATTGCGTCTTCAAAAAGCTCCTTCACGGTGGGGCTGTCCTCATGCGGGCGGGCTTTGATTTCCACCTTGCCGCCCAGAACCCGGCCAAGTTTTTCACCCTGGGGGAACTGGGATAGTCTCCAGGTACGCATGTCCAAGATGCGCCTCGGAAGCGCAAGCCCAGCTATGGTTATGGCAGCCGTTTTCAAGAAGTCTCGCCGGGTCAGGCATGGATGAGATGATTTCATCCTTCAATTACCTCAACTTCGGTGCTGCCATCGCCGGAAACAGTAACATCCAGCATGCCCGGATCGTAAACAACCGCGGGGGATGTCCAACGGAAGACCCATTTTGCATCCTGCGGCAGACAATTGACACAGCCATGCGAGACCGGATCCCCATAATTGTGATGCCAGAAAGTGGCATGGATGGCAACGCCGCCCGTGGCAAAAATGCTTGTCCAGGCAATTCCAGGAAGATCGTAGCCTGCGCCGGTGGTGCCGCCGCTCATCTGCAAGGAGATGTATTTGCGGGTGATGCGGTGCTTGCCAACCGGTGTGGCCCATTTATCAACCACGTTGCCGTACATATCATACTTGGCGCCGGTGGAAACACGGCAGAAATAGACCTCCTCCCTGCCCTCAAAACAGGAGAGGGTCTGGTGGATGACATCCACCACCACACGCTTATTGGTTGCATCCGGGTTGATCGGGGCAAGCTCCTGAGTGGTGATGGGGCGGAAGGCTTCAGCCGCCGCCCACAGCAGATCGACCCCCCCATAGTAATTGGGATTAACCCGATAATAAGTTTGACCCTGATCGTCTTTTTTGATCTGGTCCACCCAAAAAGTCTGGCCATAATAAAAGCGCAACGGCAGACCCTGATCCAGCCTGGCCTCCACCCACGAATTCGAGGAAGGCTGCGCTTTGTCCATCACAGCTTCCGCGTAAGGCACGGTTACCTCTGCCCACATTCCTGGACCGCGGGAAGAGGGGGGCAGTTGATCGACCGGAAGGTTTGGGCGATTGTGAACCGGTTGAACGTAGGGGCCGTAGATGAACCCTTGAGGCGTTTCAACCCAACGCTGATTGTTGAATATGAAAGCCGGGCTGGCGCCTGTAACCTCACGCAGCCAGGGCAGCACTGCATCTTCATAAAGAACCCCCAAAGTGGGGCTTTCCATGTCCGGGCGCTGCTTGAGCTCCACCATGCCCACGGCGATCCGCCCCAGGCGCTCGGCCGAAGGAAACTCCGGTAAAAATAAACTATTTACCGGCCAGTTGAGCGGCAGGTTTCGCATCGAAAGGCTTCCAAGGCCTAATGCAGCCAGCTTCAAGAAGTCACGCCTAGAAACACCCCCTCGATATCTCGGGAGTGGCGTTGAAATTCGGGCCACGTTGCGGCTGGCTTTGTCAGATAATTGCACTGCGATTCACCTGATTACTTAGATGCGCCAAAGCGCTAAATATTACGCACGAAAAGGCTAAAGTCAGTTAAGTAAAACCTGTTAAGCTTACACGCAAAATAAATAAGGGTCAATAGTCCGGGGTTTTGCAGGCGATTAAGGTTTGGTGAGAAGTAAACAGCAAATCAGCTTCCGTTATCGAGCCGCGGCAGCCGGGTGGGAGGGAAGGCGGATAGGACAGATTTTACATGTTGCCTCACATAAAGCCCTATAATCAGCAATTACTGTGCGACCTCTCTGATCACCCTGGCCGGATTTCCAGCTACTACCGTATTCTCTGGAACATTCCAGGTGACAACAGCCCCTGCGCCCACTACGCCATTCTTACCTATCCTGACACCTGGCAAGAGGATGGCGCCGCCCCCGATCCACACATTGTCCCCGATCACGATCGATTTGGCTGCTTCCCAGCCCTGGTTTCGGGCTTCCGCCTGAAGCGCATGGGCGGCGGTATAGATCTGGACAGCAGTTCCGATCATGACATGGTTGCCGATACGAACCTCATTACAATCCAGAATAGTACACAGGACGTTCAGATAAACATGATCGCCGATATGAATATTCTGACCATAGGTGCAGTAGAAGGACACTTCGATGACCGAATTTTGACCGATGTGCCCTAACAATTGTTGAAGGATGGCTTGTTGTTCTGATGCTGCTTCAGTCAGATTGTAGCACCGGACCATTTTCTTGGTCTTTTGGCGTTCTGCTTCAAGGTCAGGATCAAGGCAGTTGTACATTTCTCCAGCTAACATTTTTTTCCTTATTAACGGAACTAATGATCATCTGGCACATCCTGTTTGACCAGCTCGAGCACACTTCTTAGACCACTCAGACTTGATCAGTCAATGCGCACCCGCCGTAAGCGCAGGCTGTTGCTGACCACAAAGACACTGCTAAAAGCCATTGCTCCCGCTGCCAGCATTGGGTTAAGTAAGCCAACCGCAGCAGCCGGGATCAAAAGCACGTTATAAAAGAAGGCCCAAAAAAGGTTTTGCTTGATGGTTCGCAACGCGCGGCGCGACAAATCAATGGCGCGTGGAACGCCGCGCAGGTCTCCGCTGATCAGCACCACCGGGGCAGCAGCCATGGCAACATCGGTGCCAGTGCCAATGGCAATGCCAACCTCGGCCTGAGCGAGCGCGGGGGCATCATTGATTCCATCTCCAACCATGGCCACAACCTCGCCACGATCCTGAAGTTTCTTGACCTCGGCAGCCTTATCACCCGGCAGCACCTCAGCCAGCACGGTATCCACACCGACTTGCCGTGCAATGGCCTCGGCAGTTTGATGGTTATCCCCAGTGATCATGGCAACTTTCAGGCCCAGAGCATGCAGGCGCTGGATGGCTTCGAGGGAGCCTTCCTTGACCGTGTCCGCCACAGCAATCACGCCTTTAACTTCGCCATCGATACCCACCAGAATGGCGGTTTTGGCTTCTTGCTGCAAACGATCGGCTTCAGCCTGCAAGCCATTGAGCGCCAATCCACGCTCGCTCATCATTCTCAAGTTTCCAACCATCACCCGGCGACCTTCCACCTCGGCTTCAACGCCTTGACCAAGGATGGCCTGAAAGGCAGCCGGCATGCTCAAGATCAGTCCCCGCTCCCCGGCCTCTGCGACGATTGCTTCTCCCAGTGGGTGCTCAGAGCCTTTCTCTACCGAGGCAGCCAGACGCAGGACTTCGTCTGGTAAATTTTCAGCACTGTGGTTGGTCACAATCAGATCGGTGACAGCGGGTTGGCCTCGAGTGATGGTGCCGGTCTTGTCCAATACAACAGTGGTGATGCTCCCAGCACGCTCTAAGGCCTCGCTGGATTTAAACAAGATGCCCAACTCGGCGCCTTTTCCTGTGCCCACCATCACGGCCGTTGGTGTGGCGAGGCCCATGGCGCAAGGGCAGGCAATCACCAGCACGGCTACCATGTTTATAAGCGCCCGGGTGAAAGCGCTGGTGTCCGAACCAGGCGGAAGAGGGATTACAAAGAACCACACCAGGAAAGTGAGCAGCGCAAAGGCAATGACAGCCGGCACAAATATGGCAGAAACCCTGTCCGCAAGCTTCTGGATCGGAGCTTTGGAACCCTGGGCCTGCTCCACCAGGCGGATGATCTGCGCCAGGGCAGTCTCTTTGCCCACTTTGGTGGCCTCAAACCTGAGCATTCCCAGCTTGTTGAGCGTGGCGCCAATCACGGCGTCGCCAGGGCCTTTCTGGAGCGGCAGCGATTCGCCAGTGAGCATGGATTCATCCACGGCGGAACGGCCTTCGACAACGACGCCGTCAACCGGGATCTTTTCGCCAGGACGGACAATAACGATATCGCCGACCAGAACTTCATCCACCGGCACTTCCAACTCCTGGCCATTGCGCACCACATGCGCCGATTTGGCCTGCAATCCCATCAGTTTCTTGATTGCCTCGCTGGTGCGGCCCTTGGCGCGGGCTTCCAGGTATTTGCCGAGTTTTATCAGGGTGATAATAACTGCTGAGGTCTCAAAATAGACATGCCCGTCAATCCAGCCAAGCATCACTGGGATGGAGTAGAAGTAAGCAGCCGAGGCGCCCATGGCGACAAGCACATCCATGTTCGTCGAGCGATTGCGTAGAGCCTTATACGCGCCAACATAGTATTGCCGGCCAACATAAAACTGAACCGGGGTGGCCAGGGCGAACATCAGCCAGTTCAGCCACGGGGCATGTGCAATAGACATGGGCAGCAGGCCCAGATCGTGGGCCATGGAGAGTAAAAAGAGCGGGATCGTAAAAATCAGGCCGACAATCAGGTAATGGCGCTGTTGGGCGATTTCAGCCTCGCGAGCCAAGCGCTCTGCGTCCTCGGTCTCGCCGCCAGCCACAATGGCTTCAAAACCCGCCGAAGCGACAACCCGTCGAATCTCTGCCTGGCTGATAACCGTCGGGATATAGCGAAGGCGCGCCCGCTCGGTGGCAAAATTAACCTGTGCCTCCAGGACCCCTTCCTGGCTGCTCAGAGTTTTTTGCAGACGACGGGCATCGTTATCATCGCTCATGCGGCGGATGAGCAAGTCTGCTTCGCCGGAAGCGACCCCATACCCGGCGCGCTCAACCCGGCTGATCAGATCATTCAGACCAGCCTGAGCAGGATCAAACTCCACCGTGGCGCGCTCGGAAGAAAGGTTGACCATCGCCACCTGGACGCCGTTGACCTTTTTGAGGTTGCGCTCCACTGTAGCGACGCAATTGGCGCAGGTCATGCCGGTGATTGGCAATGTCACCTGCTTACTTTCTGGCATACCCACCTCCTGTGGGAGGATCTCAAAGACTTGGGGGTTTGAGTTCCCTCAACCTCATGACAATTCAATCAGCCCATCACGGGGTAGTTGATCGAAGCCAGCAAAGCCTTGATTTGTTCTTCAGTGGCCGGTGCATCAAAGGTGATGGTGGCCTGTTTGGTATCCTGGCTGGCGACCACGGTCTGGACACCGTCCAATTCGGACACCTCAGACTGAATGGTGTGGACGCAATGACCGCAGGAAATGTTGGGGATAGAGTAAGTTACAGTGGTCATATAGATCTCCTTGAAGAATTAAGCTTTGGTTGCAGTTTCGAATACATCGATGATCTCTTTGAGCACGCGCTCGCGCTCGGCGGCGTCTTCACCACGCACCGCAGTGATCAGGCAGGAATTCAGGTGCTCATCTAAAATTTGGGCGCTGATCTTGTTCAGAGCCGCCTGAACAGCCTGGATCTGGCGGATAACATCGATGCAATAGGCATCCTCTTCAATCATGCGCTGGATGCCCCGGATATGACCTTCAACGGTCTTCAGACGCCTGTAGGCGCTATCATGTTTCAAGTGACCATCTCCTACCCCCCCCCAGGGGGGAGGGGTAATATAATTATACGCAACCCAATTCTCGATGTCAATAGTCAGAAGGTAGGATTTAATGAATTTGACCAGCAGGCTCTCATGTCTGCGCAATCAGCAGGCAAAACTAACCCTCATAAAATCTGGAAAGATTCAGGGATTAAGGGCGGATTGGAATGCCTGACGAAACTGGTCTGCGGTGACGTAGCCGATCCACTGGTGCAGGATGTGACCTTGTGGATCAAGAAGAAAAAAGTGTGGCTCTACCCGGAAGCCTAACTGGCTTTGAAAGGTGTCAGTAGCGGGATCGTCGATATCCAGGTAAGTAAAGAGCACCTGCTCCCGGTATTCATCTTCCAGAGATTGAACGGTCGGAGCCATGGCCTGGCTGGGGCCGCTCCAGAAAGCAAAGAATTCAACCAATTGCACTTCACCAGAAGCTAGGCGGACGGTGCTTGGGTCGCTGGCGTACAATTGGGCGCTGACCCAGGGTGGCGGCGGCAGCGGCGTGGGTGTGCGAGTAGGCGTGGGGGTCAGGGTAGGAACTGGCGTCAGGAAACGGGTTGGGGTAGGCGATAGAAGCGATGGCGTTGATGTTGGAGTGAGAGCCTGAGTCAGCAGAGGGACGGGGGTAACGGCCTGCAAGGTGAAGGTGGGCGTGAGCGCCTGGCTAACAGCAGTCGCTGCCGGCAAAGATGGCCCAGGGTACGGAGCCGGGGGGCCGGGATAAGGCAAATTGCCCGCCGGCGGAGGGTAAATGCCTGTTTCCGGGGGTGGGTAGGTGGTCGAGCCAGCAGCAAAACCAGGCCCAGTGGCCTGGGCAGGGGACGCAGTTGAGGACGGTGCGCTGGTAGCAGATGCAGTTGAGGCAGGTAAAAACCCAGGATACGGAGTGACCTGCTCGACCCCTGGGTAAGGGGGCAAACCTGGAAATCCAGGGTAGGGGGTGTCTGGCGCCGGGCCCGGGTAAGCGGTTTTGGGAGCAGGGTAAGCCGTTTCCAGGCCAGGAGAAGGAGTGAGTTCGGGGGCAATAGTCCCAGCCAGCGGTGTAGGAGTGACGGACGGCGTGGGTGTAGAAGCGAGACCCGGCCGCGCCAGAGAATAGGTGATCGACGCGGGGAACTTGCAGGCCAGCAGTACCGATGCAGCCAGCAGCAGGGATATCAGAGGGACGCGGAAAATTGAACGGCTCATGGTATTGCCAGGTTGATTTTGATGATACCACAGTTTTATCAACGCCCGGCGGGGCCAACATGTTCAACGACTGACCTGGGCAGGCGGGGCAGAACAGGATATACGATATAATTCGCCTGTGCCTGCCTTATCGACGCGTTCATCGACCAATCTTTCACTTGGCTTACTGGTCATTGCGGCTGCCTGGATTTGGCTGAGCCGCGCGCCCGCAGGGGAGACGACCCACGGGATGATTCCAGCAGCCCAAAAAGGTTTCCTGGCGCCGGATTTTTCCCTGGAGACGGCAAAGGGAGAGGTCATCCAGCTATCGGAGTTGCGCGGGAGACCGGTGATTGTGAACGTGTGGGCAAGCTGGTGCCCGCCTTGTCGAGAGGAAATGCCAGCCCTGGAACGGGTTTACCAGTCCTATCGAGAACAAGGAGCGGTGATCCTGGGAGTGAACTCGACTGTCCAGGATGAGCGTCAGCGGGCGCTTGACTTCGCCACAGAGCAGGGGCTCACTTTCCCGATCTTATTCGACACAGATGGTCAGGTAACCAAACTCTATGGAGTCCGCGCCCTCCCCACCACCTATTTCATTGATGCCCAAGGGATTATCCAGGATGTCATCGCGGGCGGACCAATGGCAGAAGCGTTGCTTCGCATCCGGTTAGAGCAACTCTTGGAAAAGGGATCCTGATGCTGCCAATTTTGAATATTGGGCCGCTGGCATTACAGACGCCTGGGCTGGTGATTTTGATTGGCCTATGGTTGGGGCTGTCACTGGCAGAGAGGTACTCGGCGCGGCGCGGAGTACCACCGAACCTTCTCTACAACCTGGTCTTTGTTGGTTTGGTAGCGGGCGTGATTGGAGCGCGATTATCCTACCTGGCGCGCTACCCAGAGGCTTTTGCCAGCAGCCCGCTGAGCTTGTTATCGCTGAACCCGGGATTGCTTGATCCAAACGGCGGCCTGTTGATTGCAGGGATCGCTGGGCTGATCTATGCGCAGCGCAAGGGAATGACCCTCTGGTCCACACTGGACGCCCTTACCCCTTTATTCTTGGTGATGGCAATAGCCGTAGGAGTCTCTCACCTGGCATCTGGCATAGCTTTTGGCGCGGTCACGCAGGCACCCTGGTCGATCGAGCTCTGGGGAGCGCGGCGTCACCCCAGCCAGGTTTATGAAATCCTGGCCGCAAGTGGAATTTTGATTCTCTTATGGCCTGGCAGATGGAGTGAAACAGCACCACACGGGCGTTATTTTTTGTTGTTTGTGGCGCTAAGCGCGGCAGCCAGGCTGTTCTTAGAAGCTTTTCGCGGCGACAGCGTGACCTTGGCCGGTGGTTGGCGAGCTGCGCAAATAGCAGCCTGGCTGGTTTTGGCTGGCAGTTTGTGGGGTTTGCAACGCCTGGAGAGCAACGCTAAAGGTTCAGACTGAACCCTTCATCGGCCCTTGCTGCAGGCTTACAGCTCCTTGCAGGAAGCGGTAGAACAAAATCCCGGCCTGCGCGTAACTTTTAGCCCCAGGGAACATCTAATTGGGCAGATGTTGATGAGGCCATTCTGAGCGGTGGTTCTGAACATCCGCTTTCAACAGGAATTTCAGTTTGGTCAAGGAGATCGAGATGGCGGAAGAACTTGGTTTTGAAGTCCACCTGGCAATGCCCTATGAAGCAGCCCTGGAAAAGGTGACCACAGCATTAAAGGCAGAGGGGTTTGGTGTATTGACACGCATCGATGTGCAGGCAACATTGAAGGAAAAGCTGGGCCATGATTTTCGGCCGTATTCAATCCTGGGGGCTTGCAACCCGCCTTTGGCTCACCGAGCGCTTTCGTCTGAAAGCTGGGTTGGGTTAATGCTGCCGTGCAATGTGACTGTGGAGGCCGACGGACAAAGCAAAGCGGTGGTGCGCATTGCAAACCCAGAGATGATGATCCAGACAGACAGAATACAGCAGAATGAAGTGTTACGCGAGGTTGCGGCCGAAGCAAAGGCGCGCTTAGCGCGTGTGGCCAAAGCGCTGCAAGCCTTATAGCAACGGGTTTGATCCGCGAGAGATATTCTCCAGGAACTCCTGGCGGGTAGCCAGGTTTTTGCGAAAAGCGCCATACATGGCGGAGGTGGTCATGCGGGCATCATGTTTCTTCACGCCGCGCATGGTGGCACACAGGTGAAGACCTTCAACGACCACAGCCACGCCATAAGGGTTTAACAGGTTGTGGATGAATTCAGCAATCTGGCGAGTCATGCGCTCCTGAACCTGCAAGCGCCGAGCATACATATCCACGATGCGGGGGATTTTAGACAGGCCGATGACCCTGCCACGGGGGAAATAAGCCACATGGGCGCGGCCAATGAATGGCAAAAGGTGATGCTCGCACAGACTGTAAAATTCTATATCGCGCACCATGACCATCTCATCATAGGTTTCGTCAAACAAAGCACCGTTGACCAGGGCAACAGGATCCATCCAGTAACCCTGAAGTAGCTCAGAGTACATGCGAGCCACACGCTCGGGTGTGTTTTGGAGTCCCTGGCGGTTGGGGTCTTCACCAACCGCAGCGAGCAAATCGGCCACGGCGCGCTGCGCAGCAGGAAAATCGATTTGCGGGCTAGAAGAGAAACTGGTCAGTTCATCGTCAATACTTTCATCTAAATCCATAGCTGCCTCAATATTGCAATGTTGGCTGTTTATGGGGCCGCATTTCGCGCCCAAAAACTCCATGCCGGTGAAGTGTAACCTGAAGCTGCATAGAAGTCAACGCACCCCAACAAAATTTCGATTTGTTAAAAGCACAGAAAAATTATCCCCATATCGTTGCGTGAGAATGGGATTCAAGCTACAATATAAAGGGAACAGGCTGGTCAGTGGAGGTGAACGAAATGGAGCTTAAGCAAATCCTGCAAGGGGTAGATTTGTTCGAGGGTCTGACGGACAAGGAACTGGACCAAGTGGCGGCAATTTGCATCGAAAAGCGGTTCAAACCTGGCGAATTGATCACCCAAGAAGGGGCTCAGGGCGCTGAGCTATTCATCATCACCGAAGGTTTTGTGGAGATTTTATTGGGAGAGCGACCGGCTGCGCCAGCCCGAGTTGTGGTGAGTCTTGGGCCAGGGCAGATCATCGGCGAAATGGCATTGGTTGATCAAGGACCTCGCTCGGCATCTGTGCGGGCGACCAGCCAACCGACGGTGGTGCAGACAATCCACCGGGCGGATCTGGATGCGCTGTGCCAGCAGGAAACGCGCATTGGCTACGTGATCATGCGCAACCTGGCAGCAGATCTATCCTTCAAAATGCGCCATCGGAATCTCCTAGAGCGTTAAACAGGTGTATCATGGCGATCTTCAAAGTCAGCTATGTGATCGTTGGCAAAGACCATCCGGGAACAATTCTGAACCAGGAAAAGATGCCCCAAAAGGGTGAAGCGGTGCAGCTCGGAAACGAGTTTTTTGAGGTTCTGGAAGTGCTGGAGTTGGTCCCGCCACGCGGTGAGTTCCACTATATTCACGTAACCTGTCGCCCATTTGATCCACCACGGAAGATTTGAAAAAATCATGGGCCACCCAGCGTTGGATGGCCCATAGTTTATATTTGGATGGAATTGCCAGGTTTGCTTAAGCGACCTCAGGCTCAATCAGGCCGTAAGTGCCGTCCCGCCGGCGATAGAGCACGTTGACTGATTTTGAATTAGCGTTATAGAAGATGAAGAAGTTTTCGTGGCCCAGCAAAATCATCTGCTCAATCGCTTCAAACTCGTCCATGGGTGAAAGCGGGAAGCGCTTGCGCCGAGCAATCACAGGGCCCAGCTCGCCGCTTTCTTCTTCTTCCTGGACCGGTAGCGGCACAACCTCAGCCGCAGATTTTCCGTCACCTCGGCCGCGGTAGTGCTTGCCTTTGTAACGTTCAATACGCCGTTGCATTTTTTCCAGAGCTGCATCGACAGCCGCAAAAATATCATCGGCGCGTTCCTCGGCGCGCAGGATGTACCCCTTGCCGCGCACCGTGATCTGAGCCACCTGCCGATCGGCTGCACTTCGGGCTGATTTTACATAAGCCAGATCGACGCGGGCTTCATCGATCCCCGGTAAGAAACGGTCCAGCTTAGATACTTTCTTGGTAACATAATCCTGGATGCGATCAGTTACCTCCATGCTTCTTCCATAAACTTCGACCTCAATTGTCATAGAAACCTCCTGAAACAGGATGAGATAGTTCGCACGCCTCAGACTTGATCTAAAACGGCGCGCGCCAGGGTAAGGCCAAAAACCCGCAGGGCGCCAGCTTCAAGTAACGCAGAAGCACAGGCCTCAATGGTTGCCCCGCTGGTAGTGACATCATCGACAACCAATACAGTCCGAGAGGCAACAATCTCGGAGCGGGCATGAAAGGCTTCAAAAACGTTCTCCCTGCGTTGGACAGAGGTCAAGCCAACCTGGGAGCGCGTCTCGCGCACCTTAAGCAAAGCGTGTGAGCGAAATGGGATCCCGCCGGACAGTGCCAGAGGGAAAGCCAACAAAGTGGCCTGATTATATCCGCGCTCAGCCCGGCGGGCAACCCCTATCGGCACTGCGGTGACCAGGTCAATTTTCCAGCCAAGTTGGTGGAGCATCCCCGTCAATGGCCTGGCCAGAACTTCCCCCAAAGCAATATCGCGGGAGTACTTCAGGCGGTGCATCGCCGTCCGCAAGGGGCCATCAAAAAAAGCCCAGCTGCGCAGGGCGGCATAAGGAGGTGGATTTTGCCGGCAGGAAAAACACAGCCCGGTAGTCCGCATAGGCTCCCCACATAGCTGGCAAATTGGCTCAGGAAGGAGACGGGTCTGTCGCTGACAATCAGTACACCAGCGCGATCCAGGCCTGGTGCACCCACCACAGTAAGGCGGGTACAGCCAATCCAGCCCGGTCCAGAAAAACTGGTACAAGCGATAGGCCGGTCGCCCCATCTCACCCGGCACAACCATTGCGCCTCACAAATTGTATTGATTTCAGCAGCCAGTCCGGCTGTAGAAAAGCTGGCCGTAATTATTGGCCACCGCGGAACAAAACACTCCCCAGGGTCGAGCGGAACATGGATAAAATCGCTGGGGTCATCAACACAATACAGATAGAGGGAAAGATAAGTAAGGCCATCGGAATTAGCATTTTGATGGGAGCCTTGTGAGCCGCTTCTTCCGCTATCTGGCGGCGCCTGATGCGCATCTGGTCGGCCTGAATGCGCAGCACCTTGGCCATGCTGACACCAAGCTGCTCGCTTTGAATGACAGCCGCGACAAAGCTGGTCATTTCAGCAATGCCAATCCGATCGGCCATATCCCGCAGCGCTTCCCGGCGAAGCTTACCCAGGGAAAGCTCCCGAATGACCCGGCCAAACGCACGCGAGAGCTCATTATCCCACTTGTCGCTGACTTTTTGCATGGCGCCATCGAAACCCAAGCCGGCCTCAACACAGATGGTGAGCAGGTCCAGAGCATCGGGCATTGCCCGGCGAATGGCTTTCTGGCGGCGTTGAATGCGGCTGGTGAGCAACATTTCGGGGACATAGAAGGCAAATGCAGTGAAAGCAACCAGAATTAATGCTTTTCTCCCCAGGCTCCAGTTAATACTGCCAATGCTAAAGATGAATATCATGAAACCGGCAATCGCTGCCGCAACAATAATCCGCAACGCCCAGAACGTGGCAGGTTCCAGACCACGCGGGTTGCCTGCCAGCTCGAGCTTGCGGGACGTGGATTGCAGGGCATTTTGGGGGGTGAACCGGGTAACAATATCACCGATGCGCCGGGCCAAGGGAATGATCACCCGTTCAGAAAAAGGTTGCGAAAGCTCAATTTCTTCCAGAGTAGCCGTTTCGCCGCGGGCGGCAAATTCAGCCAGGCGCTGTTGCAACGGATCGTTCTCCCGCCGATCGCGCAAACCGATCACCACCAGCGTGATCGCCCCAAGGACAAAGAATAGAACGATCAAAACAAGGATCAAGGTCGACATTTTTGCTACCTCCGCAAAACACCTGCCTAACGAGCCTTAAACGTCGATATTGGCAATCCGAGTCATCACAAAGTAACCGCTGATCACCATAATAGCGGCGATGGTCAAAGAAATGTACCCTACAATCCTGGGCTCAGCAAAAAACTGCATCATGTAAGGACGGTTCACCACCCACAAAACACCAGCGATCATCAGCGGCATGACGGCCAAAAAACGTCCGGAATACATCACTTGAGAAGTGAGCACACGGATTTCGCCCTTGATGCGCACCCGCTCACGGATGGTATAGGATATCGTGTCCAGGATTTCCGCCAGGTTACCACCCACCTCCCGCTGGACATTCATGGCCGTGATGACAAGATCCAGATCACCGCTCGGGATCCGCCGCAATAGATTATCCAGAGCTTGCTCCATGGTGATGCCCAACTGCATCTCCTGCACCACGCGCCGGAATTCATCGCTGATTGGCGCTGGCATTTCTCGGCTAACCGCTTCCATGGCTTGCATGGTGGAATAGCCGGCGCGCAAGCCGTTCACCATCAGGTTGAGCATATCAGCCAGTTGGTCGTTAAACCGTATCAAGCGCTTGCCTTGCTGCCGGCGAACGTAAAAGCGAGGCAGAAACAGGCCAACAATGAAGCCAAGGATGGGAAAAATCGGGATCGGAAAGGTGTTTCCCCGGCCCATGAAATACCAAAACACAACTGCCATGCCAAGGCCAGAAAATATCGTAATAATGATATATTCTCCAGGCTTGAGCTTCAAATCGGCGCGGGCCAACTCACGAGCAATCCCCCCACCCCAGGTAGAACGTTCCAGACTCCGGTTGAGCCAATCCCCAACTGGCGAGGCTTTCTCGATTTTCTTTTCTTTGATCTGCTCTTCTTCAAGATAACGGCCGAGGCGCTCGTCCACCAGGGAACGCTCACTCCTGGCAGTGACCACAATGCCTATCACCAATAAGACAAGCACAACGCCGCCGCCAAGGATGAGGATTAACAACATCGGTTCCATAGTCTTTGCCTCTCAGGAAAAGCCTAGGATCGAGATACAGGCCAGGGTTTAATACCGCCGGCGCTCGCCAATCCCAAAAATTGATGCAGGAAGATGAATGCCGGCGGCCTCAATTTTGTCAATAAACTTGGGACGCAGACCCGTGGGCCGCAGGCGTCCCACTACCTTGCCATTCTCATAGCCGGTTTGCTCAAAGACAAAAATATCGGTCATTGTGATCACATCACCTTCCATGCCGCTGACCTCAGTGATGTTAACCACCTTGCGCGTGCCGTCGCGCAAACGCTCCTGGTGCACAACCAAATCGATGGCTGAGGCAACTTGTTCACGAATGGCGCGCACGGGCAATTCCATGCCAGCCATCATCGTCATGGTTTCCAGGCGGGCAAGCGTATCGCGTGGGCTGTTGGAGTGGGCGGTGGTCATCGAGCCATCGTGACCGGTATTCATGGCCTGGAGCATATCCAGGGCAGCTTCGTCGCGAATCTCGCCTACAATGATGCGGTCTGGGCGCATACGCAGGGCATTGATGACCAACTGGCGAATGGTCACTTCGCCTTTGCCTTCAATATTGGGGGGACGAGATTCCAGGGTGACCACATGTTCCTGTCGGAGCTGCAACTCGGCAGCATTTTCAATGGTAACTATGCGCTCATCGCTGGGGATAAACTGCGAGAGGATGTTCAGCAAAGTGGTCTTGCCCGAGCCAGTGCCGCCAGAGATGATGATATTTAAACGCGATTCTACACAGGCTTTTAGGAATTGCAAGGCCTCCTGGGTGATCGAACCAAACTGGATTAACTGCTCAATGGTGATGGGGCTTTTGAAGAATTTTCGGATGGTGAGCACCGGCCCAATCAGCGAAATGGGCGGGATTACTGCATTGACACGCGAGCCATCCGGCAGGCGAGCATCCACATAGGGACTGGACTCATCAATGCGGCGCCCCATAGGAGATACAATGCGATCGATAATCCGCATGACATGCTCATCGCTCTCGAATGAGACTGGCACTCGACTGATTTTTCCCCCGCGCTCGATGTAAATGTTCTTGGCACCATTGACCATGACTTCAGTGATGGTGTCATCGTCCAGGAGCGGTTGCAGCGGCCCTAATCCCAGAATTTCTGCAGCTATCTGCTCGTAAAGACGGTGGCGTTCAGGCCGGGTGAGGACAATGTTCTCCTCGGTCAGGATTTGCTCAAATAGCTCCTGGATGGTGGCGCGGACATCGTTGACGCGCGAAATATCCATCGTCGGGTCAAGCTCTGCAAGCAAGCGGTTCTGGACGCGGGTTTTCAGGTCCAGATAGGTATCCTTTTGTGGAGCAATGCCAGGCGCCGCCACACGCCGCGCTCCCAGGTTGACCAGCCTTGAGGGGCTGGCCGGCGACCCGGTGGGTGTGCTGACGCCTGGGGGCGTGGCCTGCCCGCCCTCACCGGGCTGTGAAGGCTTGCCCTGCCCTTGTTCAATTCGCTTTAGCAACGACATATTGAGCCACCTCCTTACCGTTTTTTCGACACCGGCACACTCATGGCTTCCTCGGCGGCTGCGCTCAACTCGTTAATTCGCTGGCGCACTGCCTCGGTCAGGGTGAGAAAGGTCTTAGCAATGGGACGCGTCCGATCACCCAGCATCAGGGGCACGCCCTTGTTGACAGAAAGCAAAATTGTGCGATCCTCAAATGGAATCACAGCAGCAATTTCATGCTTGAAGTTTTCGCTGATTTTCTCCGGCGTGATGCCAATTCGTTTATCGTAGCGGTTCATGACAAACAAGATGCGGCGCCGTTCGATATTCAACACATCCGCCAGGTCCAGGTAAAGACGAGCGTTCTTGATGGCTGGGATCTCCTGAGTGGTGATCAGGATGATCAGGTCGCTAATGTCCATGGCGGCCAGGACAACGTCGGTCAGCGTAGATGATGCATCAACAACGACATAAGGGAACAGGGTGCGCAGGTACTTTAAAACTTTTGAAAACTGCTCGCCGCTGACATTTTCGGCATATTCCGGCCGGGTCGGCGCGGCAAGAACCTTAACGCCCGAAGCGCCATGGTTGATTAACACTTCTGCCACCAACTCTTTATCAAGCTCATCGGCACGCGGGGCCAAATCAAGTATGCTTGTACGGACTTGCTCATTTAGAAAGACAGCCACATCGCCAAATTGCAAATTGGCATCCACTATCGCAACTGGCGTTTCCTCGTTATGCAAAGTAACCGCCAGATTTACAGCCAGCGTGGTGGCGCCCGCGCCGCCTTTTGGACTGTAAACCACAATGACCTTGCCCTGGGCAAGTTGCGCTCCCATGCCAGGCATGAGCGCTGCCTGGGCTGCTTTGGCGCGCTCTTCAAAAGCCATCTTTCCAGCGCGGCGGATGGCGGCAGTCATCTCATCCACCGAGGGGGGTTTGGTGAGGAAATCCCGCGCACCGGCTAACATTGCCCGGCGCATGTAGTTCGGATCTCCTTGAACAGATAGAATGACGATCTGGGTAGCAGGGTTATGTTGGCGAATCAGCTCCGTGGCCGTGATGCCATCCATGTCAGGCATATTGATGTCCATCAGGACAACATCCGGTTTCAGCTCTCTGGATTGTTCAACGCCGGAGCGGCCTGAATTGGCCGCCCCCACCACCTCCAGATCTTTTTCAAACTGGAGCAGCTTACGAATATTCTCCCGTGTCTCTGCTACGTCATCTACGATTAAAACTCGAATCTTATTCTCACCAGCCGACATTTATGTGCTCCAAACTTTGAGTTTGATGCCCGGCTCGATACTGCTAGGGCGTGTAGGGCATCAAAATATCATCGATGCGCGGATTCAAGCTGTAAGGCAACCTGGCAGGGACCGGGATCTGGTATTGTTCAAGTAGAAATTGCAGCGTCACAGGCAGCACGTTCTCGCGCGAGCTATCGCTGGCCGCACGCAAGACCAGCGAAAGGGTGGCAGCCATTTTGGTCTGGGCAGTCATCACGTAATTCAGGGTTACAGCATCCTGGGGACGAACAATTAGAGTGACCACATCTGGCTCAAGTGGAGGTGGCGGCTCCTGGCCTTGCTGCTGTTGTTGCGGGGTGGGAGTCACCGTGGTTTGGGGCTGCGTCTCCTCACCCGGCAAGGGGAAATTGCCCACCTGTAAAACAACAACATCCTGCAACAGCATATGACTGACATAACGCGGTCGTTGAGCCTCGGAAGGGACAACATAAACCGCCTGGCCAAGCACTGGATCAATGATGACTTTCCCATAAACACCTGGCTGAAGCGGAGCAGGCGGCTCCGGCCGGCCAGTTTCAGGATCAATGACACCGCCCTGGCTGAGGGAGGCAATGCCAACCGTCAGCGGGGTCTGCAGACCTGATTCAGGATCCGGCGGGCCGGAAGAGACCGCCACACCTGTAAAATTCGGTAAGGTCGATTGGAAATCGGTGTCCACATCGATGAACATCAGGGTGGCGATTACGTTGACGTGATCTCCCGGGCGTATGGCGTAAGAAACATTGGCGATACGGCTGGCAGGTATGGATACCGCCACCATTCCTGGTGGGATGGATAGCGCCCACGGCGACCCAGAGGTGGGGATTTGCTCATTTTCGTCGAGCAGCATCGTCTCAAGCAGGGGAATGCCCGCGGGCAGATCATACTTAACAATGCGGCCTTCCACCTCCGAAAGCTGGTCGCCCAAGATCATGCCTTGCGGTATTTGGCCTTGTTGCCAGGGGTATAACGCCAGCATGTCATCTTCAAGTTGGGTGCCTTTCGAGAGGTTTTGGGTAACGTAGACAACCATCGTTGGCTGAGGTGTGGGGGTTGTTTCAGCAGTGGAAGTTTGTGATGGTTGCAAGAACAATCGCCAGACGACAAACACGCCGACCAGCCCCAAGATCAAGACGAAAGCCAGGATGAAGAAAATTCGCCCACGACGCATAATCGCCTCCAGGTGTATGGGTTCGGTTATTACCAATCATACACTTTAAAGGGTAAAAGTCAAGTTAAATTGATAAATTGCATCAGAACAAAGTTTGAATTTGTACGAGAAGAGGGCCTTGCTGCTCAGCAAGGCCCTCTTCTCGTTCTCCCAAATCCCGATTGCAGGCTGTTTACCAGCAAGCAATCGCCGGTGGCCGACCTCAATTAGATCGAGTTCATGATCTGGCTGAAGACATTCCCAATCGCCGGGCCGAGCAGGGCAAGAATGACAATCACGACAATCGCGACCAAAACATCAACGCGTACTCTACCAGGCCCTGTCCCTTTTCCTTCGGTGCGAACAACATGTTTTTTCACCTCCTTCCCTTGCTAGGATTTTTTTGATGTGTTCTCATCAACTGTTTATATTATAGATAAATCCAGAAAAAAATCAATACCTTTGCGCCTTAAATTTCCTTGCAATTATGCAATGTTTTGTATTCCTACAATTTTTAGTTCATTTTTCGCCCGGCTGCGGCTCCAGTGTGGGAAGTTGGAAGGTTACTCGGGTACCCTGGCCAACAACGCTGTCCACTTCCATTGCGCCGCCCAGCATTTCCACGCGATCCCGGATCACTTTCAGCCCCATACCCCGCTTTTCATTAATATTCTCAGCGTCAAAGCCTTTGCCATCATCATCCACCGTCACCTTGGTGACAGAGTCGCCCATATCTACCTGAACTTTGACCGATGAAGCGGCGCTATGCCGGGCAGCATTGTTCAGCAGCTCTTGAACTGCGCGAAAGACCATCACTTCTTCATAAGATTCCAAACGACGCTCTTTGCCGGTTACCATCAGGCGCGCTTCAATGCCAGACTGATCTTTCCAGGCATCAACATAGCGCTTCAAGGTGGGCACCAGGCCAAGATCATCGAGCATCATTGGGCGCAGCTCAAAGATAAAGTCGCGAACTTTGCGAAAAGTACCGGTAGCAGATACTTTGAGATTTTCCAATTCTTCGCGGGCTTTCTTCTGATCTACATCAAACAGGCGCATGGCTATTTCTGTCTGCAGGATAAAATTCGACAGGGCCTGGGCTGGACCATCATGCATCTGGCGAGACAGGCGCTGGCGCTCAGATTCTTGGGCCTGAATCATCATCTCAACTGTGTGAGCAGTGCCGCCGCCGCGGGCACCACCCTCGGATGGACTGCCTCCCTCAATTGCCTGAATCACATTTTCCATCATGGTGATATAACGCGAGAGGTGAGCCCGGTCGCTTTGTAGCTTCTCAAGCTGCCCGCGCATCACAAACAGGCGCTGCTGGGCATCCAGGGCCGATTCATAGGTCATGCGGATGTCCGCTCGAGGCAGGGTATCAAACTGCGACTGCATCTGTTGCATATGCGCTGTGATCGAAGCGTTACGCTGCGCCATTTTATTGACTTCAAGCTGACTTTGTTCCAGCATCAAAGCAATTTCCTTGACTTCCCGGCGGCTTTGATCCAACTCAGTCTGGATTTGCTCTTTCAAGGCCGTCCAGATATCTGTTTCTTGCTTGGTCTCAACCATCATAAAGCCCAGCTCCTACTTTACAGGTTTAATGCAAGCGAACCCAACCATACCGCAGGGCATACAAAACCGCCTGGGTGCGGTCCTCAACGCCAAGTTTGTGCAGGATTGATGTTACATGGTTTTTTACAGTCTGGTGACTGATACCCAGGGCCGTAGCGATTTCTTTGTTGCTTAGCCCTCGGGCCATGCAACCCAAAACTTCCATCTCGCGCTCAGAAAGTGGCTGGTAGGGTGGTTCATCTATCTGCTCAGCAAGCTCCTGCATCCCCACCGACTGGTTGCGCAACCAAATCGCTAATTCCTGAGCGCTGAAGACCTGTTCACCCAGCACATAATTGCCAGCAATTACTTGCCGCACCACCCGATGCAGCCCTTCAGGTTGGATATCCTTGGTGCAATAGGCACGCGCCCCAGCGCGCAAACCATGCACCTTTTGAGCCACATCATCGTAGGCTGTTAACAAAATCACCTTTGTGGGCAGCTTCTCTGCCATCAATCGCAGAGTTAGTTGTTGACCGTTTACGCCGGGCAAATTAATATCGATGATGGCCACCTGAGGCTGAGTATTTCGGATCAGTTGCAGGCCTTCCTGGGCACTCGATGCCTGGCCAATCACGCGAATCCCTGGCTCCAATGACAACGAATCGGCCACACCTTGCCGAAACAGCGGGTGATCATCAATAACAACCAGGGTAATTGGTTCATTCATAATTCTATCTTCGGGTAAAAGTATAGCACAGTCACACTATCCCGGCAATCATTTTGCGGCAAATGATTGCAATACAATCTTGGCAGCAATTAATTTAGCTTCAGGGAAGCTTCCATCGATAAACGGTCATGTTCTCACCACCGATAGCCGGGCTGAACTCACCACCCGTGCTAAAAAGAGGCTGGCTTCGTTCCACCAGAAAAGGATACCAGTTGGGAAAAGTAACCAGATATTGCGCCCGGCGGTCATCCAGATATTTTGCCAGGCGTGGCTCATTGCGGATGAACGGAATTACTTCAGGTGAAATCAATCCAGCCAGGTCGATCAGATTGCGCTGAGCAAAGTAACCCAGGGCGCCGATATCGTGGGCAGCGATCAGTGCATCGGCGGGGGTATTGTCGGTTATCCATCGGGCAGCAGCAACCATCTCGCTTTCGATGATCGCCACGTCGCGGGCATAGATGCGCGCGCCGTTGACCCAGAAAACCAGGGTTATAAACACCGTGGATAGCACCCAGGCACGGCTGAGCACGCGCTTCCAGGCGGATGAGCTGTCAATCTGAACCCAGCGGATCAGTCCAGACAAGCCCCAAACAAAATACACGGGCATGACAGGCATAACATAGCGCCCATACTGGTAAGTCACGGGCAGGCGCCATGCATATAGGAAGAGATAGCCAATCACCCAGATTGCGCCGCCAAGCGCGGCCCAGTTTCGACGGCGACCATCGTGAACTAATTGAACAATAAAACCAGGCAGCAGAAGCACCCCGGCGCCTACAAGAGGGAGGCCAGCCTCAGCCAGAAAACGCCGCCAGAGCGCATACTGGCGCATGACTGCATATTCTGCCTGCTTGGCAAAAAACGTGTTCGGCCACCAGCTCCCAGCCAGGAGTTGGTTGAACACCAGATAAGGCGCCACAAACACAGTCACGCCCAACAATAATTTGGCAGCATACCTGACCCGCTCCGTTAGCGCACCAGGCCAAAAAGCCAGGGTGAACAGAGCAGGGCCAAGCAAGGTGAGGCCATCCGGGCGCACCCAAACGCTGAAGCCAATCAGGCTGCCCAGGCCAATCCAGTTTCGCTCCCCGGCTATCAGACGCGCCAACACAATCAACGCCAGGAAAGCCATCAACAAAGTCTCCATACCAGAGCCGGCAGCCCATACCAGGTGCCATTCCAGAACTAGAAACAGACCCACCCAAAGCCCTGAAGACGATTTTTCCGGGCAATGGGAGCGAAACGCGCGCTCACCCGCCAGCGCAATTGCCAGCAAAGCCGCCCACCCTAAGACATAGGTCCACAGGTGTGGTCCCAAACCAAGGATGTGACCGGGTGCCAGCAACGCCGACCAAAGCGGCGCAGTTGAGCCTGCAGAAGGCTGCCCAGGCAGAAAAGCCCATTCCCCATCCTTCGCCAGGCTGCGAGCGTAAGTCTGGTGGATCCAGGCATCGTCCAGTGGAAAGCCCAACCGGTAGACCAGTCGGCTGGCAAGAAGATAACCGGCAAGAGAAAGCGCTGCTGCCAGCGCCAGCAGGCCCTTGCGTTGCCTGGGAGCCAGTTCAGGAAGGGATAAATTCATAAACGCGAATTCCTTCGATCGTGCCCAGGTAATGCAAACCGGGCCGGTCGCCTGGCTGCTCATAAAGCGCCTCGCCCTGCACTTGCTCGATCTCAATCAGCAAATAACGCGCCTGGTAACGTGAGGCGACATCCTTCAAAGTAGAAAAACCTCCATACGGGATAGAAATTGCCTGCCTTTGGCTGGCAAGATAAAAGGTTGGAGCATCATTGACAAGCACAAGGTCATTGGGCGTAGCGCCAAAGTCCTGCAGCGCCTGCTCCAGCGAGGCATAGCGGCAATGGCTTTCATCCCAGAACGGGTTATGAACATTGCTTCCGATCACACGCTCAAAAGAAACCACAACGGTCAGAATGAGCGCAATCCCCACCAGCCCAAATCGAAAGAAGCGGCCTGCCTGGTGCAAATCCCAACCCCGGCGCCGGGATCCCCACTCAACAAATGCGCCCAGCCCAACCGGCACAACTGCCCATAACAAAGATTGGATAGCGACGCCGGAGTGGAAAAACCCACCCCGAGCGCCTTGATAAGGAAAAACAAATGTCATGAGAACGAAGGTGAGCATCCAGGCAAGCACACCGGCCTGGACAGCTTTCTGCCTGCGGAGGCGCCATAAACCAACCAGGATAAGCGGGAATAAAAATATCTGGCCCTGAACAGCAAACGCGGTTTGCAGATTGAGCCAACCAGCCCACAAGCGCGCCTTTAGGATGGTTACCAGACCAGATTCCCACCAGCGGGCTGCTGTGAGCAGGCTGGCCGGGTAGGAAAACAACTCATCATAGTTGGTGATCCACAGCGCATGCCCTCCTCCAGGGGCCAAAAAGGAGTTAAAGGCCGCGAGGTTTCGCGCCATCCATGGCCCTGCAACCAGGAGATATCCTGCCAAGGTCAGGAGCGCCGCAGTGAACCATGCAAATATTTGAGATCGACCTCGCCGCCAGAAAAGCGGGTCGCCGCATCCAAAAAGCATGGCCATCAGCAGCCAGAGAATCCCATCGGCGCGAGTCAGATGCATGAGACCAGCCAGGCAGCCCAGCAAAAACGGCAAAATCCAGAAAGGCCGCCGGCTTGCTGATGAGAAAGCGTCTGCAGGATCCGCTTGATCTTGTCCCAAAATACCGCACGAGCCAGGCAAAAGAATGAGGAATAGAGCGCCAAGGAACATATACAGGCCAAAGGCATCGGTGATGGGCAGATATGCCAGGTAAAATCCAGGAATTGCAGCGAAGATGCCTGCCAGAAAGGCATAATCACCGCGCCCCGTCAGCTTATAGGCCAACCTGGCTGTCAGAACTGGCAGAGCAGCAGCAATCAACAAGAATACCAGCCTGGCAGCAGCAAAGGCGCGCACGCCGGTGAGCCACATGCCCAGGGCAGCAAACAATGAAGTCAGAGGCATCCAGTAAGCGTGGGAAGGATGCGGCAACCCGGCAGGATCGTCCAGAAAGTTCCACAGGATCCGCTCGTTGAAACCCTGCCCGTCCACCAGCCAGAGACCGCCCGCCATGTAATACGAGGCATCCATATAACCAGGCGTAGACTGAAAGAAAGCCACCCCCACGGCCAGACCTAACCCCAGCATGGACAACAAAACGTAGCTGCGAAGCCTCATGGCGTCAATGCATACAATTGGTACGCCCCACCAAAATCCTTAACAAGCCGCAGTTCCTGGAGCAACTCTTCCAAGGCCTGCCAGTCAGCATCTGTGTAAGGCATGCGGCCCTCCTGGCGGATGAATTCTGCACCAGCGGCATAAAATAGCAAGTGAGTATATCCAGCAGCGCGCCAGGCTTCCAGGATCGCTTCCGTCTTTGCCGGCACGTCGCCAGCGATGTCGTAGCGCTCACGTTTCCAACGATCCAGCACCTCGTCGGGATCACAGCGTGGCAAGCAATACAGGCTGCGGGGCTCCCAAAGCAATAGCGCCCGATCTCCCAAAGGCAGAGCGCGCACAGATTCCATGGCCGGGAAATACCAGCCCAGGTTGTCCGCCAGATATTGGGCTGCCGGTACAAGTCCCAGGACAGCGCCGGGTGCGCCTTGCTTTAAGGTTTGCACACCAACTTCAAATGTGTTCAGGCCAACGACCAGGGCAACCAGGAATGAAGCCAATCGCCCCAGGCGCACATTGGGAAGGGCCAGGCCTGGCAAGCCAGAGAACCCTGCGCCAGCCAAAAAGGCCAGGCTGGGGAAAAAAGCAAAGTAAAGTCGAGATTGGAGCAAGTAGGATGAAAATCGCCCCAAAATCATCCACACCAGCACGCCAGAAGCAACAATCAGTGCCGCCATGCGGATCGACTCCTGAGCATAGCCTGGGCGAGCCCGCCAACCCAGACCAGCGCACAGGCTCAGGCCAAAGAGCAGCGGACCTATCGAAGCGCTGTAGCCGGGTCCGCTTTCCACACCAAGATACGTGGCCCGCAAAGGCAGCATGAGCACATCTTGCCAACCGCCAAAAGGCTGCCCGCCCTGGTAAAGAGTCAGGCGCAGCTCGCTCATGGCGCCTGCAGGGTACAGAAAAGGATAGACCGGATTGCCCGTGCTGACCAGATTCTTGACCAACCAGGGAGCAGCCGCCAGCCCCACCGCAAGGCCATAACCAAGCAGGTTCAGCAGTGTCAGCCGAGCCGATTGGCGACCGTAATACACCAGCACGACCACACCACACAGCAATAATATCCCGGCGGTGTATTTGGCACCAATCGCCAGGCCAGCCAGGCCCCCTGCCAGAAGCAGATGTTTGAGCTGGCGGCTGTTTACCCAAACATCCATAACAACGAGCCAGGCAACCCCAAAGAGGATCACCAGCCAATCCGCATAACCCCAGGATAAAGACGAGGCCAGAGTAAAGCCCGAGATCAGGGCCGCGGCAACAACCCAGCCCGTATCTGCATCATATTTTTGCAACCCAAACCCCAGCAAGCCAGCCAGAGCGAGCACGCCAAACGCCCAACCAAGCACCGGCGCGGCTGGCTCGCCAGCCAGGGCCAGCGCCCAGGTGTAAAGCATTTCAGCAGACTGGGGCATCCCCCAGAAAATATTCTGGGGCACTTCATAAAACCGCCCGGCGGCCAGGTAAAGGCGCGGCAGAGTCAAATGATACGTCAATGCATCGAACCGAAACGGCGGCGACAGGGCAGTCTGCAGCGTGAAGAAGATGAGCAGGGCGATACAGCTTGCCAGAAATTTGCCCAAACGGCCGGCCTGGCTCCAGGCCAGGGCCAATCCACGCCAGTGGCCCATCCAGGCCAACACATTGCGGCGCAGCCCAATCAATAACAGCGCTAACACCAGCCAGCCAATCCAGGGGCGTATCCCACCCAAAACGCCAACAACCAGTACGCCCAGGGCAAGCAAGCCCAGGCCTGAGGCAGCTTGCAAAGCCAGGCAGATCAGCGGGCTTTGCAGCAAAGCCGGCGGCATCACCATTGAGAGCACGCGTTGGCCCAAGCCGCCAGCAGCAGCCACGATCAAACCGACGACAAAAAAACGCCCCAGAGCCAGCCCCAGGCTAAGGGCCAAATCTGGGGTGAACGGCTTATGGACCACAAAATAGGAAATTGTCAGGCCAGCGAAGCAAAGGAAAGCCAGCAATCCGATCCAAAGGCGTCCATTAGAATCCCGCTCACCCATCTTAGCCTGCCCTAATTGATTCACACCTTGCGCCCAGAGCGGCGCAAGCGATCCAGGAGCGGCTGCTCCGGGCGCAGCACCCACCAACGCACCCAGTACAGGCCAACGAGCAAAAAGACCGGCAACGGAAAAAACATGATCAAACCCTGGATAGGTTGCTCACCACGTTCCAGCGTGGCCAGAAAAAGCCACCAGACACCAAAAAAGAGCAGGATGTAGCTTAAGAAGATTAACGCTCGACCCCAGTTACGCCATTGATCATCCCAGGCGGCAAAAACCATCAGCAAGGCAGGGAACATGATCATGTAATTCTCGGTAGCAGTGGGTATGCCAATCAGTTGGGTAGCAGCAAGGGTCAGGCCAGAAGTCCAGAGCAACCAACGAAAATCCTTGCCCCACACCTGGCGCCATTCATACACCAGCGTGGCAATGATAATTACAGTCAAAGCATAGCCTAAGCGCATGCCGACCCCAGGCATCCAAACAGCAAAGATCTCGCCCGGCGTGGTGGGCAGAGTATATTCAGGATAAGCAAAAAGTTGCACCAGGTTTTGCCAGATCCAATCGGGGATTAACAAGCTGGTCACTGCAATAATCAGCGCCAGGTTGCCCAAAAAACTCCAAAACAGCACCCATCGCTGGTTCGATATGCTCCAAAGAAGCACCAACAAGACAAGCAGAATGACCATCTGAGGCTTAATGGTGGTGAATGCCAGAAGCAATCCTGCCAACCCGTCGCGCTCCTGCCGGATGGCCATCAGTGCTAACGCTACAAGCAGGCTGATGAGCAGCGCAACATTGGCATTGATCAGGGCGCGCACGGTGTAATACCACAGCGCGGCGAACAGCATCAGCAGGCCAAGCATGAGCGGCGACAGGCGCCAGCGGTTGAGCGACAGACCAGCAAAGACGATCAAGATGACGCTGACCTCGAGCAAGGTCATCCAGATTGCGCGGGCAAGATTGTAATCTTGAATCAGGGCAAACGGGCCAAAGAGAAAGATTGTGTAGAATGGATAAACAAACAGCACCTGGTCCTCGTCACTGCGGGCCAGCCGCCCATAGAACTGGCGTTGAATCTCCTGGGTGGTTTCTTCGCTGTAAGGGCTTTGGCCTTCCATCAGGAACAGGCGCGTGCCCATCCAGCGCGGCAAAAAATCACTGCCACCCGGATTTTGAACCGAATAACGGTAATTCGCCCAGGTCAGGAAAACCAGGGATATAACCGCCAGGGCTATCAGCAAGGCAAAGGCAAGTTCAGCAGGTAATCGCCTCAAGGCTTTTCAGGGAAACTCGACGCGCAAATGGTGTGATCCATCGAATTTTACCTTAACTCCGTGTATTCGCAGGAGGTCGATAGGTCCATCAAGCGGCCCTGGCGGCTGTTTGTCTCGGCATTGCTGGTAAAAAGGTCCATTGCTACAATTTGAAGATGAAACCTAACCAAAGCCCACGACCCCGCTGACAAATGTGAACCAACAAGATTTTTCAGGAATGTATCCATGATAGATTGGGAAGTGTCTCGCGCCGCTTGTCTGGCTTGAATCACTGGTCAAAATCCTTATCCTATTGGAGCGGGCGAGAAGCAGTTTTTGATATTGATATTTTTTACAACCAAGCCGCAAGCGAGAATGGGCCTTATTCTGGCGACCCTGTTGATAGAGTGGGAACCAGCCCAATGGAAGGGTTTTTTATGGGCTGTTTTTCCCGACCCTATTCTTGCCGGTTGTCACCGACCAAAAACCACTGCTTGCTCATCTTTGTACAACAGTTGCCATCCCTCTGCCTCCAATTGCCCGACCACAGGCATCCCAGGCTCCAACAGAATCAGGCGCACCCCCCATCGACCCAGCGTCTCCTGCCAGCCTGGCTCGGCGCGCACCACCTGAAGCCACTGGTCAATCACTTCGTCATTGTATAGGTCGGTGCGCCCATCGATAAACACCGGATATTCCGGCAGCCCCCAGAGCAGGAAACCGCCCCAGTTGTAAGAATTGAACAGCCTGCCCGGGGGAGATTTTTCTTTAATATAAGCAACTGCATCCACAGGCATGTTCTGGCGAAATACCTTCAGGTTGGCCGCCTGCGAAAAATCCAGCCCAACCTTCAAAACCGCCGCCAGGAAAACAATTAACCAAAGCGCCCAGTTTAGCGACTTTTGGGCCTGGGAGGGCATCATCTGAGACATCCCCCGGTAGCCAAAGCGCCGCCCTGCAGCAGCCAGTGCGAGAGCAGCATGACGGGTGAGCACAGGGGGGGCGGCCAGGGCGAAGAGCGCCACGTTGCGCCAGGCCAATAAGGCCATATAAGTGAAGCCAGCAACCAGCAGAAAATCAGTGAGTGCCAGGCGACGGCGCGATGCTCCCACTGCAGCAAATGTGAGCAACAGCAGCCAGATAAACGGCTGCGACTGACGCGAGTGAAAGTCCGGCGACTGCCACTCCAGGATATACTCTTGCAGTGCGCCAATCGAGACGGTTTTGAAGGGATAAGCCAGCATCACAACCCCAGAGGGGTTCAAGGTGACAGCAATGATCATGAGTGCGCCGACCAGGCTTAAGCGGATGAAGCGCCCCTGTCGCCCGGCGGATAGCGGCTGGCGGCTGAGCGCCGGGAGCAACCAATTCAGGCCTTCTGCAAACCAATAGACGCCCCAAAGGATAAACCCAATGGCAAAACCGCCGTGACTGTTGGCCCAAACCATCATTAGAACAGGTAAGGCCCACAGCCCGTTTAAACTGCGAGGAGTGCGCTGCCAGCGATCGCGATCGAGCAACCAAAGGAAAACCGCCGCCAGGAGAAAAGTAGCCAGGTAAGGGCGAGCAGCCCAATAAACCCCGGAGGCAGCGGCCGATAGCACCAGAACGAAGGCTCGCAAGAAAACGCCTCCACTCAGCGTGAACCAGACAAAAGCAAAGGCCAGGGTGACCATAACCCCCGTCCAAAGGTTCAACCCGCCTGGCCCCAGGACACGGTAGATCCAGGCCATCGGCGCTTCCACCAGCCAGCCAGGATATTGCCAGGTTTGGCCCAGGCGTGTATAAGAAAACGGATCGGTCTGCGGCACCGCGCGCTGCTCAAGGATCCACTGTCCGGCACGCAGATGCCACCAAGTGTCGCTGTCCACGGATACGCGCGCCGACATGGCAAAGATAGCCAGAAATGTGATCCAGATTACCAGGCGATGAGTGCTCAATGCGGCGCTCCTTATGGAAAAGTTGTCTTTCCCAGGCCAAGCTGCTCCGGCCTGAGCGGAGTGGAGAGGGCATAGAAAACCGTGAAATCCCCAATCTGCGCTTCCCGCCAGCTTGCCCCTAGTCTTGAAAACTCTCGGCGCAGGAGCGTGTTCAATTCGGGGTGCTTGGTAGTTATGTAAGCCAGTTGAGAAGCCCGAGCTACTTCTTCCGAATATGGGGCGTAGCGGTTATCTCGGTCTGTGTAGCGAAAGTCCAGATGATAGGGCAGACTGGGAATAAAAATCAGCTCCTCCTGGGATAGGAAGGCGAGGGGATAAGCCACCCAATAGTTGGTGTAACCTCGTCGCTCACTGTTCTGGCGCAGGAAATCGATCAGGTCAGAAATGGCGCGTTGGTCCACCTGCGAGGGCGCATAAATTTGGGTGGTTATCCCAGGGGGAAAACGCAGTGCGCTTTGCAGGTTGCCCCACAGATGGTAGACCAGGAGCAAAACTACCAGACTGTAGGCAACAACGCCATATTTTTGACGCAGCTCAATGATCATGGCAGATGCAAAAAGAGCCATTGGAACTGCAAGAGGTAGGAGATAGCGGCCCGAGGGGTCAGCGCCGAAGGGCGTCAGGACAAAGCCCAACAACAGGTTAAGCATGACCAGGCCCAGGAGCGCCTGGCCGGAACGATAGGGGTGGGGCGCGCTCAGATGGCGCACTATGAACACAAACACAGAACCCCAAAAGAACAGGACAAAGGGCAATAGAGGCAACCCCAGCCAGTACACTTCCCAGGGTGGGCGCATACCTAGCGCTGCGGGCATCCCCAGCAAGCCCAGGCTGAGGATATGCCTGCCCACCCGGAGCAGCCAGGGCATCTGTTCAATCCCAGCAATTGCGCCGCCGCCCAGCTCATAAATCAGACGATCAAAACCATTTGCCAGGGCATAGCCCCACCAGGGCGCCGAACCCATCAAGGCGCCCGCCGTCAGGGTGAGCATGGGGAAAACCAGGCTTTTGAATGCCAGGCGCGCTTGCGCTGCGCCGGCAGCAGTTTTGGCATCCGCTAACGGTTGCCACAAAGCCAAGGCCAGGAGGTATAACAGAACGGCCAGGCTGTAGACCAGGGTCAGGCCAAAAGCCCATAAACCCAGGCCGATCCAAAATCCCAACAAAGCCCAGAGCCAAAGAGATCCTGGCTGGCGGTACATCTGGAACGCATGACCAATCTTCATGCCAGTCAGCAGGATCAGGTTTCCAAGCAACAAGGCTTCGCCATAGCCGCCCAGGGATACCGTGGTATACAGGGTGACGTTGACCGAGGGGATAGCCAACAGGAGCATCGCCAGGACGCCCACCCTCCATGAGCCAAAGGCCTGGCGGCCAATCCAGGCGCTGGTGAGCAACACGCCCAGGTAGAGCAACATTTGCACCAGGCGAATGGCCCAAACCTGCTGGCCTAACCATGCAAACGCCCCAGCAACCAGAAACGCATCCAGGCTGCCCATGTAAGCCTGACCATAGAAGAAAACCGGGCGAGCCCCTTGCAAGATGTGACGCGCCATCAAGGCAACCACGGCTTCATCAGAATTGAAGGGTAGCCTGTCCCCGGCTGCCAGACCCACCTTCAATCCCAGCATTAACAGGATTGCCAGGATGGCCCCGATCCACAGGCGATAAGCAAGTTTCGGAGCAAATGACACCGGGATATTTTAGCTGCGTTTCAATGGTCAAGCAAGATCTGCCCAAGATGCCTGAAAAAACTGTCGGTTGACAGATCACGCCAGGCAGACGTATGATAATCGGGATGAACACCACGCAAAGAGAATTATCGGATCAGCAGACGCCCCATTGGATGCACCTGAGTTGGCTACCCTGGTTGCTTTTCCTGATCGCGGTGGTGGTCAGACTGGTCCCTGGACCGCGTACCATTGATGACTCTTATATCACATACCGCTATGCGCGTAACCTGCTGTTGGGCGAAGGTTTCGTATATAACCCAGGCGAACGTGTGCTGGGAACCACAACACCGCTGTACACCAGCCTGATGGTCCTGGCGGCCTTGCCCACCGGCGGCGCAAGCGCGCCATTTGCCAGCCTGGCGTGGCTGATTAACGCTGTGGCAGATGGGGCTACTTGCGCTCTGTTGTTTGTGATGGGCCGCAGGTTAGGTTATGCCTGGGCAGGGTTGGGCACGGCGCTGGTCTGGACATTTGCCCCATTTAGCGTGACATTTTCCATTGGCGGATTGGAGACCAGCGTTTACATTCTGCTTCTCACAGGGATGATTTACGCCCATTGGCAAGGTCGGCATGTGCTGGCAGCGCTGCTGGCCTGCCTGGCGCTGTTCACCCGTCCCGACGCACTGATCTTGATTGGGCTGGTGGCGCTGGACCGGCTTGGACAAACACTCCAGGGGCGGCGCACCGCCCGGCGCCAGGGGAGGATGCCGCCGCCCTTCCCTCTGGCTGAGGTGCTGTTTTTTGGACTGCCCACCCTGGCATGGATCATTTTTTCAACGGCCTATTTCGGCAGCCCATTGCCACACTCGATAGCGGCTAAGAGCGTGGCTTACCGTCTTGCTGCGGAAGAGGGCTTTATCCGTTTGTTACAACACTATGCCACGCCGTTCCTGGAACATCTGACTTTTGGCATCTACTGGATTGCCGTGGGGATGGCTCTCCATCCGTTTTTATTCCTGATCGGAGCCTGGCAGAGCCTGCGCGCAGCTCCCCGGCTGTGGCCGTTTACAGTGTATCCCTGGCTGTACTTTGCAGTGTTTGCTGCGGCAAACCCGTTGATTTTTCGCTGGTATCTTTCGCCTCCGCTGCCAGCTTACATGTTCTTTATTCTCATCGGGGCCGAGAACTTGATCACTAAGCTGGCCATGGCCATCGCCAGGAGAAAAAGGCCTGCCGCCCAGGTGGGGAAAGTCCCCCGCACCGATAGGATTTTGCAGGTTGCACTGGCAATCCTGGTGGTGGCAACGCCGGTAGCGCTTTCTCTGCAAGACTGGCGACTTCATCCAGATCATGGTCTGGCCCGCCCTGCACCTGACATGGCCTGGTACAAGCTTGAGCTGCTCTACCGCCAGGCAGCCGATGAATTAGCTCCAGATATCCGCCAAACGAAAGCCAAGACACCCATACTGGCAGCCGGAGACGTGGGCGTGCTGGGTTATTTTAGCGAAGCCAAAATCCTGGATACGCTGGGGTTGAACTCGCCTGAATCGACGCGATACTATCCACTCGACTCAGCGCTGTACGTGATCAACTATGCCATACCTCCCGAGTTGATCCTTGACCAGAAGCCGGATTATGTTGTAATCCTGGAAGTGTATGGGCGAGCGGGGTTGCTGAAAGAAGAGCGCTTCTGGGAACAGTACCGCTTGCGACGCAAAATCCCAACCGACATCTACGGCAGTGATGGGCTGTTAATCCTGGAACGCAAGGTCCATTAACAGCGGTTATGAAGCCCAGCAAGAACAATCCCTCAAAGGCCCAACCTCCATCCTGGAGGTTCTGGCTGTTGGCCGGCGCAATCAGCCTTTACGCCATTTGGGGCCTGTATCGTGTCCCATACCATCCAGACGAGAGCACCTATCTTTACATGAGCGCCGACTTTGATGCGTTGATCCAAGACCCGGCGTCGATGGCCTGGGAGTCGATGAAACAGGTGGATCTAAGGCTCCATTATCGCATGATCGATGCGCCAATCACCCGTTATCTGCTCGGGCTGGGCCGCAGGATCGCCGGCATGTCAGCCCTTTCCGCAGATTGGAGCTGGCGGGCAAGCTGGGAGGCAAATCAACTCGCAGGCGCTTTGCCATCTGAGCAGTTGTTGCTGGCTGGGCGATTAGCAGTCACCCTGTTGTTTCCATTGAGCTTGTTGCTCATTTACCTGATCGGCAGGCGGATGGGCGGAGAAACCGGGGGGTTATTGGCCGCTTTATTGCTCGGAAGCAACGCACTGATTTTGCTGCACGCACGACGGGCAATGGCAGAGGGGGCGCTCATTTTTGGGTTTCTGCTGGCTTTGTGGGGCTTCCTGGATGGTTGGAGAAAGCCCTGGCTGGCAGGGTTGGGAATGGCGCTGGCTTTCAATGCCAAACAATCGACATTCATATTGCTGCCAATCGGGCTGTTGGCTGTTAGCTGGGGGCAATCCCGTTTGCCAGTAGTTGACCAGCGGGACAAGATTCGCAAGGCGCTGGTGAATGCCCTGATTTACACTTCTGTTTTCGTACTGGTAACCCTGGCATTGAACCCCTTCCTGTGGCGTGATCCATTTCAAGCAGCCCAGGCAGCTTTTGCAGAGCGAAATGCCCTTCTCCAAAACCAGGTAGCAGACACAATGAGGCTGGCTCCAGAAAAAGCCTTGCTCACCACAGAATGGAGGGCTGTTTCCCTGCTGGCAAATTTGTTTATTTTGCCGCCCGCTTTTGCTGAAACAAAGCAATACCAGGCAGCGACCAAAGCATTTGAAGCGGTCTATCAGGCTACCCCAGGGCATAACCTGTTGCGCGGCACGGTGGGCGGAGGGGTGATGCTCACACTGACAATTCTTGGATTGGTCATAAGCATCACCCAGTTGCGAAACGCTGCGCCTGACCGGTTCAGGACTATGATCCTGGTGTTGCTGACATCAGTCTTGCAGACCATCGCGCTGATCGCTCTGATCCCGCTGACCTGGCAGCGCTACGTCATTCCGCTGGTGCCGCTGGTCTGCCTGTGGGCTGCCTACGGATTGGCTGAACTTGTTCGTGCAGCGCAAGTTTCGAGGAAGAAAAGAAAAGAACTGAAAGGGCCGTCTTTTTAGGACGGCCCCAGGGTAATACTTCTAACCCAGGTATTCGCGTAGCTTGCGCCGGATCGCTGGATGGCGCAAACGGCTGAGCGCCTGGGCCTCGATCTGGCGGACGCGTTCCCGGGTGACGCCCATCTTTCGCCCCACCTCTTCCAGCGTGTAAGCCTGGCCATCAAGCAGCCCATAGCGGAGCTGCAAAATACGGACCTCGCGCGGGGGCAGCCCGTTCAAGACAGCATCCAAATGCTCACGGAGCAGGTTGTAGGTGGCGGTTTCGTCTGGCGCAGGCACCTCTTCATCCTGGATGAAGTCGCCCAGCACCGAGTCTTCTTCTTCGTCGGTGGGCGTCTCCAGAGAGAGCGGCCGACGCGCTACCTGGATCATATTTTCGACCTTTTGCGGGGTGACATCCAGGGCGCCAGCCAATTCTTCCACAGATGGATCACGGCCCAGGCGCTGGGTCAACTGGTGCTGGACTCGCAGGAGTTTGTTAATTTGATCGCCCATGTGCACCGGGACGCGGATGGTGCGGCCCTGGTCGGCGATGGCGCGGGTCACTGCCTGGCGAATCCACCAGGTGGCATAGGTACTGAACTTGTGACCACGGCGGTAATCGAACTTCTTGGCGGCCCGGATCAATCCAATATTGCCCTCTTGAATCAAATCCAGGAAAGGCACACCGCGACCCATATATTTCTTGGCAACGCTGATCACCAGGCGCGAATTGGCGGTGATCAGGTGCTCACGGGCAGCCCACCCATCCTCAATGAGGGCCTGCAACTCCTGGCGGCGACGCGGGCTGACATTACCCTTGGCCAGCTCTTCACGGGCCAGGCGTCCACGCTCAATCCGCTGAGCAAGCTCAACTTCTTCCTCCGCAGTGAGCAGGGGAACCCGTCCAACTTCTTTCAGATATAAACCAATCGTGTCATCCGTGTCGATGTTCGCCAGGTAGTTATCATCCACACTGAGCTCGCGGCGAACATCCTCTTCGATTTCCTCTTCTTCAATCAGGTCTTCTTCGCTCGGACCCGTAGCAGCAGCCTCGTCTACATATGGGATTCCAGCACTCAGCAGGGCTGCAAAGGCTTCTTCCAGTTGATCAACATCCTGTTCTGCATCCGGGAAAAACCCCAAGATATCGTCAATCGTAACATATGATTTTTGGCGCCCCAGTTCGATCAGGCGAGCAATTGCTGAATGTTCTTCTGATCGTTCGATGCCAGTTAACAGTTCATCATCAATCATTGGTTTTATCATCCATCTCTGGGATGTTTTCTTTATTCAGAATACATCCATTTTGCTTCAAAATCAATACCCAATTTCGCTCTGAATCACAGACTCCAGGCTCATGAGGTCATTGCTGAGTCGCCAGGTTCAGGGCACACGCGTCGCCTCTGGGGTAGCCCCTGAGGGACTGGGAGTCAGTTCTTCAGGCAGCAGGTAGGGCGGGTTGTCAATCAGATCCAGGATCGGCTGCAAGCTGAACTCATTGGCGATATAAACGCGTCGATCACTGGTAAGGACGTAATAACCGCTGCCTGTGGGCGTCGCTTTGCCCACGCTGGCGACCAACTGAGATCCATCCCGAAGGACGACCAGGATCCGGTAGGACGGGGGATCCAGGCCAAGGTCCTGGAGTTCCGGAATGTTTTGTAATGTGCTGACCAAAGGCAAAGCCGCTAACTGACCAGCAATCCCATCCATTTCGGCGCCATCGATCGCCAGGTTGGGCGACCCGCTAAGCGTCCATTGGCCGTTCTCATCACGCAGCAATTCAACAGACTTCTCGCCGACGCGCTCCAGGCGCAGTCCGGCAATTTCTCCTTCGAGATCAAACATAAACTGTGCTTCTGGAGCACCCTCGCTGGTTGGTGTTGCCTGAGAGGTTTTTTGATCCTGCGAGCGCTGCCAGAGGAACACCGAAGCTAACAGCGCGGCAAAGATCAAGACAACAATCCAGGTGGACTTGCGAATCATCCCGACTAACCTCGCCGCCGACGGCGCAAAAAGACCATCACCCCGCCCAGCAGTGCCAACCCCGGCAAAATAATTACTGTGCCCAGCAAGATAAGGTTCATGGCCGTTTGCTGCGGCGGCAAGAGCATACGTTGGGTTTGATTCTTGGGAGTCAGGCTGATGAGATCCTCCTGGCCAACAGCCCAATCCACAGAGTTAATGAATAAATCGCCATTGGCATAAGCCGAAAAGTTTGCATTGATAGCAAAATCCGAGTCCCCAAACACCACCAGCCGGGCGTTGTTTTCCAGGTTCTCAGCGGCAACAGCTAAAGGCACCGGCCCGAGGGTATCCTGGCCTTCATCATATTGAATCTGGGCTGTTCCATCGGCAATACCCTCCAGGCTCATTTCAGCCCAGGATTGCTGCGAGGTCAATACAAGTTCAACCAGACTGGCCCCCGTCGAAGCCGCAGCGCGGACGCTGCGGGCAGTGGGAAACTGGGAGGTCACATTTTGAATTGGCTCGGTGATGGCATGGCGGCCATAAGCTGCGGCAAAGGGCGCAAAGGGTTGTTGGGAATTCAAATCGACCACCATATCATTGCTTAGCTGCACGCCCCAGTCGCTGAACACGTATTCCGCCAGCGGATCAGCGGCATCGCCAAACTCAGTCACCGGAATTGGCTCGAACATAGGGATAAGCGAACCGCCAGACTGCAGGTATTGCTTGAGCAAATCGACTTCTGCCTGGGTTAGCGGCTGGCGTGGGCCAGCAACGACAATAACCCTGGCATCCTCAGGGATTTGATTCTCCACCAACAGGTTTAACACCTTTACCGTATAGTTTTTGCTTTCCAGCGTGCGTTTAACCACTGAATAGGACTGATCCCCCACGTCTTCGGGGTTATATTCGCCGTGCCCGGTCAGGAAATAGACATTCTGGGCAGTGGGATTCATCAGGCGCACCAAACCACTGGTAAGCTCTTGCTCACTGGCAAAACGCACCGGTTGCTGGCTGGTTCCCATGATCAAAACGATCGTACCATCCTGGGTTATTTTGGCTTGCTCAGCGGCCAGCGGGTTTTCTTCCGGGTCGATAAATTCATAATCAAACTTACCTGCGCTGTTCTGCTTAAACCGCTCCAGCAAATCCTCGGCTGTATCGGTGGGGAAACGTTGAGAATAAAAAGCCTTCGCCTTCACTTTTTCAGGCAAGTTACTCAGCGTGTTCAGCGTTTCCGGCGCCAGGGTGTACTGTTTATCCTCGGTCAGATCCCAGCTCTTTGGGTTCAGGTAAACCAGGTAGTTAATCACGACCACAATGCCAACAAAGGCCAGGATCAAAACCAGGGCATTGCTGCCATATCGCGCCTGTCGCCCAGTCAGGATCTGGCGGACCTTATCCGGATCGAGCAAAGCATAAATCGCCAGGCCAGCGACAATGAGGCCCAGGCTGATTTGAAGCGCCAGGCTCATCTGGCGCTGAACAATGTACAGGCCCACAGAGACTACCGCAGCGATTGCGGCCAGGTACAGGCCTAGAGGGGCAAAACGTCGCCAGGCGGTTTTCATTAGCCCCACCTCCTGACCTCAATCGAGACAGTGCCCATGAAAAGCGCCAGGGCGGTCACACTCAGATAATAGACAATGTCCTGCAGGTTAAGGACACCGCGCAACAAATTATTATTATATGGGCTGCTTAAATCCAGGAAGCGGACCCACTCCTGAACGCCGCCCATCTGCCCCATCACCCGGACAATCAAGCCTGTGACCAGCCAGAGGAAAATCACAACGCCAAGTGTGGTGATGAAGGCTGCAATTTGGTTGCTAAACAGCGAGGAGATGAAGACTCCAATGGCCACCAGAGCAGAAGTCAGCAGAATCAGCCCAAGATAGCCGGCGATCAGGGGGCCTTGATCGATGCCGGGAGAAACCAGTTGATCCAGAATAAGCGGGTAGATCAGCGTCACAGCAATCAACGTGAGCAGCATCAAGAATGCACCGAGCCACTTACCAACCACCAGCTCCCAGTCTTTCACAGGAGCAGTCATAAGCAGCTCAATCGTTCCCAGGCGCCTCTCTTCGGCTAACAAGCGCGTGGTCAAGGCTGGCGTCAAGATGGCAAGGAGCAGACCCAGCCACCACAGGATGACATCAACATTTGGCACATACCCTTGCTGCATGGCCACGGGTGAAGTGCCGATCAGCAGAGAGTAATAAAAGAAAACACCCAGGATTAGAAGAACTATAAATGAAACAACAAAAGCAACCGGGCTCGAGAAATACAGATTATATTCGCGTTTAGCAATCGTCCATACATTGTGCATAAATCAACCTTCCTTCAATCGGCTATCCTTTGCTGAACAAGAAGGAATAAGCATCCAATCAGACCTGGTCTTGATCCGGCGATTCCGGAAGTTCCTGATCGTAGAGATCATCCCCAGCCGGTTCGGGAGGCGCGGGTTCGTCGCGGGTGAGCTGCAAGAAGATGTCTTCCAGACTGATCCCAATAGAACGCATCTCCAATAAATCGTAACCGCCCTGGATGAGGGCACGGGCAACCTCAGGGCGAGGGTCAGCGCCTGGGAGAGTCTCAAACTCGAGCTTGCCATCCTCGCGACCATTCACCCGAGTCACCCCCGGGACGCCACCAACAACCGCCTCGACCCCATCTGCATCTCCGCTCACCTGAATGGCAATGCGGCGAGCGCCGGTTAACCGGTCTTGCAAGCGCTCAGGAGTATCTTCAGCAACGATGCGTCCTTTGTTAATGATCAACACGCGATTGCAAACCTGCTGCGCTTCAGACAGGATGTGCGTGGAGAGCAGGATGGTGTGGCGCTGGCCCAACTCCTTGATGAGATTGCGCACTTCGATGATCTGCACCGGATCAAGGCCAATGGTGGGCTCGTCCAAGATTAACACATCCGGATCGTGCACCAGGGCCTGCGCCAGGCCAACGCGCTGGCGCATACCTTTGGACAGGTTGCTGATGTAACTTTCGGAACGGTCAATTAGACCGAGCCGCTCAAGCAGCTCATCCACCCGATCTTCAACGTTGGGCACTCGTCGCAAGTCTGCCATGAACTTGAGATACTCGAACACGGTCATGTCCGGATAGAGGGGGATCGTCTCGGGCATATAGCCCACTCGCCGTCGGACATCAAGTGACTGGTCAACAACATCAAATCCAGCCACTCGCGCTGTACCCGCTGTAGGCGGCATGTAGCCGGTCAGGATGCGCATGGTGGTAGTCTTTCCAGCGCCGTTGGGGCCCAGGAAGCCAAGGATCTCCCCCTGTTCGGCATGAAAGGTGAGACTATCAATCGCCAGACGCGCCCCATAGTCTTTTGTAAGACCTTCAACTTGAATCATTGAGCAAGCTCCCTACAATGTCTATTTCGTTTGCAAAAGCTCTTACTGACAATAAAAAGCACAGCGCCGTCCTGGCGGCAGTGCTTCGTGCGAACCACCTATGCAATAGCTTGTTTATGCTATAGAAAAACCCAAGCGAACATATCCAGGTAAGTTTATACAATAATAAAATAGCGAAATCAAGTAGGTTTGCGAAGTCTAATGGAATGCTAATCTTATTGAATAGCTGCATTGGTTCATTATTTGCACCAAATCAGGCCAAAAATTGGGCTTCAATTTGCACAAGGACTTGCATGTTTTTAAAGAATAAGGCATACTAAAGGGTAGGGAGCAGAAAACTATGGCTGCAATATCTTTGAGAGATTATGTTCGGGAGATCGAAAAACAAGTCGATGGCAGCAGAAATGAGGAGGCCATCGCTCACTCCCGCCATGTGCTGGAGTCATTTCCAAAGCATGTGGATGTCTATCGGCTGCTGGGGAAAGCTTACCTGGAAAGCCAGCGCTATGGAGATGCCGGCGATATCTTCCAGCGCGTGCTTTCCGCCGTCCCGGAAGATTTTGTGTCCCATGTTGGCATGAGCATCATCCGCGAAGATGAGGGCAACCTGGACGAAGCCATCTGGCACATGGAACGCGCCTTTGATGTTCAGCCCTCGAATAGCGCCATCCAGGAAGAACTTCGCCGGCTGTACGGTCGACGCGACAACGTTGAGCCGCCGAAGATCCGCCTGACACGTGGCGCATTGGCGCGCATGTATTACCGGGGCGAACTTTATCCTCAGGCCATCGCAGAACTGCGGGCGGCTTTAAACGAAAACCCCGACCGGCTGGATTTACAGGTTCTGCTGGCCGAAGTCTACGCGCAAGCCGGGCAGCGCATCGAGGCTGTGGATATGGCCAGCCAGGTCCTGCGCAGATTGCCCTACTGCCTGGCAGCAAACCGAATCATGGTCAACATGCTCGCCGGCACCGATCGAGAAAGTGAAATCGAGACTTATTACCAGCGTCTTTGTCAACTTGATCCCTATGCTGCTCATATCAATGCCGCTGCTCCCCGGTCTGAGGATGTTCCCGACCAGGCGATCAGGCTGAACAAGCTGGATTATAAAGCCACCCAGACCGTTGAAGCGGGCCCTGGCCAGCCAATCTGGGCGGCCACATTGGGCATTGAGGCCTCTGAAATGGCGACCGGACGAGAGGAAACTTTGCCCGAATGGCTGGCTGCTGGCCCATCGCCGCTTGCCAAAGAAGGCGAAGCGCCCGAAGGCAGCCAGGTGCCAGCTTTTGCTGGAGAAGAGGCCCAGTTAGCCGAGCAAGAACTGGGCGAGCCTTCAACTGCTGTTGACCAGGGCGAGCAAATCCCCGATTGGATGAAGGAAATGGGTTGGGAGCCTGCCACTGCTGAGAGCCAGGCCTTTGAAGCAGCAGGGCAATTTGACCTGGAAGCGCCGATCACCGAGGCCGAGCCCGCCGAGGGCGAGCTGGCCACAGCCGAAATACCCGACTGGTTGAAGGCTATGGCGCCAGCTGAGGCTTTGTCTGAAATTGCACCAAAAGAGGAAAGCGAAGAAGACATTGAACCCTGGCTGGATCAGCTATTCCCAGCCGAGCCGCCCTCCGGCGAAGCCCAGGCTCAGAAAGAGCTGCCGTTCATTGAAACAGGCGAGGAACCCGAAGCAAAAGGTGAATCCTGGATCGGAGCAGGGCTGGTTGCAGGCGTCGCGGCGGCTGGCATTGCAGCCCTCGGCGATGAGGAAACGCCCGAAAGCGGCGAAACAATTGAACCGGAAGAACTCCTCATGGAAGCAGCTTTACAGGAAGCGCTGCCGGAAGAAACGGTTGTCGAGCAGGCCCCAGATTGGCTGTATGAAATCACCGCTGAAGAAGAAGTCTCCGCAACCGAAGCTGTTGAGGAGTTGCCCGATTGGCTGCGCCAGGAGCTTGCTCCCACATCCGAAGCAGCCCAGGTGGAAGAGCTGGCAGAGTGGTCAACCGAAGAGACCACCTCCGAAAAATTAGCGGGCGAAGAAGCCGTCGAGGGGGGGGCCATCGATGAAGGCCAAGAATTGCCCGGCTGGTTATTTGAAAGCGAGGCTCAGGAAGCGGCTTCACCTGAGGCGGCTGCTGAGCCGGGACAAGAACTCCCGGACTGGTTACTTGAAAGTGAAGCCCCCGTATCCGAGGAGGCATCCGCTCAAGCGGCAGAAGAACTGCCCGGTTGGTTATTTGAAAGCGCTGTCTCTGAAGAAACCCCTGCAGAGGCGGAGGCTGAATTCGTTGAAGCTGAGGAGGGCCTGCCTGACTGGCTGCTTGAAGCCGCTTCGGTCGGCGGGGTGGAAGAACCCCTTGAAGAAAGCGCCAAAGAGGGCGAGGAGATCCCCGACTGGTTAAAAGCAGCAGGCGCTGTGGCTGGTGGTGTGGCTGCCTTCCAGTCGGCTGAATGGTTGAGCGAAGAAGCAGAAGCCAAAGAAGAGACGCCTCAACCGGCGGCCGCGATTGAAGGGGAAATGGAAGCTGAGCCTGTCGAAGCTTTACTGGCAGAAGAGTTGCCTGAATGGCTGCGTGAACCCGCCGAACCGTCCGAGCCCAAAGCGGCAGAATGGGTTTTCCCGCTGGCTGAAGAATCCGAGTTGCCAGCAGAAGCGCAGCAAATGGAAGCTGAGCCATCTGAAGCCGAAGCGATCGAGGTCGAAACTCCCCAGGCTGAACCGACCCAGGTTGAGGCTATGGCCGCGGAAGAAAACCCAGAGCTTGCGGAAGCTCTGGCCTGGCTGGATCTCATGCTCACGCCTGTAGATGAGGTTGAGGCGCCAGCGCCAGCCGCGCCGGCCATTATGGAGGAAGGGGAAGCCGCGCCTGCTGTGGAGCAGCCGATGGATGATGACGCTGCTTTCGCCTGGCTGGAAAGCCTGGCAGCACGCCAGGGTGCGCAGGAGGCATTGCTCCTGAAGCCAGAGGAAAGGCTGGAAACGCCGCCCGAATGGGTGCTGCAGGCATCCCAGGAAGCGGCTGAGACGATCCAGGCTGAGACGATTGCGTACATTGAAGAGGCCCCTGCGGAGGCGGCTGAGGGCGTTTTGGAGACTCCTCTCCTGGATGAACAAAAAATCGCCACAACACCCGAAACGCCGGCGGCAACTGAACCTCCACTAGATGAGGATGCTGCTTTTGCCTGGTTGGAAAGCCTGGCTGTGCGCCAGGGCGCTCAAGAAGCGCTCTTACTCGAGCCGGAAGAACGCATTGAAACGCCGCCAGAATGGGTGATAGCCGCCGGAGCCACAGCTGCAGCGGATCTGGTAGCCGATAAAGCACAAGAGGTTTTCGAAGCTCAACCCGTGGAGCCTGTGGCAGAGGTGGAAGCGGCAGAGACGATCATAACCACCGAACCCGAAAAAGAAGTTGGGGTTGAAACAGGCGCGGCTGCAGCCCCGCCCTTTGAAGCGCAAGTGGAAGAACCACCGGAATTGCCCGATTGGCTGGCCGCTCCCAGCAGCGAGACTCGAGAAGAAACCCTGGAATGGACGCCTCCGCCGCTCTCGCGCCGGAAATATGACTTGAACAAAATTACCCTGGTCGAATTGGAAAGATTGCCAGGAATCGGCTTTATCATGGCCCAGCGTGTCATCGATTATCGCAACACGCACGGTCCATTCAAAAAGATTGACGACTTGCTCAACGTGCCAGAATTTGGAGTGGCGGCGCTGGAAGGGGTGCGCGAAAATCTGTTCCTGGAAGCCATTCCAGAGACACCGGCTCCACCTGCCCGAATACCTACCCAGCCCCGGCCGGGCACCGGCCCGTTGGTGCTGGCAACGGGCGCTGGGCTGCCAAAAGAGGTTGCACAGGCGCGTGAACACCTGAGCGAGGGCTATGTGGACCTGGCGCTGGAGATTTATAACAGCTTAATCCACTCCAAGAAACATCTGAACTGGGTGATTGAAGACTTAAGCGAAGCTTGCAACCAATACCCAAATGAGCTTTACATCTGGCAGAGCCTGGGCGATGCCTATTTACGCTCTGACCAGACCAGCCAGGCTTTGCAATCTTACATCCGGGCAGAGAAGCTGCTGATTCAATAACATCCGCCCCAGTAAAGTCAGCGAGAGAACAACTGAATGCGGCGCCTGGTACGCCGCATTCTGCGGCTAAATGGCTGGCAGCTGTTTTCCAGCAGTGATCAGGTTGTCGAAATATGACTCAGGGTTATAATTGACCAGCACATCAGAAATCTATTCAATCCTTGGAGGAACTTGTGGAAAAAACGCTTGTTTTAGTCAAACCAGATGGGGTGCAGCGCGGCCTGATTGGGGAAGTCATTTCTCGCCTGGAGCGGCGGGGGTTACGCCTGGCGGGGGCAAAATTCATGCAGGTCAGCCAGGAGCTGGCGGAGACTCACTATGCCATCCACAAAGGCAAGCCGTTTTATGACGGATTGATTCGCTACATCACCTCGGCCCCAGTGATGGCGATGGTGTGGGAAGGGCCAAATGCAGTGGCTGCGGTGCGCCAGACCATGGGCTCCACCCGGCCCACCGAGGCGGCGCCGGGAACATTGCGGCACGACTTTGCCCTGGAGGTGGGGCGCAACCTGACTCATGCTTCGGACTCGCCGGAGAATGGTGCAAAAGAGGTTGAGCTGTGGTTTATGGCCGAGGAGATGGTGTCCTGGGGCCGCGACGTTGATCGCTGGATTTTCGAATAAAAGCCCCCTATCGTCCGCCATCAATGGCGCAACACGCTGGCAAGCTTCACTCACATCCAGGTTGGTGCACCAGAACAGTCCTTTATCTGTGGAAGCATTCAAGTTTACGAAGGAATTTAGCGGTGAAATCTCAGAGCGAAATCAAAAACTTTCTTGACCGTACATTGATCAAGATCCAGAAACCAGCCCGCTACACCGGCGGCGAGGTCAATCAGGTGGTCAAAGACTGGGAAAGCGTCCATACCCGGGTAGCGCTTGTCTTTCCTGATCTGTACGACTTGGGGATGTCTAACTTAGGCTGGGCGATACTGTACGACCTGCTCAATCAACGGGAAGATGTGCTTGCCGAGCGGGCATTTGCCCCGTGGAGCGACATGGAATCGGCGATGCGAGCGGCGAGCATTCCACTATACTCGCTGGAGACCCAGCATCCCCTGGCTGCATTCGATATTCTGGGTTTCTCGCTGCCATACGAGACGCTGTACACCAACACACTGAACCTGATCGACCTGGCAGGCCTACCCTTGTTTTCAGCCGAGCGGAATGAACTTCACCCGCTGGTGATTGCAGGCGGCCATGCAGTCTACAACCCCGAGCCAATGCACGCCTTCATCGATGCGTTTGTGATCGGCGAGGGAGAAGAGGTGATCCACGAGATTATCGAAACACACCAGGCCTGGCGGCGCAGCGGCACCAGCCGCCAGGAGCTGCTGGTGGCCCTGGCGCAGATCTGGGGGGTCTATGTGCCGGCGCTGTATGAAGCCCACTATGAAGAGGATGGCGTTTTCTCTCACATCGAAAAACGGGTCAACGAAGCGCCGCTGCCGGTTGTCAAACGCATCGTGGCCAAGCTTCCCCCACCCACCACCCGCTTGCTGGTGCCATATATCGACACGGTGCATAACCGCGTACCAATTGAGATTATGCGCGGTTGCACGCGTGGCTGCCGCTTCTGCCATGCAGGTATGATCATGCGGCCTGTGCGCGAGCGACCGGTTGAAGAAATCCTGGCAGCAATCGAAGATGCGCTGGCCAGCACAGGCTACGAAGAAATTGGGCTGCTGTCACTGTCCTCTTCGGATTACACCCACATCTTGGAACTGGTCAAGGCGGTTAGCGAGCGCTTTGCAGGGAAAAACCTGGCGGTTTCATTGCCATCGTTGCGCATCGAGTCGTTCTCGGTCGAGTTGATGGATGCGCTCAAAGATTCACGGCGCAGCGGCTTCACCCTGGCGCCCGAGGCCGCCACTGAGCGCATGCGCGAGATTATCAACAAACCGGTCAGCACCCAACAGCTCCTGGACACGGCGCGAGCAATTTACTCGCGTGGCTGGCACAATATAAAGCTGTATTTTATGATCGGCCACCCGTCTGAAACGATCGAAGATGTGCAGGCAATCTCCGATCTGGGTAAGGCTGTCCTGGCAGAGGGCCGCAAGCTGATCGGCCGGCGTGCTCAGGTGACCGCCGGGGTGAGCACCTTCATCCCCAAGCCCCACACGCCCTTCCAGTGGGTCCCCTGCGACACGGTAGAGCAGATTACTGCCAAACAGACCCTGTTGAAGCAAAGCCTGCGTGGCCCGGGGTTGAAGCTTAACTGGAACTCGCCGGAGGATACAATGTTGGAGGCCTGGTTATCGCGCGGCGACCGGCGCATGGCTGAAGTGATTTACCAGGCATGGAAGCGCGGCGCAAAGTTCGACGCCTGGAAGGATCACTACCGTTACGATCTCTGGTTGGAGGCCTTTGCAGCAGCAGGACTTGAGCCAGGGTTCTACACCCATCGCGAGCGGCCAATTGACGAGACCTTCCCCTGGGATCATATCAGCACATCGGTGCGAAAAAAGTTCCTGACCGAGGATTACTTGTGGAGCCTGCAGGGCAAGACGCGCCTCGATTGCCGCGAGCGATGCTTTGCCTGCGGCATCCTGCCAACTTTTGCAGACATGCGCCGCGCCAATCCCGGCGAAGTCTGGCAATGCCCAGAAGTCAAGACCAAGCGCATCCCGGTCAGCGAAATCGGCATCCTGGCAAAGGAAAGCGTGGCGACGAACGATTGAACACCACAGAATCATCCGTCATGCTCCGTTTGCGCATCACCTTTGCCAAGACTGAGGCAATGCGCTTCACCGGCCACCTGGACCTTCACCGCGCCTGGGAAAGAATGCTCCGCCGCGCTGGGCTGCCACTGGCCTACAGCCAGGGTTTCAATCCCCATCCCCGAATGAACCTGGCATCGGCGCTGCCGCTGGGGTTCACCAGCGAGGGCGAGGTGATTGATGTGTGGCTGGAGGAAGACCTGGCTCCAGATGCTGTGAGCGCTGCTTTGCAGCCTGCCTTGACGCCCGGCTTGCGGATTCTCTCAATCCAGGTTGTCGATCTCCACAGACCGGCCTTGCAAAGCGAGTTGGAAGCCAGTGAATTTGTGATCACTCTGCTGGAGTCCTGCCCCGATCTGGAAGCACGCTGCCAGGCTTTGTTGGAAGCCAGCAGCCTGCCCCGCGTGCGCCGGCAGAAGGCTTATGACCTGCGCCCATTGGTGCTGGCGCTCGAGCCTTTGGCCGATGACAATCAGGGGCGACAGCGATTGTTATTGAGGCTGACAGCGCGTGAAGGCGCGACAGGCCGGCCCGAGGAAGTTTTGGGTGTCCTGGGCATCCAACTGGAATGTACCCGGACGCATCGCACGCGCCTGATTTTCAGGACCAACGGTTCATCATAAGGAGCCTGCGCCCTAAAAACATGCACTTTGGCATAGAAACAGTTTGTCCGGATTGAGGCTGAATGGGCTTGTTTCTTTCACTGTTTTTTGGGTTTGTTCCGGTTTTCTTCTTCGCCTGGTTTATCTATTGGATGGACCGCTACGAGAAGGAACCCAAATTTATGCTGCTGGGTGTGTTCTCGTGGGGGGCGATTGTGGCAGCGGGGATGGCCTTTGTCGTGAACACCTCCCTGGCAACCGGAGTCTATCTGTTTACCCGATCTGAGACGGCAACCAACTTGACCACAGGTGCGCTGATTGCCCCCGTGGTTGAGGAGGTGTGGAAGGGTCTGGCAGTTCTGGTGGTGTTTCTGGCTGCCCGAAATGAATTTGACTCAATCTTGGATGGGATAGTTTACGCCGGGATCGTCGCCCTGGGTTTTGCTGCGACCGAAAATACGCTGTACATCTATCGAGATGGCTACCTGCAGGGCGGCTACGCCGGGCTATTCAGCCTGGTGTTCATCCGTGTGATCCTGGTGGGATGGCAACACCCATTCTACACAGCCTTCATCGGGATTGGCCTGGCAATCACCCGGCTGGCCCGCAATCCAATGACCCGACTGGTGGCGCTGGTCGGCGGGCTGGGGCTGGCGATCTTCCTGCATTCTTTGCACAACACCCTGGCAAGCCTGGTAAGGGGATTGGGTGGTTTTTTGCTCGGGACAATCATCGATTGGAGTGGGTGGATATTTATGTTGCTGTTTATCCTATGGGCAATTTATCGTGAGCGGCAGTGGATCGTAACACAATTGCAGGAAGAAGTGAGCCTGGGATTGCTCACCCCAAGTCAATACCAGACAGCTTGCTCAGCCTGGTTGCAGAGCGCCGCTCGCTTCGGAGCGCTTTTCAGCGGGCGCTTCCAGACAACCAATCGCTTCTATCAGCTATGCGCAGAGTTGGCTTATAAAAAGGAACAACGCTTAAAGATGGGGGATGAAGGCGAAAACAGCAAAATCATTGAAAAGCTGCGCGAAGAACTGGCCCGGTTATCTCCCCAGGTGCAGGTTTAACCGCCATCCGGCGCGGGTCTTGGATGCTCACAAGGTCTGTGGTAAAATCGCTGTGCTTGCCCCCATAGCTCAGTGGATAGAGCGTTGGCCTCCGGAGCCAAAAACGGCGGTTCGAGTCTGCCTGGGGGTACTGATTTTTAATCCTGGGATCCCAGATGCGGCAAAGGCCCATCGGGGATCCCAGTTGCATTCAGGCAATATGGTATCATACGTCCATGATCTGGCGTCATGTGATCTTGCTGACGCTCTGCCTGGCGCTGGGCGCTTTGGCGGCTGTCTATGCCCCCGCTGGAATTCAAAGTTCATCAGGCCCTTGGAGCTACACTGACCTGCGTTTGCTTGATCCAGCAGATGCAGCCCAACCCACCCACGATCTCTTGGCGGTTTACACGCGCAGGGTGCCGGGCGAGGTGCAAATCCGCCTGGACATGCTGGAGCAGGCAGCAATTCCAGACTATGATCTGTACCTGGCTCTGGACATCCGGCAGGGCGGCAGCCGGGATTTGCCAATTAACGCCCAGGCCGATTTGAATTGGGATGTGCTGCTCATCATCCCAGCCTCCGGTGAATTGCAATCCCTGGATAGCCAGATGCAGCCAGTCGCCGAGGTGGGCTTACGAGTGGTCAGAGACCCGGTTCTTGACCAAGTGAGGATCAGCCTGAGCCAGGCGGCGCTTCGAGTGGAACAACAAACATCCCCCGACAACGCCCAGGCAGCCAACCTTAAAACTCGTCTGAACCTGCAAGTATTTGTCACCTCATCCAACTCGGAGCCAGTAGCCGACCGGTCTGAGCCAAGCCTGGCAGGCGCACCCCCACCTCCGCCAGCGCGCGTGCTGCTGGCCTTTTGGAACACCCACCCGGCTTACACCCCGGCGACCGCGCTGCGCCGATGGAACGGAGCGCATACCGGGCCGCTCGGCGGGGGGCATGGATTGCTCCACCTGCTGCGCGCCGCTCGTGATGAACAGGCGCCCCTGGTCCTTCTGGATCTGAAATACCCGGCCTGGCTCTCAGCGCTGGATTATGCTGCTGAAACAGAGTTAATCAGGCAACTCTCACAGGAAAGATTGCTAATCTTGCCAGATTACCTGCCATACCTGGGGACATACGATGAAAAGCAAGCACAATTTCTGGAAGTTGCAGCAGAAATGCTCGGGCAAGCCAGCAATGACTTTGGATTCCCGCCCAGCCCACATCGGTTCACCGGGGTGGATTATTTTCCGGTCTCGCCGGGTTTCCAATTGCTGTTTGCCGACCAGACACAGGGCGATTCAATACCCCGCTACCTGGCGCCTGCCGCAATCAGGCGTTGGCGAGACCAGCGAGCGTTGCCCATCCGGCAATATATCGGCCAGGAGAAACAAGCCTCGGCCGATGGGCCGTCGCTTGACGTGCGGCGGGCGCTCAGCCAGGCGGCTTTGGCCGCAGCACAGCCTGGCGGCGAAGCGCTGATCCTCACGCTGGGTGGAGATTTACCGGTCAGCACCTGGGGCGTTCCGGCAGCGGCAGGCGCCACGCTCCACTACTTGAAATCTCGGCCCTGGATCCAATTGCTGACCGCGCAAGATCTGCAGGCCATGCAGGCGATACCCAGTCCAGACCTGGATGGTGAGCAAATTTCCCCAGGCGACGCTCTCTCAACTGCAGCCAACGCTTCATTGGAGCAGGCTCTTCTGCAGGCGCCTTCCAATGAGCTGGCAGAAGCAGCCTGGCAGGCCTTTTTTGCGCTTTATGCACCGGTGCACCCAACGGCGAGGGAACTCCCTGCCCTGCGGGCGAACTACCGTGGGCAAGTTTGGTCGCTGTTAGCAGCCGCAAATTGGGCGGAGCACCCCGCATCGCTTGCCCAATGCGGAATAGACCCAGACCAGAACGGGCAACTGGACTGCATCCTGGCTTCCAGCGAATTTTATGCCCAGTTTGAGATTGGCAGCGGCGGTCTGATCTATTGGTTCCAACGGGATCAGAGCGGCAACGCTCACCAGTTGATCGGGCCATCCTCCCAGGTCATCAGCGGCCTGAGCAACCCCGAGGGCTGGGATTTGAGCGGGGATTTGATTGCCGATCCGGCTGTGATCCCAGGGGCATTTTATGAGGCCGGTTTCGGCTACCAGGCAGTGCTCTCCGGGAACCGGCTGACTTTTACAACTGCCAACCGCAGTCACCAAAAGACCTATGAAATACAAGGCAACAAACTGCGCCTCGTTTACCGGGCCAGGCAATCCGCCCGCTTACAAATACCGCTTTTGCTTGACCCATGGGAGCGTTTTGCTCCCGGCTGGAGCGCGAATTATCAGGCGAACCAGTCAAATTCTGCCGGGTCCATATCGCTGGAAAACAGCCCAGCCAGACCAATTCGGGTGGAGATTCACAGTAACACCAAACTAAATCTGAACCTGTTTAATGAAGGTGTGCAATTCACTCACCGGCCAGAAAACCCCAATATGGATTATCCGCCCGGATTCTTCCTGCCCTTCCCGCTGGCCGAAGTGGGACTTGGCGCAGCGCCAGGACAGGATACAATTGTTGAGATCATTTTTATGAACTGAGAACAGGAGCCTGCTGGTCGGATGGAAGAACGCTCATTTGAAGATCTATATGGACAACTTCAACAACTTTATCAAAACAGGGAATACTCCGCTGCGCTCCAGCTTGCCACCCAGGCGCTGGAGACCTATCCGGATCAGCGTACATCGTTGGATTACTGGCGCATGACGATGGCAGCAAGAATTGAGGACACGGACCAAACCCTGCGGGTATTGCAAGAAGCATTGGAACGCGGCCAATGGTACAGCGAGCTTTTGTTACGCCGGAGTCCATCTTTTAAATCGCTGCAAGGCAATCCGGAATTCGAAAAACTGGTAGCGCAAAATCAGACCGTGGCAGAACACGATTCGCAAACAGCTTTTCCAATTTTTACGCTGCGCCCCGAAAATCGCTGCCGCAGCAGCGGTCCAGCCTGCCCGCTGCTGCTGGGCCTGCACACCAATGCTGGGACGGTGCACAGCTCATTGGGCTTCTGGCGGCCAGCGGCCACAGCAGGTTGGCTGGTAGCTGCGCCGCAGTCCTCCCAGGCGATTTGGAAAGACGCCTATGTTTGGGACAACCGCGAGACAGCCGAGGGCGAGATACAGAAACACTATGCTACGCTGCGCCAAAACTATGCCATTGACCCGCACAGGACCATCCTGGGTGGCCATTCAATGGGCGGCGAGATAGCGATCTGGCTTGCGCTGCGCGGTTCCATTGAAACGAAGGGCTTTCTGGCCATTGGACCGGGCGGCCCATACATGGATGACCTGGCCGAGTGGAGCTACTTATTGGAGTCCCCTGCTCATCCAGGTCTGCGTGGCTATTTTGTAATTGGTGAACGAGACTCGTCAATCTCACAGGAAAATATCCACATACTGATGGAGAAACTGAACGCAACCGGCGTCGCATGTAAGCTGGAAACGCTGCCTGACCTGGGGCATGACTACTCGCCAGGCTATGATGCAGCTATTCTGAGAGCGCTGGATTTCTTAAACTAATCACGCGACCACTTTCGACCCCAATCGGGCAAGGAGAGCAACAACTATGTTTCAGCTTTTCGATCAGGCCTCTCAGTACATTGACAAAAATGATATCCAGATGATCGACTTGAAATTTTGTGACCTGTGGGGACGCTGGCACCATCTAACAGTCCCGGCCAGCCAATTCACCCCCGACATTATGGAGAGCGGCATCGGTTTCGATGGTTCAGCAGTGGGCTTGAAGAGCGTCAAAGCAGGGGATATGGTGCTGGTGCCCGACCTGGCCAGCGGATTCATCGATCCTTTCTGGCAGGCACCCACCTTGAGTTTTATCTGTACAACGTTGGAAGCCGACACCCACCAGGTGTTTGCCAACGACCCCCGCAACATCGCCATCCGCGCCGAGGCCTACCTGCGTGAGACTGGAATTGCCGACCGAAGTCTGTGGGGACCCGAGTTCGAGTTTTACATTTTCGATAAAGTCGCTTTTGAGAGCGGCGTCAATCATGCCTCTTACCGTTTGGACTCGAATGAAGCGGATTGGAACAGCGCCGTCGGCGGACACGGGCATTACATCCCGCTGCATGGTGGTTATCACGCAATACCGCCCAAGGACCAGTTGTTCAACCTGCGCAGTGAAATGACGTTGCATCTAGAAGCAATGGGTGTACCCGTGAAATATCACCATCACGAAGTGGGCGGCCCGGGCCAATCGGAAATTGAGACGCCCATGATGGGCCTGGTGGCGGCGGGGGATGGAGCAATGATGGTGAAATACGTGACTAAAATGACGGCCCACAGCCATGGCAAGACCGTCACGTTTATGCCAAAACCACTCTATGGCGAGGCCGGCAGTGGAATGCACTTCCACCAACACCTTTTCAAAGGCAAACAAAATTTGTTTTATGACCCCCAGGGCTATGGCTGCATGAGCAAGACAGCTCTCCATTACATTGGCGGCCTGCTTAAACATGGACCAGCTCTGTTGGCGCTGACCAACCCAAGCACCAATTCCTACCGTCGCCTGGTGCCCGGCTTTGAAGCTCCGGTGAATGCCTTTTTCTCGCTGGGCAACCGCAGCGCAGCAGTGCGCATCCCCAAATATGCCAACCAGCCCGCCACTGCGCGGTTGGAATTCCGCCCACCGGATGCTACCTGCAATGTTTACCTGGCTCTGGCAGCGCAATTGCTGGCGGGTTTAGATGGAATTCGTCAGCATATTGACCCGACGGAGTTGGGATTTGGACCGATTGATGCCAACATTTTCTCATGGAGCGAGGAGCAACGCGCAGCGATCCAAAAGCTACCAGCCTCGATGCGCGAGGCTCTGGAAGCATTGGAGACCGACCACGACTTTTTGCTGGCTGGGGATGTGTTCAGCAAAGAACTGATCCAACAATGGATCCAGAACAAATTCGAAGCGGAGTATTACCAGGTGCGCAATCGACCCCACCCTTACGAAGTCAGCCTGTATTTTGACGTATAGCTTTCAACGCAGCGGTGGCGTCTTGCGGGCTAAAACCGCGGTAGAACAGGGCAAAGTATTCTTCAACCTCCATCAGCGGGCGCGCCAGGATCATTGTGCCGATTTCATCGGCTGCGATTTCATCGGCTGCGATTTCATCAGCCTGCGTCTGTGAGCCCGCCTCTGGCCGGCCAAGATCAGCCTGAGGGATCTCAAGCAACTGGCGCACCAGGGCGGGTTTGCCCACCCGGTGGGCGATCCCTGTTGCAGCCATCAGCGCGTCAACGCCTTGCTTTTGATCCTGCTCCATTGCACCAGCAACCAGCAACGGCAGCGCCTGCTCGTCGCCAGCCAGCGAGAGAAAGCCAAACAATTCAAAAAAGTAACGCTTCTGTTGAAGATATTCCAAAAGCTCGCCAGCAACGCGGCGGTCATGCAGATCGATCAAAGCCCATAGTCCGCCAATAAAATCCAGGTCATCCGGGCGCGCCTTCATCCGCAGGTAGCATCTCCAAACCGGCTCGCAAAGCGCCGGCTGGCGTGAAAGCCCCAAGGCCACGCAAGCCAGGCAAGCAGCGGCATTGTCCATTTCATCCAGGCAGGATAGCAAAGCCTGCGCCCCGTCCACACCATGCCAGCGCAACTCAGAGATTAGCAGAGCGCTGATGCGATAGCGCGCTTCGCTATCCTCCAGGAAACGCAACTGCCGCAGCGTATCCTGGATTGGCGGCAGAGCCGCCGGGCCAAAGGCGCGCATGCGCCTGTGCCAGGCTTCCTGGGCCAGGCCAGTCGCTTGGGGGGAAAGATCCAGCAATTCCTCAGGTGTGTGTGCAGCCTGGATGCGCTGAAGCTTGCTCCAGTCACGCAGTTTGAGGAGCGGTTGAAGCTGTTGTTTGGCGCCAGAGATCAGATCAGCGGAAGTCTGGTCGTAGAGCCGCAAATGGAACAGCGTAGCCGGGCTGGGCAACTCAGAAGCTGGTACAGGCTGCCTGGCGTTTTGCTGCGGCACAGCTCATCGTTCCTGATAAAGCCGGCGGGCTAAGATCAGCTGGTAAACCGGCTCTTGAAGAAAATAACGAAAGGGCTTCCCCTGGGCGACCCTGCGACGAAGATCTGAAGATGAAATCTCGAGCAACGGCGCGTGAACCAGGCGAGCACGGGCGCGCAGCCCTGGCAAGCGGGCATCCAGAATATCCAGATTTATGGCATGCCCAGGGCGCAGCATAACCCCAATTTCGTCGCAAGCGCGGATGAAATCATTCGGGCGGTGCCAGAGAGGCAGGTCAGATAGCGAATCGCCACCCATCAGGTAGATCAGCCTGGCCTGCGGGTTTTGGGTTCGCAACAACTCAACCGTGTCCACAGCGTAATGGGGCGGTGGACGGTTGATATCCACACGGCAAAGCTCGAAATTTGGATCACCATCCAGGGCAGCGCTGAGCAAATCCAAGCGATCGGCCAGCGGCGTGATCTGCTGGTCTGTTTTATGGGGTGGAACCGGCGTGAGGACCCAAAGCACCCGCTCCAGGCCAAGCTGGGCGTGGGCTTCAGCCGCCAGGATCAAATGACCCAGATGTGGCGGATCGAACGTGCCGCCAAAGATTCCCAGCCGCATTCTTTACGCCGCCCTTCTCAATCCTGCCACTCCAGCTCGTAATCGCCGATCATCACGGTATCGCCATTCTGTACACCAGCCTCGCGCAGCGCCTTTTCCACGCCAAGCGCTTCCAATATGCGTTGAAAGCGGCGCACTGAGTCATAATGCTCCCAGTAGGTCATACTGGCGGCACGCTCAATTGCTTGTCCACGCACCTGCCAGCCATCCGAAGTCTGCACGATGGTGAAGGCTTTAGGATCGCTCTCAACCCGGTAAACCGGTAACTCCGCTGGGCCAACGGCTATCGGAGTTTGCTCAAGCGACTCCGATAGCAGATGCGCTGCCCGGTAAAGCAAGGCCCGCACATCCTTACCAGAAACAGCCGAGATGGCGAAAGGCTGCCCATCAATATTCAAATCCTGGCGCTGGATCAGTTGCTTAAGTTCGGCCTGTATTTGAGGCCAACGAGCCTGAACATCATCCAGATCCATCTTGTTCAGGGCCACGATTTGCGGCTTGCGCGCCAGGTTGGGATCAAACAGCGCCAATTCGCTGTTAATTTGGATAAAATCCAGCACTGGATTTTCGGCCAGGCCATCCAGCAAGTGGATTAACACTCGGGTGCGCTGGATGTGGCGCAAAAAGTCATGTCCCAATCCCACGCCGCGATGGGCGCCCTCAATCAGACCAGGGATATCCGCCAGGATGAGGGTGGTCTCATCATCTAAGCTGGCAACCCCCAGGTTTGGCTCAAGAGTGGTGAAAGGATAATCCCCAATCTTGGGACGGGCTTTTGTAGTGGCTGCTAAAAAGGTGGATTTACCTGCATTGGGCACCCCAACAATGCCAATATCGGCAATCAACTTAAGCTCAAGGCGCAGGGTGCGCTCTTCGCCAGGTTCGCCGCGCTCAGCAATGCGCGGAGTCTGGCGCACGGGATTGGCAAAACGAGCATTACCACGCCCACCTCGCCCGCCCCTGGCAACCACCAGGCGCTGCCCGGCTTCTGTCAGATCGCCAATCACTTCACCGGTCAAAGCCGCATAAACTGTGGTGCCCGGCGGTACGGGGATGACCAAATCGTCCCCACTGCGCCCCGTCATATTTTGCTTGGCGCCGTTTGCCCCATCCTGGGCATGGAACTTACGCTTGTGCTGAAAAGCGTTCAACGTGTTGAGGGTAGGATGTACTTCAAGTATGACATCTCCACCCTTGCCACCGTCGCCGCCATCCGGGCCGCCGCGCGGGACATATTTCTCGCGGCGGAAATGAACGACTCCATCTCCGCCTTTGCCCGATTGGACAAATATTTCTGCCTGATCGATAAACATGCCAGGATTATACCCCACTCGCTGATTGAAAAGCGGCGAGCAAAAAGACCCTGCAATTGCACCCGTTTGTTCAATTATTGTGGGGAATTGCACAATAGAATAATTTGTGGTAAATTCAGGTCATTGGTCTAAGGAGGAATAATGGAAAACAAACAAATCCCGGAAATTGTGGTGGGGCGTTTGCCGCAATACCTGCGCTCATTGCAACGAATGGCGCGAGAAGGGCGCCAGCTTACTTCTTCACAAGAGTTGGGGGAGCGGCTGAGCATATCTGCAGCCCAAATCCGCAAAGATCTGTCTCAGTTTGGCGAATTTGGCAAGCAGGGCACCGGGTACCAGATCTCTTATCTGATAGAGCAGTTGCAGAGGATCCTGAACGTGGACCATGAATGGGATATCGCCGTGGTTGGGGCCGGCGACATGGGGAGTGCTGTGGCGCGTTACAAGGGCTTTGTGAATCGCGGGTTCAAGGTGGCGATGGTATTTGACAACGATCCGAACAAGATCGGCACACAAGTTGGAGAGTTTGTCATCCAGGATTACAGCACCATGGTGGAGACCATTCGAGCGGCGGGGATCAAAGTGGCAATGATCACGGTGCCCATCAGCCAGGCACAGGAGGTTGCCGACAGACTGGTTGAAGCAGGCGTTAAGGCCATCCTGAACTACGCACCCATCAGTATCAATGTACCAGAGGATGTGCGAGTGCAGTACATCGACCCATCGATCCATTTGCAACGGATGACATATTACTTGAAATAAGACGGGGCGACTGAACGAAATCAAAATGCCCGGCGCATGATTTTGCCGGGCCATTTGATTCGAGGCGGAAAATTTTACACGGATGGCAGATTACGGCGGATCAGTTGGTACATTGCCAGGGCGCGAGACGCTCCTTCGGCGGTGCAGGTGAGCGGATTATCGACACGGTACGCTGGCACACCCAACTCCTTGGTCATCAATTTGTCAACGCCACGCAGCAACGCGCCCCCACCCGTGATGGCAACACCGCGGTCAATAATATCCGAAACAAGCTCAGGGGGAGTCTTTTCCAGAACACGGCGCGCGGTCTCAATGATTTCATTTAGGGGATCGCGCAAAGCCTCAACAACTTCACCCGTCGTCAAGGTGGCCGGGCGCGGCAGGCCGCTGACTTGATCCTGGCCTTGAACCTCTACAGTTTGCTCTTCGTCTTGAGGGACAGCGGCGCCAATACGAATTTTGACTTGTTCGGCGGTAAGCTGCCCAATAATCAGGCCATATTTCTTGCGCACATAGGCAACAATCGCCTCATCCAGGCTCATGCCGCCCTTGCGGAGTGTCTCGGCAGCAACAATGCCATACATCGCCATCACAGCGACTTGCGTGGCGCCGCCCCCCAGACAGATCAGCATATTACCGGAGGGCGTACCAATCGGTAAGTCAACACCCAGGGCGGCTGCCAGGGGTTGCTGCACAAGATAAGCTTCCCGGCTGCCGGCCTGTAAGGCTGCTTCATGCACGGCGCGGCTCTCAACACTGGTGACACCATAGGGGACAGTGACCATGATGCGCGGGCGAAAAATGCGCAACGGGCCAGCCAGTTTGCGCAATAAGAAAGCCAACATGGCTTCGGTAACTTCATAATCGGCAATGACCCCGTTCACCAGGGGCCGGGTCACTTCCAGGGAATCGGGCACTTTACCGAACATATCCTGGGCTTCCTGTCCCCAGGCAACCATCTTTTGTTCGCTGACGACAATCGCAGCTACAGTTGGTTCCTGCAGCACGATCTGATTGCCCTCGGCGACTCGGGTGTATATTGTGCCCAGGTCGATACCCAGCTCCCGAGAAAAAAGGGCCATAGATTATTTATCTTCTCCCTCAGAAAAACCAGGCGGCCGGGAAGTGGCCTGGTATCGGCCAAAGCGGCGAGCGGCTTCAAGCCGCAGGCTGGAGCGTTTGAGCGCTGCTTCCATGGCCAGGTAGGCGTCTGTATCGGGGGGGAGGCCTTTTTCAAGGATTTCCTCTGCCCGGCGGCGGGCAGCTTCGGCGCGAGCGATATCAATCTCTTTCACGTTTTCGGCGGCATCCGCCAGGACCGTCACCAGGTCGGGCTGCACTTCAATCACCCCGCCGGCAATGGCAAAATACTCTTCCTCGCCCTGGTAGCGAACTGTCAGAACGCCAAACTTCAAGGTGGAGAGCAGCGGCGCGTGGCGAGGCAAGATGCCTATGACGCCAGCTTCGCCAGGGGCAAGCACAATATCTGCATCGCCTTCAAAAACCAGACGATCTTGAGAGACAATCTCACATCGAATCGGCATACACCACTCTCGCTGGGTTTGACAGCAGGGGCAATCCCATCCATGCTCCCGGGATTGCTCCTGCATGGGTGATTAAGCGCTCTTGGCCATGCGCTCGGCTTGCTCAACAGCCTCATCGATGGTACCTACCATCATGAAGGCGCCTTCAGGCAAGTCGTCGTGCTTGCCATCCAAGATTTCACGGAAACCGCGCACCGTCTCGCGCAGCGGAACATAACGGCCCTCCCGGCCGGTGAATTGAGCAGCGACAAAGAAGGGCTGGGAGAAGAAGCGCTCAATCTTGCGGGCGCGCGAGACAATCAGCTTATCATCTTCGCTCAGCTCATCCACTCCCAGGATGGCAATAATATCCTGCAGGTCTTTGTAACGCTGCAGCACTCGCTGGACTTCACGGGCAGTGGTGTAGTGCTCTTCGCCCACCAGCTTGGGATCAAGGATGCGCGATGTGGAAGCAAGCGGATCAACCGCAGGATAGATACCCTTTTCGGAGATGGAGCGCTCCAGAGCAATGGTTGCATCCAGGTGGGTGAATGTCGCCACCGGAGCAGGGTCGGAATAATCATCGGCAGGGACGTAAACCGCTTGCATGGAGGTAATCGAGCCTGTGCGGGTGGAGGTGATGCGCTCCTGCAGCTCGCCCATTTCGGTAGCCAGGGTGGGCTGGTAGCCCACTGCGGAGGGCATGCGACCGAGCAACGCTGAGACTTCTGAGCCTGACATGGAAAAACGGAAAATATTATCGATAAAGAGCAAGACGTCACGTCCCTGGTCGCGGAAATATTCCGCCATCGACAGGGCAGACAGCGCAACACGAAGACGCACACCCGAAGGCTCGTTCATCTGGCCATAGACCATCACAGTATCTTTGATGACGCCAGATTCTTGCATTTCACGATAGAGCTGGGTTCCTTCTCGAGTGCGCTCACCGACGCCGGCAAAGACAGAGTTGCCCTGGTGCTCCAGGGCAATCGAGCGGATCAGTTCCATAATAATGACGGTTTTTCCCACGCCTGCGCCGCCAAAGATTCCGGTTTTACCGCCCTTGGTGAAGGGAGCAATCAAGTCAATGACTTTAACACCGGTCTCAAAGACTTCAACGCGGGTGGTCTGCTCGGAAAAGGGCGGTGCGGGTCGGTGGATGGGATAATACAAACTTGCATTGACCGGGCCTTTGCCATCAACTGGACGACCCAAAACATTGAAAATGCGACCGAGGGTTTCGGGTCCAACCGGAACACTGATGGGAGCGCCAGTGCCGTAGGCCGGCACCCCGCGCTGCAAACCGTCAGTGGCATCCATAGCCACGGTGCGAACCCAGTTGTTGCCCAGGTGTTTCTGCACTTCCAGAATCAGGGCGGGGCCGCCATCGCGGGGCACTTCGATGGCATCATAGACTTCGGGCAGTTGCCCGGCCGGGAACTCCACGTCAACCACGCCGCCCAAGATTTGAACAACTCTACCTTTTGCTTTTGCCATTCTTGCCTCCGTAATGCCTGTGGGCACAAATTATTTAGCCTGGGCCAGGGCTTCAGCGCCGCCGGCGATATCCAGGAGTTCGTTCGTGATAGTCTGCTGGCGAGCTTTGTTGTACTCCAATTGAAGGCTTCCAGCCAGAGCGGACGCGCTATCGGTGGCGTTCTTCATGGCAATCATACGGGCAGCGTGTTCACTAGCTAGCGATTCGATGATTGCCTGAAAGACCTGCAATGCGGTGAAGCGCGGCACAATCTCATTCAGGATTTGCTCCTGTCCGGGTTCATAGATGTAAGATGCTGCCGGGCCACCCGCCGCAGGGGCAAAGGCAGCCACGCGCTGATGCCCTTCATCAACCTCAAGCGGCAACAACTTTTTAATCGTTGGCACCTGGCGGGCCATATTGATAAAATCCGTATAAACCAAATAAACTTCATCCGCTTTGCCAGCCAGGAACTCTTCTACGGCTAACCTGCCAATGGCAGATACATCCGCAAAAGTTGGCGCGGCCGGAAGGTTGCTGAATTCAGCAATCACATGTTGGCGACGGCGGACCATCAGGTCGCGCCCTTTGCGACCAACGGTGATGTAATAAACCGGGACCGGACTTTGACCAAAGCGCTGCAAGACATAGCGCACAATGTTGGTGTTGTAAGCCCCGGCCAGGCCGCGGTCGCCTGTGACCAATACAACCAGGATGTTGTTGATTTGTTCTCGCCGGGTCAGCAAAGGATGCAGATTCTCCCGGCCAGGCTGGGCGGCAATGTGGCGCAACACCTGCCAGGCCTTAACGGCGTAAGGGCGGGTGTTCATCAGGGCCTGCATGGATTTGCGCACCTTGCTGGCGCTCACCGCCTGCAGCGCCCTTGTCACCTGGGCAATGTTTTTTATGCTCCGGATTCGGAGCCGTACTTCACGTGCGTTGGGCATAAAGCTACCCTGTTACTGCCATGTGTGAGTGAATTCTTCCAAAGCCGAGCGCAAAACAGCCATTGTTTCATCGGTGACGCGCTTTTTCTCGGCAATATCCCGGCCAATTTCCGGGTGCGAAGTATCCATGAACCGCAACAGTGCCTGCTCCCAGGCGCGCATACGATCCAATGGCACACGATCGGCAAACCCCTGGGTGCCGGCATAAATCACGATCACCTGGTTTTCAAGCGACATCGGCTCATATTGGGGTTGTTTGAGGATTTCCTGCAAGCGCTGGCCGCGGTTTAGCTGAGCCTGGGTGGATTTATCGAGATCGGAGCCGAATTGGGCAAAGGCTGCCAGCTCGCGGAAGGAAGCCATATCCAGACGAAGGCGCCCGGCAACTTGTTTCATGGCCCGAGTTTGGGCATCGCCGCCTACACGTGACACCGAAAGACCCACGTTGACCGCAGGGCGGATGCCAGCGTAGAACAGGTTGTTTTCCAGGTAGATCTGGCCGTCGGTGATCGAGATCACGTTGGTGGGAACATAGGCAGAAACATCGCCCAGCAAGGTTTCGATGATGGGCAGAGCAGTCAACGAGCCGCCCGAACCGACCAGTTTGACAACCTTGTAGTTATCCGGGTTTTCCATAGCCTTTCGGGCGTTCTCGGCGTCGTGCTGGGCCAGCGGGCCGCCATAGGTCTTGCCATCCACAGATACCAGAGCCTCTGCCTGGGTGCCATTCCACGCGGCCGGCACAATCACATACTGGTCAGCCAGGCGAGCGGCGCGCTCAAGCAAGCGGGAGTGCAGGTAAAAGATATCCCCAGGGTAAGCCTCACGGCCAGGCGGACGGCGCAGAAGCAAAGAGACCTGGCGATAAGCCCAGGCATGCTTGGAAAGATCATCGTAGATCACCAGGGCGTCGCGGCCCGTTTCCATGAACTCCTCGCCCATGGCGCAGCCCGAATAGGGGGCGATGTACTGAAGTGCAGCAGGGTCATCGGCAGAGGCGACCAATACGGTGGTGTAATCCATCGCACCAAAACGCTCCAGGATAGATACGGTCCGGGCGATAGCTGCTTTCTTCTGCCCAATAGCAACATAAATGCAGAACAGGTCTTTGCCTTTCTGGTTGATGATGGTGTCTATGGCCAGGGCGGTCTTGCCGGTCTGTCGGTCGCCAATGATCAGTTCGCGCTGGCCGCGGCCAATCGGGATCATCGAATCAATCGCTTTCAAGCCAGTCTGCACCGGCGTGTCCACGTCTTTACGGGCCACAACGCCGGGTGCAATGCGCTCAATGGGCCGAAATTGCTGGAATTTGACCGGGCCCTTGCCATCGATTGGCTCGCCAAGAGCGTTCACCACCCGCCCAACCAGGCCCTCTCCCACGGGCACTGAAGCAATGCGCCCGGTGGAGCGCACTTCCATACCTTCCTCGATCTCCGAGTACTCGCCCATGATGATCACGCCTACATTGTCCTGCTCCAGGTTGAAGGCGATGCCTTTCACCCCATTGGAGAATTGAACCAGTTCCTGGGCGCGAACATCCGCCAGGCCACGCACGCGGGCAATGCCATCTCCGGCTTCAATCACCGAGCCAACATCGCGAACTTCTAATTCGGGCTTAAACGACTCAATCTGTTCTTTCAGATCGGCAGTAATTTGACTGATCAGGTCGGACATTTTGCCTCCGAGACAATGAATTCTTTCAACAGACCTTCCCTGGGGAATATCTGTAAAATGATACCTGAAAGCTGTTATCTTGTCCAGTTCTTCACAAAGCCGGGCAGGGTTTTACCAAACCAAGGCGCTCACTCACTGGAGGACTGTTCTGGCGGATGACTCTTTCCGCCCTTGCCCAACTCCTGTGAACGAACGTAGGCGGCCCAAATGGCGCGGGAAATGGCAGTGCGGAAGCCAGCCTTCTCCAGATAATACAAGGCAACTGCAGTTGTGCCGCCCGGTGAGGTGACCTCATTACGCAAACGGGCCAGGTGGACAGGATCATCACGATGGGTGTAATAGTCAACCGACCCGCGCACCGTTTGAGCCACTAACTGCTCCGCAATGCGCCGGGGAAAGCCAAGGTGAACACCGGCATCTACCATTGCCTCCATGAAAAGAAACACATAAGCAGGGCCGGTTCCAGACAGGGCAGTCGCCATATCCAGGTAGTTCTCTTCTTCAACAAATACCTGCTCTCCCAGCGCGCCCAACACCTGGCGGGTCATTTCAAGCTGCTCTTCAGAAACGCCTGGAGAAGCCGTCCAGACGGTAATACCCTGGCCGATCTGGGCCGGTGTGTTGGGCATGGAACGAACAATAATTTTGTGGTTCAAGCCGCGAGAGATTTTGTCAATGGAAGCGCCAGCAACAATCGACAACACCAATGCGGAGGGTGGAACCGAGCCTTTCAGCCCGGCCAGGACGCGGTCGAGGCGTTGCGGCTTCACAGACAGGACAACCAGGTCCGCCTGGTGAGCCGCTGCAGCATTGTCTGTGAAGGTCTGTATCTCATATTTTTCTTGCAAGTACTTCAAACGCTCCGGACCCGGACCCGCCGCCAGCAGGACTTCGGCCTTAGCGACATGGGTGCGGATTAATCCACTGATCATCGCCTCCGCCATTGCCCCAGGGCCAATAAAAGCAATCTTGCGGTTTTCAAACAAAGGCTTTACCTCCATAACACGATAATGATACGTAATCAAGATCAGGCAAAGTATTGCAAGGCGGCGCGTAAGCGCTCTTCAACATCTGCAGGGGTATCACGCGGGACCGACTGCAAGGCTGCCTGGGCTTCCACAACGCTGTATCCCAGGGCAGTGAGCGCAGAGAGCACCTCGGTATCAACATCCGCAAATGCAGATGGCTCCAGGCCGGTCATGGCTGGAATACGATCCTGTAACTGGAGCAGGATTTTTTGGGCAGTTTTGCGGCCCACGCCGGGAACACGGGTAAAAATTTCCGGCTGCTCATGAATAATCGCGCGCCGGATGGCATCTGGGGTGAGCGCCGAGAGCACTGCCAGCGCCGACTTTGGACCGATGCCATCCACCTGCAAGAGCAAGATGAAAAGTTCGCGCTCATCCCGAGTTTCAAAACCATACAAGCTGAGGGCATCCTGGCGAACTACCAGGTATGTATGCAAGATTACCTCATCACCCGGGCGCAGCCGGTCGCGCGCTGGCCCAGGCAGGTAAACCTGCAACCCAACCCCGCCGATGCCCACAACAAGGCTGTCTGCAAACACCTCAACCACGCGACCGTTAAGAATAGAGATCATGCCTGAACGAATGACCGCCCCAGTTGGTTAGTTTTCTTTACCCTAAATTTTCATTCATTGACTTTCGTTTGAATCTATCAGGGTGGCCACCTTTGAGCTGTGCAGGTGGCAAATGGCGATGGCCAGAGCATCAGCAGCGTCATCTGGCGTTGGAAGTCGATCCAGGCTGAGTAAGGCGCGTACCATTTGCTGCACCTGGTTTTTATCTGCGCCTCCATAACCGGCAACTGCCTGTTTCACCTCCAGGGGTGTGTACTCCGCCACCGGCAATCCGGCTTCGGCCAAGGCCAGCAACGCCACACCCCGCCCTTGTCCAACGCTGATAGCCGTGGTCACGTTGCGATGAAAAAACAGCTTCTCCACCGCGCCGCTGGCCGGGCGATGGAGAAGCAGAATGTCTCGCAACTGACGATATAGCTCCAACAAGCGTTGAGGCATGGGCAAATCGGCGGGAGTGAGTATGGCGCCATAATCAACCACTGACAGGCTACCATCTGGGTTTTCACGTACCAGACCATAACCTGTGGTCGCTGTCCCAGGGTCGACGCCGATTACCACCATTGGATCAGGCCGCCTCAAGCTGGGCCATGGCGCTGTCAGAGATTGCCAGGGTAGAGTAAACGTTTTGTACGTCGTCCAATTCTTCCAGGGCTTCGATCACTTTGTAGACCTGGATGGTATCGGCGTCGTTCAGCTCTGTCTCGTTGTTGGGCACAAAACGCAATTCAGCATCCTCAGGGGTGATGTGTGCCGCTTTCAAGGCATCACTGATTGCTTTGAACGCCTCCACCGGACCAACAATTTCCACCCAGTTATCCTCAAAGGTCACATCGTCAGCGCCAGCTTCAACAGCCAGTTCAAAGATTTGATCGGGATCATGCTTGCCCAGTTCAAAGCCGAAGAAAGCCACCCGTTTAAACTGCCAGGAGACTGAACCGGCTTCTGCCATGCTGCCGCCAGAGCGACTGAGAACATGACGTACTTCCGCGACAGTGCGATTGCGGTTATCGGTGACAACCGAGATCAAGACCGCCACGCCATGGGGAGCGTAACCTTCATAAATCGCTTCTTCAATTGTGGTACCATCTTTTGCTTCGCCGGTTCCGCGTTTGATGGCGCGCTCAATGTTTTCCTTGGGCATGTTGTTCGCCCGCGCCCGTTCGACTGCCAGCGCCAGGCGCATGTTGGTATCCGGATCGCCGCCGCCTTCGCGAGCAGCAATTACAATTTCGCGCGCCAGACGGGTGAATACCTGGCCGCGTTTAGCGTCGGCTGCGCCTTTTTTACGGCGAATGGTCGCCCAGTGTGAATGTCCAGACATAGGCTTTTCTCCTGCAATACAATAACATCCGAATTCATGTCCCGATGGGACATTCAATTATACCATAGGCAGCCCGGCAGCCCTGGAAGCAGCCGCGGCGCCGCAGCGCTACTCTTCACCTCGGATGAAAGCTTCGGCCATCTGATGAGCAATCTCATCTTTAAACTGTTTCGGAGGGGTCTTCATGAAGTAAGATGAGGGGCCATAAAGCGGGCCAGATTGGTTGCGGTCCAACGCCAGCTTGGCGCAACGGATGGCATCGATGATCACGCCGGCTGAATTGGGCGAATCCCAAACTTCCAGCTTGGCTTCCAGGTTCAACGGGACCTCCCCAAAAGTGGTGCCTTCCATGCGCACATAGCACCACTTTCGATCGCTGAGCCAGGGCACATAATCGCTTGGGCCAACATGCACATTGCTCTCCGGAAGTGTATAGGGCAGCATGCTGGTAACCGCACCAGTTTTCGAGATTTTCTTGGATTCCAGGCGCTCCCGTTCCAGCATATTCAGGAAATCGGTGTTGCCTCCAAAATTGAGCTGGTAAGTCCGGTCCAGGCGAACACCGCGATCAACAAATAAGCTGGTCAGGACGCGGTGCATGATGGTGGCGCCAACCTGGCTCTTGACATCATCACCAATGATGGGAAGGCCGCGCTCGCGGAAGCGCTTGGCCCAGTATTCCGAGCTGGCGATGAAGACCGGGATACCATTCACGAAGGCGCAGCCGGCATCCAGCACCTGTTCAACGTACCATTTCGTCGCCATTTCGGAGCCAACTGGCAAGAAGTTCACCACCACATCGGTTTTGGTGCTTTTCAAGATACCGACGATGTCCGCCGTTGGGCCGGGCGCTTTTTTTAGAATCTGAGAGAGGTATTTGCCAAGTCCGTCATGGGTCATTCCACGCGCCACGGTCACATTCTGGTGCGGCACATCAGAGAATTTGAAGGTGTTGTTTGGATAGGCAAAGATCGCTTCGCTGAGATCTTTACCCACTTTGGTATCCACTACGTCAAACGCTGCGGTGAACTCAATATCGCTGATGTGGTAACCACCCAAATTAACGTGCATCAGGCCAGGGACCTGGTCCTCATCTTTAGCATTTTTATAGAAATAGACCCCCTGCACCAGAGAGGAGGCGCAGTTGCCGATTCCAATGATGGCGACGCGCACCTTATTCTTGCTCATTCTTAAACTCCTTGTTACATAGATGTTGGATCGCAACGGGGCTCAGCCCGAGATAATACCCAGGTTTTTTGCCTGTGCAAAACGCGATCTCGATTATACCGGGAAAACCGGTGAAATGAGATAAATCTCCGCTCAGTAAAGGAGCGCGGCACTTGCCAAAGCGGGGGGCCTCGGTTATAATCCAACCCGCTTGATCAACCAGATCGGGGCGTGGCTCAGTCCGGCTAGAGCGCTGCGTTCGGGTCGCAGAGGTCCCCGGTTCAAATCCGGGCGCCCCGACTGATGTCATCAAGTGGTTGCAAATGAATGACAGCCTGACCTCCACCCAATTTATTGAACTCAATCAAGAACGCCAGCAGCAAGCAAAGATCTACGCTCGGATTCAACGGCGCTTAATGCTGGTCGACCTGGGGATCGGCGGCATCTATGTCCTTTCCTGGTTAATTTTTGGCTGGTCGATCCGCCTGCGGGATGCATTGCTGGTTTACACAAACAATGAATGGCTTCTGGTGGCCCTCTATGCAATGGTCTTTGGGGGTTTGCTGGGGCTGATCAGCCTGCCGATCCGCTATTATGAGAGCTATATCCTGCCGCACCGCTTTGGGCTTTCCAATCAAACCTTGCGAAATTGGGTAAGCGACCAGGCCAAGATGGCGTTGGTCGGCGGTGGGTTGGGGCTATTTTTGATTGAGATTGTTTACGCCGTGCTGCGCATTGCTCCTGAAAGTTGGTGGCTATGGGCGACGGCTATCATGGTCTTGTTCAATGTCCTGCTGGCAAACCTGGCGCCGCTGGTGTTATTCCCAATCTTTTATAAATTTCAACCCCTCAGCGAACAGCACGCTGACCTGGGGGCGCGCCTGCTGCGCCTGGCTGAGCAGGCCAGAACCAAGGTGGTCGGCGTGTACCAGTTCGATATGAGCCGACGCACCAAGGCGGCAAACGCGGCTTTGATCGGGTTGGGCAACACCCGGCGCATCATCCTGGGCGACACGCTGCTGAACGAGTTCAGCGCAGACGAAATTGAGACTGTGCTGGCACATGAGCTGGCCCACCATGTTCATAAGGATATCCCACTCGGCATCGCAGTGGAGAGCGCCATCCTGTTGATGGGTTTCTACCTGTCATCTCGAATATTAGATTGGGGTGTTGCATTTTACGGCCTGAGCGGGCCTGGGGATATCGCGGGGTTGCCGCTGCTGGCAATCGCCTTTGGCGTCTTTGGGCTGGTCACGATGCCGCTCAGTAACGCCTATTCTCGCTGGCGCGAGCGCCTGGCTGACGAATATGCGCTGCGTGTCACCCAAAATGGACCTGCTTTTGCCTCCGCATTCAGCCGCCTGGCCAACCAGAATCTGGCTGACGCTGATCCCCCGGCCTGGGAAGAATTCTTGCTCTACTCACACCCGGCTTTACGCAAGCGGATTGCCCTTGCCCAGTCTTATCAATAATCCAGGGCGGTGATACAGCGCTGCTTCACCGCCCTGGTAAGGTTGTCTCGCCCTCAAGGGCCAACCGGCCCATTATCGGCCTGGGATGATGATCCAGCAGATCAGATATACCAGGATGCCAGGGACGCCGCCAGGCAGCAAAGCAATCAGGAAAGCCAGGCGAAACCAGTTGGGGCTGATACCAAAGAATTCGCCCAGGCCGCCACACACGCCAGCAATTAACCGGTTGTGCTTTGAGCGCCGCAGGGGTTGTCGAGTCTCAGACATGGCAAACTCCTTTCATGAAATGTTTACACTACAAATACGTTACCCATCCATAAAAGTTGCGCAACCATATTTACCTGCAGCACAGGGTCACGCCCCCGCGCCATTTGCCATCCTCGCTGCCAGTTGGATGGTCTGCAGGTGAATGTCCACAACATCGGTGACATCCCGGGCATAGCCGCCCCCCATGACCACAGCCGTTGGCAGGTTATAGAGTCGGCAAAGGTCAAAAACGATCTGGTCGCGCTCTGCAAGCCCCTGTTTGCTGATCGCTAACCGGCCCAGCCGATCATTGACATAAGGGTCGGCCCCGGCAATATAAATTGCCAGGTCGGCTTGAGCCTGTTGCAGCGCACTTGAAACACCGCTTTGCACCGCAGCAAGAAATTCAGAATCACCGCTGCCATCTGGCAAGGCAATATCCAGGTCACTTGGCTCCTTGTGAAAGGGGAAATTCTTAGCGCCATGCACCGATAACGTAAAAACTGTTGGATCACCTGCAAAGACCGCTGCGCTGCCGTTGCCCTGGTGCACATCCAGATCCAGGATCACCACCCGTTCCACCCGCCGCTCAGATTGCAAAACCCGCGCCGCCACGGCAACATCGTTGAAGACGCAGTAACCTTCGCCGTGATCCGGGTAGGCATGATGCGTTCCGCCCGCCAGGTTAACTGCGCATCTGTCTTGCAAGGCAGCCCGGCAGGCGCAAATTGTGCCTCCCACTGAAAAGCGCGACCGGACAACCAGCTCCGGCGACCAGGGGAAACCGATCCGGCGCTGCTCTTTTTCACTCAGTCCACCCCCAATGACCTTGCTCACATATTCGTGATGATGGACAAGCTGAAGCTGGTCATCGCTGGCCGGCCTGGCGGGCAGCATCTCAACCCCAGGCATGGCAGCCGCGCGCACCCGCTGGTGCAGCAGAGCATATTTGGGCATTGGGAAACGGTGACCCTGGGGAAGCGGCACCCACAGGTGGTCAGAATAGAAAACTTTCATTCCCAGGTCAGAGAACTACCATTTCTCCCAGTGCACCGTCTCATCAAACGTGCGCCGTCCGCCCTTCACCGGCACGGCTGTCAATCGCTCGCTCTCCAGGGGATAACCAAACGAAAGGGCAAAACGCAAGTGCAATTCTGACGGGAAGCCAAGTACTCGGCGAGCCTGGTCCGGTTCATAGATCGTGGCCGGGCAAGAACCAACTCCCAGCTCCCAGGCGGCCAATTGCATATAAGCAGCTGCCTGACCCATAGCATCTATAGGCATACTATTCCGCCCTACTCTTCCGGGTTATTCTCCGCCCAAAACGCCAGCGCGATCTTGACCGCCGCGTTGTCAGACAGGGGAAACCCAGGGGGCGAATATTTATCTACAATCCGCTTGATAATTTTCCACTCATCCGCGCCCAACCGGAAGCTGCGCGGACTGCCCCGCTTCGCTGTTTTTTCTTCGCTCTCCGCTTTCTCTTTAGCCATGTATGGTGTCCTTTTCGCGTGATTTCTATTACATTGTAACACCGCCCCCACGACGCGTCAACTCTCGGACATCTTACCCCCAAAACAGATCAGCTAGCCCTTCTTCGTCTTGGTGGTACGAATAAGCAGGACTTATCGGCTTGTTACTTCTCTTTCTCGCTTCTAGAAATGTCTTCAATAATTTCGCTAACTAAAGCCCCAAGTGTACCGTCACCAATTGCCGCCAATAGAGGGATGACAGGCCCTAAAGTTGGCGGGAGTGCAGCACTTGCTACGATTGCCCCGATACCGATTAACCCAAGCCCTACGTAAATTAATACTTTGCGCCTTTGCTGAAATTTGATTCCATCTAGTTTTTCTCTTTCAACCGCCTTAGGTAGTCGTTCCGCAATATTACAAGTTGCCCCCTCCAATAAGGTCACGTAGCTCATTAAGTCAAAACTAGTAAAATCAAATTTCATTCCTTCGCCGGTAAATAGTGTTCCTACCTCTCGCCTGATGAGGTTGCAAGCCACTTGGTCGCTATCCGAAAACTTAGATTGGCGATCACTCATTTTATTGCAAACATTATACAGGGCATCAGAGAGAGCAGCAACGTCATATAAATATTGACGGATTTCTTGCAAATATATTTCTTTCGCGTGTTTTCGCACGTACTCATTGATGTTTTCCACATCACTAAGAAATTGTGGAGTATGGATTAGCTCAATGAGAGTAGAACACGCCTTATTTATTGCATCCGAAAACTGCGATGTGGTTTCCAACTCGTTTGCAACTTTGAGTATATCCATCCCAACACGAAATACAAAATCGGGATAATGACCGTCTTTTGAACGACTAAAAACCGGGGTCTCTTTTTCCATATCCGCCATCCTGTATATTTGACCAGTTGGAAATTGCCCTGAATGTTTATATTATATGCCTACTTTGATAGAATATATCTTAAAATTTTAACTGTCACTCGGATATCTCATAACCGCCCCTACACAAAAACGGCGGGGTTCTCTTCGCCCGGAACCCCGCCGCCGTTGATCTTATATCGTCCACTCCGCTTCATCGTACCCCGGCAAACGACGCCACGCCTTGCCGCGGATGGCCTGGATAATCGCGTGGGCGAAGGACTGATAATACGCTTCCCCGGTCTCGCACGCCTGATACTCGTAGCAATCGCACAGTTTCAGGATTTGCACCGGGGTCAGGTGCTTCGGGTTGTAATCATGGGTGAAGGTGTAAGCGTGGGGTTCGTCCGGGTCGCCGCGCGTCCTTAACGCCATAGAACCCGACCCGGTTACCGCTCCGCTTGTAAGGCGGGCATTTGAGATGAGAAAATCCGGGGCTACAATCCGGGAAATCCGGGATGAGACCGGGCTGTATAAGAACCTGGACAGCTACTCTCACCTGTGGCGCAACAAAATCTACATTGGGGTCTTTGTCTATGGCGGAGAGACCATCGAACGGTTCTGCGAACCGATTATAGACCTTGAGACCTGGGCCGCTGTGCAGGAGCTCAACTCCGCCTTCACTGCAAAGCGCCGGGGCTTTTACCACCCAAAACGCTTCAATTCCCAGGCGCTATTGTCTGGACTGGTCTTCTGTAAGGCGTGCGGCTCAATCATGCGCTCGGTTTCTTTCCACCGTCACACCCAGGGAAAGGAAGAATACTGGCGCTATTATCAATGCCAGGGGGTTCACCACGGGGTGAAATGCGACGCCCGCATGATACCCGCCGAATACCTTGAGCGCGATGTGCTCGATACCATCCGGGATAACCTGCTCAACCCCGATCTCATCGCCGCCGCGTATGAGAAATACAAGGCGACCTTTGGCGACCGCGCAAAAGAACGCCGCGCTAAACTTGCCGCCTTGCAGGAAGAAATCAAAACCGCCGACCGCCGCATTGCGAACCTTTCGCTTGCCATCGCGGACGGGGGTCACACTAAGGCGCTGCTGTCTCAACTGATAGAACACGAAAACCGCCGCGACGCCCTCGCGGAGAAATTGAGAGACTACGCCGCCCCAGACGATGTCGAACTTGAGACCTTCCGGGAATTGACCCCGGCAGAACTGGATGCCCTCGGCGCGCGTATCTGGGACGCCATAGAACAGGGCGACGCCAGAACCCGCCAGCGCCTTATTCGCTCCGTGGTAGAACGCATTGACGTTGTAAGGCTGGATAAAAGAAAAACCCCCCGTCTGCTAGAGATGGAGGGCGAAATCAAAATCAACCCCGCTTTTGGCGTGCTCGCATCTTTGAGATAGCTACCACCTATCCCAATGCACAACTTCTTCCAGCGGTTTACGCCCGCCTTTCTTCGGCGGAGCGGTGATCGTCGCTTCTTCCAATGGATAGCCAAAGGATAACGCGAACCGCAGGTGCAGGTCGTCAGGGAAACCTAATATTTCCCGCGCCCTGTCTGATTGATAAATCGTAGCCGGGCATGACCCAATCCCCAACTCCCACGCCACGAGCTGCATCAGCGCCGCGGCTTGTCCAATGTCAAAAAGTATCTGAAACTTAGCCGTCGGGTCAGACGATACCAGAGCGACGCCCAACGCCGCCCCCGCAAGATGCCCGGCCCATTCGCCGCACTCCGATAGCTGCTTGAGAACGGCTTTATCGCGGATTGCGATAAAGTGCCAGGGCTGAGTGTTTTTGGAAGATTGAGCCCGCCGCCCAGCATTCAGGATCGCATGAACAATCTCTTCGGGGAGAGGTTCGTCTTTGAACTGGCGGATCGCCCGCTTCAAACGAATGGCTTCAGATACATTCATAGTTGGCCTTGGCATATTATAGCGCAAATCTTAGCTACGAGATTCGTTGACCTGCACGCCTTTCAGGCCCTGCGCCATGCTGCTTTCAAGGATTCCTGAGCCAATTCCAGTAGATTTTGAACACCCGAGGTTGTAAAAGTTAGCTTAAAACCAGTACCAGGGTACTGCAAGCTTATTAATAAGGCGTAAATTTATGGGGTAATGGCCAGGGTACCAGCATGAACGTGATGCACCAATGAGCCTTACTATCGTTTATAATCCAGGGCACAGTCTCGTCGCCTTGAAAATACTCTACAAAGCGCCCCAGACAAAAAGCATCATCTCTCGCAAAGGAGAGATTGTATAGCGAATGAGCATAAAACCAAAGTCGGAATACCAGGCGGACATATTAGTAGTTGACGACGAACCAGAAAATTTGCATGTGCTTTCCCATATGCTCCACCTGTTTGGTTATCAGGTGCGGGCAGTTTCTGAGGGGGCCATGGCATTGTCGGTCGCGCAGGCGGCGCCTCCGGACCTCATCATGCTGGATATCAGCATGCCGGGGATGGATGGGTACGAGACCTGCCAGCGTTTGAAGTCCGACGAGCGCACTCGGGATATACCCGTCATCTTTATCAGCGCACTGGTGGATGTCCAGGACAAAGTCAGGGCGTTCGACGTCGGCGGAGTGGACTACGTTCCAAAGCCCTTCCAGATTGAGGAGGTATTAGCCAGGCTTGAAACCCACCTGTCAATGCGCCGCCTGCAAATCCAGCTCGAAAGCGCAAATCGCCGGTTGGAAGAGGCCAATCGAGACCTGGCAAAGCGGCTCCAGGAGTTGAGCGACGCTCAGGCGGCCGAGCGGGAGCAACGCCAGCTTGCAGAATCTTTGCGCGACACAATCGTAGATATCAACAGCTCGCTGGACTACAACGAAGTCTTGGAGCTGGTCTTAAAACACCTGGAACGCGTCGTGCCGCACGATGCAGCAAACATCGCTCTACCAAACGGCGATGGCAATATTCATATCCGCCGCGCCCTGGGATACAAAGAACGCGGCCTGGAGGAACAGTTGCTTTCGCTGCATGTGCCAATTGATTATTTCCCAATCTGGAGCCGAGTTTACGAAAGCCGTGAGCCATTAGCCATTTCGGATACCCGGCTGGATTCTATCTGGGGTAACCTGCCAGAGCTGAGCTGGGTGCGATCCTCTGCCTGCGCCCCGATTCTAACCAAAGGCGAGTTCATGGGCTTCCTCAACCTGGATAGCGCCACCCCAGACTTCTTCACCAGCACCCAGCTCGAGAGGCTGCGCACCTTCACGGATTATGCTGCGGTGGCGATTGAGAAAGCAAGATTATTTGAAAAGACGCAAAATTTGGCGATCACCGACGAGTTGACCGGACTTTTGAACCGCCGACAGGTGCTTAAGTTGGCCGGGGTTGAATACGAGCGCGTGCGCCGTTACCACCGCCCTCTTTCGGCAGTGATGATTGATATCGATCATTTTAAAAAAATCAACGACACTTTTGGACACCCCGTGGGTGATGAAGCCCTGATTGCCCTGGCAAATTGCTGCCGCTCCAACCTTCGTACTGTGGATATCCTTGGCCGCTACGGCGGAGAAGAATTCTTGATCTTGCTGCCTGAGACACAGCACGATAAAGCTTTGGATGCCGCCGAACGTATTCGCAAACAGGTAGAGGCAATGGTTCTTCCCGCTGCCAAAGGCCCATTAAAACTGACCATCAGCGCTGGAGTGGCCACCCTGGACCTGGACGCACCGGTTTCTCTGGATGAGCTGATTAAGAACGCAGATGATGCGTTATATGGCGCAAAAGCTGCCGGCAGAAACCGCGTTCAGGGAGAGCCGCGCAAAGATACTGCCTGAGTTTAACAATATACCCAGCAATCGAATACCGCGGCCGTGCGCGCGTAGCGGTATAATGGAACTTGAGCGGCAACTCCTCATCCAGCTCATCATCAGAACTGACAGCCTTTGATAACCACGGGATTGTTACCGGCGCAGGCACCTGACCGCGCTTCAAACAAATTATTCCTGTTGCTTGAGAAAGGAAATCACTATGACCTCCTGGATTATCCTGTTAATCATCGTGATCGTCATCTTCATTGTCTGGTGGGCGCTTCTGCGCAACGCCAAGACCTACAAGCCAGATTTTGATCTGCACGGGCACGAAGAAGCAGCCCACGCTCCTGAAGAAACGCAGGCTGAAACAGAGCCAGTTGCAGCAGAGGAAGCACCACCAACAGAGATGGCCGCCCCTGAGGAGGTTCAGACGGATGATCTCACGGTTATTGAAGGCATTGGGCCAAAGATCAACCAGCTCCTGCACGGTGCAGGCATCCAAACCTACGCACAGCTGGCAGCCGCAAATGTGGTAACCCTAAGGTCGATCCTTGAACCTGCCGGGCTGCACTTCATTGATCCAGAGAGTTGGGTTGAACAGGCAGGTTTGTTGAATGAAGGCAAGATCGAAGACTTCGAAGCGCTGAAGGGTCGGCTGAGAGGCGGGCGCAGGGTAAGCTAGTGGGCTATCGCTGCCCTGGGCTGGCAGAACCTACTCGATAACGGTGAAACTAACCACAGGACTGGTGATCTGTTTGCCATCCGGCAAAGTTGCTTGCGCCCAGGCGTGATGCAAGCCTGGCGCTAGTTCCCACCATGCCCGATAGGGGGCATGCTCCAGATGAGAGACCAAGACCCCATCCACCCACAGACTCACCTGGGCCAGGCGAGTGGCTGAAGTTGCCTCCAGGGGAATGCGCTGCGCCTGGGCAGTTATCGATGGAGAGAGACGATAGACGCCTCCCGCCGCTGGAGAGAGCAACACCAAAGATGGAGCGGAAACCATCTCAGACAGCTCCTGCAGGGCAGATGGCGTTCGTTCCGGTAATTCTGGCACAGCAAGCGGAACCAGATCCGCATAAAGGGTCAAACCCTGTCCCCGGGCCCAGGGATAAGCCTGCGGCGGCAGGTCAAGGACCACCCGTTGAAGGCGCTGTTCGGGGGTTGTGGCTTCTGTCGCCAATCTGCCTGTGGCTCGATCCATGATTACTTCTCGATAAAATACATCTGATTGAGTGGGTTGCGTCCCAACAATAAACCATTCCAGGCGACGGTAAGGACAGGCCGAGGTCGGTAACAGCCCCGAAAGGCTGCACACCTCCACCTGGGTCAAGCCTGCCGGACGAGCAAAAGTCAACGGGGGATGCCCAGATAGGGCAGAGCGCATGAACTGATGCCAGATCGGAGCTGCACCGCTCAAGCCATTCACCGCCCGCATCGGCTGATAATCCGTGTTGCCTGACCAGACCCCAACCACCAAGTCGGGGGTGTAACCAATCGTCCAATTGTCGTGGAAGTTGCTGGTGGTACCCGTTTTTACCGCCGCCGGGCGGTCCAGGCGGAGCAGGCTGTTAGCGCCAAAGCCCAACCTCCGGGCATCTGGGTCGCTGAGGATATCGCTGATCAACCAGGCGACGCGCTCATCCAGCAGGCGCACCCGGGGCAAAACTTCAGGCTGGTAGAGCCGATTTCCGTGGAAGTCCTGCACTTCCAGGATCATTTGCGGTGTAACCGAATAGCCTTGATTGGAAAAAACAGCGTAGGCAGAGGTCAGCTCCATCAGGCGCACTTCACCGCCCCCCAACGCCAACGACAGGTCGTAAGATTGCGGATCACCCAGCGTAGATATGCCCAGCTTCTTGGCCAGGGAAGCAAAGTTTTGCAGACCAACATGCTCCAAAGCAAGCACGGCGGGAATATTCAGAGAAGATGCCAGCGCTTCCCTCAGCAGCACGGGGCCGTGCTCACGCAGATCATAGTTGGCAGGCGTGTACGCCTGGCCTTCATGGGTTACAAATGAAGTGGTCACATCCAGGAGCATCGTGGCAGCATTCCACCCCCCACCTGGCGCTAATGGATCCAGAGCAGCAGCGTAGACCAGAGGCTTGATCGCCGACCCGGGTTGCCGTGGGGCGCGCGCCATGTTGATTGCACCGCCATGTTGGCTGTCAAAATAATCCGGGCTGCCCACAAGGGCAAGGACTTCCCCGGTTTGAGGGTGCAAGGCAACCAGGGCAGCGCTGTTCACATTGTGCCCAAGGCCATCCGGGCTGTTCTTCAGGTTTGCCAGATGGCGCGATACAGCAGTTTCAGCCAGTCTTTGCCAATCCAGATCCAGGCTGGTGCGAACTACCAGACCACCCTTACGATAGATCTCCTCCGGCGTGAACAGACGGTCAATCTCAGCGCGCACCATCATTACAAAATGCGGAGCTTCAATCGGGTATGGCTTTTCGGCCAGCACCAAAGTTTCACGTTCGGCCAGCTCACGCTGACCGGCGGTGATGTAACCACCCTCCTCCATCAGGCGCAAGACAACTGACTGGCGAGCACGGGCTGCAATTATATCGGTGTAGGGGTTATAAAGCGCCGGCGCCTGGGGCAAGCCGGCCAGCATGGCGCATTCAGCCAGGTCTAGCTGCTCAGCCCGTTTACTGAAGAATGTCTGCGCGGCAGCCTCCAGACCATAAGCCATGCCGCCATAATAAGTCTGGTTAAGATACAAGGCCAGGATTTCATCTTTGCTGAGCCAACGATCTAGCTGCCAGGCCAGCCATGCTTCACGCAGCTTACGGCGTAAACTGCGCTCGCTGCGCTCGGCCTCTGCCAGAAACAGGTTGCGCGCGACCTGTTGCGTAATAGTGCTGCCGCCTGCCAGCGTCTCACCGCGGCGCAAGTTAATCCAAACAGCGCGCAGCACTCCCATCAGGTCAACTCCCGGGTGAGCGTAAAAGCGGCGGTCTTCCGTGGCGATGGCCGCCTGCTGGCACACCCGAGGGATGGCGTCAAGGGGAATCACAACATGCCTGCCCCCCTGATTATCCATAGCTTCGTAGAGCAGGCGACCATGGCGATCAACAATCCGTACACTGGGCGTATTTAACCTTTGCGGCAATACGTCCAGCGCAGGAAGATCGCCAAACAACCAGAGCCAACCCCCAGCACCAAGCGCGACCAGCAAGAATATTGACAGCGCAAGAAATCGATGCGAATTCATCTTGAATAATTATAAAACGCTTCCAGCCAATGAAAGGTTCCTGCCAGGATCAGGAATCGAGTGTCATATTGCGCTATAATCAGCGGAAAATCAGTCAGGCCAAAAGGTAAACTGCAACGATATGGACAACACACTCATTATCATCGGCGCTGGCGTGGCCGGCCTATCCGCGGGCTGTTATGCCCAAATGAATGGCTATCGCACCCAGATTTTTGAAATGCACAACCTGCCAGGCGGCCTGTGCACGGCCTGGCCGCGCAAAGGCTTTACCTTTGATGGATGCATTCATTACCTTTTTGGGTCTGGCCCGGGGCAGCCCTTCCACCCCATGTGGGAGGAGCTGGGAGCGGTTCAGGGGCGCGAGTTTATCGATCACACCGAGTTCATGCGCCTGGTCGACCCAGACGGCAATACCCTGATTGCCTACAGCAATCCAGATCAGTTTGAAGCCCACCTGAAAGAGCTTTCTCCAGAGGACGCGCACCTGGCCGAGGTCTTTTGCGACGGCATCCGCACATTCACCCGCTTTGATCTTTCTGCCCTGCAAAGGAAACCAAAATCTCTTATGACGGGCCAGGACTGGGCCAGCTTTGGACGGGAGATGCTGCCGTTTGCAGGATGTCTGGCAAAGTGGGGGATGCTCTCGGCAGAGCAATTTGGCCGCCGGTTTAAGAATCCTTTCCTGCGGCGGGCTTTTCCTCAGATGTTTGCCTGGACCAGCATCCCAACAATGGTGGGGATGTCGCTGCTGGCTTACATGCACAATGGCAATGCGGGCGTCCCCATGGGGGCCTCACTCGTATTTGCTCGGGCCATCGAAAAACGCTATTTGGAATTGGGCGGGCAGATCCACTACGGCATGCAGGTGGAGCGCATCCTGGTGGAAAATGACCGGGCAGTGGGGGTGCGCCTGTACAACAACGATGAAGCGCGCGCTGGGAGGGTGATTTCGGCCTGTGATGGGCATGCCACAATCTTCAATATGCTGGGCGGAAAATACGTTGACCGTCAAATCAAAAGACTCTACGATGGGCACATGCCCATCCACTCGCAGCTCCAGGTTTCGCTGGGCGTGAATCGCGATTTCAGCCAGGAGCCGCACTGGGTCACATATCTGCTGGAACACCCGCTGGAGATCGCCGGCGAACAGCGCTTTGAAGTTGGGGTTAAGCATTACTGCTTTGATCCTTCCCTGGCGCCAGAGGGCAAGTCTGTGGTCATGGTGATGCTCACATCCACTTATGACTACTGGCAACGGATCTATGGACGCCGGATGTATGATATCGAGCAACTCCAAGAAGCAGATGTGCTAATCGATTGGCTGGAGACCATCTACCCTGGGCTGAAGTCACAGATTGAGGTGGAGGACTTTGCCACCCCGCTCAGCTATGAGCGCTACACGGGCAACTGGCAAGGCTCAAGCTGCGGCTGGTTACTGACCCAAGATACCATGATGATGATGATCAATGGCATGCAAAAAACCCTCCCCGGATTGGAAAATTTCTATATGACCGGACAGTGGGTGGAGCCGGGCGGCAGCCTGCCGGTGGTGGCAGCTTCGGGGCGCAACACCATCCAGATGATTTGTCACGAGGACGGCAGAAAATTCGGCGCAGATGCCTCCTGAGCATGTCCCAGCTCACCAATGCCCACTATCTTCGGTATGAACCGTATGGCAAACGCCCAAACCTGGACTCCCGCATAGGGCTGCACGCCCGGTTCAGCGTCAACCTGCACGGCTGGCAGCGCCGGGCGGACCTCCGCCAGTGTATCCAGGCGCAAATGACGCTCAACAGCGGCACGCTCCGCCATGTTGCAAAGTTGTGGCTGGTCAAGAACTGGTGATAAAATTAGACTGGCTGCCTGCCTATTGACCTGAGGAGAGGAGTGATTGAATGCAAATCTTCTTGTTTTTTGCCTTGATCATCGCTGTGCTGGCGGTGTTTTTTGCCCTTCAGAATAGTGATCCAGTACAGGTCAAGTTTGCAGTGTGGGAGTTTGACAGCTCTCTGGCATTTGTGTTGCTGCTGGCGTTGACCGCCGGAGCGTTGATCAGCTTTTTCTTTTCACTTCCTTCCAACATCAAGGCTCGCTGGACGATCCGCCAGCAACGGAAGAAACTGAGCGAGCATGAAACCAGCCTAGCGGAAACCAAAGCCAAACTTGAAGAGAGCGAAAAGAAGCTAACGGAACTGCAATCTCCAACCGGTCCAAAAAGCAGCGAAGCCCTGGCGGCGGTTGATCAAGACCTGGTGGCAAAGAACAAATAAAAATATTGAAAACCCGCCTGTTCAACAAAAAGGGGCAGGATAACAGCAAACCCGGGGCTATTCACAGGCGCTTTGCCGATTTCACTCTGGATCTGAGCCTGCGGCCATGTCCTTGCCCATGCCCGATGTGCAGGCCTGTGATCGTGCGCAGGGATTGAGAGCAATCCTGGCAATCTCGCCAGGCTTAACCCAAACTGACTTGACCGGCAGAGTCTAAGCTCATAAAATCAATTCATGAGCGCCAAAACCGCAACACAGGCAAGGAATTACAGGAATGAATTTCTGGGCCCCATGCAACCCTGGCCAGATCTGGAAAACCGTTCCCGGTGGATTGATTTGCCTGGTTGTAAATTAAAGCTGTTTTCTTACATTTCCGGCGAAACTTTTAGAAGGACAACAATATTGCTCCACGGGTTGGGCGACGACGCCGATAGCTGGCGACACCTGATCGGCCCGCTCTCGATGTTTGGACAAGTCGTAGCGCCTGACCTGCCAGGTTTTGGAAGAAGCGATAAACCAAAATGCAAATATACCATCCCCTTTCTCCGCAATGTCGTCTCAGAGTTGATCGAGCAAATGGGCGTCTCAAACGCCATCCTGGTGGGCAGCTCAATGGGTGCAGTTCTGGCGCAGACCCTGGCGCTGGCAAAACCCGACTGGCTACGCGGACTGGTGTTGATCGATGGCGCTTTGCTCAACCAGGCGCAAACCATTGACCCAAATATTTTGTTGTTCACGCTGCCTGGGTGCGGCGAATGGTTGTACAACCGGCTGCGCAAGGATCCACAGGCCGCCTACGAAACTTTACGCATCTATTATGCCAGCATTGATGACCTGCCCCCGGAAGAGCAAAAATTTTTGTTTCAACGCGTCAACCAGCGCGTCTGGGATGATGCGCAACGCCATGCATACCTGTCCACCCTGCGCAACCTGGCTCCATACATCATCCGCCAACAAAAGAGACTGCCCGAGCTCTTGTCTCACCTGGAGCTGCCGACTTTGATCCTGTGGGGAGCAGAAGACCGGGTCATACCCGTGTCCAGCGGTCGGGTTGCAGCCGCGGCCCAACCGTCCGCACGATTGGTCATCCTGCCAGGAGCCGGTCACCTGCCTCATCAGGAAAGACCCATGGATGTGCTAAAAGCAATTCTGGCCGACGAACGATTAAAGATGTACGGTTAGAAAAAGCACCGATTTTCTTCGAAATCATCACATTCCAACCTACTTTGCGTCATACATTGCAGGAGGCAGTCAAGGCTGCGCTCCCCTCTTTGGTCTTTGCTGCCACCCAGGAATGCAGATCTGCACAATCGCCGCCGCCCAGATAGGATTTGCTTTCGACAACGATGGTTTATTGTTAGCAGGAGGGATGACAGATGACAAATTTACGGAACAGTCTGGTGCTTACTGCGGCATATTTCGCGTTTGTCTTCAGCCTGGGACGTTTCAATTTCCTGGGGCAAGGTGTCATCAGCCTGCATGGTTACCTTTATCTTTTATTGTTGGCGTCATTTGCTGCCGCATTGATTGTCCCACTCTTGCGTAACTTATCGGTATATGCCTGGGTGGCTCTTTGTTTAGGTGTTTACTTGATTATTCGAGGGCTATCCTGGCAAATTGACCCTCCCGGCGGCGAGCAACTTTATCTGACCCTGACTGAATCCGCTTTGCTGACGATTGGCGCGATCCTGGCGCGTGATCTGGATCAGCAGTTGAAAGATTATGAAAGCGCCCTGGCGGAAATTGGCCTTCCAAAAAGCAGCCAGAAAATCTATGCCTGGGATGAGGCAGCAGATCAGGTCAAAACAGAGTTTATCCGAAGCCGACGATATAACCATCCCCTCTCTCTGATGGTGATTGAACCAACCACAGAAAGCCTGAAGATACAACTCAGCCGCACAGAGCGTGACATCCACCGGATCATGATGGATGGTTTTATGCACACAAGTCTAGCCCGCATCGTGGCTGGCGAGGCTCGTCGTACTGACCTGGTCATCGAAATGGAGAACGAAAAGCGCATTCTGGTGCTGTTTCCTGAAACGAAACCCGACGGCTTGGGGATTTTTGCAGGGCGTATCCAGAATCTGGCAAAAGAAGAATTGGGATTGACGTTAAACTGTGGCATTGCTTCATTTCCCAAAGACGCGCTGACATTTGAGGATCTGCAACAAAAAGCCATCTTCAACCTCCTTGATCCTAAAAAGGCAGCCTATGCACCTGTAAGACTGGAATAACCTGGGGTTTGAAAAAAATGGGGCTCAACGAAAACCTGGAAAGTTTGCAACTTCCTCTGATTGTCAGGAAACCAGTTCCCGTCGGTTGCGCCTGGTTGGCGCGTTACAATTCACCAAAACGCAGGCTGAGCAGCACCGCCTACAAAAGGTCAAAAAGAATCATGGACCTGACAATGGTGTTCCTTGCCAGCCCAGTTTGGCTGATGTTAATGGGATGGGTTGCACTGCAGGTAAAGCTTCAAAATCCTGGGCAGTCCGTGCTGCACACTGAAATGCGAGCAGGGAGAGGCGGACGGCGATTTAAGATGTACATTTTCAATGGAAAAGCAAAAGACAATCCGTTGCCACAATTGCTCAATGTGATAAAAGGCGAAATGAGCCTTGTCGGCCCCCAGGCCACATCCTTTACATCAGATATCCAACGTTTGTGGCACACCACAAGATTGGATGTCCCACCTGGACTGACCGGCTTGTGGTGGATTGTTGAACGCCAGGGTAATGGCGAGGATGAGCGGATTCGGCTGGATATTGCCTATATTGACCGGCGCTGTATTTCCCTGGATCTTGAAATCCTCTTACGCACAATGGTGGCCTTGCTGCGAAAAAGAAACTCAGCATAGGCCCTGTCCCACAAAAGAATTTTTCCAGGCTATTCCGAGATACAAGCTGAATACTCGGCTGAGGAAACCCCATTGTGGTTATAATTAATCGCGGAGGCCGGCCGATGAAAGCCATGGTGTTGAATAAAATTCACGACCTTAACCAGGAGGATGAACCCCTGGAACTGGTTGAGATGGAAAAGCCAACACCTGGGAATGGCGAAATCCTGATCCAGGTGACAGCGTGCGGTGTGTGCCACACCGAATTGGATGAAATTGAGGGGCGAACCCCGCCACCAATTTATCCCATCGTCCCGGGTCATCAAGTGGTTGGAATAGTTGCGGGAACCGGCAAGAATGCCAATCGGTTCAAAACCGGCGAGCGCGTGGGCGTGGCCTGGATCCACTCGGCATGCAGCGCTTGCCATCACTGCCAGCAAGGCAATGAGAACCTGTGCGCCAGCTTTCGCGCCACTGGACGAGACGCCCATGGCGGCTACGCCGAATATATGACGGTCCCGGAATCATTTGCTTATCCTATTCCCGAAGTGTTCAGCGATATGGAAGCCGCCCCCCTGCTTTGCGCCGGCGCAATCGGCTATCGCTCCCTGCGGTTAACCGGCTTGCAAGCCGGTCAAAAGCTCGGTTTGACCGGCTTTGGGGCTTCTGCTCATATTGTTTTGAAACTGGTGCGTCACGCCTATCCTGGGACAAGTGTGTTTGTCTTCTCCCGCAGCCAGGCAGAGAGAGCATTTGCCAGGGAGCTGGGCGCGGATTGGAGCGGTGATATCGGACAGCTAGCTCCAGAAAAGCTGGACTGCATCATCGACACAACCCCGGCATGGAAGCCGGTGGTTGAGGCGCTCTTAAATCTTGCGCCAGGTGGGCGATTGGTGATCAACGCCATCCGGAAGGAAGAGAATGACAAGACAGAACTTCTGCGATTGGATTACCCCACCCATCTGTGGATGGAGAAAGAAGTCAAGAGCGTTGCAAATGTCAGCCGAGCCGATGTGAGCGAGTTCCTGGAGCTGGCTGCCCGCATCCCCATCAAGCCGGAATTCCAGGTTTACACATTGGAGCAAGCCAATCAGGCGCTGATGGAGCTAAAACAGCGCAAAATACGCGGGGCAAAAGTCATTTCCGTGGCAAATCTGCTATAATGAAAGGTAATCGATGGCGCCAAGCGTGCGCGTCTGCAGCCTGATTCAATTCATAAGAAGGTAGTGGTTTTGACTTCCAATCCACAAATTCTCTCTGATCTGCGCTTGATCATGGATTTTGACCACCAAATAGAATTGATGAACACTTACCGGGGGGTGCCAGTCATTTGCAGAGCAAAGGTCCTGAGCATTCAGGATAATATGGTGGAAGTCGAAGCGCATGATCCAGCGCTGGTTTGCCTGGCGAGGCAAAAGCAAACCAAAATATTGGGCAGCGACTATTTTGAGCCAGCTTCGGCGCGTGTTGAATCGGTGGACCTGATCAACGGCAAGGCGGTTTTATCCCATTTCACCTATCAAAGCACCCGGCTCGGAGAGCGCATGATTGTGCGGGTTGAGCCAAAGGACCCCATCCCGGTGCGAATAGAAAATCAAGGGCAGGTCACCATTGTGGAGATGATTGACCTTTCACTCAATGGCATGGGTGTCCGGGTGGCCAGCCAGAGCTACAACGCATTCTTAAAACCAGGCACTGCGGTTCAAGTGGATATACCGCTGCCAAAGGAAGAAGTCAGGTTGGCGGGTAACATTGTAACAGCGATAAAAACCGGCAATACGTATCGCTTATCGGTGCGATTCCTGCCAGGCAACCCACAGAGGGTTGCGGTCTTCCGTTATCTGATTGACCGGCGAGCGGAGATTGCAATCGAGTTGAAACAGGAATACGAGCAGGCCCTGAGGGATACTGCTGAGGCGACCTGACCAGCCTATTCTGCCAATGGATATTCGAGCCTATAACCGCCAGGCATGGAATCGCCAGGTCGAACAGGGCAATCCCTGGACAGTTCCGGTTAGCCCGGAAGTGATTGCCGCGGCGCGGCGGGGGGAATGGGCGATCTTGCTCACACCGACCAAGGCCACGCCGCGCAATTGGTTTCCGGCCGACCTGGGCGGGGTTGATATCCTGTGCCTGGCTTCGGCTGGCGGACAGCAAGGGCCGGTTCTGGCGGCTGCCGGCGCCAACGTCACCGTTTTAGATAATTCACCCCGCCAGCTCGAACGAGATCAGGACGTTGCAAAGCGTGAAGGATTGGCCATCCGCCTGGTGGAGGGCGACATGGCCGATCTGTCCATTTTTCCCGACGCCAGTTTTGACCTGATATTTCATCCAGTGTCGAATGTGTTTGCCCCGGATGTGCGCCCGGTCTGGACTGGCGCCTATCGGGTTCTGCGCCCGGGAGGGACGCTGCTGGCCGGTTTTATGAACCCGGTGCACTACATTTTTGACCACGACTCAATGCAGGAACAGGGGGAACTGGTTGTGCGCTACTCGATCCCCTATTCAGACTTGACCAGTCTGGGTGAAGAGCAACGCCAGAAATACCTGGAACAAGGCTGGCCGCTTGAGTTTGGGCACAGCCTGGAAGACCAGATCGGAGGCCAGCTCGCCGCCGGGTTCTTGCTGGCCGGTTTTTATGAGGATCGCGACCCGGATCTCCTGCTCTCAAAATATATCCCCACTTTCATTGCCAGCCGGGCGATCAAGCCCAATATGAAAAGGGTTTAACCGATGGAAAACCGGCGCAAACTAAAACGTGTTTACCTGGCCTTCTTTACCCGCTTGTTTGACCGGGAGACTGGTGAGCTGTTGGGTCACCTGGCAAATTTGACCGCCGAAGGCGCCATGATCATCAGCGAGACGCCGCTGGAGCCAGGCAAGGTTTATCGCCTGCACATGGATTTATCGGAGGCTTTCTTTTCCAAGAGCCACCTGGATTTTGAGGCTCGCTGTGTCTGGAGTCAACCCGAAGAGATCGCACCCAAATTTTACAACACAGGATTCCAGTTCGTGAAAATAGCTCCAGAGGATGTGCAGATCATTGCCCAGATCATTCAAGAGTATGAGCTTCATGATTAGAAAGCAGAAGCCAGGGCTTCGAATGCAGAGACAAGCACATACTCGACATCTGCATCCTTCATCCCCGGATAGAGCGGCAGGGTGACCTCTCTGGCGGCAACTGCCTCTGTGAGGGGCAGCACAACACCGGGATACCGCTGGCGATAATAGCTGAACTGGTGAACAGGGGGATAATGGATGCTGGTTTGGATGCCTCGGGCACGCATCGCATCCATGAAAGCCTGGCGGTCGGTATCGATGGGGAGCAAAATTGGAAAGATGTGATAAGAAGATCGACCGGGTGAATTCAAGAATGGCAACACAACCCCACCGGAATCCACGCGCATAAAACCTTGCCGGTAACGCCTGCTGATCTCCTGTCGCCGGGCATTGTTTGCCGCCAATTTGCGCAATTGCACCCGTCCAAGCGCAGACCGGATTTCATCAATTCGGTAATTGTGGCCCAGGTCAACAACGTCATACGTGTGAGCATGGCCATGGTGGCGATCCCAGGTGAGGCTGGTCATTCCGTGCGAGCGCAACGTGCGGATTTTGGCAGCCAGGTCATCCCGGTTTGTGATTAACATGCCGCCTTCGCCGGTGGCCAGGTTTTTATTGGAGAAAAAGCTAAAACAACCGATATCCCCCCAGGTGCCCAGAGCACGGCCTTCCACCGAGGCGCCGGGGGCATGGGCAGCGTCTTCCACAATTGCGAGGCTGTAACGCCTGGCGATCTCAACAATATCGGACATCCGGCACGGATAGCCACCGTAATGAACTACGACAATGGCCTTCGTTCGAGGAGTGATCTGTTTTTCAATCTCCTTAGGCGAAATATTTAGATCCTCCATTCCAAGGATATCAGCAAAGCGCACCTCGGCATTGGTGTAAAGAATTGCATTTGCGGTGGCTACGAATGTCAGCGAAGGCACAATCACTTCATCGCCCGGCCCAATGCCAAGCGCAAGAGCCGCCAGGTGCAAGGCATCGGTGCCATTAGCAACCCCAAAGGCATATTTTGCGCCAACGAAACTGGCAAATTCCATTTCAAATTCCTGGGTCACAGCGCCCATGGTCAGCCAGCGCCGCCGCAGCACTTCCAGGACAGCCTGTTCTTCTTCTTCGCCATAATCCAGGTCAGAGAGCGGTATTCGTAGTTCCATCAAGTCTCTCCAATTCTGCGTCACAAAATCGTCAGGAGTTGAGATGATCTAATGATTTTACCCTGCCATGGAGAAATTTCCGCCCAATTGATAATCTCACGGGTAAAATAAAAACGCGGCCAGTTTTACCTGATAAAAACGGGACAAAATCGGTTGACATCTACACCCGACCTGGGTATAATACAGCCCGCATTGTCCCGGCAAGGATTGCTGGGGCAAAATCTTGTATGCCTGGCCCAGACCACCAGGCAGTTTATCCCCAACTTCCCCACGCTGCAGCGGATGGGTTTGTGTGGCAATGACGGGCGCTTGTTGCGGCTGCTCGGCGCGGTGTGTGTGGTGAAGTGAAGCTTGGAGGAGCTTGAAATGAAGTACGCGATTATCGAAGATGGCGGCAAACAATACAAAGCCGTCGAGGGTGGTACCATCGATGTGGATTACTACCCGGCAGAAATTGGCGAGCCAGTCGATCTGGAGCATGTGCTGCTGATCGCAGAGGAAGGCAACGTCAGTGTTGGCAAGCCCTATGTCAGTGGAGCGCGGGTGCAGGCCAAAGTAGCTGGGCAGGTGAAGGGCCCAAAGCTGGTGGTCTTTCGCTATAAGCCCAAAAAGCGCATCCGCCGCAAGACCGGGCATCGCCAAAAATACACCCGGTTACAAATCGAATCGATTGCGATCGGTGGATTGAAGGAGAATTAGCCATGGCACACAAAAAAGGCGGCGGCTCCAGCCGCAACGGTCGAGATAGCCAGAGCCAACGTTTGGGCGTGAAAAAATATAGCGGCGAGCAGGTGCTCTCTGGGAATATTCTGGTGCGCCAGCGCGGCACCCGCATTAAGCCTGGTCGCAATGTGGATGTGGGGAAGGATGACACCCTGTTCGCCACAGCCAACGGGGTGGTGGTTTATGAAAACCTGCGCGATGACCGCAAACGCGTCAGTGTCATCCCCCTGGAAGAGATCCAGCCCGAGGCGCAAGCCGAAGCAGGAAGTTGAAGGTAACTTAGCGATGAAGAAGAACACCCACCCCACTTTTTACACCGACGCGCAGGTGATCTGTGCGTGCGGTAACACCTGGACGACCGGCTCGACGCGCAAGGTCATCCGGACCGACGTTTGCTCCAAGTGCCACCCGTTCTTCACCGGCGAGCAACGCATCGTTGACACGGAAGGCCAGGTGGATCGCTTCTATAAGAAGCTACAGGCGCGCCAACAATTCAAAGCCGAGGCGGATGCCCGCCAGGCCGCCCGCACCTCCCTGGAACGCCCCATCAGTGAGCTTGAACTGGGCGCACGCCCAACAGAGGCCCTGACAGCCGCTGGCGTGGTCACCTTTGGTCACGCCCTGGAGCGCCTGGCCGAGGGCGAAGCGTCGTTACTGGCAATCGACGGTTTTGGACGCAAAGCCCTGGCAGATCTGAAGAAGCGTCTGCGCCAGTTTGGCTACGAGCTGCCCGAAGCGGCCCAAGAGATCAGCGTTTAAGCTCTTGCCGTTCTATTCAAATTACGAATGTGCCTGTAGCCAGGGTCGACGATCCTGGCTACAGTTCACTTAACCGGCAGTCGTCCTATCCCAGGAGTATTCTGCGGTAAAATACATTTTATTTCATCCAGCGAGGGAGATCATGAAACATCATACCGGGTCGATTGAAGTCATCACAGGATCGATGTTTTGCGGCAAAACCGACGAGCTGATCCGCCGCCTGCGCCGGGCAACCATTGCGCGCCAGAAGGTGCAGGTTTTTAAACCGGTGATTGACACCCGTTATTCAGTGGAAAAAGTCACCTCGCATGCAGGTGGCGAGTACGACGCCTTATCCGTGCGGACGGCGCAGGAGATCCTTGCAAACCTGGCAATGGACACAACCGTGGTAGGCATCGACGAAGCGCAATTCTTTGATGATGAGATTATCACGATCACCCAAAAGCTGGCCGACCAGGGCATCCGTGTCATCATCGCTGGTTTGGACACCGACTTTCGCGGCGAGCCATTTGGCCCGTTGCCGGTTCTGATGGCCAAAGCGGAAATTGTAGATAAACTGCATGCGATTTGCATGGTCTGTGGAGAGGCTGCCAGCCGCACCCAAAGGCTGGTGAATGGCAAGCCAGCCAACTATGATGACCCCGTGGTGATTGTTGGAGCTGCTGAATTGTACGAAGCGCGCTGCCGAAAGCACCATGAAGTCCCTCGCAACTGAATACAGCGCGAACAGGATTGTGCGATAACAGCCCTGTGCGCAGATCGGTGTATTGATCGCCTGACTTTTTGGAGGCCAACATGCAGGATTACCGTGAGTTTTTAGATGAAATCCTGGTTGACGAGCACACTTTGCAGCAGCGGATTGCTGAATTGGGGGCGCAGATCAGCGAGGATTACCAGGGGAAATCGCTGCACCTCATTTGTATCCTACGCGGTGGAGTCATGTTCCTGACCGATCTGATGCGCAGGATCTCTGTACCGCACACAATCGATTTCATGGCGGTATCTTCGTATGGCACATCCCGCCAATCCACCGGACAGGTTCGGATCACCCTGGATTTGAAAGAGGAGATTCACGGCCTGGACGTGCTCCTGGTTGAAGATATTGTTGATAGCGGTTACACCATCGCCTCTGTGTTGGAGCTGCTGCGCACTCGCCACCCTCACAGCCTGCGGGTATGCACCCTTCTGGACAAGCCTGAGCGGCGTGAAGTGAGCGTAACCCTGGATTATTGCGGATTTGCCATCCCAAACAAATTTGTCTTTGGTTATGGTCTGGACCTGGACGAGTATTACCGCAACTTGCCTTTTATTGCCACGGTCAACCTTGAAAAATACCATCCCCAGGAATGATTTTTACTAATCTTCACTTGCCTGTCCTGGCGCGGGTGAAATCAATATTGCCCGCGGATAGCCCTGTATATTTGGTAGGCGGGGCAGTGCGCGACCTGCTCCTCAACCATGATTCCCATGACCTGGATTTTGTCGTGCCAGAGAACGCCATTGCCATCAGTCGCAGCGTGGCGAATGCGTTGGATGGGGATTTCTTCGTGCTGGATTCGGAGCGCAATACCGGCCGGGTTATCCTGACCACAAACACCAACGAGCGTTATTACCTTGACTTTGCCACCTTTCGAGGCCCTGACCTGGAGAGCGATCTGCGCAACCGAGACTTCACAATCAATGCGATTGCGGTGGATATTTTCCAACCAGAAGCGCTGATTGACCCGCTGGATGGGGTCAAAGACCTGTACGCCAAACAGTTACGCTTGTGCTCACCAACCAGCTTTGCAGATGACCCGCTGCGAATCCTGCGTTGTATCCGCCTGGCGGTTGAATTTGAGCTGGCGATCTTGCCAGAAACTCGCCGCTTGCTCAAAAAGTCGCTTGGAGACCTGGCAAAAATCTCGCCGGAACGCTTGCGCGATGAGTTGTTTCGCATACTTCAATCGCGCAGGCCAATTGCAGCGCTGCGTGCCCTGGACCTGCTGGGGGCGTTAGAGCACGTTTTGCCCGAGTTGAGCGCGCTCAAGGGTGTGATTCAATCCCCGCCCCACCGCGAGGATGTATGGTCGCACACGCTGAACACGGCTCAAAAATTGAGCGACCTGCTGACCGTGTTGCAACCCGAACACGACGCCGAGGCGGCAGCAAACTGGTCCTTGGGCCTGGTATCCTTACGGATTGGGCGTTATCGGCAGCAGATCAACGCCCACCTGTCTGAGGTGCAAACAGCAGATCGCACGTTGCGCGGTTTACTTCTGCTGGCGGCCCTGTATCACGACGCAGGGAAACCGGGCACCCAGCACGTGGATCAGGATGGAAAAATAAGCTATTCTGAACACGATCAATTGGGCGCTCAACTGGCGTATCACCGCTGCGCTAGGCTGCACCTAAGCAATATTGAAATGGATCGAGTTGCTACAATTATCCGCCATCACATGCGCCCGCTGTGGCTGGCCCAGAGCGGAGAAACACCCAGTCGACGAGCAATCTATCGCTATTTCCGCGATACGGGCGCGGCTGGGGTGGATATCTGCCTGCTTTCGCTGGCCGACACCTTGGCCACTTACGGGGTGGAATTGCCACAGGAAATTTGGACCCGCCAACTGGAAATAACCAGAACGCTGATGGAAGCCTGGTGGGAGAAAGCGAGCGAAAAAGTCTCGCCCCCTGCGTTGCTCAACGGGCGAGACCTGATGGAGACGTTCAACTTATCGCCTGGGCCACAGATAGGCCAACTGTTGGAGGAGGTCCGCGAAGCCCAGGCTAGCGGTGTAGTAAACGAACGCAATCAAGCGCTGGAATTTGTGCGCGATCGCCTGGGGAAAGACGCTTCCCGCGCAGACGGATAGGGTTTCTGCGCCAGATCCAGAAGCCCTGTATCTCCGATGAAGCTATTTCGTCACTCAGGGATAGATCTCATCCAGCACAGGCTGGTAAAAGCAGCGACAGCCCTGGGCGTGAGAGCAGCCTTCAAGGGGCAGGTGTGGAACTGATTCTTTTGCGTATGCCCCCTCAGCCTGCCGGCAAACTGGGCAACAATCATGGGCAACAGAGATGCGCACATAGATCACGCGCGGGTTATCTTGCAGGCGCTTGAGTGCTGTGGCTGACTCGGACCATTCTCGCAGGTCGACTCCACAGCTTGGGCATTTTGAGGCTTCGTCTGGCGCTGACGCGTGGCATTTTGAGCAGATTTGCACAGCGTTCCTCCTATGAAGTTTTGCCTTATTCTATCCCAACTGGTCAAAGCTTCAAAGGGTAAGGATGAAAGACGTTATCGGGGATTGATCACGCGCCATTGGCGCGGGATGGTTCGACATCTGGACGCGCCCGCCTGGCCAGCTTATACACGGAAGCAATTAAAATACTGCTGTTGATCGGTTTCACTAAAAAGTCATCAACACCATCATTCAACGCCTGTTCAGCGACCCCAGGCTTGCCGTTGGCAGAAAGCAATAAGATTAAAGATTTACTGAACCGGCGGATTTCACGGCAAACCTCCAAACCACCCATCTCGGCAGCCACCAGATCGACCACGATCATATCCGGCTCCAGCCGGCGCGCCTGCTCCAGGCCTTGATCGCCCGAACGAGCCTCAATGACCTCAAAAACACCAGGTTCTAAGGAGGATTTCAACACGCGGATAGTTTCATGGGCATCATTGACAACCAGAACCCGAATCGGCGCACTGGCAGCTCCGGAAGAAAATTGGTTTTGGTTGTAGAGCAACGTTGATAATTGCATACTCGTGGCTTTTCTCCAATACGCTAGTTATCTGTGCTACCCGCTCCTTCAGATAGCACTTATTATGCACTAAAACAAAATAGACTTACCTTACAATTACTTTACAAAGACAGTTGCTCATTTCTCGAATTTGACAAAATCAAAGTTACCTGGGTACTATTCAAAGAACCCTCCCAGGCAGGATGATTGACCAATTGAGGCTGTGAGAACCATGAACATAGGCCTTTGGAAGTCAGGAGAGTTATGATATGATACCCAAGGTCATACCCAAAATCTATGAGCGCCGAATTTAGCTGTCCTAATTGTGGCCAGGCTGTTCAGCCGCAGATGCGCTTTTGCGAGTACTGTGGGGTGGATCTGGCAATGGCAGTTGTTCTGGCTGAACAAGAGGCTATGCTGCCGATCCAGCCGGTCAACGGGCTACCCTTAGCGCCAGAGGTGCTGGTGCCACGCATTGGCGACTACATGATTGAACGGAAGCTGCTCAAAACCGAAGAGCTTCAACGTGCCCTGAGCTATCAAAAGGAGCAGAATCGCAAGGGGAATCCTGTCCTGCTCGGCCAGGCAATGTTGGAACTTGGATTGGTCACTCGAGAGACCCTGGATCAGGTGGTGACTGCCCAAATCCTGGAACTGCAGAATGCGCTAAGCGATGCCAATCGGGTGCTAAAGCAACGCGTCCAAGAGCGAACGCAAGAGTTGCAGAGAGCGCTGGAACGCCTATCTGAGTTAAACAATTTAAAATCGAATTTTGTGTCCAACATTTCCCATGAGTTGCGCACCCCGCTTACCCATATCAAAGGGTATCTGGACCTGTTTGCCGAGGGGGGGCTGGGGCCATTGAACCAGCCTCAAATGGACGCGCTCAAGGTGATGATGCGCGCCGAAGAGCGGTTGGAGAATTTAATTGAGGATCTGATCCAGTTTTCACTGACTTCACGCAGCGACCTGAACCTGGAACTCCAAAAAGTTGATCTGCGACATCTGATTTTCAGCAGTATCAATCGCGTCCAATCTAAGGCACAAACACAGGATATTTCTATCAACGCAATTCTCGATCAGAATCTTCCTTCTGTTTGGGCAGATCAAGATAAAATTGGTTGGGTACTTTTACAACTTCTGGACAACGCAGTAAAGTTCACCCCCAAGGGAGGCAAGGTCTTCATTCAAGCAAGCTGCACGCTTGGCCCGGTCAATATCTCTGTGATCGACACCGGGATTGGCATCCCCAGCGAGCGTATTCCAGAAATATTTGAGCCGTTTCACCAGCTCGACGGTTCGGCAACCCGGCATTATGGCGGCACTGGCCTGGGGTTGACCTTGGTGCGACGCATCATTGAAGCGCACGGATCACAGATCAAGGTAAATTCAGTGGTCGGCAAAGGGTCGCGTTTTGAATTTACACTTCCTTCCTCCCATCAGGCAAAACCCGAGCTGCCCCGGCAAATAAACCACCCCAGTCAATGAGTTGATAACCCATGGATGACGACCATAAAGGCACCGGAAGCCTGCAGCCACAAGAACTCGAAGCCGTATATGCAATCAGCAGAGAAGTCACCGAAGCTGAGAACACGGAAGATGCGCTGGATGAAATTGTGCAAATACTCCGTCCGGTGTTCATTTTTGATAACATGGTGCTCTACATCTGCTGCCTGGGAGACAACACCCTGGAACCCAGCTTTGCGCGAGCCATCGGGCGTGGTCGCTTTCGGGAGGCCGACCTGACCTGGGGCGAGACGACAGCCCAGCGGACTTTCCGGGAACAACGGGTGGTCACACACGTAGAACAACTGCAGGGAGCGGAGATTGACCGCACCAACCTGCGTTACTCATTGGGACTTCCGGTGCGCTTGAGGGGCCAAATGTTCGGAGCATTGGTGTTTATCCGTTTCGGTGGTCCCACCTATTTGCCTGAACATATCCACCTGGCGGAGTTTGTTGCCCGCCATGTGGCGCAACTACTCCAACGTCACCAGCTGGTTGAACGCATCGCAGATTTGGAAGCCCGCCGGCGCCTGGATACGTTGCAGGACGATTTCATCTCCACCATTTCACATGAGTTGCTCACCCCTCTCGGTTTTATCAAAGGCTATACAACCACCTTACTGAGGGAGGATATTACCTGGGATGAAGAAACGCGACGTGAGTTTCTCAGCATCGTAAATGAAGAATCCGATCGACTGCGGGAGCTGATTGATAACCTGTTGGACTCCTCACGGCTGCAGGCAGGAACACTGAGGATGAATTTTCAGACGATCCGCTTAGACGCCATGTTGAAAGATATTTCGCTGCGCGCTCGCTCGCGCAACGAAAACCTGGATATTACCCTTTCACTCAAAGGCAATAATTTCCTGGTGCAGGCCGACCCAACAAGGCTGGCGCAAGTGTTCGATAATATCTTAAGCAATGCAATCAAATATGCACCAAACTCTCCGGTCACCATCACGTTAGACCGAAAAGACCAAATGGCATCTGTTGCCATCAGCGACAAAGGCCCAGGGATCGACCCGCAGCATGTGGATAAACTTTTCCAGCGCTTTTATCGCGCTCCAGAGAGCTCCACCATCGTCCGTGGCACGGGTCTGGGATTGTATATTTGCCGCAAGATTATCCAGGCGCATAATGGCGAAATCACAGCCGAGTCCACGCTCGGTCAGGGAACCACTTTTTTCATCTACTTGCCTCTGATTGAACACACCTGACAGGCCGATTGATGCAAAGGAGAATAAAATGGGCACGATATTAGTTGTTGACGATGAGCCACGCTATTTGCGACTGATGGAGGCCAACTTAATCACAGAGGGCTTCCAGGTGCTGAAAGCGACAAATGGGCAGGAGGCTGTGGATATCGTGGTAGAACGGCATCCTGATCTGGTGCTCCTGGATGTGATGATGCCAATTTTGGATGGATTTGGAGCCTGCGAGCGCATTCGTGAGTTTTCCAATGTGCCAATCATAATTGTCACTGCTCGCGGCAGCGAGCAGGATCGCGTGCGCGGGTTGGACCTGGGGGCTGACGATTATATTGTTAAGCCGTTCTCTGCCACCGAGCTGCTCGCACGGGTTCGGGCAGTTCTGCGCCGTGCCCAGCCAACCGGGAGCGCTTTTCAGCAATCGGTTTTTACTCACGGGAATTTACGCATTGATTTTGCCCGGGCAGAAGTTTTTAAGGACGATAAAATTGTGTTCCTTTCTGCCACAGAATACCGGTTGCTGCTCCAATTTGCCCACAACGTTGGCGCAGTTCTTACCTCTGAGCAGTTGCTTTCCGACGTTTGGGGGCCTGAGTATCACGATGACAAGGAAATCTTGTGGGTGAGCATTTCTCGGCTGCGCCAGAAACTCGAAAACGATGTCAAGAATCCACAACATATCCTGACACGCTCCGGTTTGGGCTATACGATGCCGCCCTACTAAGGCGCGCACTCAACGGCCCTATCTAACAAGAGATGAGTCATGTCCATACATTATGACGAAAAAGGCAAATTTTATACCGACGTGGTTACCAAAGAAGCGGTGTCGGTGATTCTCCAAACGCCCACCAACCGGATCCGAGGCAAGATATATATCCGCCCTGGTGAACGCATCAAGGACCAGATCAACCAGGAGGAAGACTTCATTGCCGTTACCGATGCAGTTTTGCTGGACGCAGCAGGAGAAGAGCTTTACCTTACTGACTTTCTGTTAGTTAACCGGGCGCATCTCATCTGGCTGTTTCCAGAAGAACAAAAGTAAATTCTCCAACTCAGTTAACCAGGAGCCATTCGATGACCTTGCCGAGCAATCCAGCCGCCAGTAACGCCCCACGTGGGCAGACAGTCGATCTGGCAAAAGTCAAAAACTTCTTAGCCAGCTCGCTGTTTAAAGTGCTGGACGGTTCTGAGAAATTGCCGCCTGAACAACGCCGCCCGGCGGCTTATCGGCAGCTATTGCAGATCTACTCGCGCACCGGGCTGCAACTGACAGACGACCTGCGAGAAAAGCTGTTCCAGCAAGTGTTGGACGAGTTAAGCGGTTATGGCCCAATCCAACCCTTATTGGACGATCCGGAAGTCACCGAGGTGATGGTCAATGGCCCGCACAACGTGTACATTGAAAAGAAGGGCAAGATCATCAAAACCCAGGTCGCCTTTGAAAACAATGATCACGTCATGCGGGTCATTGAACGGATTGTGGCGCCTATTGGGCGCAGGATCGATGCCGACAGCCCCACGGTCGACGCCCGCCTTCCAGATGGGTCACGTGTAAATGCAGTCATTCTACCGGTGGCTATCGATGGGCCCGCCATCACCATCCGAAAGTTCAGCCGAGAACGCCTGACGGTGACCCAGCTCGTGGAGTACGGCTCTATAACCGAAAGCGTGGCAGAATTTCTGCGGGCATGCGTGGTTGCTCGGTTAAATATCCTGATTTCTGGTGGCACAGGCTCTGGAAAAACCACCTTGCTGAATGTCCTTTCAGGATTTATCCCAGAAGATGAAAGGATTGTCACCATTGAAGACTCGGCGGAGCTTCAGCTCCAGCAAGATCACGTGGTGCGCCTGGAGACCAAACCGCCGAACCCAGATGGAAGTGGAGGTGTGACCATCCGCGACCTGGTGCGGAACTCGCTGCGCATGCGCCCAGAGCGGATCGTGGTTGGCGAGGTGCGCGGCGGCGAGGCGCTGGATATGCTCCAGGCAATGAACACCGGTCACGACGGATCACTCACCACCCTGCATGCCAATGCACCGCGAGACGCTGTCTCTCGCCTGGAGACAATGAGCCTGATGGCGGGCATTGACTTGCCGATCCGGGTGATCCGGGAACAGATTGCATCGGCGGTTGACTTAATTGTGCAACAATCGCGCTTGCGAGATGGCTCGCGCAAGGTGACCCAGATTACCGAAGTAGCCGGTATGGAAGGCGACACGATTGTGTTGACGGATATCTTCAAATTTGAACAATCCAGCTCGAACACGGAAGGAAGAATATTGGGTGAGCTAAAACCCACCGGCATCCGTCCGCTTTTCTCGCCGCGCCTGGAAGCAGCCGGCTTCAAGCTGCGCCCGGAGGTGTTCGGAGTCAACATTGCTGAGATGCTCGCCCAGGGTCGCCGCCCCACGCGTGGGCGATGAGGGGTATAATGCAAACCAAGCCGAATTGGTGAAACCCTACCTGAAATCCAACCATTAGTTAAGGGAAAACTCATGGCAATTGACCCAACCAACCTAAAACAACGGGCCTTAATGATCGGGGCTTTGATCCAGGAGGCTCGAAAAAAGGCGAACCGCAGCATTGAAGAATGCGCTGAAGCAACCGGCGTGAGCGCCGAACAGTTCAAGGCATATGAACTCGGTGAACAGTCGATCTCTCTGCCTGAGCTGGAGGCGGTAGCTTTCTACCTCAACACTCCAATTGAGCATTTCTGGGCCAGAGAGACCTCATCGCTGGGTAACAACCATCGCACGATTTCGAACTTGGAGCAATTGCTGCCTTTGCGCCATCGTATGATTGGAGCCATCATCCGACAGGCTCGGCTGGAAGCCGGACTGAGCCTGGAGGCACTGTCAGCCCGCACCGAGATCGATCAGGCAAGGTTGGAAGCTTTTGAGTTGGGCGAGGAGCCGCTGCCAGTGCCAGAGCTCGAAGCCTTGAGCGGGGTATTAGGCCGCTCAGTCCGTGAATTCCAGGATCAATATGGACCGGTGGGGGTGTGGAATGCGCAACAGCGCGCGCTGCAGAATTTTCTTGGCCTGCCGCTTGAATTGCAATTGTTTATCGCCAAACCGGTCAATCGCCCATATTTAGAACTGGCCGTGCGCTTAAGTGATATGTCTGTGGAAAAGCTGCGGGCCGTAGCTGAAGGCCTTTTGGAGATCACCTACTGATGGCAGAGGCGACCACTCCGCAAAGCCTTGCTAAAGAAGGGAAAAAGGCCTACCAGCGCAAGGACTACCTGGCTGCAGCGCGCGCCTTTGAGGCAGCGCGGCTTGGATATGAAGCCCTGGGGGATGCGCTAAATGCTGCTGAGATGGCAAACAACTGCAGCGTGGCTTATTTGCAATCCGGAGAGGGCCAGGCAGCGCTGGCGGCTTTGGAAGGCTCTGAGGCTGTTTTTGCTGCAGAAGGAGATCTTCGCCGGCAGGGGATGACAATTGGCAATCGAGGCGCGGCGCTTGAAGCCCTGGATCGACCCGAGGAGGCCATCGAGGCTTACCAGCAGGCCGCCGAAATCCTGCAACAGGCCGGTGAAGACCAGATGCGCGCGCAGGTGCTGCAATCCATGTCGATGTTGCAGCTTAAGCTGGGCCGCCAGTTGCAAGCATTGTCCAGCATGCAGAATGGCCTTGAAGGTGTTCAAAATCCCAGCGTTCAACAGAAATTACTTTTAAAGCTCTTGAACAATCCTCTGGGAACGGCCAAGGACCATAATGAGTAACCAATTCCTGTTTGAAAGACATGTTAATTAGAAACCCATCTGTCACACGAGAAGCGACACACAAAGATCTGCAAAAGTTAGCCAACCTGATACACTTCGAAGCCCACATCCACCGCCACCTGGACTATCGCCCGCCGCTTGACTGGGTCGGCAACCCCCCATTTCTGGTTTTGGAGCAAAACGGATCGATTGCTGCTGCCCTGGCTTGCCCGCCGGATCCACCGCAGGTAGCCTGGATCCGGTTGTTTGCTGCATCCGGGTGGGCGCAGTTGGTGCATGTTTGGGAAACGCTATGGTCTGAAGCAAGTGCATATCTTCAAGAGCAGTCCCAAACAGTTTGCATGGCCGCCATCCCCATGCACAAATGGTTTGAGGATCTGCTGGCCGGGAGCTTCTTTGAATACACTCACAGCATAACCATGCTGAACTGGGAACATCAGCAATTGCCTGAGTTGCCACCCCCAAAAGCATTCCGAATCCGGCCCATGACCTTGGACGATTTGGATGCGGTGCACAGAGTGGACCAGGCGTCTTTTCCCCCCATCTGGCAAAACTCCTTATCCTATTTGGAACTGGCTTTCCGCCAGGCAGCCATCGCCAGCGTGGCGGAAACAGACGGCCAGCTAGTGGGTTATCAGATCAGCACCACGACGCCAGCTGGCGGGCATCTGGCGCGCCTGGCAGTCGATCCGCAACAGCAAGGCCAGGGCGTCGGACGCCAGTTGTTGCACGACCTGCTTGCACAGTTTGTCCGCCGCGGGGCGTCTTGTGTGACTGTGAACACCCAGAGAGACAACGCTGCATCGCTGGCGCTGTACATGGCAATGGGTTTTCGCTTATCCGGGGAAGAGTACCCGGTGTACCAGATGAATCTCAATCCAGCAACAACCCTCTCCCACTCAACTAAACAGAAAGCAATGGAGTAATTGAGATTGAGCATGGAAGCCTCCGAGTTTGAGTTAACAGCCAATGATGGAATCCATCTACACACCAAATATTGGAGACCGGCGGCAGGCTCAAAAGCAGTTGTCTGCCTGATTCACGGGCTTGGCGAGCACAGCGGACGCTATGCACATGTTGCAAAGGCGCTCAACGGAGCGGGCTATGCAGTGCTTGCTTTCGACTTGCGCGGGCATGGGCAATCGGGCGGCCCGCGCGGCCATGCAGACTCTAGCGAAAAGTTTTTGGAGGATATTGACTGCCTTTTAGCAGAGGCAGAAAAGCGACATCATGGTGAACCACGGTTTTTATATGGACACAGCCTGGGCGGTGTGTTGGTCCTCTACTACACTTTGCGCCGCAGACCACACCTGGCTGGTGTAGTTTCCACAAGCCCAGGACTGCAGACCTCGTTGGTTGAACAAAAGCTGAAGGTGACGTTTGCAAAGACGATGGCAGCGATTTTGCCGAAAATGACCCTGCCAACGAACCTGGATGCGGACCTGTTATCGCACGACCCACAGGTTAGTCAAGCATACCGCAATGACCCACTGGTGCATGACCGGGCATCGCTGGCAATGGCAAGCAGCACAATCCGGGCAATCGAGTGGACAAAAGAGCATGCAGGGGAGTTCCCCACCCCACTCTTGCTCATCCATGGAACCGATGACCAGATCGCCTACCCGAGCGGCAGCCAGGAATTTGCGGCACGGGTTTCTGACAACTGCACATTGCGCTTATGGAAAGGGTTGTACCACGAAACACAGAACGAACCCGAAAAAGACCAGGTGATCGCTGAAATTATCCAATGGATGGACAGACAATTGAAATAAAGCAACAGCGCATCAGAATTGCCCCTGGACAAACTGGAGGCATCATGGCAAAATGGCGCACATTCGATATCTTGATTTGTTGGAGTAAAGCATGAGTGAAAAGAAAGAAGGCATGAGCAAGCGGCAGGCCCGGCGGGAAGAAATCCGCCGCAAAGAACGACAGCAACGCCTGACAATCATTGGCGTGATTGCCCTTGCTACCCTGGCGATCGTTCTCTTAATTGTCGTACCCTCCATCCGTTCGGCCACAGCGCCGGTGGGTGATTTTGTTAAGATTACACCCGAAACATACAACGCCGTGGATGGAACCAGGATGGGCGATCCAAATGCCAAGGTAAAGATCGAGATTTTTGAAGATTACACCTGCAGCGCCTGTAAAGTTTATACAGAGTCGGTGGAAAAGCAGGTGATTCAGGAAATTGTGGATGCTGGGCTGGCATACTACGTCTTTTACCAGTTCCCTTTCCTGGATGACCGCTCAGCGAGCAAGGACTCCGATCGCTCTGCCAACGCAGCGCTGTGCGCTGCTGATCAGAATCGGTTCTGGGAGTACAAGAACATGCTCTTTGCCAACCAGACGAGTGTTGAGGAGCAATTCAACGACAAGCGTCTGCTCGCTTTTGCGGAATATCTTGGGCTGGATATGGAACAGTTCGAGGCGTGCTACAAGGAAAATCGCTTCCAGAACCAGATCAATGACGACTTGGCCCTGGGCAGGGAGATGGGAATCACCGGCACACCCACGGTTTTCGTCAACGGTGTGGATGTTTCGCCAGGAAGAGTGCCTACGTTTGAACAAATATTGCAGGCGGTTCAGGCAGCCACTGGAAATTGATCCTTCGAGCTTTGACTTTCAACGGGGTCAAGGGCAAGCCTTGGCCCCGTTTCCATTAATCTGACCGGGCCAAAGTGGGCGAAGGCACACCAAAAGCCTGATTTTCGTAGAGCTCCAGCACAAAACAGAGCGAGGAGAGGCGGTTCAGGTAACGCAACAACTCCGCATTCTCGATCAGTTTTTCATGAAAAAGGCGAGCCACACGCCGCTCAGCACGCCGCACAATTGTGCGCGCCTGGGCTATTGCTGCCCCAGCAGGTGAATCACCGGGCAGGATAAAGTCTTTGGGGAGCACAACCAGCTCGCTGAGCTGGTCCGTTTGCTGTTCCAGCCAGCTCACACGCTGTGCATCGATCTGGCGGAAACGGGCAACATTTTCCGGCGTAGCAGCAATCTCGGCCATGAGGTAATACAGATCGCGTTGCGCCGTCAAAATCAAGCCTGCGCTATGCTCTCCCCGGCAAATGGCGCGCCCCACGCCCAAAGCCGCGGCAGCTTCATCGATCGCACCGATTGCTTCTGTGACTGGATGATATTTAGGCACCCTGCCTTCTCCCAAAAGACCGGTATAACCATCATCCCCTGTGCGCGTATAAAAACCCGGCATGTCTGCCTCTCCTTCTTGCGATTTATTTGGAATTGCATCCAGATTATATTGAGTAAATCACTTTGGCTTGGATGGATTTTTAGTAACGAAGTCAGATGTCTTCCGTGCAGACTGAATGATGCAAGTCGTTACTACGATTCGTTGTTTACGTGCTGATTAACCACTGTGTTTCCTGAGCAGATTATAACCTGCAACAGTCCGAATTACGATGTATAATGGAAATTAATCTGCTCCGGAATTCAATGCAAGCCCGATTCTGGATTTTTTTACAGGAGGACCACCATGCAAATCCTTTGTTACCACTGCCACAAGCCCTATGCGCTGAACAAAGAGCTGGTACATGCAGCTTTGAATCAGATGTTTACAGAGAACCTGAGCCATTATGATGCTCCCTGCCCACACTGTCGGCGTGTCAACCGCGTATCGCGCAAGGAATTGCAACGCGCTGCCCCAGACTGGAAGGCACCAGTAGCAGAGAGGAATGAAAATGGATAACACCCGTCACTTTAGCTCACCTGGAGAGCTGAAGGCCGCCTTGGGAGCAGAAAAATACATCGCCAGTGATGAAATCGCCACCATCATGTATCTCAGCCAGGAGCTGGGTAAACCACTTCTGACTGAAGGACCAGCCGGGGTGGGCAAAACAGAGCTGGCGAAAGCGATTTCTCTGGCAACCTGCCGTGAGTTGATCCGTCTGCAATGCTACGAGGGCCTGGACGAGACCAAAGCCCTCTATGAGTGGGAATACGCCAAGCAACTCCTTTACACCCAGTTGCTACGCGACAAGCTTCAGGAGACCCTATCCGGGACGGATAATCTGAGCGCGGCCGCCGATCGCCTGGCCCAGGAAGAGGATGTGTTCTTCTCCATGCGATTCCTGTTACAGCGCCCATTGCTTAAAGCTATCTTGAGCGAACAGCCGACAGTGCTGCTGATCGATGAAATCGACCGGGCTGACGCCGAATTTGAGGCGTTTTTGCTGGAAGTCTTGAGCGATTTTCAGGTCAGTGTACCAGAACTGGGGACACTGACAGCAGTTCATCGACCGCTGGTGATATTGACCAGCAACAACACCCGCGAGCTGAGCGAAGCACTCAAGCGTCGCTGTCTGTACCTGTTCATCGATTATCCATCTATTGAGCAGGAAATGGCGGTAGTCCGCTTGAAAGTCCCCGAATTGGGCGCCAAGTTGGCTCGCCAGGCGGTGGAGCTGGTGCACAGCCTGCGCACAATGGATCTGCGCAAATCACCCAGCATCAGCGAAACCCTGGATTGGGCAAAAGCGCTGGTGGCATTGAACGCCCGCAGCCTGGATATGCCCACGTTGGAGACCACCCTGAGCATCTTGCTCAAACACGAAAGCGACCTGCAGCGCGCCAAGCGTTGGCTTCAGCGCCCATCCAGCAGCTCCAGGCCGGGAGAGGACATTGACCCACGCACTTCTCGCTGGCGCAATTGAACCTGGCCCAATGAAGCGCTGCCCGAATACCTTGTCAAAACATTTGTGATCATCGGAGGAGCCTTGCCGGTATGGAAGAGCGAATTGTAAAGTTCATAACTGCATTGAGGGCAGCCAACGTGCGGATCAGCCTGGCAGAAAGCGCAGACGCATTTCGAGCTGTTGATCAGTTGGGCATCAAAGACCGGGAAATGTTCCGGCTGGGACTGCAAACCACGCTGGTCAAAGACGCCAACCATCTGCCTGTCTTTGATGAACTCTTTCCCATCTTCTTCGGCGGAGATGAAATGGCACCGATGCTCAACCCATCGGAAGATCTGTCTCCAGACGAAGCCCAGATGCTGGCCGAGGCGTTGCGCCAGTTCAGCGACCAACTGCGTAAGCTCATGGAGAAGCTGACCAAGGGCGAAATGCTCAGCCAGGAGGAACTGGAGCGGCTGGCAAAAATGGTTGGCCTGACCCAGATGGATAACCTGCACTATCGTGAATGGATGGTGCAAAGGATGAAAAAAGCGCTCCACTTCAAGGAAGTCCAGGAAGCCCTGCAAGAGCTGGCAGAGATCCTGGCAAAACTGGGCATGGATAAGCAGCGGGCCGAGCAATTGACACAACTGATGCAGGCGAACCAGCAGGCTCTGGAGGATCAACTGAGACAATTTGCTGGTCAGCGAATTGCAGAGAATATGAGCGAGCGGCCGAGGGATGAGGGAATTGATTCGTTGATGAACCGGCCTTTCAACGCCCTCTCGGACCGAGACATGGAGCGCCTGCGCAAAGAAGTCCAGCGCCTTGCAACTGCTTTAAAGACAAGGGTGGCATTGCGGCAAAAACACGCCAAATCTGGGCAGTTAGATGCGAAAGCCACCATCCGTGCTAACTTAAAGCATGCCAATGTCCCGATTGAATTGAAGCATCGCGATCGCAGCCTGAAACCAAAGCTGGTGGTGATCTGCGACGTGAGCACCTCCATGCGATATTGCTCCGAGCTGATGCTTAGCCTGCTCTACCACCTTCAAGATCTGATCAGTAAAACCTATGCATTTGCGTTCATCAGCCGGCTTGAGTACATCACACCAGATTTTGTTGAAAATGAAGTGCACACAGCCGTCGCCCAGGTTTTAGAGCGCATGCCCTCCGGATATTACAACACGGATTTGGGCAGCAGCCTGGAGGACTTCCAGCGCGATCATCTGGGGAAGATTGACGGCAGGACAACATTCATCATCGTAGGCGATGGGCGCAATAATTACAACGACCCACGTCTGGACATATTCAACTCGGTTGCCCGGCGCAGCCGACGAACCATCTGGATTAATCCAGAAGCGCCGGCGTTGTGGGGCAGCGGCGACAGCGATATGCTGAAATATGCACCAGGTTGCGATGTGGTTTTGCAAGCCAGCACTCTGGCTCAACTGACGGCAGCAGTGGACAGGCTGCTGATCTAAACGCGCGATGGTCCGGGAGGCAGCGGGCTACCGGGAGGTCGAACATACTGCCGATTGGGAGTTGGAGGTATGGGCGGCCGATTTGCCTGGCCTTTTAGAACAGGCGGGGCGCGGGATGTGCGCCCTGGCAGGGATGCGCTTGCAACCTCAGCCGCGTGTTTCTCGAAGGTTCTCCCTGCAGGCCAACGACAAAGAATCTCTGCTGGTGAGCTTCCTCTCCGAACTGCTCTATTATCTCGAGCTGGAGGGGATAGGCTTCGACCAGTATTGGATCACAGTGGATGGGCTCAGTTTACAGGCAGAGCTCCACGGGGCGCCGGTGGCATCGCTCGACAAAGAAATCAAAGCAGTTACTTACCACGGCCTGCTGGTGCGCCAGACGGAGGGCAGGCTGAGAGCCAATATTGTGTTCGACGTCTGAGGGGGAAAGACCGCTGCCTGGATCAGGGTAGCAAGAATATTCTGCTAAGATGGAGGAGGTAGCGATGATTTCACTGCATGATTTACAGCGGATCAACGAGTACGAGTGGGAGATCCCCCGATCCTTTCGCCAGGATATGCGCGTGCCGGTGCGGATCTTTGCCACGCGGCGCTTGCTGGAAAAAGTCCTGGAGGACAAATCGTTGGAGCAGGCGGTCAACGCTGCCACGCTGCCCGGATTGGTGGGCCGGGTGCTGGTGATGCCGGATATGCACCAGGGGTACGGGTTTCCCATCGGCGGCGTGGCCGCCACCCGTTATCCGGAGGGCGTGATCTCGCCGGGGGCAATTGGCTATGATATCAATTGTGGGGTGCGCCTTTTGGCATCTCAGATCGAGTTTGAAGCAGTGAAGAGCCTGACCAGCGACCTGGCAACTGCCCTGGATCATTTCTGTCCAAGCGGGGTGGGGGAGAAAGGCACCCTGCGGATGAGCGAACAGGAGCTGGAGACGGTCTGCCGAGAAGGCTCACACTGGGCCAAGAAGCAAGGCTTTGCCACCGAGGCAGATGTCCGCCGCACCGAAGAAAGCGGCCGGCTTGAAGGCGCTGACCCAAGCAAGGTCAGCAAGCGCGCCAAGGAACGCGGCCGGCCTCAACTGGGCACCTTAGGCGCGGGCAATCATTTCATTGAGGTTGATGTGGTGGATCAAATATTTGACCCACGGGCGGCGCAAGTCATGGGGCTGCAGGAAGGTTACATTGTGGTGCAAATTCATTGCGGCTCACGCGGCTTTGGACATCAGATATGCACCGACTATGTCCAGGAATTTCAAGGGGCGGTGAAGCGCTACGGCATTCACCTGCCCGACCGGGAGCTGGTGTGCGCGCCTCTCAACTCGCCCGAAGGTCAAAGTTACCTGGGCGCTATGCGCTGTGCAGCCAACTATGCCTTCGCCAACCGCCAGGTGCTGGCCCACAATGCACGCCAGGCTTTTGAATCGGTGCTGGCAGGCAAGATAAAAAACTGGCATCTGCACCAGGTGTATGATATTGCCCACAACATGGGCAAGTTGGAAACCCACGAAGTCAACGGCGAGAAGATCAAAGTATGCGTCCATCGCAAGGGAGCTACGCGGGCCTTCGGGCCGGGAGCACCCGGCTTGCCGGAAGAATATTTAGAGATCGGCCAGCCGGTTCTGGTGCCAGGCAGCATGGGCACCGCCTCCTGGGTGCTGGTAGGCACACAAGCCAGTATGGAGCTCACCTTTGGCTCAACATGTCATGGCGCTGGACGGGTGATGAGTCGAGAAAAAGCCAAGAAACAAGTGCGCGGCGAAACGCTACGTCAAGAACTGGAGGCTGGAGGCATTCGGGTGCGCGCCGGATCGATGGCCGGGTTGGCGGAGGAGGCGCCGCTGGCTTACAAGGATGTGGATGCGGTTGTAGAGACGGTGACGGGCGCTGAGATAGCCAGCAAGGTGGCCCGGCTACGCCCAATTGCTGTGGTCAAAGGCTAACCCGGCCCAAAACCTGCAACAAATATTTCACAGGTCAACTGTCTTTCCTGCAAAAGGAACTTCATGGCAGGTATTGACGTCCTGTGATCAAGAAAACGCGGCACCCTGGAGGTAGGCATGCCTGATAAAATTAAAGCGCTATCCATCGTAATACTGCTGGCAGCTATGTTGGCCGCCTGTGCTGGCAGCACTCAACCCATCAAAACCGAAACGCCAGTTGAACCCACAATCCTGCCAAAACCAGGTAGCACAGCCACCCCTTATCCAGTTCCAGGCGAACCAGGCCCATATCCGCCGGCCGTGGCGCCTTATCCACCCGCTGATCAAGCGGTCATCTCGCCGCCCTATCCTGGACCCCAAGAAACCTACCCAGCGCCCTGGCAACCGCAAACCGCCGACCAGAACTTGCAACGCGGCGAAGCCTTCGTAAAATTTTCAGACATCCTGGTCATGGAGAGCTTCCCGCCCCAGTTTTTGCTTAATATTCAAGGCTCCCTACCCACACCCTGCCATCAATTGCGAGTGGATGTGGCTCCGCCCGATGACCAGATGCAGATCCAGGTGAGCGTCTATTCCGTCGTGGATCCAAACGCTATTTGCATTCAGGTCCTGGCACCCTATGATGTCAACGTGCCGCTGGAGGGACTCGCCACCGGCCAATACACGGTCATCGTGAACGGCGATAAAGTTGGCAGCATCGACGTCCCCTAAACGGGATGCGGCATCAACAGGTTGAAAGCGCAGCGCTATCAGAGCCACAAAAGGGCGCTGTTCACATTTTCCAGATCATGCCCTAAGCGCAACCGGGCGCAGGTGCTCCTCAAGCCGGCTCAGTGCGCTTCTGGGCTTAGCCGGTCCAGGAGCTCCTGCGGCACCTGAACCGCAATCACTTCCCCGCGAGCGGTGACCTCGCCATTGGCAGAAAGAGTTTCCGAGACAACGACTTTGCGCCCTTTGATCTCCTTAACCCAGCCACGAACTTCTAAGGGCACACCCAGCGGCGTTGGCCGCAGGTAATCGACATGCAACGATGCGGTCAGGAAACGCAACGGCGGTTCGCTGTCCATTGTGCGACCTTCAGCACGATAGGCGGCAGCTGCAGCAGTGCCCGTACCGTGGCAATCGATCAATGATGCAATCAACCCGCCATAGACATAACCAGGAACTGCAATATGGTAAGGGCGCGGCTGGAATATGCAGACCGTCTCATTGCCGTCCCAGTAGCTCTTGATTTGCAGTCCCTGCTCGTTCAGCCGCCCACAGCCGTAACAATAGCTGAGCTGATCGGGATAATAATCCTGAAAGGCAATCTGCGTCATCCTGTCCTCCATGGATTAACTTAACCAATTTATTCAAGGCAAAACCGATGGGTCAGCGATCCATAGATTTTCACCTTGCAGGCGAATTGTGAAGTTGCAGCTTTTGCAGCTCACCCCCTTGCAAGGGAGCGCGACCATGACCGGGATAAACCCACTCAGGATGTAGGGCCTGCAGGCGCGCCAGGCTGGATGGAATCTGGGACCAATCCTGGGCATAAAGCTGTTGGACGTGCGGTGAACCACGCGTTAAGATCAAATCTCCAACAAAAGCCAGGCCGTCCTCCACCCACAGGCAAATCGAGCCAGGAGTATGGCCAGGGGTGTGAACGACCCGGGCTTTCAGGTCAGCCACCCCCAGGTCTTCACCGTCATCAAGCAACAAATCCGCTTCTACGGGTTCCGGGCGCAAGGCCAGCTCAGCCAATGGAAGGATCCACCGAATTACCTGACCGTAACTGCGCGCCCAGCCAATGTTGGTTTGCGCTCGGGCCATGGCCCCAGCGTCGGCGCGATGGATGGCAACCAGCGCGCCAGTGAGGCGGCGAAGCGCTGCTGCGCTGCCATAATGGTCTAGATGAGCGTGGGTGATGCAAATCATGCGCAGATCAGAGCGCCCAAGTTTTTTCAAGAGCTTCATCACCCGCTGCTCCTGTCCTGGAGAGCCGCAATCAACCAGGATCATCCCACGGGGGAATTCCAGCAGGTAGGCGCACCCCAGACCCAACTGAAGGCTATGAACTTTCAGGCTTGGCAATCGATCGGCCATTCATTGCAAACGCAGCAAGACTTTGCCTTTCCCCCATAGTTCTTCCAGACGGTAATAATCCCGCCGGTCAGGAGAAAACAGGTGCACGACAACATCCACATAATCGACCAGGAGCCAGCCATCCTGGGGCTGGCCTTCCAGACGGCCTTTTAATCCGTGGCGGTTGCGGACGCGTTCAAGCACTTCATCTGCCAGGGCCCCCAACATGCGATCGCTGGTGCCAGTACAGATGACAAAATATTCTGCAAAGTCAGCCAGCTCATGGATGTCTAGCAAGAGAATGTCTTCTCCCTTTTTATCTTCTAACAGATTTGCGATGGTTCGCGCCAGTTCCAATGTATCCAGATTTCACCTCACATAGCTGCTCATTGGGGTCATATAAATAGAGGGTTTCTAATGAACCTATTTTAACTCACATTATGAACCAACTGGTGAGAGCGGAGCGGAGTGCAGACGGGTGTAGATTGCGCCGCTAGGTTGCAAATCACTGCGGAAAAGATGGATTGCCTGGACACGGGTCACGCCCAGAAAACCCACTTTGTAGGTTTCCAACACATTGCTCAGTTGGTGCAGCTCATCCGGGTTGGCGTTGCGCGTCACCCTTCCCAGGGTTAAGTGGGGCGAGAAAGGACGGTCTTCAGGGGCGTAGCCCAGGCGAGCCATCTCGGTCTCAACACCTCGCTGCAAGCTGGCCAGCTCTGCAGGCGCTTCGATGCCTATCCAGATAACCCGTGGGCGGCGCGGCGAAGGGAAGGCACCTAACCCCCCAACACTGAATTCGAACTGCGGATGGCGGGCCGCTTCTGTCTGCATCATGGTTGTAAGCATTTTCAGGCTGGCCGTTGAGACTTCCCCCAGGAATTTGATCGTCAGGTGGATGTTCTCGGCAGGAACCCATCGCACAGCGCTGCCCGGTAGGCGGCTTTTCATTTCTTGCAGCACCTGCTCCAGGCCTTGATGGACTTCTTTTGACAGGCTGATGGCGATAAAGGCGCGGATCACATTCATACCAGAGCGGTCACTCAACGGAGATTTGCACTGCTTCCTCAAGAGCGCGCTTAAGATCTGCAAAGGATACCGGCTTGGTCAGGTAGAAGGACGCCCCAGCGTCCAGGCCAGTTTTAATATCCGACGGCAAGCCTTTGGCCGATACAATAATCACCGGGATATGGGAGAGGCGGGGATCGCGATGGATATAACGCAGCACTTCAAGTCCCGAAACATCTGGCATCATAATATCCAACAAGACCGCAGAAGGCTTTTTCTCAGCGATCAGATCAATCGCCCGCACACCGCCATGGGACTTAATCACCTGAAGCCCAATCAGGCGGACCATCTCGGCAAACATCTCGGCTGTGTCAGGCTCATCCTCTACAATGATGACTGTTTTTGAAAGTAAATTCACCACTATGCTCCTGGCTTAACTATCGATCATACCAGAAAAATTCGCAAAGTTTACATCTTCTCCGCAGTTGGGATCCACAGGCCGTTCCCTTTGATAGTCGGCGGGCGTATCCAGATCGCGCAAGATCGAGTCATTTTGAACAATAACATATTGGATCTGGTCTGTATTTTGTTGCACGAAGTTGCGCAGGTTTTTAGGCGGCTCTATATCAACCAGTTCGCCCCAAAGCGAGCGAGCAACAACCCAGGGATGGCCGCGCTGCATGCGATAACTTGGAAAGACCAGAGACGACCGGCTCTCATGATAAGCCTGTAACACCTGCCTGACAATTCCTGGCTGGATCTGCGGCTGATCACCGAGGGCGACGATTGCAGCATCTGTCTCAGGGGGTAGGCTGACCAATCCCGCCTTCAAAGAGCAAGCCATCTGGTCTTCTTCATAACGGGAGTTGTAGACCAGGCGAACGGGTTGGCCTTGCAAGGCGGCTTCAACTCCATGGCGCGCCCCGCCGGTCACGACCACAATCTCGTCTAGGCCGGCCTGAATCAGGGTCAGCACCACCTGGCCGATCACCGTAGTGCCCCCCCAAGGGAGGAGCATTTTCGGCTGGCCCATGCGCTGCGAGCGGCCTGCTGCCAATACAACAGCAGCAATTCGAGCATCAGGAGGTGGAGTCATGTTTCGAGCAAGCGTTGATAATCGTTGGGAGTGTCGATATCCTGCAAGATCACCGGGTCATGCCAGGGAACCCATTGAACAGGGAAGCGCGAGAACAGCGCTCGACCACCCTGATCACCCCTTATAGAAAGCAGCTCCGGAAAGGTGGCACGATCAAACAAGACCGGGTTGGCGCGCTGCCCCTGGACCAGCGGCGCAACCAATGGGCTTAATGTCCCCGCGTGGGCTTCCACCAGACTGGCAATCAGCGGCACGGGTATGTGGGGCTGATCGGCAAGCAAGAAGACTGCTCCTCCAGTACCCGGAGGCAAAACCTGCACCCCGGCTTTCACGGAGGTGCTTTGCCCCTCTTGCCATGCAGCATTGTGGACCATCTGAACTGACAGGCTTTCCAGCGCCGCTTCAACGCTTGGGGCATCGCAGCCTGTGACGACAACCACGGGTTTTAGACCAGCGCCCAGCGCAGCTCTGGCTACATGCCGAACAAGCGGCTCGCCCCGCCAGACCAAGGTCTGCTTGAGCTGACCCATCCGTTGGGCGCCGCCGGCAGCCAGGATCACGCCCGCAATCTGCTCATGCACAGCCATCACGCCGTCATCAATCATGGCCGTGTCCGGCGAGATGGGCAATTTTATCGAAGCTACAATCACCCCGGCAAAATCTTGCAGCAAAATCCGGGCAAGGCGACGGGCAATCGCCTGAAGCTCAGCGGTTTCCGCCTGATTAAGCAGCACCACGCGGCGCGCCCCCTGGGGTACACCTTTCAGGCCACCTTGTGGATGAATCAACATGCGCGCCAACCCATCTGGGGTAATCGGGGCGTCCAGATCCAGCCCTGAAAGCCGGGCAAACTGCTCTGGGCGATGCACCCATTCAGCATTCAAAGGTTGACCCATGCCAGAAAGACCAGCCACCACCCCCACCGTGCTCACCCAGTCTGGGATGACCGGCTCATGATCGGCAGGCGCTTTGAGCGGGCGACGGCGAGAGCCATCTGCTTCGATGAGCAGGGGCAATCCATGCAGGTCAGCATAACGGCGCAGTCGCTCCAGAATTGGTCCAGGCAGGCCGGCGGTGCGCTCATCGTCTCCCAAAGGGCCGGTAAATAACAAAACACCTTCCGGCAGATTTACCAGGATAGGATCCAGATCCGCTTCCCGAATCAGGCCAAAGTGGTGATCGGCCAGCGCAAGCTGTGACTTTGCCAGATGGGTGGATGCCGTCAATAGAACAGTCCGGTCAGGCGCCACCCTTTCCAAAGCAGGCGAGGCCGTTCTATAGGGACTTATCAAAGGACTCCCAGACGAGTCTCGCCTGGGAGCAGGCTGCAATAGCTCACGCCCTAACCTGAAAAGGGCAGCAGACTTTCCCCCGGCGCCAACCAGCGCCAGGCGAGCAGAGCCATCCAACCGAAACGCATCTACCAGGCGCACATCAATAACGCTCAATTATCATCAGAGACTGAAATATCAAAGGTCCGCAGGAGCTCCTTGAAGCGGGGCGCCCAGGCGCGCAGGCGCGACTCTGGGACAATGCGGCCTTGCTCGGCAGCAAGCCAGGCATAATCTGCAATGGCATAGGCAGAATTGGGACGGCCCAAAGACGAGGCAACGGCAGCACGCTGGCGCAAGAGTAGCGCATCGTCATGCAGCCAATGGCTCAAGATCTCCAGGGCTTTAACCGGATTCGGGGCCAGCTCGCCTGCGCCATTATCCACCACGTAAGAAGCATTGCCCATCTCCTGACCTGGTGTCACATCCACCAGCAAAAGCGGCTTACCACAAGCCAGCGCTTCGGTCACAATCAGGCCACCGGCTTTGCTAATAACAAGCTCACTGGCTTTCATAAATTGCGGCAGCGTGGTGACATAGTTGTAGAGATGGGCCGGCAGATGCCATTCGGTGGCCTGCAACTGGGCGTACAGATCATCATCTCCACCAGCCACAATGACCAGTTGCAATGGCAAACCGGAGTGGTTCAGGATATTCAGCACGCCCATCAAGTTTTTCACTCGCTTGCTACCGACCACCAGAACGGTGGTGATGCCCGGCGTCCAACCAAACTGGGCGCGAATCTCATCGGCCGGGCGCGTCTCCTTGACAAAAGCCGGGTTTACCGGCACCCCAGTGACTTGCAGCCTGTTGGTCGGGAAGCCCCGGTTGAGGCCTTGCTCATAAGCTTCCTGAGTTGGGACAAGCAGATAATCTGCCCCACGATTGAACCACAAGCGGTGGACATGGGTCAGGTCTGTGATCACCGTCAGGTAAGGGATATTGAGATTGCGCAGGGTGATGTACGCATTCATTGGCGCCATGTAGAAGGGGTGGGTGCTGACGACAGCATCCGGGCTGTAGCTCTTGAAGATCGAGCGGATCACATTGATCAGCAGAACGGTCAGGGCTTGCTCCAACACCGCGGCGGGCACCGTTGATGTGCTGATTTGGTAATTCAGCTTATAAAAATTGGGCATCTGACGCACAAACTTATCGTACTCGGTCTGCGAATTGCGCAGGAACGAGGGCGTGCGCCTGTCATCCAGGGGGTTGACAACTTCAACGGAGCAGCGGTCCGCGTAGGCATCTTCCAGCGCAGCCGAAATGGCATTCGCCGCGGCGCGATGTCCAAAGCCTGCATCCGCAGTCAGCACAAGAATTTGCTTCAACCAAGACATCACGCAGTTAATTTTCCCAGGCCGCGCAGTACACGCTCCGGCGTCAGGGGAAACTCGTAAAACCAGACACCGGTGGCGTCGTGCACGGCGTCAATGATCGCGGGCGCCATGGGAAGGAACGGCATTTCGCCCATTCCACGCGCCCCCCATGGGCCAATGGGGTCGGGATATTCCAGGATCATCGCGTGAACCCGGTCAGGCACATCCAGAATAGTGGGGATGAGGTAAGTCGAAAGATGCTGCGTCTGCACATAACCGCTTTTTTGGACAAAGTTCTCCAAAATGGTGTAGCCCGCTGCCTGCACCACCGCGCCCTCAATCTGTCCTTGCACCTGCTGGGGGTTAATCGCCCGGCCCACATCATCGGCGGAAATCACATCCAGGATATGCACATGGCCGGTCTCCACATCCACTTCGACAACCACGGCCTGCGCAACATACCCATAGGAAAAGTTTGGCTCGGATTTACCGGTCTGTGGGTCAAGCGGCGTGGTGCGGGGCGGGCGATACTGGTAGGTGGCAATTGCCGGGCGGTCTTCGGCATGCCACCTTTCAAGGGCGGCTTCCACCGCGCCCTTGACTGAGTTGCCCGCCATAAAGGTCATCCGGGAGGCAGATACGCTGCCCGAGTTACCCGTTGTTGCCGTGTCCGAAACTATTAACTCGACCCGGTCAACAGGGACGCCGGCGGCTTCGGCTGCCGCCTGGGTGATCACCGTGTGGACACCCTGGCCAACTTCAGAGGCAGCATGGTGCACAACAACTCGTTCAATCTCAGCCCCGCCGTGAAGCTCGACGGTGGCCATACACTGCTCAGGAGCACCAAAGGAGAAACCCACATTCTTAAAAGCAGCCGCGAATCCTATCCCGCGCTTCAAATGGGGGCTGGGACTTTCTTTTAAAGAAGGTAATCCTGCCACGCGCTCTGCCTTCACCCAGCCGTCTTCGTCCTGCTCAACCTGCCAGCCGGCCTCCCTGGCGCAGGTCTCAACCACCTGGGGCAGGCTGACTCCCTTGGGAAGCGGCGTGCCGACCGAGAGCAAGGAGCCTTCCCGCAGGATGTTGCGCAGGCGCAGCTCCACCGGGTCCATTCCCAGGGCTTCCGCAAGACGGTTCATCTGCATTTCAGCGGCAAACGCGCCCTGTGGCCCACCAAAGCCGCGGAATGCTCCGGTGACCATATTGTTCGTGTATACGGCATACGAATCAACTTTGACATTGGGGATTTCGTAAGGACCGGTGCACATTAAAGTGGCGTTGCCAAGCACCTTGGTAGATGTGTAGGCATAGCCGCCGCCATCGGCAATCACCTCAACCTCGGCAGCTGTCACTTTGCCCTGTCGGGTTGCACCCCAGCGGGTGCGGATCAGGTAAGGGTGGCGTTTGTGATGGCCAATGATTGATTCTTCGCGGCTCCAGATGATCTTCACTGGCCGGTGGATGCCGCGCTGCTGCAGACGCCAGACCGCTAAAGCCAGGACAATTTGCACCGACATATCTTCACGCCCGCCAAACGCACCACCAATCGGCGGGTAGATAATCCGCACCTGTTCCAGGGGCAGACCCAGGGCATGAGCAACCTGCTCCTGGTCTTCATGCGCCCATTGCCCGCCAACAACAACAGTGACCCGGCCTTCTTCATCAATGTAACTGACGCCCGCTTCTGGCTGAAGGTAGGCATGTTCCTGGGCCGGCGTTCGGTACTCGCCTTCAATGATCACATCGGCCTGAGCAAAGGCCGCCTCCACATCCCCCTTGCGGATACGGTAATGACAGAAGATATTGGAATCTCTCTCGGGGTGGATAGTGACAGCGCCTTCCTTCATCGCTTCCAATGGATCGGTGATGACTGGCAGGTCCTCGTAATCCACAACAATCAAATCACGCCCCTGTGCAGCAATGGCTTCAGTATCAGCAATCACGAGCGCCACCTGGTCACCGATCCAGCGCACATGATCGGCATAAGGCTTTGACGAGCCGGGGCCGCACAGAACCGGCTGGTCTGGCATGATCAAGCCATACTCGTTTACAGGCACATCCTTGGCGGTAAACACGGCGAGCACCCCGGGCAGCGCTTCAGCCCGGGAGGTGTCAATGCTGCGGATACGGGCATGAGGCCGATTCGCAAACAAGATTTTCATCCAGGCCTGGTTGGGCAGGTTAATATCGCCCGGATACAGGGCTTCGCCGGTCACCTTTGCATGAGCATCCACACGCGGCAGAGATTGGCCAATAGCAGACATAAAAAACTCCATGTAATTACAGTTGGGCTGGTAGAATTATCATGAAACAATTTTATCAAACATGCTTACCTGATTATACCCTCCAACTTTGGGAAAGATCAGGATTAATGCGTGCGCTCAGAACTGACCAGGAGGTTAAAGATGCTCCAAGTGCCTGGACGGGGACAGCGAAGGCTGATCCTGGGATTGGCGATTCTCGCGGCCCTGTTGGCGCCAGCCTGCAGGCTGTTCCAACCAGAATTGCCAGAGGTCATCAATTATCCCCAACCCGAGTTTAGCGCCAGTTCAACGGCTTTTGGCGAGACAGGCTGCCGCGAGCAATATGGCCGCTGGATTTGCCCCCCAGAGAGCGCGTTGGGGCGGTTAGGCTGTGAGCAAATCCGCCCAGTTGGGGATGTTATGAGCGGCCTGCAACCCGGTTACCCACTCTATGTCTGCCTGGTTCAAGGAGAAGCCGGAAAACCGCTGGCTGAGGATGAATATATTTACCGCGAAGGCTGCCTGATGGTCGAATATGTACGTTATGCAATCCTGGAAGATGGGGAATTGAGATTGCTAAAATCCCTGGCCGATCTGCAGCAGACCTACGCGCCCATCGAAACAGAGAGCGAAGCGCTCAGTTTTGCCCTGGCAGCAAGCGGCCTGGGTGTGCGCTACGGAATCACCGCTCAGCCTGATTTGCGGTATTTTGTCGACCAGATCGAGGACTCTCACGTTGAAGAGAGCCCCCAGGGGTTCCAGGTTCACCTGTTCGACTATCAGCTCTGCGGCTGCGGACCCCATCCGACCTACGCTGTAAACCTACTGGTCACCAAAGATGGGCAGGTGCAAGAGCTGAGCCGAGAAAAAATTTACGAAGACCCTGCCGAAGACAAGCTGTGTGTTGATTAGGCAGCCGGCTCAGCAACCGAAAACAACTCCTTAAGCTGCTCCACACCCTGGCGGTTGGTGATTGCCAAAACTTCATCGCCCACTTCGATCGTGCTCAAACCACGGGGCACGATCACCTTGCCCTGGCGGATGATGGCGGCAATCACACACTCATCATTCAGCCCCAGGTCCTTCAAAGGAACGCCTACACCCGGAGCACCAGCCGGGATCTTTTCCTCCACCAAGGAGTAATTGCCCCGGCGCAGCTTAAGCAGGGTCATCATATCCCCCAACGACATCTCTTCTTCAATCAGGCCTGCCATCACGGCAGCATTGTTCAACGACACATCCACACAAAATTTTTGGTCAAAAAGCCAGGCATTCCGGGGATCATTGATCCGTGCAATGGTGCGCAGAACGCCAAAATGCTTGCGCGCCAGATAACAGATCACCAAATTGTCTTCATCTGAAGTTGTGCAAGCTGCCAGAACATCTACTTCGCGAATTCCAGCCCGCTCGAGCACCTCCACTTCAGTTGGGTTGCCTTCATAAATAACTTCAGTGGGGAGCTCTCGGTGTAAACGCGCCAGCACGTCTTTGCGATGATCCATCACACGGACCTGATGTTTTTGCTCCAGCAACAAGTAGGCCAGTTGCGTGCCAGTTCGGCCTCCACCCACAATCATGACATTCATAGCGCCTCTCTTTTTTTACGCCCTACCCTGGTGGAATGCCCGCAGACGCCGGCGCAAGTCTTCGCTTCCATCCAGCGTGGCGCTGACCACGATTGCATCACCTTCTTTGAGCAGAAAATCAGGCTCCGGGATGATTGCTCGACCAGCGCGACTCAAAGCAGCCACCACACAACCGCTTTCTGGAATCAGGCTGCTCAATGGTCGCCCTTCCAACTCCGGAGGCGCAAGGAACTCATAAAGCTCCACTTCACCGTTACCGGCCGAGAAAACTGTGTGAGTCTCCTGTTGGTAGAGTAATTCTTCAATGCGCTGAGCACCCCAACTGGAAGAACTGACCACCTGCAAACCAAAAGCCTCGTGCATCGACCGCCAGCGAGAGTTAAAGTTGCGTACAACCACGCTGGGAACATTAAATTCCTCCCGGGCGATATGAGCAACCACAGCGTTAATCGTGTCTGAGCTGGTCACCGCGGCCAGGCCGTCTGCATGGCTGATACCAGCCCGGCGCAAAACATCTTTGCTTAAAGCCTGACCTTCCACCACGCGGCCTTTGAAATCCGGCGGCAGGTTGTGAAAGGATTCCTCCGATTGGTCGATGACCACAACCTGATTGCCGCGTTGGCTGAGACGCTCAGCCAGCTCGGCTCCCACTCTTCCACATCCAACAACGATCAAATTCATGGCAATCGCTCCAGAGATAATGGCTGCTCAAATGCAGGCAAGTCAAAGCAGATTAACTGCGCCTGCGCCCACCCATGCCAAGAACAATGCTAATCCAGTAGAACATCTGCAGGATCGCAGTGATCAGGGCAGCTACATACGTCAGGGCGGCAGCGTTGAGCACATTGCTCACACCCTTCATTTCTTCTTCAGTCTGGATCAAACCCGACTCGGTAAGCAGACGCCGGGCGCGTGCAGACGCATTGAGTTCCACTGGAAGAGTGGCCAGGGCAAACAGAGCGCCAACCGAAAACACAATCACACCCAACCAGGCCACACCGGTCAGTTGCAGAAAAACACCAATCATGAGCAAAATCCAGCCCAGGTAAGATCCAATGTTGACTGCCGGCACCAACGCAGCGCGCAGGCGCAGAGGGAAGTACTCGTCTTTATCTTGCATGGCATGACCCAGCTCATGGGCCGCAATTGCCAGGGCAGCCACCGAGCTTTCATTGTAAACGCCGCTGGAGAGGCGAAGCACCTTTGAGCGGGGGTCATAGTGGTCGGTCAGTTGCCCTTGCACGCCTTCGATGCGCACACCATAAAGGCCAGCAGACTGGATCAGGCGTTGGGCGGCCTGTGCGCCAGTCAAACGGCTGCGGGCCGGCACGCGACTCCATTTGGAATAGGCCGAGCGCACGTACATTTGCACCAGCGTCATCAAGAGAATGGCCGGCAGCATGAAGATCAAATAAGTCGTATTGAAGAACATCGTAATCTACCCAAATCTAAAATCGTGTCGGTTCAGAAATTCAGCCTCAATCAGCCGGGACCTTACGGATGCGGGGTCAGCGTGGGTGTGGGCGAGGGGATCGGCGTCGGCGGCGGAAGCAGTTTTTGGACCAATACCGCGATCGCTTGATCAAGCTGAGGATCGAGCCCAGCCGCCAGATCTTCCTCGGTGATTTCAACAGGAAACTCCGGCTGCAAGCCAACACCGTGGATCTGGCGTCCCAGCGGCGTCAGCCAGCGAGCCACAGTAATCCGAACGGCGCCCTGATCATCGTCCAGGTTAATGTAATTCTGGACGGAGCCTTTGCCGTAAGATTGCTTTCCCACCAAATAGCCGCGCTTGTAATCCTGGATTGCGCCTGCCACAATCTCAGAAGCCGAAGCGCTGCCTTCATTGATCAGCACCACCATGGGAATTTCAGTCGCTAACCCGCCTCGCAAGGCTTTGAAGTGCTCCTTGCGTCCATCGCCAAACTCTTCAATCATGATCGTTCCATCGCCAATAAATTGGGAAGCAACCTGTATTGCCGTATCCCGATACCCTCCGCCGTTATTGCGCAGATCAAGAATTAAGCCATCAGGATTCTGAGCCATCAAATCTTTGAGTACTTTCTGTGTTTCCTCATAGGTCGAATCGCCGAAGGTGAATAGCTGGATGTAGCCGATATTGTTATCCAACATACGGCCAGCAACCGAAGGGGTCACAATTGCTGCGCGCTGCACATCGACATCAAAAGGCTCAGCCACGCCTTTGCGCAAAATTGTCAGGCGGACAACGGTGCCTTTCGGGCCCAAGACCCGCTGGCGAGCGTATTCGCCATCTTTACCCGTCATATCCTCTCCATCGATAGCGATTACCTTATCTCCGGGCCGCAACCCGGCTTTTTCCGCTGGAGAACCAGGCATGGGACTGATTACTGTAAGGTAATCTTGGGTTGGGTCGACCCAGGCGCCGATGCCTTCATATTCTGTCCCTTGCAGAGCGTCATTGAAACGCTTGAGCATCTCCGGGTCCAGATAGGAGGTATGCTGGTCACCCAGGGCTTCCATCATGCCATTGATTGCGCCGCGCATCAAGGCAACCTGATCCACCGGCTGATCCACATACAACTCATTGACCAGGTCCCAGGCCTGCCAGAAAGGCTGGAACAATTCTTCCCTGTCCGTTGGGGTTTCAGAAGCCGGTTGCTCCCCACTTTCTGTAGACGACGGGGTAAGCTCTTTTTCGGAGGAGAGGAAAGGCAGCTCCACCACCGAGGTCGCGCCCACTCCAGTCAAAGTTCGGCCGGCTACAAATCCTGCGGAGCAAGCGCCAACCAAAAATATCAGGGCAAATACAACCCCGATAATCACCCAAACTGATTTTTTTTGCATACCCATTAACTCCTTGAGATCAGATCCTCCCTCAGGGAGGGATTATTTTATCGACGCCCGCTGAGAGAAGGCCTGCTCTGCGACTGATCCACTTAGCACAATCATTAAGATTATCACATTTTGGTTAGAAATAGATAAACATCAGGGAATGACTTGGCGCCGTAGCAGATCCAACAGCTCAGCCTGGTTGCGGACAACTCCAGGCAAGCCCAGCCCACGCCCCAATCGAGTAAGTTGCGGGAGATCCACATACGTTGTTCGCAGTATCTCGTCATGCTCCAGGACCTGGTGGGTTGGTCCATCAAGCAAGATTTTTCCCCTGCCCATCGCAATCATGCGGTCAAAATTTTCCGCACAGAAGTCGATGTCATGGGTGATGGTCACGACTGTTTTTCCCGCCCGGTGAAGTTCGGCAACAATATGGGCAATCCTGGCGACGCTCGCGGCATCCTGTCCGGTGGTTGGTTCATCCAGGATCACAATCGGGGTGTCCATTGCCAGGATCGATGCCAACGCGACCATCTTCCGCCAGGTAGCCGAAAGGTCATAGGGGTTGGTCTCCTCCTTGCCACTAAGTCCAGTCAGACTCAGGGCATGCTCGACAAGCTCTTGGATTTTATCAGGAGGATATTTCAAGTTCAAGGGGCCAAAACGGACCTCATCTCGTACTGAGCGACAAAACAACTGTTCATCGGGGTTTTGGAAAACATAGCCTACCCGGGCCGCCATCTGGTTCACGGTGTACTGGCGAGTATCCCAGCCGCCTACACGCACCACCCCACGCGCGGGTTGCAGCAAACTATTCAGATGCCGCACCAGCGTGGTTTTGCCTGCTCCATTCTGACCAACAACCGCCACCAGCTCACCCGGCTCTATCACCAGGGACACACCAGAAAGCGCTTCTACCCCACCGGGATAACTAAAAACCAGGTCTTCAATCTCAATCTTCATGACAGAATCTCTTGGAAGCCTTCGATGGCTTCATCCAGCCTGATCGGCAAACGGCGTCCAGCGGGCCAAAGATGCTCTTCACCAGCCTTGCGAGCGGCAGCAGTGTAGCGTGAAATTCCAATGTTGTGCTTGGGTAACTCAGGCGAGGTCAACACATCCTGGGGCGAACCAATCTGAAGGATTTCCCCATCAGATAGCGCCAGGATGAGATCAGCAAATTCTGCCACCCACTCCATTTTGTGCTCTGTCATCACGATTGTCATCCCCCGGCGGCTCATATCTTTGATCACCTGGAAAACTTCACGCGCCCCAATTGGATCCAGTTGGGAGGTGGGCTCATCTAACACCAAGATGGATGGCTCTAACACCAGGATCGAGGCCAGGGCCACCCTTTGCTGCTGGCCGCCAGAGAGCGCAAATGGGGACCGATCGCCCAAATCTTGCAGACCGGTTATCGTCATAATCTGATCCACTCTCTCCCGGATTTCGTCGCGAGAGACCCCCCGGTTTTCCAGGCCAAAAGCAATTTCTTCGTAAACGGTGAACTTGGAGCCTGAAATCTGAGTGAATGGATTTTGAAAAACCAGGCCCACTTTCTGAACAAAATCGTTCAGATGGGCATGGTGAGTGTCGATTTCTCCAATCTGAACCTGGCCTTCAAGCTTGCCTTTGAAAAAATGCGGGATAAAGCCGGCAAGGGTGTAGCAAAGCGTCGATTTACCTGCCTCGTTTGGCCCAATAACGGCCAGAAACTGACCTTCTTCTATTTCCAGCGCAATGTTGTGTAGAGCAGGTTTTTCAGAGAGCGGGTAAGTATAGGTCAGATCGTGAATTTTTATGATAGCCAAAAACGGCCTCCTATCGCCAGCAACATCACCACCAGTAATAACCAGCGGAGGCGAGCTTGTGCTGGGCTGTCCTGGATCTCAATCAGGCTGGTTTTGCGGCCCGGCAAATTGAAACCGCGCGCTTCAATGGCAATCGCTCGCTCTTCCACATCCACCAAAGAGCCAAAAACGAGCGGCCCAACCAACGGCAGCAATGATTTGGTGCGCTTAATAATGTTTCCGTGCGTATCCAGGCCGCGGGAGCGCTGCGCATCGAGAATGGTGTTGGCTTTCGCCCTCATCACCGGAATGATTTGCAACGTGGCGGTAATGATATAACTAAGCGCAGGCGGCACACCGCGGCGCGCCAGGTCGTTCATCAATGTGCTGGGATGTGTGCTCAGAAGTAAGAGCAAGAATGAAGATACCATGACCAGGATGCGGGTGGCTGTCTGAAATGCAAAAATGACTCCCTCCAGCTTTACCGAAAAAATGCCAAAACTAAACAGCACCGTCTCGCCGCCCGGATAGAACAGACTTTGCATTACGAACAAAAATCCAAACAACGGTAAAAGAAGGCGAATGGAGATCGTAACAAATTCCTTCCCAACCTTACCCCAATAACTCAAGGGGACCAGCACAAACAGATAAATCATACTGGGAAGCAAAATGAACGGCAGGCTAAACGATAGGATGATCAATGTGATCGCCAAAACCAGCTTTGTCAGTGGATTGAGCCGGTGAAGCGGGCTGTCTCTTTGGAGATAAAACGATAGACGTTCGTGCATCTTAACCTCAGCATGATTCGCCTGTCAGAACAAGCGACCAGGCGGTCTGGTTGGATCATCAACGGGGCAAGTGGCTTTCACCACTCGCCCCGTTTTTGCTATCCAGAATTGGTCAACAGCCTGGACAAAAAGAGCACCCATAAAAGAATCAGCACAATGATCACGATGATCACAGCAATGATCTGAGTGCTGCGTTCACCCTTCTCAAGCTTGACATTTTCTGCCCGTGGAAAGCGCGCCAGATAGCGAGGCGACAGGCCTTCAATGATGGCAAATGCCAGCAGGCAGGTGGCAATTTTATCCAGCGGCTCAACAATAAAGTTCGTGCTCAACACAGCCGAGACGAGGTCGCGACCTGTCTGAAGCAGGAAAGCCGTAATAAAGGACGATCCACTGGCAGTGATTCCCCCGTAAAGGTATACGGCAATCGGCGTGGAGACAATGGCGGCAGTGATAGCGACCAGGAAGCCAGTGATGATTACCCTCCACCAGCTTTTGAACAGGCCAAGAATGGCGCACCAGCCAGCCACAAAGCCAATAAACAGGGCAACTGGGAACCAGGGGAACGCATTGGGGTCAATAATCAAACCCCAGATAATATTGGATAAGGTGCCGGTCAAAGCGCCAGCCCAGGGGCCGCAGATTGCCGCTACCAGCACAGTGCCAATCGAGTCCAGGTAGACAGGTAATTTGAGCACCACAACAATTTGACCAATCACAATATTGATCGCAATCGCAACCGGGATCAACACCAACGTCATTGTGTTAAAGTCTTTTTTGATCGATGCCGTGAGCCTCATGGTTATATTCTCCTCTCAAGATCTTATTTAAGCGGATTTAGCAATTAGGGCACAGATCAGAACACAATCAAGCGATGTGCGCCTCCCCTCCCGCCGGATAGGCCCGGCACAGGTTCTCCATCCTTTGAAGGAAAAGCTCAATGAACTCGCCTGGGCGAACACCTAGAGCGACTTGCATGTTCGATTCCTTATTCGTAAAGTGATAAAAATCGGCAAAGGTGCTCCCCATCGAAACTCCGCCAGAGATGTCTACATCAACATACAAGGGTTGAAGATCAACCAGATTGGGTGCAAAGGTTAAAGCCAGAGCCAGCGGGTCATTGATCACACAGCCCGTGATCTGCTGGTATTCATCGTGAAATTCCATGTAAAATTGGGTGGCGTCTGCAATTAAGCGAGAGACCGGTGACGGGATTTTTAATAATCGGTCAACATCTTCCTTCGTCAGCACAACCTGATAGGTCACATCCAGGGGGACAAGGGTCAACGGCAGACCCGAATGGAACACCATGTGAGCCGCATGTGGGTCGCAAAAGGTGTTGAATTCTGCCTGGGGTGTGGTGTTTCCAGGATGACGGATAGCGCCACCCATGACAATCACCTCCGGGATAAGATCAACAATGGATGGCTCCAGGCGGAGCGCCAGCGCCAGGTTTGTCAGCGGCCCAATGCAAACCAGGGAAATCTGCCCAGGCGCAGATAGCACTTTCTCTATGATGAATGCTGCAGCGTGCTGTGCAACCGGCAACCGTGAAGGAGAAGGTAACCGGGCATACCCAATGCCTGTTCCACCATGTGTTTCAGGAGCGGTCAGCAGGGGTTGAATCAGAGGCCTCGCTGCGCCACGCGCAACCGGCAGGGGATTTCTCAGCATTTCCAACAGGCCCAGGGCGTTGGTTACACCCTGATCAACGGTGCAGTTGCCGCAGACCACGCTGATCCCCTTCAAGTCAAGCTCCGGCGAGGCAAGGGCAAGAAGAATAGCCAATGTGTCATCGATGCCGGGATCGGCGTCTAACAGGATTTGCTTTTTCATCCTAATCCAATCCCAATCAATCTCCCAAGATCACTTCAACCAGGTGGCTAGGAAAGCCTCAAACGAGTCCGGACCGCTCACCTGCTCCGTGTAAGCCATCAAGTCCTCGCCATCCAGGGGGTAGAGTGGGTGACAGGAAGTCGGTTGAGCGCCGCCCGAAGCCAACGCCACGCCATGCACCAGGGGTCCAACCAAATCTGCCCTGGTCAGTTCAGGGACGATTGCTTCAGTGGTTAAGATGACTCGATCAGCGGTCAACACCAGCTCCTCGTCAACGCCTTTGTTATCGCCGATCTGGGCGTTGCCATCTGCATCCGATCGCAGGGCGTGGATCACAGCAACATCCGGGTGGATAGCCGGAAAGGCGATCAGTTCCTCGCCGCTATAGGGATCAATGATCGTGCGCACATCCGGTCGTAATGCAGGCAAGTCAGTACCCAACCAGCCACGCCCCGGCATGAATCCAACTCCAGCGGCCCGAGCGCGCAATCCAAAGGCCAGGCTGGCTTCTGTCTCTTCTAAAATTTCAACTTCGCCGCGATTGGCATAATATGTAAACATAGGCGCCAGGCCAAAGATCTCCAGGCCGAAGTAGCACGAGCGCAAGCGAGAGACCATTCCGGCCCCAACCAAGAGGTCGCTCTCCAGGCCTGCCGTGAAACACAGCAAGGTCAGGTTTTTTGGCTCTCCGGTGGCGCGAAACCGGCGCAGCAGGGCGCGCACAAAGGCGATGGGGCGCCGGTAAAGAGTCATTCCACCCAGCGCAAGCGTGCAACCAGAAGGGACCCATGAGGCCGCCTCTTCCAGAGAAATCAGCTTATCGTTTGTTTGCATATTCCATTTGATCCAACAAGACTCGGTTGCTCTTAGAAACCCTGAGTTCAGCATGCCCTTCCTTACCACCACAGGCAGGGCATTTTCAGGGGCAATTCCAACAAGCCAGAGAGTGTTATCTGAGCCGCCGGATGGGATGAGCCGTTTTGGCTGACCCAGACCGTGGAAAAACCAATCTGCCGTGCAGCCGCAAGGTTGGAGACAGAATCATCCAGCAACACACACGCTTCAGGAGCAGGGTCACCTGCCAGCCTCAGAGCTCGCTGGAAGGCATCCAGCTCGGGCTTGCAGATAAATCCCAACGCTCGAATATCAATAATCCCATGAAAACAATCCTGCACACCCAAGGCAGACATCACCCTGTTGGCGTGATCCGCATCGGCATTGGTAAAAACCCAGCGCTGCTGCGGCAAGCTGAGCAGCAGGGTTTTCAGCTCGGGATTGGGTTGGATAAACTGCTCTAGCGGCAAATCATGGACGTATCGCAAATAATCGTTGGCATCCACCTGGTGGTGAATCTGCAGGCCGCGCAGCGTGGTACCGTAGGTTTCATAATAAGAGCGCCGCAAAGCCGGGACTTCGGTTTCCGCAAAACCAAGGACATCTGTCATATACTGGCCCATTCGCGCCCGGATCAAAGACCAGAGTCCATTGCTGCCAGGATACAGTGTGTCATCCAGGTCAAAAAACAGGGTAGTATAGGACATAGGCGTATTATACAGGGGTTAATAATCTTTTGGAAAAACCCAAGACGAAAATTCCCTTCTCCTGGCCTGGGTCTTCTCGTATAATACTCGCATGCCGATCCAAATTTTACCCACCGAGGTGGCATCGCAAATTGCCGCAGGCGAGGTGGTTGAGCGCCCTGCATCAGTGGTCAAGGAGCTGGTTGAAAACGCCCTGGATGCTGGAGCGGGATATATCTCCATAACTATCGAGAGCGCCGGGCAGCGCTTAATTGAGGTGGCGGATGATGGCAGTGGCATTCCAGCAGATGAACTGCCCCTGGCGGTGGAGCGACACGCCACCAGCAAACTGAGCCGGGCGGCAGATTTGTTCAACATTCGCACCCTGGGCTTTCGTGGCGAGGCGCTGGCATCCATCGGTTCAGTAGCGCGGCTGACTTTGACGTCCCGCCCGGCAAACAGCGAGCTGGGCCGGCGTTTGCATGTTGAGGGCGGACAGGTGCACCCTACCCAGGCGATTGGCGCATCCGCCGGGACATTGGTGCGTGTAGAAGATCTGTTCTACAACGTACCGGCGCGGCTGAAATTCCTGAAAAGTGACGCAACAGAAAGGCGGCTGATCGACAATCTGGTCACACGATATGCATTGGCCTATCCACAAGTGCGGTTTCACCTGACACAGGAGGGCCGCCCGGCCTTGCGCACCAGCGGCAACGGTGAAAAGCGGGAGATCCTGGCGGCATTATACGGTGCAGAGGTTGCCCGTCCTATGCTGGAAGTATTCTACGAGGAACAAGGGCTAAATGTTCAAGGTTATATCAGCCCGGTTTCGCTCACCCGAGGCCACCGGCGAGATATCTTCTTTTTCGTCAATGGCAGGCCGGTGCAAGATGCTGCCTTGAGCGCTGCGCTAATCAAGGGCTATCATTCGATGCTGATGGTTGGGCGGTATCCCGTCGCCGCCTTGTTCATAGAGATTCCTCCCGAAAGCGTGGATGTCAATGTTCATCCAGCCAAAGCGGAGGTGCGCTTCCGCGAGCCAGATCGGATTTTCAGCGGCGTTCAGAACGCAGTGCGGCGGGCATTGCTGGCCTACAGCCCGGCGCCCGGATTGGGCGATACGCTACGCTGGGCACCTGGCCCATCCAAAGGTGCCTTTCAACGCAAGTCAGATCCAGCCTGGGATATGTGGGATACGGTGGAAGAACCAGCGCCCACCTCTGCGCAACCAGCAAAACCGGGAACAGCGGCCGCCAGCACGCTGCAGACATCCCAGCCAGCGCTCCCAGGGCAGCGAATGCCGCTCCTGCGCCCGGTGGGGCAGATTGCCAGCGCCTATCTGGTTGCTGAAGGACCAGACGGCTTATACCTCATTGACCAGCATGCTGCTCATGAGCGGGTGCTGTTTGAGCGCTTCTCGGCTCAGCGCCAGGCGGCGATCCCATCGCAAGCTCTGCTTCATCCGGTGATGGTGGAACTGCCGTCCTCAAGCGCGCAATTGATTACCGACCAGCTCAGACTGCTTGAGCGACTGGGTTTCCAGGTGGAGAGCTTTGGCCCAGATGCCTTCCTGGTGCGCGCGATACCGGTGCTGCTCTCAGGTAGCGATCCTGCCGCATTGTTACGTGTACTGGTAGAGAACTTTGAAGAGGATGAGACACCCTTGCAAGCCGAACAGGAGGCGCGCATCATCGCCCGAGTATGCAAACGGGCTGCGGTTAAGGCGGGGAAAAGCCTGTCTTTTGAGGAGCAACGCGCCTTGCTTCTGGACCTGGAAGCCTGCGAATCGCCCCGCACCTGCCCGCACGGGCGACCAACGATGATCCATCTCTCGGTGGATTTGCTGGAAAGGCAGTTTGGGCGGCGAGGAGCGCGTTAGGCTAAATCTCAGAAAGACTGATTTTCTGGCAGGCAAGAGGGAGGTTAAAGCAGTTCAGCGACGATCTGGGGGATGATTTCAGCGACATCCTCATGCAAGACGACATCGGCGCGCACATCCAGGTAAGTCGTGGAGTGGTTCAGTAAGATTAGATGGGCGCCATTTTCCAGGGCGCGCATCGGCAAACCGGCTACCGGTAGAACCTCCAGGGATGACCCTGCCACAATCATCAGGTCACACTTCTTGCAAGCCTCCTGGGCTTTTAGCCAGGTTTTTGAGGGCAACTGCTCACCCATCAAGACCAGGTCTGGCTTAAGAACACTGTCACACTCTGGACATCGAGGGATAATACCTTGCTCCAGATACGCTTCCAAGTATCCCTGCGAGCTCACGGTGCGGTAGCACCGCGGGCAGGTCAATGTTGCCATCGAGCCGTGGACTTCCAGGACATTTTTTGAGCCAGCGCGATGGTGCAACCGGTCGATATTTTGGGTAATGATGGTCTGGACATAGCCTGCTTGTTCCAACTGCGCCAGGCCGTAATGCGCCGGGTTGGGGCTGGCTCGATAGATCCCGGTTGCCAGGGCACGCATCCATTCATAGAAACGGATGGGGTTGTAACGAAACGCAGAGAGCGATGCAACCTCAAAGGGATCAAACTGCTCCCAGATGCCGCTGTTCGCTGAACGAAAATCGGGAATACCCGAAGGCGTGGAGATCCCCGCGCCGGTCAACACCACGCCACACCGGCTGCTGCGGATGATATCCGCTGCACAGCGGATCCCCATCTTGGTCGAGTGTGAAAAATCGGTCATCCCATACTGATCTGAGACTATCCCGCAAATTGCAAGCCACAAAGTCAGAATATGGCTTGTGCCCAATCTGCCAACGGAGTCACTTGATCCTTTGAAGCACCTTGTTTGCCATACTGGCAAATTGCTGAGCTGTCACGCCATCGGTTTGGCGCAACACCATAGGCGTATTCGAAACCTGGGCCTGGTATGCCAGCTCTGGTACGGCTGTGATGACCATTGGGATCGCGCGGCTGAACTGGTCTTGAACTTGCCCCAACGATAGCTGCATTCCAGCTCGCTGGCGGTTGACCAGGGTCAACAGGATGTTCTCTTCATCTACGCCGTGTTCAACTAAAAAGTCAAACAGCGCTCTGGATTGCGTCAGGCTTTGTGGGACAGGCTCAAGGACAAAGATAATGACCCGGCACTGTTCGATGACTTTTAGAATCGCCGGGGTCAGCGACGAACCCAGATCCAGCACAATGTAATTGGCCAGATAAACCAAAGCACGAGAAACCGCCTCAAAGCATTCGGAAACGCAAAAATCTCGGGCATCTTGTGGATTTGGCGAGGAAAGGAGCAGCTGCAGGCCACTGGCATGCTCGGTTAACTCGCTCTCCACAGCTTCAGGCGTGATTGCAGCGGTGCTCAGGGAAAGAAGCCGGCTCAAACCCTGGGCGTTGGAATAACCCATCTCAAGGCCAATTGTGCCACTCCCGGGGCGAAAGTCGGCCACGATAATTGGCTTCTTACTGGTTATCCGCAATGCCACCCCCAGGTTGACAGCAACGGTTGAAACACCCACGCCGCCTTTGGCAGCCAAGACTCCGACCAAGTGGCCTCTGGTTTTGTACTCTTTTGCTGCAGGAGCCTGAGGCACTCCACCGCGCTTAAGCACCGCTTTAATGTGGGCTACCAACTCGCGGGGCTGCACCGGTTTGGTCAGATAATCGTCAGCGCCTGCGTCAAAGCCTTCAAGCTTATCTTCCATCTGACCGCGAGCGGTGAACATGATGATGAAGATATTTCGAGTTTCTGGATTGGCGCGCAACTGGCGAGCCACCTGGATGCCATCAATATCGGGCATCATCAAATCCAAAACGATCAAGTTGGGTTTTTCGCTCTTGGCCAGCGAAAGCGCCTGCTGTCCCGTTGTAGCTGCGACAATGGCGTACCCTTGTCGCTCTAACATCAGGCCTACCAGCCGCAAAGTATCCAGATCATCATCGACTACCAGGATTTTCTCTGCCATGAGTTCTCCTAAAGAATGATCAGCCCAACATCTTTATCATGAATCCAACTCAGAGACGATTAGCCGCGAGAATTTCGAGCACCAGCAACACTGATGCTAAATCCTATTATAATCTCTTTACATGTTCAGTCATGTCGAATTCGTATTACAAAATGATTGCAGCCTGGACCGCCAACGAGGATTGCTTGTCGCTGTCTCCGGCGGGCCAGATAGCCTGTGCCTGCTTCACATCCTGTGGCGGTTGAGATATCCCCTGATCGTCGCCCACTTTGATCACGGCCTGCGGGCTGAATCGGCCGCGGAGGCAGAAATGGTGCAGCGGCTGGCTCAAAGCCTGGGGGTGAAATTTGTATCTGCCCGCTTTGACGTACAAGCCTTTGCTGCTCAGAATAGCCTGTCGATTGAAGAAGCCGGCCGTAACCTGCGCTACGGATTCCTGTTTGAGCAGGCCGAAAAAGAAGGTGCACAAGCTGTGACCGTAGGCCATAACGCTGATGACCAGGTCGAGACAGTCCTGATGCACATGCTGCGCGGATCCGGGCTCTCCGGAATGCGCGGCATGAGCTATCGCAGCCTGCCCAACCCGTGGAGCCAGACAATCCCCCTGGTGCGCCCATTGCTGGGCGTTTGGCGGGATGAGATCATGGAATACATTTCCCGCCAGGGTTTGCAACCCAACCTGGATGCCAGCAACCAGGACCGGCAATATTATCGCAACCGGCTGCGCCTTGAGCTAATCCCACATCTGGAAAGGCTGAATCCGGGGGCGCGCCAGCGCATCTGGAGAATGGCGGCGCTGGTGCAAGAAGAAGAAAAACTTATCGAAGAACAGGTAGACAATGCCTGGAAGGAATATAGTCTGGATGGTGGAGATGGCTCGATAGCATTCGATATGGGGGGAATAGAAATTCAGCCGAAGGCAATTCAGCGACGCCTGATCAGGCGGGCAATTGCTCATCTACGGCCTGGCCTGCGCGATATCGACCACGAGACGGTTGAACGCGCATTGAATTTTCTGTCAAAACCCACAACCAGCGGGCGAATGGACCTGGCAGCCGGCTTGCGACTGGAGCGGGAAGGCCCCCGCCTGTGGATTGCCACCTGGGAGGCCGACCTGCCGGGAGCAGATTGGCCCCAATTGGCAGCAGGCCAGATCCTGAAGTTAGCAATCCCTGGGGAAGTACCCCTTTCGGGCCGATGGAGCCTTCGGGCAGAAATCCTGCCAGCAGATGAGGTCAACCTGGCGCTGGTCAGGTCAAACACCGATCCTTACCAGGCCTGGATGGACCTGGAAAACATTACGCAACCGCTGGTGGCGCGCTCCCGCCGCCCTGGGGAGCGTTTCCGGCCTCTGGGAATGGGGGGGCACTCCATGAAGCTTTCCGACTTCATGGTCAATGTTGGGCTGCCACGACGTGCGCGCCCTCAATGGCCGCTGGTAGCAACAAACGATGCGGTGGCCTGGGTGCCAGGTTACCGGATTGCCGAAACGGTCCGTGTGGGTCCAGGCACACGGCGCCTCATTCGGTTGAAGCTCGGCCTAAAAACCGAACAATGAGAGCGGTAAAATTCATGCCCATTAAAAGGGCAGCTTAAACAAAAGGGGCGGGCCCAAGCCCGCCCATCTGATTATTGTAACTGGTTAGAACAAACCCACCACTCGGCCGGTCTCCAGATCCAGGTCTACGTCGTAGAACACCGGACGGGTAGGCAGGCCGGGCATGGTGCGCATGGTGCCCAGGAGCGGGTACAGGAAGCCCGCGCCCACCGAGGCGCGGATATCGCGGATGGGCACACGGTAGCCTTTTGGCACACCTTTGAGCTCGCTGTCATGGCTCAAGCTGAGGTGAGTCTTGGCCATGTTCAGCGGCAGCTTGTCAAAGCCCAGGCGGGTGTAAAGCTTAATCTTTTCCTCCGCCTCGGGCAGGTAATCCACCCCATCGGCGCCATAAATCTGGGTGCAGATGATCTCAATCTTTTCTTTGATGGACAGGTTCAGATCGTACAGGAAGTGGAAATTGGTGGGCTTTTCGGCCGCTTTGACCACCGCCTCCGCCAGGGCCACAGCGCCCTTGCCGCCATCCATCCAGTGAGTGCAAACGACAGCGTCATCAGCACCAGCTTCCAAAGCCGCCTGGCGCACCAGTTCAACCTCAGCCGGGGTGTCGGTGGCAAAAGAGTTCACAGCTACCACCACATTCACGCCGAAGCGCAACGCATTCTTGACGTGGTGTTGCAAATTGCCCAGACCGGCGCGCAGCAGATCCAGATTCTCGTCGGTATAAGCCGAGTTGAGAGGCCGGCCTGCTACAACTTTCGGACCGCCGCCGTGCATCTTCAGCGCGCGCACGGTGGCGACCAACACAACCACCTGGGGGACCAGCCCAGAATAGCGGCATTTAATGTTGAAGAACTTCTCCATGCCAATGTCGGCGCCAAAGCCAGACTCGGTGACGACGTAATCCGCCAGCTTGAGGGCAATCTTGTCGGCTATGATCGAGCTGTTGCCATGAGCAATGTTAGCAAATGGCCCGGCGTGGACAAAGACCGGAGTGCCTTCCAGGGTCTGCATCAGGGTTGGCTTAATGGCGTCTTTCATCAAGACGGTCATGGCGCCAGCTACACCCAGGTCTTCAGCAGTGACGGCTTCGCCCATCTTGTTCGTGCCAATCACAATGCGGCCAAAACGATCCCGCATGTCTGCCAGATCAGTCGTCAAGGCAAGAACAGCCATGATTTCGCTGGCGACAGTGATGTCAAAACCAGTGCGGCGGGGCATTTGTTCTTCGGGTCCCAGGCCGATCTCAATCTCGCGCAGGAAGCGGTCATTGGTGTCCACTACACGACGCCAGGTGATCGAATTGGGGTCGATATCCAATCGGGCAAAGAGCTTCTTTTCTTCAAGAGTCAGCTCATTGGGATCGGTCTTATCAATGCCCAACTTCTTCAGGCGGCGCAACATCGAAGGCGAGAAGCGGCGGTTGCCTTGCTTATCCGCAGGGCATAAAGTGTTGAAAAGCTTCTCATCATCAGGCTGCCTGGATTCGTGATATATGCGGGCGTCAATTGCGGCTGCCACCAGGTTATTGGCAGCAGTGATCGCATGGATATCGCCTGTCAGGTGCAGATTGAAGTCTTCCATCGGCACTACCTGGCTATAGCCGCCACCTGCAGCACCACCCTTAATGCCAAAAGTGGGACCCTGGCTTGGCTGGCGAATGCAGGTGAACACACGCTTGCCCAAATGCGCCCCCAGGGCCTGGCATAAACCAACGGTCGTGGTGGTCTTACCCTCGCCCAAAGGCGTGGGGGTGATGGCAGTCACATCAATGTATTTGCCATCCGGCACATCGCGCAGCCGCTCCAGGACTTCCAGGCGCACTTTTGCTTTGTAATTTCCGTACAGCTCCAATTCTTCCGGCAGCAGTCCAACCTCTTCTGCAATTTTGGTGATCGGTTTCAGCTCGGCTTCTTGAGCGATATCGATGTCCGAGGGAACCGGCCGGCGAAGTTTTAGCGGGATGGGTGTGAAACGCCGCAGTCCAGGGAAGTCATTCTCTTTGCTCATATAGTTGCCCTTTCCTAAATCTTTGGGGAATCGATGATGCGTGAAATCTTATGTGTGATTACGCCCTATTGTGACAGAAATAACGCTCAAAGACAATGGATGCTTTTCCTGTATGTGCAAGTAATGTGTCACATTTTCCCCTGCGTTGCAGCGCTTAATGTAACTTACAAGGATACTCAGGCCATAGGTTCCGCTGCCAGGCACATAAACCCAAATGGTGGTAAGGTCAGGTCCTGGAGATGAAATGTCTTCGCATCAATCAGGCTGACAAACTGGTAGCTCAGGCCGTAAAGACGGAGCTGGTTGGCACTGATGGTTTGCTCGCTTTCAGTAAAATTCGCAAAAACCAGAACACTATCATGCTGATAGGTACGGACATAACCCAGAACATGGGGGTTGCCGGTGTTCATCACCTGAAGCTGGCCATCCGAAAAGGCAGGGGTGCTCTGGCGCAGGTGTATCAGGCGTTGCAAGCCTTGATAGATTCGCCCTTCAATGGTGTCTGGATCAAGCCTGCGCTCCACTTTCGACCAATCTGTTCGCGGGCGGTGCGCCCAACGGCTGTCGCCAGCCTTGGCAGGGTCCCGGCGATAGCCGTAATCGTTCAAGGTGCCAATTTCATCACCCAGGTAAATCAGCGGAATGCCCCCAACCGTCAAGACAACAGCATGAATAAGCAATATCCGGCGAATAGCCAGCTCCACTTCGGCCGAGGTTTCTTCGCGCAAGGCTTTCTCCAAACCGGCCAGCGAAGCGCAGGCGCCTGAAATCCGGGCATCGCCCGTTTTGGGATTTTCCTGGAACGGCAGGCCGCGGGCAAAGCTGCCTGGAAATCGCCCGGTGTAGAAGGCGTTCAAGAACTGGCGATGACTGAAGCCGTCAATGCCCAGACGGGCAGCGTCTTCATCGGAAAATGTCCAACCAATGTCATCATGACAGCGGACATAGTTTACCCAGGCACAGCCAGGGTCAATCTTAAAGCGCCCGCGCAATGCCTGATCCAGCAGACGCACCTCGCGCGTCGCCAGAGAATTCCAAAGCAACGCCATCAACAGGGGATTATAGGAAAGCTGGCATTCTTGGGTGGAAATATAACGAGCCACATCATTGGGATGGACAATGGCCTCGGATTTGAAGAGCAGGGTTGGAGCGGCAATACGGGCAGCCGCGTTGAAAGCCTGGATGAGCATGTGCGCGCCTGGAAGGTTTTCACAACTGGTACCCAACTGTTTCCAGATAAATGCAACCGCATCCAAACGCAGCACTTCAACGCCCGCGTTGGCCAGGAACAGCATCTCTTCAACCATGCTGTTAAAGACCTTGGGATTATCATAATTCAAATCCCATTGGTATGAATGAAAAGTCGTCCAGACCCAACGTTCGATCTCTGGCCGATAAGTGAACGCGCCAGGATGTTCATCCGGGAAGATCTCGCGCAGGCTGGCTTCATAAGCATCAGGCATGCGCCGGTCAGGAAACATCCGGTAGTACTCCTGATATTCAACGTCGCCAGCCAGGGCGCGCAAGGCCCAATCGTGTTCATCCGAGGTATGGTTGAAGACTAAATCCAGCACCAGGCTGATCCCGTGACGTCGCAAATCGGCTGCCAGAGAAGAGAGCTGCTTCATCGTGCCCAACTCCGGACGAACTTCCCGGTAGCTGCTGACCGCGTAGCCGCCATCATTCTCCCCCTGCGGGACCTTAAAAAGTGGCATCAGGTGCAAATAGGTCAGACCAATTTCTTTGAAATAGGGTATTTTCTTGCGCAACCCTTTGAGATCGCCGGCAAACAGGTCCACATAGCACACACCGCCCAGCATTTTCTGGGATTGAAACCAGAAAGGGTTTGCCTCCCGCTCTGCATCCAGCGCCCTCAAGTCTGCGGGTCGGTCAAACCACATGCGCCCCAACCGGCACACCAGATCTTCCAGGTGGAAGAAGAAATCATACTTCTCACTGTACAGGTTATGGTAAAGACGAAAAAGGCGCGGAAAATGGGCATCCAGGCGCTGGTTGAAAATCTGCCAGGCCTGCGGATCAGACGCAGCGCTTTGCGCCAGGCAAGCTTGCAGCCGTGGTTTAATCCGGCATAACGATGTGGTGATTCTGCGATCAAGATCGGCATCCGAGATTATCATTGCATCTCTCTTTTAAGGAAGAATTCATCGAGATTCGCTGCTACGCCACAGAGGGTGGAGCGGTAGTAGCGCGGACAATCAACTCTGTAGGCAACACCCGGCAGACCGGTGAAGCGCTTATTCCTTCCAGTGTGTCCAGGAGCAATTCAACGCCAATTTGACCCGATTCGTAGAGCAACTGGCGGATCGTGGTCAACCCCAGGTACTCAGCAATTTCAATATCATCATAGCCGATGACAGACAGGTCTTCGGGCACGCGCAGCCCGGCGTTGCGGGCGGCTTCCAAAACGCCCATCGCCTGGGTGTCACTGGCTGCAAAAATTGCGGTTGGGCGCTCAGCCAGGGCGAGCATTTGGTCGGCAAGTAAACGGGCTTCGGAACGTCCGTGCTCTCCCTGACCATGATACGGCGGGTAAAAGGGAATGCCGGCGGCATCCAGGGCCTGCCGATACCCCTGATAGCGGTAGCGGCTCGATGTGAAGTTAAAAGGATTATTCAGATAATCGCTGATATAGCCGATCCGGCGATGCCCCAAATCGATCAGGTGTTGGGTTGCAGTTCTGCCACCGGCCACATCATCAACTATGACCCTGTTCAACGATGAAAGCGAGGGGTGGTTGGCATCCACCAGAACAATCGGCACCTGGGCGCGCTGCAGGAAGGGCAAATCGTCGTCGCGCGGCGAGAGCGACAGGATGATCACCCCATCGGCGCGATCCGGACGAGGGATCTGTTGCATGCATTGATCACGGCGTTGGACGGTCTCAACGTTGTAAATATTCAGATCATAATCGCTCTCTGCAAGGGTGTTCTCAATGCCGCGTAGGCGCTCAATAAACGCCGGTCGGGTAAAAAAGGGGGTGATCACCGCAATCGTCAGGGTCTTCCCCAGCGAGAGGCGCCGGGCAGTAGGATTGGGCGTGTAGTGCAGCTCGGCAATCACCTCCAGGACACGGCGGCGAGTGGCTTCGCTGACTTGAGGACTTTCATTGATTACACGTGAAACGGTGGCCAGGCCAACTCCGGCCTTTTTGGCCACATCTCGAATGGTTACAGAGGTCATGTTGCAACTTTCCTGACGCGTCGCCACTGGCTAGGCCGGATGTGAGTGGGCGTCAAACAAAAGCCAGCGGTACTCATAAGGTTTCAACTCCAGATCCAGTCTTGCTGAGCCAGAGGGGATCTGCTGCAGGCCGCTGATCAAATCAACGGGCTCGGGGTTGAGACTGCCAGGTAAATCCAGTTGGACAAACTGATTCGCTGCGGACAGGTTATTGAGCACCAGCAGGCGCTGGTGACCATATTCACGCCAGTAGGCCGCCACGCTTTCCACAACACTCTCCGCCCAGGCAAAGCTGCCCCAACCAAAGACAGGATGGTCCTTGCGAAGCGCGATCATGCGACGCAGGGTGTGCCAAAGCGAGGCCGCATTCGAGACCTGGTCGGCAACATTCACGCGCTGGGGAGCAAACGTCTCGCTGTCAATCACCGGCAGATACAGGCTAGAAGAATCTGCAGATGAAAAACCTGCGTTGAGGGCGTTTTCCCATTGCATTGGCGTGCGCACGCCGTTGCGGTCTGGTAGCCAGATATTGTCGCCCATACCAATTTCGTCACCGTAATAGATCACCGGCGAGCCAGGAAGGGTAAATAACAGGGAATTTGCCAGCTCAATCTTACGGCGGTCATTGCCCAGCAAGGGCGCCAGGCGCCGGCGAATGCCCAGGTTCAACCGCATGCGCGGCTCTGGCGCATAGACCTGCCACATCCATTGGCGCTCCTCTTCGGTCACCATTTCAAGGGTTAGCTCATCGTGGTTTCGCAGGAAGATACACCATTGACAGTCTTCAGGAATCGGCGGCGTGCGATTGAGTATCCAGTTCAGCGGTGAACGCTCACCTTTTTCCAGAGCCATGTAGATGCGAGGCATCACAGGAAAATGAAACCCCAGGTGGAACTCATCGCCTTCGCCAAAATAGGGACGCACATCCTCCGGCCACTGGTTGGCCTCGCAAAGCAAGATTTTGCCAGGGTAGTTTTCATCCATGAAGCGCCGGATGCGCTTCAGGTAAGCGTGAGTCTCAGGCAGGTTCTCGCAGTTGGTGCCTTCACGCTCAAAGAGGTAAGGCACAGCATCGGCTCGAAAACCATCGATCCCAAGATCGAGCCAGAACTTCATCACCCGCAGCATTTCGTCCTGCACAGCAGGACTGTCATAATTCAGGTCTGGCTGGCTGGAATAAAAGCGGTGCCAGTAATACTGCCCGGCTTCCTCATCCCAGGCCCAGTTGGAGGTCTCGGTATCGATGAAAATGATCCGGGCTTTGGAAAACCTTTGATCGGTGTCACTCCAGACGTAATATGAACGATAAGGCGAGCTAAGGCTATGGCGGGCTGCCTGAAACCATGGGTGCTGGTCGGAGGTGTGGTTCAACACCAGATCAGCGATCACCCGCAATCCCCGGCGATGCGCTTCCTGAACAAGGGTTTTGAAGTCATCCAATGTACCATACTCGGTCAGCACGCCATAGTAGTCAGCGATATCGTAGCCATCGTCTTTGAGCGGGGAAGGATAGATGGGCAGCAGCCAGATGCAATCGATACCCAGGTTGGCCAAATAATCCAGCTTTTGGATCACGCCACGCAGGTCGCCGTGACCATCGCCATTGCTGTCAAAAAAAGCACGCACATACAACTCATAAAAGACGGCGTCTTTGTACCACAGGTCGCTCATGAATATTCTTACTGACTCCGTTCGGGTGAGTTTGAGGCGCCAGATGATCTTATCGGATTGCGCAGCAGAAATTCAAGGGCAATGCCGGTCAGCGCCCCGGCGGTTGCACCGGTGGAGAGAAAACCGGGTAACAACCCCAGGCCAGTGATCCAGCCCACAATGCTCATTACGATCCACCAGCCGGCCCAATGGACCTCGCGCCGCAGGACGAGCCATCCGGCAATCCCCATCGCCAGGCCGACCACCAGGCCATCGACCATTTCAAGGTCATCTGGAACAGCAAACAATACCAACAGCCATCCGATCGCCCAGCCAATCGTGCCCGCCGCAACCCAGCGAAAGGTGTGACTGATCCGGTTTTGCAGCACGAATCCTTGTAACAGGCTGATAGCAAAACCCGCGGCAAAGTAGGACACGCCAATTGCCAGGAAGTTAGTCACCAGCCAACCCAAGGTGGTGGCCATGATCCATAGAAACCACAGCGCCCAGTCGAACCAAAACAGCTTTTGCTCAGGCATCAGCGGGCATTGGAACAATCATCCGGCAGCCTGCCAAGTTGAACTGGATAAGCCTTTCGCCGGTGAAACGAGTTATGCTGATCCAGTTCAACTTGTGGGAACCAATCCAGCCGGTCGTTGACAGGTTGTTAGCCCTTGACTGAACCAGCTAACATGCCGCGCACAAAGTAGCGCTGAAGCGAGAAGAACACTGCCAGCGGCAAGATCATGGTCAGAAAGGCGCCTGCTGTCAACAGGTGCCAGTCCTGGCCTCGGTCGCCGACAATGTTTGCCAGCCGCATGGTTACCACTTGCAGGTTCGGGTCGCTGCCCAAAAAGATCAAGGCAACCAGATAGTCGTTCCACACCCACAGGAACTGAAAGATGGCAAAGGAGGCCAACGCGGGAATGGAAAGGGGCAGGATCAGGCGAATAAACACCGTGAAGTGGGATGCGCCGTCAATAAAAGCCGACTCCAGGGTCTCGCGCGGCAGAGTGCTAATATAGTTAAACAACAGATACGTCGCCAGCGGCAGGCCAAAGCCGGTGTGCGCCAGCCAGATCGCCAGGAAGGTGCCATTCAATCCGAGTTGTGAGTAGTCCCGCAGGATCGGCACCAGGGCGATTTGCAGGGGCACAACCAGCAGGGCAATCACCAGGATGAAAAAGAGTTTGCGCCCCGGGAAGGTCATCCAGGCAAAACCGTAAGCAGCAAATGCGGCGATCAAGATTGGAATTACCGTGGCAGGGATTGAAACCGCCAGGCTGTTGAAAACCGCCACGCTGAAATCGTCCCCTGGGATGACCTCCACCGTTCCATCGGGGCGTTTATATTCAAAGTCTTTGCCGCCCCAGACCTGCTTGTAGTTATCCAGGGTGAAATCGATGTTCATCACCCAGACCTGTTGTTGGACCTCAATGGTGCCCAGACGGCGGTTGCCAACCCATTGCAAGCGCAAACCGCCTGGTGTTTCCACGCCCTCGCGCAATTGCTCAAAAGTGGCGATCGTATCCTCGACCTGCATTGGAGCACTGGCATCCAGACCCAGGGCTTTGGGATCGATTACTCGCACCACTTGCCACTCTTTGTGCGGGAAGATTGTCCACCAACCGGAGGTCTGGATAGCAAAACGTTCTCGGAATGATGAAACCAACAATCCGAAGACAGGGATCAGCCAGATAATCACAATCAGGGCTAACCCACCGTTGATCAAGATTGAGTTCAACCGTTTCTGTCCGCGTGCGCTTTTCATCAGAACGCCTGCCCTTCTCGGAATTGTTTCAGGTTATATATCATGACCGGGATCACCGCGATCACCAGCACAATTGCGATTGCTGAACCATAACCCGCGTTGCGTGCAATGAAAGACTGGCGGTAGAACTGGGTAGCAATAACATCGGTGCCAAACTGCCCACCGGTCATCACCCAGACCACGTCGAATATTTTCAAGGTAAAGATGACCACCGTCGTCGTGACGGTGATAATGGTGCCCATGATCTGTGGGACAATGATCTTGAAGAAAACCTGCCCTTCCTTGGCGCCATCCACCCGGGCTGCCTCTAACACTTCTTCTGGGACGCCTTTGATGGCAGCAGAGAAAAGCACCATCGAATAGCCGGCCTGAAGCCAGATGACAATCACCACCAAGAACAAGTTGTTAAATGGGGCAATGTCCGTATAGGCAGGCCAGGCATGTGGCTCACCTCCAAGCGCCACGACAATCGCATTGAGCAGGCCAATCTGGGTAGCATCGGGTGGTTTTACTGCGTAAATAAAATTCCAGATCACGCTGGCGCCAACAAAAGAGATCGCCATCGGCATGAAGATGAGCGACTTGGCAACCTTCTCGTACTTGCTGCGATCAGCCAAAACCGCCACCAGCAGCCCCATTGCTACCGTGAGCGGTGTAGCGATCAGAATCCAGAAAAAGATGTTGTTACGAAAAGCTTCACGCATCCCGCGGTCGGTGAAGACTGCCACATAGTTGCTCAGGCCAACGGTACTGGCAGCAATTGTGCTGAAAAACTCGGTTGGATTGGTCAACAGCATACTGAGCGATACGTCAGGCGGCCCATCCCGGCCAAAAAGACTGATCCAAAAGGTACGCACAGTGGGCAGCGCCAGATACCAGGTCAGGATCGCGATGGCTGGGCCGACAAAAACAAAGGGTTGCAGGCGAGCAGTCCACTCCGCGGGGAGCAGCTCCACCAGCCAGTTGAAAATCCAGTACAACATGGCGACGCCGCCAACCCCCCAGATGATGGCAACAATGGTGATCACCCCTTTAGGCGCATCTCCACCACGCAAAAACAGGAAACCCTGATAGAGAACGTAAAAAGCAAGCAGCGGAATAGCAATCGCCAATGCCAACCGGGCGATGAAGGCGAGGATTTTTCCGCCAGTACTTAAAGGCTTTTGCTCAGCCCGTTTTTCGTAGTATTGCATGGCAAAGCTCCTTAACCCATCCTACAGGCTGTTGGTGGGAATCCTGGTATGTTCCCAGTCCCATGCGTTTTACCAATAAGGAACTGCCAGTTCGATTGCAACTGGCAGTTCCTTACACGATATGAGTTTTACCGCGGCCAGGAGGCGTCAATTTCCTGCAGGACGGTGTCCAGATCGGCAGCGCCCGACACCCAGTCGGTCATGCCTTTCCAGAACGATCCAGCCCCGACCTCGCCCGGCATCAGATCCGAGCCGTCAAAGCGGAAGCTGGTCGCCTGCGAAACCAACTCAGCAATGCCGCGTTCCAGGTCCACCCCGTACATATCCGGCGTGGCGGTCTTGTGCGTCGCCAGCGCTCCACCCGTCTCCAGCCAGCCTTTGGCCGACTGCGGCACTGTGAAGTACTCCATCAGAGCGCGCACTTCTGGCCGGTCATTGAACATCGCCATGATGTCACCAGCCACCAGGAACGGCTTCCCGTACTGCTCGTCAATCGGAGGCAGGTAGAAGAAACCATAGTCCACCCCGGCCTTCGCTTCCGGCGGGAAGAAGCCAGTGATGAAGTTGCCCTGCTTGTGCAGCCAGCACTTCGGCGGCTGCTCAAACATCGGCGCCGGCGCATCCCCAAAGAACGTCGACACGATCGCCGCTCGCCCACCGTACACGTACCCGTCCGTGAACCAGATCTGGGCCAACGTCTCGGCCGCCTTCTTCACCTCCGGCGACGAGAACGGCAACTCGCCTTTCACCCACTTGTCGTAGTTCTCCAGCGAGGTCGTCCGCAGCATGATCTCTTCCATCCAGTCCGTCGCCGGCCAGCCCGTCGCCGCTCCGCTCTGGATGCCCACACACCACGGCGTATCCCCATCCGCCTTGATCTCTTCGCTCAACGCAATCAGCTCGTCCCAGGTGGTCGGAATCTTGTACCCCGCGGCTTCGAAGTCGTCCTTCGGATACCACACCAGGCTCTTCCCGTTGAAGCGGTACCACACACCTCCCATCTGCGGTTCGCCATCCGGACCGGTCATCATCGCCATGTCCAGCCAGCTCTGGTTGTACTGCTTCTCCAACCACTCCTGCGGAATGAAGGTCGTCGGGTCCACGATCTCCCCCTGACGCACAAAGTTCGCCAGCAGTCCCGGCTGCGGGAAGTCCGCAATGTCCGGCGCATCCCCAGCATCCACCCGGATCGAGATCGAGCCTTCGAACTCCTTGCTCCCAATGTAGTTGATCTTGATCCCGGTCGCCTCTTCGAACGGCTTGTACGACTGCTCAAACTTTACCTTGTCCGCATCGGTGAACGGCCCATCCACTGTCACCGTCGTCCCACTGTACTCGCCCGCCATCGCCTTCGCTAAATATCCATCCGGGATGACGACCGCGCCGCCAGGACCTGTGCCGGCTTCGGGTTCAGAGGGTTTCTGAACCTGGCCTTCTACGCCGGCTGGCCAGGAGGCGTCAATTTCCTGCAGGACGGTGTCCAGATCGGCAGCGCCCGACA
>CAZDAU010000002.1:0-124797 GCA_964503625.1 uncultured Anaerolinea sp.
GGGCGGGCGGACTCGAACCGCCGACCCCCGCGTCCCAAACGCGGTGCGCTACCGTACTGCGCCACACCCCGAACAAGGCGAGTATAATGCGAAGTGGTCTTTACCGTCAAGGAGCATCTGTGCCAAATTCCGGATCAATTCAATTTCAGAATGAGGCCTCCCAGACGCCTGGGGTGGAACAAGCGTTGTTTCCCCATCTGTATCATGCCCATCACCGGCTGCACATGGCAGATCTGGCCTTTTGGCTCGACCTGGCTGGTCGGCAGCCTGGCCCAATTCTGGAGTTGGGCTGCGGCACCGGCCGTGTCCTCATCCCGTTGGCGCAGTCTGGGCGCACGGTTGTCGGCCTGGATCACGATCTGGGGATGCTGGCTTTGCTCCAGGCGAACCTGCCTCCAGCCTTACAGCCGGCTGTGCGGGTCTTCCTGGCAGATTTTACCCGTTTCCGCCTGGCTTGTTCATTTGGCCTGATCCTGATGCCCTGCAATACCTACAGCACCCTGTCGCCGGATGGGCGGCAATCGATGTTGCTGTGTGTGCGCCAGCATCTCAGCCAAGGGGGCGCTTTTGCGGCCAGCTTGCCCAATCCAGATTGGCTGCGCAGCCTGCCTGCCAGGTCGCCTGCGGAGGTGGAAGAGGTCTTTGCGCATCCGCTGGATGGCGAACCGGTGCAGGTGAGCAGCGCCTGGCAACGCAGCCGGCGGGAGTTCATCCTGGACTGGCATTATGACCACTTGAAGCCGGATGGCACGGTTGAACGCTTCACCGTTCAGCAAAAGCATAGCCTTGCGCCTGTGGCAGAGTATCTGGCAGAACTCAACTCAGCCGGTTTTGACAGAGTGCAGTCCTTTGGTGATTTTGATCGCTCGCCTTTCAGCACCGATTCGCCAGAGCTGATCCTGTTGGCTTCCTGACAGGCGAATTAAAAGCCCAGGGGACCGGCGTCTGCCAGCACGCCAGTCCCCTGGGAAGTTCAACCGGGGCTAATAACGCAGCAAGGCTCCAATTTTATCAAAGTCTTTACGGTTTAGTTCACTGTGCAGCACTTCGACCTCCCCACCTGCGCCCATCACCTGGCGAACAGCCAATTCCACCGCGTCCGGTATTTGCTCGGTTTCGCCATCGCAGAAGGGGCAGATGCCCATCGGCAGGGATGAAATGTGCCCGCAGCTTTTGCAGCGATAGCCAGGTGCGCGGTAACCATCCTGAATCACCAGGCTTTGCACCCGTCCTTCGCGAATCGCGCCCAGGGTGTCTTCCAGGCCCAGCGAGCCGCCGCGGCCTTTGGCTGCATTGGTGACGATCGCGTCGACCAGCAGCGCCTGGCGGCGATTTTCGGCCTCCTTGCCGATTTGCATGGCTCGCTCCAACACTTCGACATGGCTGGCGGTCATCTGGATCGAGAACGTGCCCAGGACCAGGCTCTGCCAAGCCTTTGGCAAATGGCTGCGAAAAAGGGCCACGTTTTCGTCGGTGCCGCCGATCACAATCCGGCGCACGTTATTCTCGGAGAAAAAGTGGGTGGCGGCTTCAATGACTTCCTTGATGTTCCGGTCGGCCATTTCGTCGGTGTAATCGGTCTGGCCAGCGGTCCCGCCGCGCCGGCCGGCCGCCTGTGAGCCGCCGCCGCGCTTGGTGTGGCGGATAGCTTCACCCATCACGCCCTCTTGCTCCCGCAGTTCACCCAGGTGGAAGTAAAACAAGCGGGCGCCTTGCTTATCCACCAGGACAACCCCATAGCCGCCGTAGGAATCGAGCAAGTCTGCCAGTGGTTTAACATAAGGGCGCTCGTTAACCCGCACCCGGCTGCGGGTTGCCACAGCCAGGGGAAAAGCCTTGAAAAATCCTTGTGGCGCGCAGGAGAAAACCGCTACGCTGCGACCCGACCAATCATGCTCATGTTCAAAGTAGCGTAGAACAGCTTCCACATCTTCCGGCATATTGATATCTTTAAGCATGGTGCGCAGCCGTAGTTTATAAGCGTCAGCATTGCCCTCGGCAGGATCCGTGTTCAGATAAATGCTGAGCACCGGGTGCGAAGGATGATAGTGAAGCAGTTCCTGCACATCACGATCTGATAACATGGTTGCCTCCTGTTCGGATCTAGAGTTTTAGTGGACAAATTTGGAGATCAGCAAGCTAAAAAATCATACTGGCGGCAATCCCCAGTTGCACAGGCATAGTTGCTGACAGGATGCGAGAGAAGCGTTCCATAAAACATCTCCTCAATGCCGATATTTGTGATGCCCCCGGAAAGCATTCCTGCTTATGTTTATATTTTATCTTTTTGAGGGAGGCAAAGTCAAGCATTTTTGAAGATATTTATACAATTCTAACCGACAGCGGTGCTGGAGAAATTGGCTTTTAGTAATCGCCTCCCGTTTTTGGCTTAACCGTGCTATGATTATGTAGAAAACTATGAAGAGCGCACGGGAACGAATCCTCCTGGTGGAAAGCGATCCAGAAATCAGTGACCTGATCGCCCGGCAGACATTGCAGGCGATGGGCTATCAGGTTCAGGTAACGCATGCGGCCTCGCTGGCGATCCAGGAGGCGTCGCGATTTGCTCCAGACATCATCATGACCAATATGAGCCTGCCGGATCTGAGCGCCAAAGATCTGCTGGTGGCGTTGAACTCGCAGGGAGTGTTTGCCCCGGTCATTGTGATTGCTCATAAGGGCATGGAAGGCGACCTGGTCCAGGCCTTTCGTCTGGGGGCGACTGATTATTTGCTCTGGCCGATGCGAGAAGCGGAAGTTGTGGCCGCGGTTGAGCGGGTGCTCAAGCAGGTTCGAGCCCGCCGGGAGCGGGAGACGCTGGCCCGCCAATTGAAGCAGACCAATGATGAGCTCCAGCAGCGGGTGCGGGAGTTGACCACCATCTTTGCAATCGGCAAGGCAGTTACATCGATCACGCATCAGCGCGAATTGTTTGAAAAGATTGTTGAAGGGGCGGTGTACGTCACCGAAGCAGACAGCGGCTGGCTCTTATTGCGTGATGAGCGCAGCAAGGTCTTCCGCCTGGCGGCCCAGCGCAACCTGCCGAAGGCAATCGCTTCGAAAGTTAATCAGCCCTGGGATGACGGCATCAGTTCTCTGGTGGCGTTATCTGGGGAGACTCTTTCAATTTCAGGTGAACCATTGACCAGGTTCAAAGTATCGCAGCTTGGCCAATCGGCCCTGGTTGTGCCGGTAAAACTGAAGAAGGAGGTCATGGGACTGTTGGTGGTTGTGCGCAAAGCCCCCAGCCCTTTCAGCCCGAGCAATCGGACCCTGCTGGAGGCGGTCGCCGATTACGCCTCGATTTCACTGGTGAACGCCAGGTTGTTTCGTGTGCTGGAGGATCGCGCCCGCTCGCTGCAACAGGCAGCAGAAGCAGCCCAGGCCAGTGAGCGGAAGAAAGCTGAACTGATCGCTGGCCTGCAACGGGATTTGGTGAAACCCCTGGCGGACGTCACCAAAACCATTGACTCGATGTTAGTTGGGGAGACGATGCGACTGAACGCTGCCCAGAAAAGCGTGCTGCGCTCGGCGGTGGATAACCTGCAGACGATCTCAAACCTTATCGCGTCGCTGAACATGGCAGATTGAGAAGCCCTCAATGTCCAATCTGCGCTGGAAATGGTGGGAACAAGCGCGCCGCAATGAGAATTGAGTGTGCTATAAGATCTGAACCTATAAATGAAATGACCTTCATTTTAAATGGCTAATGCGCATATTTTGTTAATTCTTTCTGATCCTGAAATTGCCCGAAATCTTCGGGAGGATGTGCTTTTACCAGCCGGTTACCGCGTTACCGATGTGGATGCTTGGAAGACCGCCGGCTACATCTTGCAGCAGCGAGATTCCGCCGACCTTGTCATTGTCAGTGAAACGGTTGAAAACAGCAAAAGCCTGGATCATGTGCGTTTGCTGAACCAACGGTTTCCTTTTACCCCTGTTTTGCTGTTGTCCAAGACTGTCTCTGAGAACGGCGTTGTCCAGGCGATCCGGGATGGTTATTTTGATTGCCTGCAAGTCCCGTTAAAGCCGGATGAGGTGTTGGAAACCGTTAATCGAGCCCTGGATCGCCGGCTTCGGTTAATCGAACATGCCCGCCTGGAAGCCCGCAGAGATACCTCCTCGCTCCAGAAGCGGATGAGCAGTTTGGAGGCGATTGCGCGTGTTGGCCGGAAGGTCACTTCTCTCTTGGACTTGGATAGCGTCCTATCTTACGTGGTCGATGCGGCTGTTGATCTGACTGCTGCGGAAGAGGGCAGTTTGTTGTTACTGGACGAAAACACAGGGGAGCTTTACATCCGCGCTGAGCGCAATTTTGAGCAGGAAATCATTCGCACCTTCCGCCTGCCGGTGAGTGATCCGCTTGCCGCGCAGGTTCTGCGCACCGGCAAGCCCCTGTGGATTAATGAAAAAACGCCTCAGAAAATTAAGACATCTTTCCTGGTTCACTCATTGCTATATGTGCCATTGATGGTTCAGGATCATGCCATTGGTATCCTGGAGGTCGATCACCGCCAGAAAAATAAATCTTTTGAGCCTGAGCATATCACCATGCTAATGACCCTGGCGGATTATGCTGCTATTGCAATCGAGAACGCAAATCGTTATGCCCATTCCGAATCCGAGAGGCGCAGGCTGGAGTCAATCCTGACCGGCATCGAAGAAGCGGTGGTGGTGGTGGACCATGACCGGCGGCTGGTGCTGATCAATCACAAGGCTTGCGAAGCATTTGGTATCACGGAACAGAATGTGATTGGCAGGCGTGCTCGGGAGGTCATACCTTCATCTGACCTGTTGGAAATCCTGGTAGACCCCAACCCCACGGTGCCATCTCGCATCGAAATTAACCTGGAAGACGGGCGGGTGCTTAACGCGCAGATAGCAGCTTTGCCAGAGATTGGCCTGGTGGTCACCATGCAAGACATCACCCATCTGAAGGAGCTTGATCGGATCAAGAGCGATTTTGTCAATACGGTTTCACACGATCTGCGCTCGCCCTTGACAGCAATCCTGGGTTACGTGGAGCTGATCGGCCGGGTGGGTTCCTTAAACTCGCAGCAGCATGAATTTATTCATCGAATTGAGATCAGCGTTCATAACATCACTGCGCTGATCAATGATCTTCTGGACCTGGGTCGAATCGAGGCGGGCTTTGATGTTCGCAAAGAAATCGTGCCCATTTCCACCCTCATTCACTACACCGTTGACAGTATGAAGAACCGTTTTGCGGAGAAATCATTGAAACCGGTGGTGAATGTCAGCGATAATTTGCCCCAGGTGTTGGGCAACCCGATCCGCTTGCGCCAGATGCTGAATAATTTGATCACCAATTCGATTAAATATACCCCGGTTGGTGGTACGGTGAGCATCTCTGCCCATTCCGAAGCGGGCCAGGTGATCCTTCAAGTGAGCGATAACGGGCCGGGAATTCCGCCATCTGACCAGCCGTATATTTTTGATAAGTTCTACCGGGCCAGTAACGTGCCGGTTGACGCTCCGGGAACCGGGCTGGGCCTGGCGATTGTTAAGTCCATTGTTGAAAATCATCTTGGCCGGGTTTGGGTCGATTCGGTTCTGGGCCAGGGTTCGACTTTTACCATTGTCCTGCCCACAATCGATCAAGAGCTGTAGTCTATCAGCGCCGAAAAGCTGAAATGTAAAGGGCAGTTAAAGCAGCCTCCGCCAGGGCGGTGAGGGAACCCGGCGGAGGCTTTCGCCAAAGGAGGAAACAGCGATGAGCAACTTTGGAGGTGAGCTATTTGCTGTATCTGCCTGTATCATACCGAACTAAACCCCGGCTGTTTATTGTCATACGTCACTTGTTTTGTGTGATATTTCTCACAAGTTGCCCGGTTCTTGCCTTCCCTTGCTCTCAGGAGCGCCGCCCCAGGCGGGCAACGCTCTCTTCTTGCAATTGGGCGCCGCGGAAAGAGTCAATCTCTGTGCTCAGTTTCATCCAGTCGTTCACCACCAGCACCAGCCCGGTGGTTGTCCGGGCAAACATCGCCTCGGGCAAGAATAATCTCAGCAAGGTTGGATTAAGGGGGAAGTTCTTAAGCTCAACAACCAGGGCGGTTTTGCCATAAAAAGGTTCCAGGTAACTGCGCAACGACCAGCTCGACTTATCGGGGGGAAATAACTGCTGGGTCAGGACCGGGCGCACGCTGCGCATCCGCTTGTACGAGACTTGAAAGCGCAAAAAAGGGGTGGCGATTTTCAATGAACCCGGCCGGGCCTGGACATAAGCGGCCCACCGCGAAAAAAATGCGAAGGCGCTCAAGACAAAAGCAACAATTGCCCCAACCAGCAGCCAGGTGTCGCTGGATAATCCAAGGATGGTTGTGGGCCTCAGCAGGGTAAAGCCTGCGCTTGCAGTCAGAACGATCCCTAATAACAGGGTGGTCTTCCACACCCGGTCCATGGTGCGCCAGTAGAACAGTAAAGCATGGCGATTGCCAGCGTGTGCAGGTTTCATTGAACTGTCTCCTAAGATGAACACTCACCTTCGCGGGTGGGCAGAGTGAACCAGAAGGTGCTGCCGTGGCCTGGGCGGGTCGAGAAACCGATCGTCCCTCCCATGATTTCAACTAGCCGTTTGGCAACGTTCAACCCAAGCCCCCAGCCCTGCTGTTCGCGCACAGCTGCGTCTTCAGAGCGAAAGAATTGCTCAAAGAGCATGGCTTGATCCTCTGGGCTGATCCCGATCCCATTGTCGATGATCTCCAGCCGCACCATCTCACCGTCCGGCCGGGCCAGGATTTGGATTTCGCCGCCTGGCGGCGAATATTTCCAGGCATTGCTCAAGAGGTTGGTTAAGACCTGCATCAGGCGATTCGGGTCGGCGTAGACTTTCGGCAAATCCTGAGGGATCTCCACTTTGAGCGCCTGGCCCTTTTCTTCCAGCTTAGGGCCCAGGCTGCAAATTGTCTCATCCAGGTATTCCTGCACCGAGACCAAGGAGCATTCCAGCTTTAAGCGGCCCGCTTCGATTCGAGAGATGTCTGAAAGGTCAGAGACCAGGGCAGACATGCGCTCAACATTGTTGCGGATCACGTTCAAAAAATTGAGCTGCTGTTCATTGATCGGCCCTACGGTTCCCTGGCGCAACAAATCGGTGTAGCCTTTGATGGATGTCATCGGGATGCGCAGCTCATGGGTGACCACCGAGACAAACTTTGTCTTGGCCTGGTTTGCTTGTTGCACGGCCTGGTAAAGCAAGGAATTTTCGATGGCAGAGGCAGCTCGCCCGCAAAGATAGCCCAGGAACTGATAATCTGAGGCAATGAAAGACTCCTGGCGCTCCAACAGAACCGCTCCCAGGGTGCGCCCACTGTGCTGCAGCGGCGCAGCCAGATAAAAGGGCGGAACTTTGGCAGCCGATGTGTGCGGGCTCCCCTCTTTCAACGCCAATGAGACCAGGTCGGCAGCCGGCGCGGCTGGCTCTGCAGGATAGCAAGTCAACTCGCCGCCCCCATCTGTGAGCAGCACCCAGGTCTGTTGGGCCTTTGCCACCTCTCTTGCCCATTTGCAGGTGATTTCCACAACGTGATCAATGTCCAGGCGGTTGTTGAGTTCCCGGTCAATTTGCGCCAGGGTCTCCAACTCCGCAATCCGCCGGGCCAGGGCCTGGTCGGTGCGGGTGTACAGCCGGGCGTTATCGATGGCAATAGCGGCTTGTATAGCAAAGGCGCTGAGCATTTCCAAATCATCCCGGTTGAACAGGCCGGCCTGGGCGCGATTGTCCACGTAAATTGCTCCAATGGGTTTGCCTCTCAGCAACAGTGGAGCGCACAGGATCGAGCGCAGCGCATAAAAAACGACCGAATCTTGTTGGGCAAAGCGGGGATCCGTTTGGGCGTCGGTGGTGACCAGGCCCTTGCCATTTTCAATGACCGTATTAATGACTGTCCGGCTGATTTCCATATCTTTGGGGCGCAAGTTTTCCTGGCTGTAATTACGCGCCGCTTGCAAATGCCAGGCGCCGGTTTCGGCTTCCTGCAGGACAAGAAAGCCGCGTTCTGCTCCGGTCAGGCCAATGACTGCATCCATGACTTGCGTCAGCACTTCGTCCAGATCCAGCGAGGTGCCAAGCACCTGGGTGACCTGGTAAAGGGCAGCCAGGCGGGCGTGTTCCTGATCCAGCGGCAGCGCTTTGTTTAGTGCATCCAGCTCCTGGCGCGCCATTTGCAAAGCCGCCCGGGTATCCATTGGCAGGGGATGGGCTTCCAGTTGCTTCAGGGCTTTTTCAAGCTCGCGCAGCAATTTTCGAGTGGAAGACTTAGCCATCCACGTTCCTTTCCTTAAGAGCCAAGTAATATTCACACAGATCTTGCAAGGGACAAATGCTGCATTTTGGGCGCCGGGCTGAGCAAACTTCTCGTCCCAGGCGAATCAGGTTCAGGTGCGCAGCATAGTACGCTCTGGGAGGAAAAAGCTGCCCCAGGTAAGTGTGGGCCTGGTCGGCGCTCATGTTGTGCGGGCGTAAACCCAATCGACCGCTGACCCGGTAAATATGCGTGTCCACCGGGAAAGCCGGTTTTCCAAGCGAAAAAAGCAGCACGATCGACGCAGTCTTCGGCCCAACCCCATTGAAAGCCATCAGCCAGGCCATCGCCTCAGATTCGGGCATCTCGGCCAGGAAGTCCAGGCTCAGTTCGCCGCGCTGGCGGGTAATTTCTCGCAAAATGTTCTGAATGCGTGGGCCTTTCTGGTTAGCCAGCCCGGCTGGCCGGATGGTCTCAATCACTTCTTGCTCACTCGCGTCGCGCACGTTTTCCCAGGTTGGGAATCGCCGGCGCAGAGCCAGGAAAGCCCGGTCTCGATTATTATCATTGGTGTTTTGCGATAAGATGGTCGAGACCAGCTCGTCCAGGGGCGGCAACGGATTGCGCCATTCCGGGACGCCGTAAACCTGCAGCAATTTATCGTGTACGGCCTGAGCCTGTTCAACCGCATCCATAGTGGTCGGTGAAGTCTGCACTCAGGCAAAGTTCAAGCGAAAGGCCGGGTAAGAAGAACCAATCTCGATCTTGCGCCAGTTGTAGCGTGCCAAGCAGGGACCCAAATCGCTCAGCGCGGCTTGCTCATCCTGGCTGAGAGCACTCAATTGGCGCAGAACTTCCAGGCTGACGGCAGCCCGGACCATCTGGCGGTTGTCCCCATCCGCGATCTTCAGGGCAATCCCGATTCCCGGTGAACCGGGACCAAGCGCGCCCGGCATCAGCCCAATCCCCTGGAAGGCTTCAGCGCCGCCTTTGGACACCATCCGCCCCTGAGTGACCTGCATTAAGCGCGTGTCAAATCGTCCTGGGCCACCCACCATCTCTGGGTGGCTCATCATGGCCGCGGTGATGGTGTGGCACGCCGCTGCTCGCGCCGCGGGTAGCACCTCCCCCGCCTCCGGATCGCTCAGGCGGGCAAATCCCAGCGCGGCGGATCTCAAAGGAACGGCAAAATTGGGCGCAGAACAACCGTCGATCCCACCCGCAACCTGGTCTGCAGGCAGCCGGCACATTTCAGCGAAGGTGTGCAGGATTTCCTGTTGCAATGGATGAGCCGGATCGATGTATGGCAGGTCTTGCGGCAGCGGCGCTCCACGGCGCGCTTTGAGCTTTACATAGGCCAACATACCGCTGTGTTTTCCAGAGCAATTGTGCCGGTTTGGGGTGAGCGCTTCCTTTCGCTCGCGCAGCGCTTCTGCTGCCACCGGGTCCATTGGCTCGTGGACGCCACAGAGCAACTCGTTTTCGCCCACGCCCGATTTCGCCTGGATCGAGCGAGCAACGGCAACGTGCTCATCTGTGCCTGAATGTGAAGCGCAGATCAGGGCGATCTCTTTGGGAGTCAGCCCAAATTCCACGTGACCACCGTTTTCGATGAATGGCATGGCCTGGAATGGTTTGGCTGTGGAACGCAGAAATGTCCGGGCTTCAGGATCGCCGTACCAGGCAATGAGCACACCCATGGCATCCACAACCGCTATGGCACCAAAATGGACGGACTCGACGGTCTTGCCCCGGGATAGTTCGTAAACGGGAAGATAGGGGGAGGCAATCATAAGAAGGTAAGTGTCTGTTTTATTGTTCTTCTTCTTCAACTTCGGGCTGGCCAATGACATTGGTCGGTCGATACCGACGGGCGAAGCACTGGTGCAAGCCGTAGGTCAGACGGGTGGTGTACAGGTCACGCAGTTTGGCAGGAAAAGTGTACTGAGCCAACAGTGATCCCACCATCTCTCCGGTTGCTTCTGGAGCAGCATTTTTGGCGGCAAGACGCTCCATCTTTTGCAGGATTTCTTTGAGCATCTTGCGTAAATGACGCACATCATCCATTGTCACCAAACCACCTCGCCCGCCGACAATGGTGTAATCTGCGTAAGCCTTGATCAATAGATCCAGGTTTTCCAGCCAGGTGCCCAGCTCGGCCTGGGCCAGGAAAGGCGGCTGGTTGGCCACCACGGTATCACCAATGAACAATGTTTTTGCTGAGGCCAGGATCACCCAAATCGATCCAGGCGTTGGCCCCGGGTGATGTTCCAGGACCACCTCTGGAGTGCCCCAATGGAGCGACATGCGTTCAGTAAAGGTAATATCTGGAGATGCCCAGCGCATACCGATCGCATCGCCATAGGTTTCCCAGGCTGCCCCGGTTTCCACACTCTGGCCTTTGAAAATTGTGGGACGGTTGCGAAACACCTGAGCAGCCTTTTGATGCGCAACGATCGTGCATTCCAGGGCGCGAGTGCCCAGGGTGCGGTCTGGATGCGAGTCCAGGCTCACAAGCAGGCGGTTCGATCCGCCTCGTTGAGTCATCACGGCTGCGCGCCAGGCGCGGGTATCCTCCGGCCGGATTGGTGCATCAATCAAGATCGTACCCTGGGAGAAAATCAATGCTCCTAAGGTCACGCCAAGGTAGGCGTCTTCATAAACAATACCATTTTCTATTTGTTGCATGAGCTGTCGAACCTGTTTCCTGTAGGGTTGGAGAGCAAAAGATGATTGCCGGTTCCAGACCTGGCTAGCGGGCGATGGGCAGGCTGAACTTGAATACGGATCCCTGACCGGGTCTGCTCTCTACCCAGATCCGACCTTCGTGGTCGTTCACAGCCAGCCGGCAATAGGCCAGACCCAACCCGATGCCTCGGGCTTCACCCGGCGAAGCCAGGCGGGTGAATTTCTCAAAGATGCGTTCCTGTTCGATGGGCGGGATCCCGGGTCCGGTGTCCTTAATGCTTGTCACAAGCATTTCGCCCGACGATTGGACTGTAACCAGAATTCTACCTTGCTCCGGGGTAAATTTAACCGCGTTTTCCAACAAATTGATCAGAACCCGGCGGATCATATCGCCATCGGCATGGGCTGGCGGCAAGTGAGCAGACATCCGCGTGCTGATCTTCAATCCCTTGATCTTTGCCATTGGAAGCACAACATCGATTGCCTCCCGCACCAGGGTTGGGAGCGAGGTCGGTTTGCGGTTGCCAATGGTCTGGCCTGCTTCCAGGCGGTGGATATCCAGCAGTGAGTCGATCAGCCGCTGGATGCGATCAGCGGAGCGTTGGGCAATTTCTACCATAGACTGAGCAGTGGCGTCTTGGGCGCAAACTGGTAAGGTTGCCAGCACCTCCAGGCTGGACATAATGTTAGAAAGCGGCGAGCGGATATCGTGATACACCATTGCGATCAGATCTTCTCTGAATCTATCGGGTTTTATCGCCGCCGGCGGCGAACAGGTTTCATCAGATTGCCGGGTTTCCAAGCTGTTAGCTGCGCCTCTCGGAGATTGGTATATCGTCCATCTCAGTTTGTCTGCACACTGGGATGTGGTGGCCTGCGGAGATAGGCTTTAGTATAGCATAGACAAGCGCGCTGTAATGCAGGAAATTGCTCATCTAGATTCTTGGCAGGTCAAGCATCAGCACTTCTGCAACCAGTCGCGGGTTAACGTTGCGTTCCAGTCGTTCAAGGCTGCGTTCGATGGCGGCTGCGCTCCGATGGGCAACTTGCCAGCCCACCTGTTTTGCCAGGCTTTCGATCTCATTCTGGCGGTCCAGGTTGGCAATGGGCGCAGAAGCGGCCGTAGCTTTCAACAAAACATCGCGCCAGTAAGATAACCACACCAGCAGGACATTTCGCAAGGCTTCTTTGTCTTTGTACAATGGATCAATGTACCCAAAGCGCTCCACCCGGCTGGCAGCCAGCAGCCGGGTCTGGTCATCCAGCCAGGCCTGGCGCCGGGCCAGGCGGTCTGGCTCGCGGTGGAGACCGAGGGCAAAGCCCGGCCTGCCGTTGGAGATGTGAGCCAACAGCTCAGCTTCCTGGGCTGGCAGCCCCCACCTGGATTGTAACCCCAGGCTGGTTTGGGTCAGGGACAATGGTCGCAGTCGCAGCACTTCGCAACGAGATACAATGGTGGGCAAAAGCCTTTCAGCGCTCTCGGCTGTGAGCAGCAAAACCACCTGCGGAGCAGGCTCCTCCAGGGTTTTGAGCAGGGCGTTCATGGCGCTTGAATGGGCTTCCTCAAATCGCAGCAAAAGGGCTACCCGGTAGCGCGCCTGGTATGGATGCAGGGCCAGGCTGCGTTGCAGCTCGCGCACCTGGTCCACTTTCAGCACCCCGCCTTCCTGTTCGGCCTGGACGACTGTCAGGTCGGGGTGTTGCATGCGCCCAATCTTGGCGCAGTTGAGGCAGGCGCCGCAAGGCTCCCCGGGGGTAGGTGGGTGGTCGCAGTTCAATGCTTGCGCCATTTTCAAGGCCAGCGTGCGCCGCCCCACACCTCTAGGACCGGTTAGCAGGTAAGCATGCCGCACCTGACCCCTGGCTATGTGTTCGCGCAGCAAGTCCACAGCCCATTCATGGCCGAGCAGATCCCAGTTCATCCAGATGATTTTAGCGCAACGCGGGCAGATTGGCAACGGGCATGCTATAATGACCGGGTTGTGAACTCACCATACTGGTAGAGCAATGGATTTACTGGCAAATCTGAACATCCAGCAGCAGCAAGCGGTCACAGCAGGTCTTGGCCCGGTTTTGGTCATGGCGGGACCTGGCTCGGGCAAGACGCGCGTCCTCACCCGGCGCATCGCGTACCTGATCGGCGCCATGGGGACGCGGCCCTACAGCATCCTGGCGGTCACCTTCACCAACAAGGCTGCCCGCGAGATGGAAAACCGCGTTGCTGACCTGGTGGGAGAGAATATCCGCGGGCTAACGCTGGGCACCTTTCATGCCACTTGCGCTCGCATCTTGCGCCGCGAGGCCGAGCATCTGCCCATTCAAGCCAATTTTGTCATCTTTGACCAGGATGATCAGATCGACATGGTCAAGCGCGCCATCGCGGACCTGAATCTGGACGAGAAACGCTACCGCCCGGCGGGGGTGCACGCGGCGATCTCAAACGCAAAAAATGAGCTGATCCTGCCAGACCAGTTCCCAATCCAGAATTATCGCGATGAAGTTGTGCAGCGCGTTTATCGCCGCTATCAGGAGTTGCTGCTGGCGTGCAACGCAGTTGATTTTGATGATCTGCTGCTATACCCGGCTACCCTGCTGGAAGAGAACCCCGCTGTTCGCGAGCGTTACGCCCGCCGCTTTGAGCATATCCTGGTGGATGAATTCCAGGACACCAACCTGGCCCAGTACCAGTTGCTGCGTCATCTGGCAAGTTTCCATGGCAACCTTTTTGTTGTCGGAGACGCCGATCAGTCGATCTACCGCTGGCGCGGTGCAGATTACCGCAACGTGCTCCGTTTTGAGGAGGATTTTCCGCAGGCGCAGATCATCTTGTTGGAGCAGAATTACCGCTCGACCCAGGCGATCCTGGATGTAGCCATGGCGGTCATTGATCGCAACCCTCACCGCACCCCCAAGCGCCTGTTCACGCAGCGCGGCCCTGGGCGCAAAGTTGTGTTCTATGAAGCCTATGACGATCGCGTTGAGGCCTCCTTTGTGGTGGATACCATTGCCAGCATGACTGGGCGAAAGCAGGCCAACCCGGGCGATTTTGCTGTGATGTACCGCACCAATGCCCAGTCTCGCCTGCTGGAGGAAGCATTCCTGGCTGCTGGCCTGCCGTATAAGCTGGTTGGCGCACAGCGTTTCTATGGCCGCCGAGAAGTCAAAGACGTGATCGCCTACCTCCGGCTGGTTCATAACCCGGATGATGAGGTCAGCCTGACGCGGGTGATCAACGCGCCCCCGCGCGGCATTGGGGCCAAGACTCTCCAGGCGCTGCGCACCCAGGCCCAGAAAATGGGCCAGTCGCCTGGATCTTTGCTGCTGCAAATGTGGCTGGAGCCAGACCTTGTCCCCGCTGAGCCGATGGGCGGGCGCGCCCGCGCCTCCCTGGGAAATTTTGGCGCTTTGCTGGCAAACTGGGTGGGGTTGAAAGAAAGCTACCCGCCTATGGCTCTGATGGACCGCATCCTGGACGAAACGGATTACCACTCTTATATTGACGATGGCTCGGATGAAGGGCGCGATCGTTGGGAGAACGTCCTGGAATTGCGGCGACTGGCTGCCGAGTTCCAGGACCAGGGGCTGGAGGCATTCCTGGAACGGGTGGCTCTGGTTTCAGATCAGGATACTCTGAATGGCCTGATCAACGTGCCAACCCTGCTCACCTTGCACGCTGCGAAGGGGCTGGAGTTTCCTGTTGTGATGATCACTGGCCTGAATGACGGCACCCTGCCGCACAGCCGCTCTTTCGATGACCCTGAAGCTATGCTGGAAGAACGCCGCCTGTTCTATGTGGGCATCACCCGGGCCAAGGATCACCTGTTCCTGACCTGCTCCCAGAATCGATCGGCTTACGGCTACGCCGAACCAGTGACGGCTTCGCGTTTCCTGGACGACATCCCCTTCAGCTTGCTGGATGAAGCCCAGCCGGCGCGCTCGCGCGGGCGACCGGCTGCACGCGCTGAGAGCCGCCCGGACCGCTGGCAATTACCGCAGCAAACGGCCTCTGCCAGGCTGGCCCCCGTGCAAAAGCGTTTCCAGCCGGGGATGCGCGTCTATCATCCCACCTGGGGAGAGGGAATGGTTTTGAACAGCAGCTTACAGGACGACGATGAGATTGTGGATGTCCATTTTGTGGAGATAGGTCTCAAGCGCCTGGTTGCTTCACTGGCTCGTCTGGAGATCAAGGTATAATTCTTTGCGCCATGCCTGTCCTGGATCGCCAATCGCTTGAATTCATCAGCCGCAGCACTGAACAGACGCGCCGGGCTGGGATGCGCCTGGGAGCGCTGCTCCAATCTGGCGACCTGGTGTGCCTGATTGGAGACCTGGGCGCAGGCAAGACCACCCTGGTGCAGGGAATTTCATCCGGATGGGGCTCGATGGACGCGGCCAACAGCCCGACTTTTGTCCTGGTGAATGTTTACCGCCGTCCGGATGGCAGCCGCCTGTACCACCTGGATGGCTACCGTTTGAGCGGCGCAGCCGAGGCTGAAGACCTGGATCTGGATGCCTTAATCGAGAGTGGCCCGCTGGTCGTTGAGTGGGCCGACCGAATTCAGGAAGCGCTGCCCAAGGATCGCCTGTGGGTGACGCTGCACTGGGTGGACGAAAACCAGCGCGATATCATTTTCACGGCTTCTGGGCCGCGTTATCAGGCCTTGTTGGTTAACCTGCGCAAACAGTTTTATGGGGTGCGGTGATGCGATCCCATCCGTCCCTGCTCCTGGCTTTGGATACCTCCACACGCACAGTTGGACTTGCGCTTTATGATGGCGCGCAGGCTTTGCATGAGACGGTTTGGGTCAGCCAGGATTATCATACCGTGGAGCTGGCTCCTGCCGTAGCGCAGGCCCTTCAGCGCGCTGGTGTGAGCGTTGACGCTCTGGGGGCGCTGGGGGTTGCCATTGGCCCCGGCTCTTTCACCGGGTTGCGCGTGGGCCTGGCGCTGGCCAAAGGCCTGGCGCTGGCGCGCAATTTACCCCTGGTGGGAATTCCCACCCTGGATTTTCTGGCTGCGGCCCAACCGCTCCTGGATATGCCCCTGGCGGCTGTGCTGCGCGCCGGGCGCGGGCGGCTGGCAGTGGGCTGGTACGGCGCAGTTGAAGGCGTCTGGCAGCCCACCAAAAAAGTGGAAGTGCTCACGCTTCAGGAATTGGCCCGCAAGGCCGGGCAGGCATCCCTGGTTTGTGGTGAGCTCTCGAAAGAAGATCGTGAATTCCTGGCGGCTGAGCAGCCTGGGATCCGGTTAGCCACCCCGGCCCAATCTTTGCGCCGTCCATCGTATCTGGCCGAAATGGCCTGGAAGCGCTGGAAGGCAGGCCAGGTGGATGACCCCACCAGCCTGGCGCCAATTTACCTCCATTACAACGAGCCGATCCCGGTATGAGCGGTACGCTGCAGACGAATGATGACGCGATTTTGATTCGGCACATGCAGGCCGATGATCTTGAGCAGGTGCATGGGATTGATAAGATCTCTTTCAGCATGCCCTGGCCTGAGAGCGCCTATCGCTATGAATTATTTGAGAACCAGAACTCGTTGCAGTGGGTGGCTGAAGCGCGCCAACCAGATGGCACGGGGCGGGTCGTGGGCATGGTTGTGGTCTGGCTGGTGGTGGACGAGGCGCATATTGCCACGATTGCGGTCCATCCGGATTTTCGCGGCCGAGGCATTGCTCAGGAGTTGCTCTGCGCCGCGCTGATTGAATCGATCGAAAAAGGGATGCATCGTGCCACGTTGGAAGTGCGTGCCCATAACCTGGCAGCCCAGCGTCTGTACCGCCGTTTTAATTTCCGGGAGGCCGGTATTCGCCCGCGCTACTACCGCGACAATTTTGAAGATGCGCTGATCATGTCCACCAGTAAGCTGGATCAAGAATACGTTAAGTGGCTGAAAGATGGCGCCTGGAAATTAAACCCTGAGCCATCGAATCGTTTTGGAACGGACGCTGTCGATTTACCCAACCCCGGTGCGCCCACCGGCATGGTGCAGGAGAAGGATCATGAAAGCCGAGGATGAGTTAAAACAGATTGCTCAAGAGGTTGCTGTTTGCGTGAAGTGCCCGCTGCATCACTCGCGCAAACTGGCGGTGCCAGGTGAAGGCCCGGCCAACGCCGAGATCATGTTCATTGGGGAGGGCCCCGGCTTTCACGAAAACGAGCAGGGCCGGCCTTTCGTGGGCGCGGCGGGCAAGTACCTGGATGAGCTCTTAGCCAAGATAAACCTGAAGCGCTCCCAGGTGTTCATTGCGAATGTGGTTAAATGCCGCCCGCCGGGCAATCGCGATCCAATGCCTGAAGAACTGGAAGCCTGCCGTGCTTATCTGGATCGTCAGATCCAGGCGATCAACCCCAAGGTGATTGTGACGCTGGGGCGCTTCTCAATGGCAAATTTCCTGCCCAATGCCAAGATCAGCAGCGTCCACGGCCAGGCAATGAAAGTGAGGGGGCGGTTGGTTATTGCGATGTACCACCCGGCTGCAGCGCTTCACCAGGGATCCCTCAAGCCCGTTGTTGAGCAGGATTTTGCCCGCCTGCCCGAGTTGATTTTCCAGGCGGAACAAGCGCCGGAGCCGGCTCCAGAAGCAGCCCCTGCGGTCAAGAAGGAACCAAAGCAGCTCAGCCTGTTTTAGCCTGCTTATGAATCCAATCCGGTCTTTGTATGACAGGCTGCCGGTTGCATTCCGGTCTGGGTTGCGCTCGATGGTTCCAGATCGTCTGCTGCGCTGGTACGCCCATCGGAACACGGATGTCTATCTGATCTCGTATCCAAAATGCGGCAGGACCTGGTTGCGCTTGATGATCGGGTGCGCGCTCAGCCGTCATTTTCACCTGCCCGAGACCGAAGATGTGCTTTTTATTCGCTCCAACAGGCGTTATCATCCCCAGGCGCCGCGCCTGATGGTAATTCACGACAACCGTCCAATGTTGCGCACACCGGAGGAATTGGAGACTTCAAAGACCCGTTACCGCACAAAGAGGGTCATCTTTCTTGCTCGAGATCCCCGGGATGTGATTGTTTCCAGCTATTTTGAGATGAAAAACCGCGGCCATCTGTTTGGAGAAAACCCCTATGAAAAGCACAGCGCTGTCTTTGATGGCAGCTTGTCGGAGTTCATCCAGCAGCGCCGAGGAGGATTTGACACCCTGCTAACTTACTATAACATCTGGGCGCAAAACCGTCGCATCCCAAAGGATTTCTTATTGGTCCGTTACGAGGACATGAAGGCAAATCCTGCTGCTGAGCTTCGCCGGGTTTTGGATTTCCTTGGGCTTCAGGATATCTCGCAAGGGACAATCGATGAAGCCGTGGAATTTGCTTCATTCGAAAATATGCGAAAAATGGAATCTGAAGGGCGCTTTCAAAGCGGTATACTCAAGCCGGCTGACCAGGCTGATCAGTCAAGCTACAAGACACGCAAAGGCAAAACAAAAGGTTATGTGGATCACCTGAGTCCGGTTGAAATTGACGCCTTGAATCAAAAAATGAATCAAACCCTGGATCCATATTTTGGATATCCCTGCGACGTGCAAATCACCTGATGTGATTATGGCGCAAGGCATGAAAGTGTTTGGGTGGACCCTTGCGCACCAGGTCTTTCGAACTCATTTCGATCATTGAACAGGAAAACCTATGACTACTTCAACGAAACAAATTCTTTTAGACCAACTTCAAAACCGGACGGCAAAAGTTGCCATTCTTGGGCTGGGCTACGTTGGCCTGCCCCTGGCAGTAGTTTTTGCTGACGCCGGGTTTGACGTGATTGGCATTGACCCCGACCAGCGTAAAGTTGATTCGATCCGCAGCGGGGTCAGCCATATCCAGGATGTGCCGACCGAGCAGGTGGAGCGATTGGTGGCTGCGGGCAAGCTGCACGCTACGGCCGACTTTTCAATCCTCAGCCAGGTCCAGGCGGTGAGCATCTGCGTGCCGACGCCGTTGCGCAAGACAGGCGACCCAGACCTGTCCTTTATCCTGACCGCTACCGATGAACTGGCCCGGTACATGCATCCTGGTATGGTGGTTGTGCTTGAATCAACCACCTATCCGGGCACAACTCGGGAGGTCCTGCTTCCCAAACTGGGTGATGAGAAAGGGTTGAAAGCGGGCGAGGATTTCTTCCTGGCATTTTCGCCCGAACGAGTTGACCCCGGACGCCAGGACTGGACGACCATTAACACCCCCAAGGTCATCGGAGGGATCACCTTAAATTGCAGCGAGGTCTCGGCGGCCTGGTATAGCCAGGCGTTGCAGTCGGTTGTCCCGGTTTCTTCGGCGGAGGTGGCCGAGATGGCCAAGCTGCTGGAGAACACTTTCCGGATGATCAACATTGGCCTGGTCAACGAGATGGCGCTGATGTGCGATCGGCTGGGGGTGGATGTTTGGGAGGTTATCGACGCTGCGGCGACCAAGCCATTTGGTTTCATGAAGTTCACCCCAGGCCCTGGCCTGGGTGGTCACTGCATCCCCATTGACCCGCTTTATCTTTCCTGGAAGCTGCGCGCTCTGAACTACACGGCTCGCTTCATCGAGCTGGCTTCGGAGATCAACACCAATATGCCGCGTTATGTGGTTGGCAAGGTGCAAGATGGCCTGAATGATGCAGGCAAACCGATCAAGGGCAGCCGGGTGTTGGTTCTGGGCGCAGCCTACAAGCCGGATATCGACGACTTGCGCGAGTCGCCTGCCCTGGATGTGATTGGCTTGTTGGAGCACAAAGGTGCGATGGTGGATTACCATGACCCTTATATTCCCACCTTACGGCATGAAGGCCGCACCATGCAAAGCGTGCCGGATCTGATGGAGGCCGTTCGCCAGGTGGACTGCGTTGTGATCATCACCAATCACAAGGTGTACAATTACCTCGCGATTCTGAGCGAGGCGAAATTGGTTGTGGATACTCGCAATGCCCTGGGTGCCAGCGGCAAGAATAATCCGAAAGTCGTGCGCTTATAGCGCCAGACAGGAAAGTGCCAATTATGGGAAATTATCTGGTTACCGGAGCAGCCGGATTCATCGGCTCACGCGTGACAGAACTGTTGTTGGATGCCGGGCATCGCGTTGTTGGCATCGACAACCTCAATGATGCCTATGACGTCAGGATTAAGTACTGGCGGCTCAACCGGCTTTTGGGACACCCCCGCTTCTCTTTCCACCAACTGGATATCAGCGATCGCCGCGCCCTGGAAGGCGCTCCACTTGCGGAAGAAGGGCATAACGCCAGCCTGGATGGTGTAATCAACCTGGCGGCCAGGGCGGGGGTCCGCCAGTCGGTGGAAAACCCCTGGATCTATGTGGACACTAACATGACGGGCACCCTCAACCTGTTGGAGCTTTGCCGGCGTTGGAGCATCCCCAAGTTTATCCTGGCTTCCACTTCCAGCATCTATGGCGCCGATCCATCCATGCCAACACCCGAGGAAGCCAGCAGTGATCGTCCTTTGCAACCCTATGCAGCCAGTAAAAAAGGCGCCGAGGCAATGTGCCACGCCTATCATTTTCTGTATGGCATCGATGTTACAGTGTTCCGGTATTTTACGGTGTATGGGCCGGCCGGCCGGCCGGATATGTCCATGTTCCGCTTTACGCAGTGGATCACCGAAGGACTGCCCCTGCGCCTGAACGGCGATGGCGAGCAGTCGCGCGGCTTCACGTATGTTGACGATATCGCCCGCGGCACGATCTTGGGCCTCAAACCGCTGGGATATGAAGTGATTAACCTGGGCGGGCACGAGACGATCACCATCAATGATCTGATCCACATGCTTGAAGAGTTGATTGGCAAGAAAGCCCAAATCCAGCGCCTGCCCGCCAACCCTGCGGATATGCTGGCAAGCTGGGCCAGCGTCGAAAAAGCAAAGAGGCTGCTGGGCTGGGAGCCCAGGGTATCTTTGCTCCAGGGGGTCGCTCGCCTGGTTGAATGGTACAACACCGAGCGCGATTGGGCCCGGCTGGTGGACACCGCCTGATTTCCCAGGGCGTTCTTCGCTCCGGATAACGATGCTCCAGAACCCGCTGTTCCGCCGCGTCGTCAAAAATTCAAGCTACCTGTTCAGCGGCACCGGCGTCTCGGCTGCCCTGGGCATGTTGCAAGGGATCCTTGTGGCGCGCCTGCTCGGTGTGGATGGCTATGGCGTCGTTGGGGTCATTACGCTATTCACCGGCGTAGTCAACAACCTGATCTCATTTCGGATGGGCGAGCTGGTGATCAAGTATGTTGGCGAATATACCGAAGTGAATGACGAGAAACAGGCTGCGGCGTTGTTCAAACTGGCCGCGCTGGTGGAGATGGGCGCATCGGTCGTGGCGTTCACTCTGCTGGTTCTGCTGGCGCCGCTGGCCGCCCGGTACCTGGCCAAGGATGCTTCATTGACCTATTTGTTCGTGCTCTATGGCCTGGTGGTGCTGGCGAATTTGATCGCTGAGAGCGCGACTGGCCTGTTGCAAATCTTTGATCGTTTTCGAGCAATTGCGATCCTGGGGCTGGTGGGCAACCTGATAACCCTGGGGTTGGTTGCCCTGGTGTATTGGCTGCAGGGTGGGCTGGCAGGTGTTCTGTTGGCCTATTTGATTGGCAAGACCGCCGGCGCGCTGGGGCTGACCCTGGCTGCCCTGCTCGAATCCCGCCAACGGTGGGGTTCTGGTTGGTGGCGCGCTTCGCTCCAGCCATTGAAGCCGCGCTTGGGCGAAATAACCCACTTTGCGGTCAGCACCAACATCAGCGCTTCGGTCAGCCTGATCACCAAAGACAGCGAATTATTGTGGGTCTCGTTATTCCGCGGGCCGGTTGAGACAGGCTATTATCGCCTGGCTTTGACGCTCACCAACCTGGTGCAGATGCCGATCAGCCCGTTACCCCAGGCTACCTACCCTGAACTTTCGCGCCAGGCAGCCCGCGGGGAGTGGCGGGAGATGCGCAGCCTGCTCCGACAGGGATCACAGCTGGCCGGTGGATATACCTTGACGGCGACGATCTTCCTGGTCCTTTTGGGCAAACCGCTGATTGCCTGGCTTTACACGCCAGAATTTCTGCCTGCTTACCCGGCCCTGGTTATATTACTGCTTGGCTACCTGGTTGCCAACACCTTTTACTGGCGGCGCTCTGCACTCCTGGCCCTGGGTCGGGCAGATTTTCCTGCCAAAGTTAACCTGATCCTGGCGGCGTTTAAGATGGCAGGCATCTTGTTGCTGGTGCCGCGCTATGGTTACCTGGCTTGCGCAGCATTGTTGGCGGGTTTTTACTGGATTGGGTCGCTGGTTACAGTCTGGAAGGTGTATACTTTGCTGCCCAGAGAAAGCCGCGCAGCATGAAGATCGCCATCATTGCACCTACTGAGATCCCTGCCCGCCGCGCCAATACCTTGCAGGTCATGAAAATGACCCAGGCATTGGCTTCGATTGGCCAGAGCGTCTGCCTGCTTGCGCCTCGGGCGCCAGGCGGCCCAAAGACCGGCGCCATAAAGTGGGAAGAACTGGCACGCCATTACGGCTTGCAGCGCCCTTTTCCAATCGAATGGCTGACCGCCGCGCCCCGCTTGCGCCGTTATGACTACGGCTTGAGAGCGGTGCGCTGGGCGCGCCATTGGCAGGCAGACCTGATCTACACCCGCTTGCCCCAGGCGGCTGCGCTGGCCAGCCAGATGGGCTTGCCCACGCTCTTCGAGCTCCATGATCTTCCCCAGGGGTCGCTGGGGCCTCGAATGGTGCGCTGGTTTCTCAAGGGTACAGGTGCGTTCCGCCTGGTTGTGATCACCAGGGCCCTGGCCGCCGACCTGAGCGCCCGGTTTGATTTGCCGGTGAATCATCCACTGGTTCTGGTTGCACCGGATGGCGTCGACCTGGATCGCTATGTCGGATTGCCCACGCCGCAGCAGGCCCGGCAGCATCTGGCGCTCAGCGCGGCTGCGGAATGGGGGTTGGCGTTGCGGCCTGAGTGTTTCACGGCCGGCTACACCGGGCATCTGTACTCTGGGCGCGGTGTAGAGGCGCTCCTGGCCGTCGCTGCCCAACTGCCGGAAATGAATTTCTTGATTGCCGGCGGTGAGCCGCAGGATGTGGATCGGGTGCGCCAAAGCGCGCAATCCGCCCACCTGGAAAATGTGCTGGTGACCGGCTTCATCCCGAATGCCGATCTGCCCCGTCTGCAAGCCGCGTGCGACGTACTTTTGATGCCCTACCAGCGGCAAGTGGCGGCTTCATCCGGCGGGGATATTGCCCCTTACTTGAGCCCCATGAAACTGTTTGAGTACCTGGCTTGCGAGCGTCCCATTGTTTCAAGCGATCTACCGGTATTGCGCGAAGTGCTGAACTCCGAGAACTCGATCCTTTTGCCAGGCGACGACATCAACGCCTGGGTTGCGGCCCTGCGCAGGCTGGAGGCTGATCCCGATCTGAGGAGCGGGCTCTCGGCTCGGGCGCGGCAGGACGCCCAGCAGTACAGTTGGGAAGCCAGGGCCAGAAAAATGCTGTCGGTGTAGATGGGCGCTGGTGGTAAGATACAAGAATCAATGAGTAGAAAGGCTTGAAACCTTTGATAAAAAAATGGCAGATTGTGATCCTGGGCGGGCTGGCTCTGGCGGCATTGAGCCTGGCTTTGGCCTGGGTTTCGACCGGTTTTCAAGGATTTCAGGGGTGGACGGCGTTTTTGGTAATGAGTCTCTTCTCGGCGGCCCTGTTTGCCGGCGTCTGGTTGTTGCTGCGCAGCGAGCGCCCACCGAACTGGCTCTGGGTGCTGGCCGTCGGCGCAGCGTTGTTGCACCTAGCTGCGGGTGTTTTCTGGTTTAAGGGGCTGCCTCGCTGGGGACATGGCACTGCAGCCGAGAAAGCTGGCTACGTGATGGCCGATGCCTATGCCCGCGACACATTGGCCTGGAGGCTGGCCAAGGGCGACCGGCCTCTCCCGGCCGCGTTTGTGAACAACCGCCGCGTCGACCAGTACGGAGGGATGCTCTTTATCAGCGCGTTCATTTATCGTTTCCTGCCCACCCCCATCCATATGCCACTGTTGGTGCTGACCCTGGCGGCTGTGGTTTCTGCCCTGGCGGTGCCATTCGCCTGGGCGTTCTCCCGCCTGGCCTGGGGGGAGATTGAAGCGCGCCTGGCTGCCTGGATCATGGTGCTTTATCCTGAGGCAATTTTGCTGGGCAGCTCACAGATGCGCGAAGCCTTCCTGGTCATGCTGGTAACGGCCGCCTTTTACGGATTGATGCGCTACGAGCGGGATCGTTCTGTGGTGGGGCTGGCCTGGATTTTGCTTCCACTGGCCATGGGCTTGCCGTTTTCCCCGCCTGTGATCGTTCTGGCGCTGGCGATGCTTATTTTTCTGGCGGCTGTGCTGCGATTTTCGCGCGCTGGGCTTCACATTGGGCAGCGAAAACTCTGGCTGAGCCTGGGTTTCCTGGCTGTTTTGGCGCTTATGGGTCTGTACATCGCCCTGCGGCAGTTCACCCCAAGCGGGATGACCAACCCGTTGGAGATGTTGAGCTGGTGGATCAATCACTCGGCGAAGTGGCAGGCCTACATCAGTATCCATTCCTCTGGTTGGATGCAAAAGGTGCTCAGGGGCGCTCCAGATTGGGTTAAACTGCTCACCTTGCTGGGTTATGGGGTGGTGCAGCCATTCTTGCCTGCGGCCCTGGTGGCGCGCAGCAATGCGCCGATCTGGCAGTGGGTGGCGATCTGGCGCTCCGTTGGTTGGACCCTCCTGATGGCCCTGATAATTTATGCGCCTTTCCTGGCGTTGCGCTCCCGGCGTAACCGGCCTTTCAACCTGGCTCTTTCCTTGATCATCTGGGGGGTGATCCTCATCGCCTCCTACCGGGCAGGGGGGGATCTATGGGATAACCCCCGCTATCGAACCGTGTTTGCGGGTCTGCAAGCGGCGTTGGTAGCCTGGGTGTGGATTGAACACCGCCGAATGGCCGATTCCTGGTTCCGCCGGGCCTTGCTGGCGATTGGCGCTGTCCTGTTCTGGTTTTTGCCCTGGTACCTGCGGCGCTACACTTCGTTCCCCTGGCCGGTACAGGATTTGATCAAGACGATTGGGCTGGGTCTGGTGACCGCTTTCTTGCTGGTTCTTTGGGATTGGGCGCGCAGTTACCGGCCGGTTGAGATGGCCTCTCCACAAGAGCCATTGCCTGCCGAAAAACTTCAAGGCGTCTCTCCCGCCTCTGAGGAGGCTTGATTCCGCATGTTCTCAGCAGGCTCGATTCGCCGGTGGTCCCAAAAACCCTGGCTGGCGGAAGTGTTGGCCGGTTTGGGTGGGCTTTGGTATACCTTTCAACTGTGGGGGTTTGCCCACATGCAGGAATCGGTGCTGGACGAAGGCGCTTACCTGTATAAGGGATACCTGTTTGCCACCGGGCAGTACACCCCCTACCAGCCCTATGGCCCGTGGACAAATCACGTGCCGCTGGCCTTCTTGATCCCTGGGGCGATCCAGCTCATTTTTGGGCCTGGGATCCGGACGGGGCGTTATGCTGCAATCGTCCTGGCGGTGTTGATGTTGCTCGGCATCTGGGTTCTTGCGCGGCGCTTTGGCGGGCGTTGGTGGGCAGTGGCGACGATCTGGGCCCTGGCCTTGAACCCGGCAATGCTCAAGGCCTACAGCACCGCGGTGTCACAGGGGCTTGTGGCCTGTATGTTGGTCTGGTCCCTGGTGCTGGTCATGGGTGAGCGGCGTCCCCTTTGGCAGATTGTGCTGGGATCCCTGCTGGCTGGTTTGATGGCGATGACCCGCATTAATATGACCCCGGTTCTTCCACTGCTGATCTTTTATATCTTCTGGCAGCATGGCTTGAAAGCGGCTGCCTTCTCCACAGCAGCGGCCGGGGGTGTGGTGGTGTTCTGGCACGCGCTTTACTGGCCGGAAATTCTCCAGGTTTGGACGCGCCTTCCCAGATTATTGACTCCTTTTTTGAACGATTGGCGGTTACCGCCGGGCTACCCATCGAGCTGGAAGCCGGATGTTTCGCTGGAAGACCGCATTGCCAGCTTTTTTCAGGCCATACAATTCAATTTTGCTACGACCATCGGTGTGCTGGCAACTCTTGTTCTTTGGCCTGTGAAGGGGCGTTGGAAGAACCAGTATAACTTCCGCAGCGCGGTTTTCTTGTTAGCCCTGTTTGTCATGCTCTTCTTGGCCCACCTATCCGAAGCATTGGGAAAGAATTATTGCGTCTATTGCCTGGCAGGCTACTTGACCTTTTTCTCGGTGACCGGCCTGTTGCTGGTTGTGATTACGGCGCAAAGCTGGCGCCAGCAATTATCTGTCTGGCGTCAAGGGTTGATCATCCTGCTGGTGATTGGCATCTCTGCGGGGATCGGTTACGCCGCATTTGAATGGATCGGGAATCAACTGTACAACCTGAGCGTTCCTCAGTGGTTGCTTGGCTCTTTGACGCCGGGTTATGCTGCATTGGGCGCGGTCCTGGTGAACAAGTTTGGCCTGGCGGCAACTGATCTGCGCCGGCTGTTGCCGATCGTTTTTGGGGCTTTGGCAGGGATATTCGTCTTATTGCTGGCGCTGGTGGTGAAAGTCCTGGCGGAACGCTGGGCAGCCAAGAAGGGCAGTTCTGGCGTTCAATCTCCTGGGGGCCTGCCGGCGCCTGGCGGGCAGGAAATTGGCCGCGTTATGCCATCCTATGGGTATTGGGCGATGGTGACCTTCCTGGTGATTGGAACGCTGCTGGCTCCCAGCGTGGTTTTAGGCGGGGGATATACAACCTATGATTGCAGTGGCGATGTGCTGGAATCTTATGAAGCGGCTGGAAAACATCTGGCTGCAAACATCCCGCCAGGCTCACGCGTCTATTGGGTCGGCCAGCTTTCCACCGTCCCGCTTTTATATGTCCCGGGGATTCAGATTTACCCGGCTCAGATTAACGGGGATTATTCCTTCCTGGACGGCGGGGAAGACTCAGACCTGGTCAACCGGTTCGGAAGATGGAATCAGGATTTAGCCCAACAATGGGTCAGCGAAGCAGATTACGTGCTGATCGAACAGCGCAAGTTCCGCGATTGGTTGCGTGACCTGATGCTTTCCGGGGATTACGAAGAATTGCCGCCCACCCCGCCCACGGTCGAGTGCAGGGATAACTCACCCATCCGCATTTTCAAGCGCCTGCCTTAGAGGGCACCCTGAGCGCCGCATTTCTCCCTGCCAGGCTGGGTCATTGCAGCCAGTGGCTCAGGTCGCGCTGGATCAGATCCTGCAGTTGGAGGATATCCTGGCGGTAATAATGGGTCAACTCTGCCCGCAGCTCGGGTGGAAAGGGCAACTTGATCAGATCCTGGATCACCCATTCGGACGCCGTATGGCGAAATCCAGGCGGCAGGAAACGGCGTAAACCAGCGCGCAGGTTTTTTGATCTGGTCCACACGGTGCGCAACAGGGGATTGCGAATGACCCCTGAGACGTTATGTTTATGAGAAAGATCTGGGATGAAGGAATCATCGACCTGCAGAAACCGGAACAGCTCCTGCATTAAGCCTTGTGGATTGGCCTGCAAGTCTTCCAGCAGGGATATGTGCAACTGGCTGCGATTAAAAAATTCCAGATAGCGTTTCAAAGAGCGGGCATAGAACCCCAGGTGCAGATAGCGGCAGGCAATCCAATGGTCGCGCTCTCCGCGGCGTTCCTGCTCAATGGCTTCGGCAAAGCTTTGGCATGGCTCAATGCCGTCTCGCAGTTGATGGCTGAACTCCGAAAACGCTCGGTCTGCAGGATGTCTCAGGCTGGCGATCAGTCTGGCATCTGGGATAAACTGGCGAATTAATCCAGGAGACTGTGGGCTGGCAAGGTAGCGCACAGAGGCCTCACCGATTGCTTTCTGCCCTGCCACATTCTTGAACAGCTCCTGGTACGCGCCCAGGTCTGTGACCAGCCGGTTTCGCAGATTCACGCCTCCGGGCGCATGGAAATCGATTTGCTGGCCATAGGCCCAAAAGAAGCCAGCTTCTTTCACCGGCGACATGTATATCTCTGGGTGTTGACCCAGCGCATTGTTCAAGGTCGTTGTGCCGGCTTTTGGAGCTCCGATCACGAGGAAATTTGGCATGGTCATTGGCAGGGCGCTTCTTCTTCACTCAGGCTGGTCTTGAGCAATCTCCAGGTATGGGATGCCGCGGCGCTGCTCAAGGATATCAGCCCCTCGATACCCGAATGCATCCATGAAATGCTGCTCAAACGATTCTGGCGGGTCCATGTAGTGGTCTGGCAGAATCTTGATGTCGTAAACCGATTCATCCGGGTCTTGGGTGATGGTCATTGTATCGGTCACCCGGCGCGTGGACAGGTTGAAAGTGAGAAGCTCTCTCTTGCTGCCTAAAAGCAATGCAGGCCCGTGGAGTTGCAGCGCGCCGCGCAGAAATCCGTCTGTTACCTGGGTGCTTGTGATCACAGAACCATCTTCGGTGTGAAAATGGATCACTTCGCCGGTGGTAGTGTTCAGGTAAACGGCAGTTTGGTCGGCCAGGACCTGAACGCTGTGGCTCGGGACGGTGGTATCTTTCACGGTCAGGACCACTTTGGGTTCCTGGCCGGCTGCAATCCGAATCACCGCCGACTTTCCCCGGGCGGGTTGGACGATTAAGTCGCTGTGAACGTTCTTTTGCATGCGGAGGAGTGACCTGAGTTTCCGGTTGATAGCCAGGAGACTCGACCAAAGCCCGGCTCGTTCCAGGTGTTTCTTGACCAATAACAGCGTGGAGAATCTGCGGTCGATAACCAACCCCATGGAGACCAGGACCTCTTTCTCTGAAAGCGCACAAATGCTGTTGATGTGGGCGTTATTATAGGCCTCTTCAGCGTATGAGCGAGGGTCACGGAAGTCGATTTCGCCCTGCAGGATTTGTTCTGGCCGCAGGATAATGGGCGGTTTCCAGCCCAGTTGAGCGGTCACTGCCCCAGGCTTGCGCAGATAAAAGTGTTGGATCATCTTTCCGGTCAGGTCAAATTGGAACACCAAATCGTTACAGGCTGCCGTCAGCCAGATTCTGTCCTTGCCCTGGTACAAAATATCATGAATAGCTGCCACTGAGGGATGCGTTAGAATGCCTTTCAAGCGCCAGTGGGGATCGTAGCGAAAGACGATCGAAGCATTTGCAATGGCAATCTCGTCCTCCCGGATGCTGATGCCACGGCTGCCGCGCAATCCGCCGCGCGGGTTTGTATCGACGGCCCGAAAAGCCGGCTCGATCATCCTGCTGCGCTGAAGAACCCGCTGCTGGTGTGCATCGATCAGGTAGATGTAGCCGGAAGGCTCATTGGGAGGTGTGTTCCGGCAAACGGTGGTGACCAGGATGCGATTCATGGGCTGGGAACTGGGCTTGTTTTCGGCATTGGCGGGTCAGGAAGCTGCAGATCCAGGAGCAGAAGCACCCAGCAGTTGTTGGTAAACCTGAACATATTGGTCAATTGCTTTATGGATTTCAAACTCCTGGCGGACATATTCCCGGCCTTGCAGGCCGCGCCTTTGCCATTCGTTGTTATCCAACAATGCCTGCAAGCCAGACACAAAGTCGTCCCGCTGGGCATGATATCCGAAGCGGGATGCAAACCCGTCTGGATCCACAGAGCTAAGAATCGCGCAGCCGTGCGCGGCAGCCTCCTTGAGGGCGTTTGGCAGTCCTTCGCGGGCTGCTGTATTGACCAGGATCCAGCTCTGGTTGAAAACTTGCCATAGCTTTTCGCCGTTGAACTGGTCGATGAAGCCCAACATTTCCAGGTTTGGCAGGTCGCCGTATTTTTCCCGCAGGAAGCTCTCCCATTCTGAATCCCGGCTTTGTCCGGCAGCCAGAAAACGCACCTGAGGGAAGGATTTTACCATCTCGAAAAAGAGCTCAGGTCGTTTCCGGCGGTCCCAACGACCGATGTAGCAGACGGTGGGGTGGGGCGATTTTTGCACCTGTTCGGGTAAGGCAACAGGCGTGGGCAAGAAGCGGGGGTCTTCTGGCAGCCGGTATTTCGCTCTGATTTTGGGGATCAAGAAGTACGCCGGTGTGAACCACCCGTTGGCTTGCCGGGCAGCCCGGTGGACCAGCCAGCAATCCTCGTACAACCAGTTTGCCAGTACTTGCAGGTGATTCACAGAGGGCAGGCGCAGTTCTGTCAGCCAGTCGGTCAGCGTGCGCGGATCGAGAAAAGTGATGATATGCTTGCGCTCTGGCATTGCCCGAATCGCCAGGTAAGTGTTCAAGGAAGGCTCAAAGGAGTGGTAGATATCTGCGTTGGCCTGGCGAAACAAGTCGCTTGCCGAGAAAGGCGAGCCAGGCGGAAAGCTCAGGATGCGCATGCCATCCATCTCCTCGACCGGTTTTTGTTCACCACGCCGGGGCACAACGACCGTGATTTGAAGGCCTCGCTTGACCAGCTCCCTTCCGACCATGCGGGTATCGCGCCCAAATCCACCGAACTTCCCCCAGGCAAAGATCTCCACTGAAATCAGGCAGATGTGCATGCTATGCTTTCCGGGTTTCTTCCTCTGCGAGGGTGGAGCGGATTGAGCGCCGGGAGCGGATGACCTGGTTAAGTTCCACCAGGCCGCCAAGCAAACTGATCAACAGTTGGCGCAGCAGGATCAGGAATGAGAGCGCCAGGGATACCTCTGCGCTCACTCCAAAGGTTGCCAAAATCGCGACCAGGGTCACTTCGCGGAACCCCAGGCCTCCAGCGATATTGAAGGGCAACTGGGTTGTCAGGGTGATCAACGCCAGGATCCAACCCAGTTGCAGGAAGCTCAATGGAATGCCGACAGAAAAACCCAGCACAACGCCGGACGCAATCCCGACAAACATCGACGCTGTTCCTGCCATTACCGCCCCAAAAAGGTCTGGCAGTGGCATGTGAGCGTAGGCAGATACTGCCGCGAGCAGCTTCTCCAGGCGCCGGGTAATGGGCCAAAAGGTTGGGCGATAAGTCAAATTACCGCTGTGTCTCTTGAACCAATCATAACCAGCCTGACTGTAACGGGTAATGACGATCCAGAGCAGGACAATCGCCAGTAAAAACAAAGCCAGCCATAAGGCATTGGCCTGCAAAGTTCTGTGCCCGCTGAGCAACCAGAAACTCAAACCAATGGCCATGTTCAGGAAAGTCTCCAAAAGGCGAATAAAAGCCAGGGCCGCCAGGGCTTCAGCGCCTTTGGCCCCAGGTTGGGATAACCGGTACCAGCGGATGCCGCTGGCAATCAGAGAAGTGGGCAGGAACTGGGTGTAAAACTTTACCGCAAGGTTAATCTTCAGGATTGAAATAGACCCGTGTTGGATGCCTTGCGCCCGGATGAGAGGCTCCATTTCTGCAGATCGCAGGAAGATGGACACAAAACCAAGCGCCATCCCGGCCGCCACCAGCAGCGGGTCAGCGCTCAGCAAAGCCTGGATGACCTGCTCAATGGGTACAATCCAGAACATTGCCACGAACAGCCCAAGCAATATTGCCACCTTGACAAGGGATCGCGTGCGCCTTGCTCGTGGCGTTGCGCTTTGAAAAAACCATCGTACGGTCTGGGTCAATTGCATGATTCGGAGCGATCCCAAAGTTGTTGGTGGGTGCAGGCTGATCGATTTGCAGCTTTCGATTTTAGCACAGTTTCTTTGCCCGCTGCAAAGAGAAAAGGAGGTTGCCTGGTCAAAGAGCGTTATAATTCAGCGTGCTTATGCGCGGCGTTGAGGTTACCTGATGAGAATTTCGATTGTCATTCCCGTGTACAACGAAGTCGAAAATTTGGAGCGGCTGCATCAGGCGGTTCATAGCGCGCTGGACTCCCTCACCCATCTGGATTGGGAATTAATTCTGGTGGATGATGGCAGCGCGGATGGCAGCCAGCAATTGCTGGAGAAGTTGAATCGGGACGACCCCAATTACACTCGTGTGATCCAGTTGAGGCGAAATTTTGGGCAAACCGCGGCAATTGCCGCAGGTATCGATCATTCACAGGGAGATGTGATTGTGTTGATGGATGCCGACCTGCAGAATGACCCGGCGGATATCCCGATGATGCTGGATCTGATCGAGCAGGGCTATGATGTGGTCAGCGGCTGGAGGCAGAATCGACAGGACAAGCTGCTGACGCGAGTGTTGCCTTCCCGGATCGCCAATGGTCTGATCTCATTTGTGACCGGTGTGCATCTGCATGATTATGGCTGTACCCTCAAGGCCTATCGGCGAGAGGTGTTGACCGGATTTCGATTGTATGGAGAAATGCACCGCTTCATCCCTGCCTATGCCCATTCGGTGGGGGCTAAGATGATTGAGGTGCCCGTTCATCACCATCCCAGACGGTTTGGAAAAACGAAGTACGGTTTGACCCGCACCCTGAAGGTTGTCCTGGATTTATTCACAGTGAAGTTCCTGATCTCGTACGCCAACAAGCCGATTTACCTGTTTGGCGGGACGGGTCTGTTACTCATGAGCGGCAGCGCGCTCACGCTTTTGTTTTTGATTGTCCGCAGAGTGTTGATCGGCACGTCTGTGACACGCTCGCCATATTTACCCATTGCGATCATGTTCTTTATCCTGGGCTTTCAGTCCATTCTCATGGGCTTGATCGCGGAACTGCTTGTGCGCACCTATCATGAGGCGCAGAGCAAGCCCACTTATACGGTGCGGCGCAAAATGGGTTTCCTGGAAGAGTAACCGCCATCTCATGCGTATCCTGGTGTTAATCTATGAATACCCTCCGGTGGGTGGAGGCGGCGGCATGGTTGCCCGCGGGCTGAGCCAGGGCCTTGCCAAACTGGGACATGACGTCTGTGTGATAACTGCCCACTATAAAGATTTGCCTCGCCAAGAAGACCTGGATGGTGTTCGGGTTCTGCGCATCCCGGCGGGCCGGCGCTCGCTTTACAAGGCCAGCCTTGTAGAAATGCTTTGCTATGTTGTTGCGAGCATCTGGTACGGAATGCGATCTTTGCGCACATGGCGACCGGATGTCATCCATGTCCATTTTGCTGTCCCGACTGGGCCAGCCGCCTGGGTGCTCTCCCGGCTTAGCGGCATCCCCTATGTATTGACGGTTCATCTGGGCGATGTCCCGGGTGGCGTGCCGGATAAGACGGCTCGTTGGTTTCGCTGGGTTTACCCATTTACGCCTGCGATCTGGCGTGATGCTGCCCGGGTGGTGGCGGTCAGCAACCACACGCGCCAACTGGCGTTGCAACACTATCCGGTGGATATCCAGGTGATTCACAACGGTGTGGATCGAGGGCATCTTGATCCGGGTGAGTTGCACCTGAACCAGCCAGCCCGAATTTTTTTTGCCGGGCGGTTTGTGACTCAGAAGAATCCGCTGCAAATTATTGCCACATTGGCGGCTGTGAAAGACCTGGAATGGGATTGCGTGTTGGTGGGGGACGGCCCTTTGCGTGAAAAGATGATTGAGCATATTCGGGCTGCCGGGTTGGAGAACCGCGTCCAGTTGCCCGGTTGGATCACACCGGATAAAGTTATCCATTGGATGCGCACCAGCGATATCCTGTTCATGCCTTCAATATCAGAAGGCCTGCCGGTGATGGGTGTGCAGTCTCTGGCAATGGGCCTGGCAATCATCGCCACACACTTGGGGGGATTCATCGATCTGGTGGACGAAGGAATCAATGGCTATCTGATCGATGTTAACCGGCCGGAAGGTTATGCGCGCGCCCTGCGGGAGCTGCTCTCAAATCCTGACAAACTGCTACGCGCTCGCCAGGCCAGCTATGCCAAAGCTGAGGATTTCGATTTGCAGGCCATTGTCTGTACTTACCAGGATTTATTTGTTGGGGTGAAGCGGGGCAGAGGTTAAGATGCTGTATTGGAGCCGCACGGGGAGTATCTTTGATCTCCTGGCCTGGTTGTTGCTCTCCGGCTTGAGCTTTTTGGGCGGATGGCTGTTGTGTGTGCACCAATTTAACCTGCGCTCACGCGAGCGACTGTTCGCCGGCATTACCCTGGGAACGATGCTCCTGATGTTCACGAGCAATCTCCTGGCCCAGATCATTTCGCTCAGAGCTGCTTTCTGGGCCAGCGCAATGGTGATCCTGGGGCTGGGCTTTTTGGCCGCCTGGCGGTCTTCCCAAAGACCGCGTTTTCCGCTGGGCGACTTTTGGGTCTGGAGTCAATGGCTGGCTTTCCTGGGAATATTTTTATTCTTCATCCTGGTCAATCGGGGCCTGGCAATCTTTGATGACTTTGTCAATCTACCCATGGTGGCGGCCCTTGCCACTGGCGATGTGCCGCCGCATTTCTACCTGAATCCGGAAAAGATGCTCGATCACCACTACGGCATGCATTTGCTGGCGGCCGGCCTGGTGGAAATTGGCGGTTTTTTCCCCTTCAGCGCTCTGGATGTTTACAAGGCCTTTTCGATGGCGCTTGGGCTGATCTTGCCCTGGTTGTGGTACCGACGGTTTATTGGCGATGGGCGGAGCTGGTTTTGGCTGGGTTTGTTCATTCTTTTCGCTGGCGGCACGCGCTGGATGTTGCTTCTCCTGCCGCAGCCGCAACTGGAGCTCATCAGCGCAGGCGTCCAAATGTTGGGTTCAGCCGCCCAGACAGCTCCCGATCTGGCAAGCGCGCTTTTGAAGGGTTGGGAGATTGCTGGCGATGGTCCATTGCCTTTCCCCTTTGCTTTCATGAATGGCATCACCACACCGCTTCCTCTGGCAATGAGCAGCAAAGGAGGGTGGCCCACGCTGGCGCTGCTGTTGTTGCTGGCATCGCGCTCCTGGCGCCCCGTCCAGGGATTGCTCTTTGGCGTTCTGGTCGCCTCCACGGCATTGGTCTCCGAGACTGTGTTCGTCATGGCCTGGGGAGGGGTTGTTGCCGGCGTGGCAGTGGAAATCATCCGGCGTTGGTATCTCCACAGATCCTGGGATGGCCTTCTGGGCTGGCTCTGGGTCCTTCTGCCGGGAGCAATCCTGGCGCCCTTGATGGGAGGCGCGCTGACGGTTACCCTGCAAAATATCCTCCTTTCGGCACGCGGGGAAGAAGTGACTGCAATCATGGTCCCGCCCGTTGGTTTGCGTTGGCCCCCGGCGCTGCTTTCTGGGCATTTGGGCGCCCTTTCGATCGCAGACCCGGGGCAGTTGCTGATCGCTCTGCTGGAAATCGGTCCCCTGTTATTGCTCGGCCCGTGGGTGATCCTGGCGCTTCCGGGTTATTTCCGCTCGCGCAAGTTGTTTGCAGGCGGTTTGGTAATTCTGTCCATCGTAAGCTTCCTTGCCCCGATCTTGATCCGTTTTGTGGATCGCGATCGGGATATTGCCCGTCTCACTGCCGAGACCCTGAAGGTCTGGATGCTTCTTGGCCTGCCCTATCTGTGGCTGGCTTATAAGCGCAGCGGTAAGCTGGTTCGTTCAGCAATTGGCACGGCCTATGTGCTGAGCATTTTGGGTGGGGTGGCATTGCTGCCGACTTTGCTGGTGGCAATGGCCCGGCCGCAGGTCTCGTCTTTTATTGGCCAACCGGATGTCATTCTCAGCCGAACCTATTGGGATCAATTGGAAGAAGATGCCTGGGTGCTGGATCCTCAGTACCCCTATCGGCCAATTGTGCTCTTTGGCCGCAGCACCGGCCCAGCATTTGAAACGATCTACTACCGCTTGCCAGAGTTCAAAGCCCTGCTGGATTCGCCTGACCCGGTTGCAATGGCCCGTGCAGGTTACGATTATGTGTATTTGGATCGCGAGACCTGGCAAAAGTTCACCGGCGATCAGCGCCGTGCCTTTCAGCAGCCATGTGTCCGGTTGCGCGCCCAACAAAAAGCGGAGACAGGCGATTTTCGCCGGCTGCTCGATATCCGCAATTGTGGCAAGTCGGTTACCGGCTCAATTAGCGAAAGTCATCCTTTATTGGGTGCCGAGCAGGATTATAATTCAACGACTGAATTTTGGTCTGGTCTGTTTGGAAGAATATTTTTAAGGCTATGAGTGACACGCCTGTGAGCAAGCAGCCCCTGTGGTCCAGGATCAATAAGACAACGGTGCTGCGGACTGCTGGCACTTTGATTTCCCTGATCTTGCTGGCCAATTTGCTTTTCCAGCAAGGCTGGGAGCAGATTTTAATGGTGATACGGCAGATTCCGCCCTGGCGGCTGGTTTTGGCTTTTCTACTGATGGTCGTTTCTCGCCTGGCTGTGGTTGCTCGATGGCAGGTGTTGCTGCGCAGTGGAGATGTGCCGATCACCTATCGCCAGACCTTGCGCATAACGTTTGCCGGTCTGTTTGCGTCGAATTTCCTCCCCACCACGGTTGGCGGCGACCTGGTTCGCTTTGCCGGTATCCTCCAGCATCACTTTGACGGCGCAGTGGGCGCAGCTTCTTTGATCGCCGATCGCCTGATCGGAATGGCTGGCATGATCATGGTCTTGCCATTTAGCTTCCCGGTGCTGCTGGCTGGGGATTGGACCGGTGCACAAAGTGGTCTTTTGCTAGGAAAGCAAACCTGGCTGCTGACCGGCGCGGTTTCTGTGCCGGGGAAATTGCTTCACCGGGCATGGGCGTTTGGACAGCGGGCTTTTCTGCGCATCTACGAGGCGCTTAAGACCTGGCTGAAGCAACCTCGAGCTTTGATCGTGTCATTGGCGTACACCTGGGTGAACATGCTTTGCCTGTTTGGCGTCCTGGAGATGGTGATCGGCGGTGAAGGTATGCCGTTTTGGTTGATCGGAGGGTTGTACAGCCTGGTCTACTTTGTGACTTTGATCCCGATTTCGATCAATGGGTATGGATTGCAAGAATTTTCCATGACGCTGATCTTTTCAAACCTGGGTCGCGCCTCCATCAGCGAAGGGCTGGCTGCGGCGCTGCTCTTCCGCACGTTGATGGTTTTGGTCAGTCTGCCGGGTGCGTTGTTTTTGCCCGATATTCTGGCTGCAAAACGCAACCCCTCAGAGCAGGAAGCTCAACTATGAATTCGTCTTTTATGGGAAACCTTAGATTTTGAAACGCACCGTTTTATTCATTCTATTTATTGTTGTTACCCTTGCTGGCCCGGCCTTGATTTTTGGGCCGCTTTCACAAGTCATGCAAAACCAACTGGCGCGCCAGTTGCTGTTTTGGACGGTGGCCCTGCTGGGTGGGGCAGTCCTGAAGATTTGGGCAGGCGACGGGAAACCGCATCCATTTCTGGATCAGTGGTGGAAATGCGTATTGGCTGCAACGATCCTCGAAACCTGTGCTTACGTAGCTGGTTCGCACCTGCCAGATATTTCGGTTTATCCGCTGACCATGGGCTGGTCGGAAACCAGCCGCTACTATAACGCCTCTTTGTTCTTTTCCGAGCGCATTTATGGCGTATCTGCCCCACCGACAGTTCTGCACCCCAGTCGTTATCTGATGCAGGCGGTCCCCTTTTTAATCCATGGCACGCCCTTATGGCTGCACAGGGCCTGGCAGGTGCTTCTGTGGCTTGCTATGCCCCTTTTGACGGCGTTAATCCTGGTTCGGCGTTTTTTGGGCTGGAAACAGGTTGAAGCCTGGCTGCTTGCGGGGGTTGTGTTTGTGTATCTGATGATTGGGCCGGTTTACTATCACTTGCTTGTGCCTGTGATCATCATTTTATGGGGTTTTCGCACGGGAGCAGAGCAGCAATGGACAGGTGATTGGGCGGGGTGGAGGCGTCTTGGGGGGTCCTTGCTTGCTTTGCTGGTTGCCTCAGCCTGGGCTGGGATCAGCCGGGTCAACTGGTTTCCGGTGCCAGGTCTGCTGGCTGCAGCGCTGATCCTGATGGAGCGACCGGTCTACTTCAGCGACCGCCAGAGCAATCCAGGCGACAAACTACCCTGGCGGCCTGCGCTTGTCTATATTTTGCGCCTGTCAGGTTGGGTGCTGTTGGGCACAGCCACGGCTTTGGCTTCTCAGGCGCTATATATTTACTGGTCAGGCAACGAGGCATCCCAATTCACCACCAGCTTTAGCTCGGATTTGCTTTGGCGGCGGTTGTTGCCCAACGCCTCCTACTCGCTGGGTCTGCTCCCCGCCATTTTCTTGGTTTCATTGCCCATTCTGCTGGTGATCCTGGGCCGGTTGTTGGAAACCCAATCTGGCGCCGCTCTTTGGAAGCGCGGTCATTGGTTGCGGTGGTTGGGCCTGGCAGGTGAGCTGTTGGTGCTATTCGTGGGCGGAATGGTGGTGAGCGTAAAGATTGGCGGCGGCAGCAATTTGCACAACATGGATGCCTACCTGGTCCTGCTGCTGGTGATTGGGGTGTATTTTTACCTGGATAAAGTTGCCATTGATTTTCCTGGCCTCTCAGCCGGTGGGCTGTCTGAGAAAAGCTCACAGCCCTCAGTTTCACGCGCATTGCTCAACAGCGGGGTTATCCTGATGGTGGTGATCTCGGCGTTCTTCACCGTGTTTTCTCGAACGCCGCCCACACCGCTTCCCGATCCAGCGGTGGTGCAAAGTGGGCTGGATGCCGTCCTGACGCGCGTCCAGAAAGCCAGCCAGCAGGGAGGGGAAGTGCTGTTTCTTACCAACCGCCACCTGCTGACTTTTGGGATGGTGGAGGGCGTTGAGCTGGTTTCAGAGTACGAGCGGGTCTTCTTGATGGAAGCGGCCATGGCCAATGCCCCAGAATACCTGGAGCGCTTTCGCCAGGACATGAAGGACCACCGCTTTGCCCTGATCATCAGCGAGCCGCTTTCGACGCGTTACAAAAGCCCGCAGGCTTCCTTTGGAGCAGAAAACAATGCCTGGGTCCGGCGCGTGTCTCAGGTGGTCCTGTGCTATTACTATCCTGTTGAGACCTTGCGCGAGCTCCAGATTCAGGTTTTGGTCCCCCGAGCCAAAGACCGCAAGAATTGTCCAGAATGACCCCTGCCGGTTGATCTGTGATCCACACGGTCGCCCTGCAATGCCGGTTGGCGCCCTGGATAAAATCATCCTTGACCGATCTGGTGTTAGGGTTATAATTCAACGGCTGAATTTTAGATATGACGAGCGAACTCCTTACCGACCGCGAACTGACCCTGCTTGAGGAAATTGAACACGATCCTGATGTGACTCAGGCTTCGCTGGCCTCCCAGCTCGGGGTGGCGGTGGGCACAGTCAACTGGCATCTCAAGCGTCTGGTTGCCAAGGGGTATGTCAAGGTCAAACGGGCTCAACGGCGAAAACTGCGTTACATTATTACGCCAGAAGGGTTGGCGTTTCGCGCCATGCTGACGGTAAATTACATTGAGACCTCCATGCGCCTGTACCGTAAGACGCGCCAATACGTGCGCGAATTGCTCTCTCAAGTGCGTGCGGCGGGTTATGACCAGGTGTACATCGAAGGGGAAGGTGATATCGCTGATATCTGCCGCCTTACGTGCCTGGAGATGGCCATCCGGGTGGCAGAGCACAGCACCACTGCGCCTGACGGCCATACCCCGGTCCTGGAAGTGATCGGCACGAAAGTCTATTTGCGCATGGAAGAAGGACTGGAGAGGCAAACGAGTGGATAGCTTCTGGAAAAACCGGCGTGTTTGTGTCACTGGCGGGGCGGGTTTCCTGGGGACGTATGTGGTGAGCCTGTTGCATGAACGGGGCGCCAAAGAGGTGTTTGTCCCCCGCGTGGAGGAATATGACTTGGTTCAGGTTGAGGCAATCCGGCGGATGCTGAAGGATGCCTGCCCAGATGTGATTATTCACCTGGCGGCGCTGGTGGGAGGAATTGGCGCGAACCGTGCCCGCCCGGCGGAGTTCTTCTACGTTAACCTGATGATGGGCGTGCAACTGCTCCACGAGGCCTGGCTGTACGGCGTGGAAAAATTTGTGGCTGTTGGAACCATTTGCGCCTACCCAAAGCACACCCCGGTGCCGTTCAAAGAGGAAAATTTATGGGATGGCTACCCCGAAGAGACCAACGCCCCGTATGGCCTGGCGAAGAAAATGCTCCTGGTACAGGCCCAGGCCTATCGCCAGCAATACGGATTCAACGCCATTTTCCCGTTGCCAGTTAATCTTTATGGGCCTGGAGATAATTTCGACCTGGAGAGTGGTCATGTCATCCCGGCTTTGATCCGCAAGTTTTCCGACGCGAAGGCAAAAGGTGAAAAGCAGGTTGTCCTGTGGGGTGATGGATCGCCCACGCGTGAGTTTTTGTACGCCCGGGATGCAGCCGAAGGGCTGCTGCTGGCTGCCGAGCGCTATAACGGGCCGGAACCCTTTAACCTGGGTTCCGGACAGGAAATCCAGATCAAAGAACTGGCCCGGCTGATTGCCCAAATGACCGGGTTCAAAGGGGAGGTCATTTGGGATACCAGTAAACCCAATGGTCAGCCTCGCCGCTCCCTGGATACCAGCCGCGCCGAGCAGTATTTTGGTTTTCGCGCCCGCACGCCGCTGGAGCAGGGCCTGCGGCTTACGATTGAATGGTACAACGAAAATAGTCATAAGATAAAATGACGCAAAAAGTACTGAAAAAGCCGCCGGTTGACCCCAAAAATCAGGAGACGGTGCTCTTTATCCGCCCGTCTAATGGCTGGTCGGCGCTCAATCTCAAAGAGTTGTGGCTCTTCCGCGAGCTGGTCTACTTCCTCACCTGGCGGGATGTGAAGGTGCGCTACAAGCAAACTGCCTTGGGTGCTGCCTGGGCGATCCTTCAGCCCTTCCTGACCATGGTGGTGTTCAGCATTTTCTTTGGGCGCCTGGCCAATGTTCCCTCGGACGATGTCCCCTACCCGATTTTTTCCTATACCGGTCTTTTGCCATGGGGATTGTTCACCAAAGCGCTGACCGACGCCAGTCGCTCGCTGGTGGCTCAACGCTCGATGATCACCAAGATCTACTTTCCTCGCCTGGCAATCCCCATAGCCTCGGTTCTCGGCGGTGTGGTCGACTTTGCCCTGGCTTTCCTGGTCCTGATCGGGATGATGCTGTACTATAACTATGCTCCGAACAGCACCTATCATGTTCAGCTCACCCCGGCTGTCCTGACGCTGCCCTTGTTCTTGCTTCTGGCGATTATCACAGCGCTGGGTGTGGGCCTGTGGCTTTCGGCTCTGAATGTGTTGTACCGAGATATCAACTATATCATCCCGTTTCTGACCCAATTCTGGCTGTTCATCACGCCGGTGGCCTATCCCTCCAGCATGATCCCAGAGCGCTGGCAGTTGATTTATGCTCTCAATCCAATGACGGGTGTGGTCGAGGGGTTCCGCTGGGCTTTGCTTGGAACGGTGGAAGCGCCTGGACCAATGCTGGTGGTTTCATCGTCAATTGCAATTCTAATGCTGATCACCGGCTTGTTCTATTTCCGGCGCATGGAGCGCACCTTTGCGGATGCTGTCTGATGACTGACATTGCCATTCGGGTCGAGGATTTGGGGAAGTGGTACCGCTTGGGCGCTGGAGTGGGAGCTGGGCGCCCGCGGCAGGAGTATCGCACGCTGCGCGACTCGCTCGCTGTGGCGCTGTCCAACCCATTCCGTCGCAAACCCGGACGAAAAGACTCCCCACATGCGGGCTCACCCCCGGAAGAACCGGACGATGAATTCATCTGGGCGCTGCGCAATGTCTCATTTGATGTGCGCAAAGGCCAGGTGATTGGTGTGATTGGGCGCAACGGCGCCGGCAAGAGCACATTGTTGAAAATTCTCTCCCGCGTCACTGAGCCAACCGAAGGATATGCCGAGGTGCATGGACGGGTCGGCTCGCTGCTCGAGGTGGGCACCGGCTTTCACCCAGAGCTGACAGGGCGCGAGAATATCTACCTGAACGGCGCTATCCTGGGCATGAAACGCACGGAGATCGACCGTAAATATGGTGAGATTGTGGACTTCTCGGGCGTGGAAAAATTCATCGACACACCGGTCAAGCGCTATTCCAGCGGCATGTATCTGCGGCTGGCATTTGCCGTGGCAGCCCACCTGGAGCCAGAGATCCTGGTTGTAGACGAGGTCCTGGCGGTTGGCGATGCCGAGTTCCAGCGCAAGTGCCTGGGCAAGATGAGCGATGTGGCCCAGGAAGGGCGGACGGTGCTTTTTGTCAGCCATAACATGTCCGCTATCCTGCACCTGACGGAAGAGGCCATCGTGCTGGATAAGGGTCATGTGGTGCACCGAGCCGCTACGGCTGAAGCGGTGGACTTTTATATGTCCTCCGGCCTGGCGCAGATTGGCGAGCGCATGTGGGCGTCTGATGAAGTGCCCGCTGAAGCCGCTCCTTTCCGCCCCCTGGCGATGCGCCTGAAGAACCGGGCGGGCCAGATTGTAGAGACAATTCGTTCTACCGAAGCCGTCTCAATCGAGGTGGAGTACGTCTTGGATGCGCCAATCTCTGGCCTGCGTGTGGGCCTCTACCTGCAAACTGCCCGCGGCGAGTATGTCTGGACCTCTTTTGACACGGACGACCTGGAGCAGTTTGAGAATTATCCCGTGCGACAGGCGGGTCATTACATTAGCCGCTGCACCATCCCTGCCGATTTCCTCAATGAGGGTCGTTACATTCTGGGCGTTAACGCCAGCGCCTTCCGGGTGCGGCGTTATTTCCAGGAGGAACAAGCGTTATCTTTCACCGTGGATACCACCAATGCTCCTGGCTCGCAGTGGCCAGAAGCGCGCCTGGGTCCGGTTCGGCCGCGCCTGGCCTGGCAAATCCAGGCTGAGGAGCAGGCTGGGGAAGCCATTTGGGCCGGGAAAGGCGGAATATCATGATCGGCAAGCGTACCGTGAAGAAAGTCCTGGGTAAATTGCCATTCACGGCAGAGATCTACTGGCGCTTCATCCAGCAGGGTAAAGCGCCGGCCAAGAACTTTTCTTTGCGCAAGCTGGAGAGAAGCCTGCCAGACTGGTGCGCGCAGGCGCAGGCAGCTCGGACCAGCCGCCGGCCTGAGGAGCCCGCTCGCCGCATTTTGGTCTTTGCCACGCTGCGGTATTGGATTGAGCATGCCGCGCTGTTGAGCGTCTCTCTTGCCGGGCTTGGACACCAGGTAACGCTGGCTTACCTGCCCTATGCCAACTGGCGCCGCCCGTACCAGCTATTTGACATTCGCCGCCAGAATGCCTATGCGCGCAATGTTTTACAGATGGCCCACCCGATCATTCAAACGGTCTCGCTATTGGATGTCAAGCCGGCTTCGGGGCGGGTATTCTCCGCAAATTTATTCCACAACCTGCAGCGGGTCTCGATCCGGGATACGCAGTATACCTTGCAGATCGAAGACGTCGATCTTAGCGGTGAGAGTGAATCAGCACGCCTGTACCACTTGCGTCTGGAGAGGAACCTGCAAGCAGCCGCAGCTCTCATGGGTTGGGTTCAATCCATTGACCCGGAACGACGGCCTGAACTGCTCATCACTCCCAACGGCAGTATTTTGGAGATGGGCGCGATCTACCAGGCTGTGCGTTCCCAGGGCATTCCTGCGGTGACGTATGAATTTGGCGAGCAGCGTGAGCGGATCTGGTTTGCTCAGAACAGCGAAGTGATGCTCCAGGAGACCGATGACCTTTGGGCGGCGCGCAAGGATCAGCCATTGAACGAGAGTCAGTGGGCCCAGATCAGGGCGCTTTATGCTTCGCGCCAGAACGGTCGTCTTTGGGAGAATTTCGCCCGCCTGTGGCAGGGGATCCCCAGCCAGGGCGGTGAGCAAGTTCGCCAGGCGCTGGGGTTGGATTCTCGGCCCATTGTGCTGCTGGCTGCGAACGTAATTGGCGATAGCCTGACCCTGGGACGACAGATCTTCTCTCGCAACATGACCAACTGGCTGGAGCGCAGCGTGCAGTTTTTTGCCCAAAAACCGGATGTCCAGTTGGTGGTGCGTATCCATCCTGGTGAGCGATATTTGAAAGGCCCCTCGGTCGCCGAGGTTGTGCGCAACGCGTTGCCGCAGATTCCGGCGCACATTCACCTGATTGAAGCAGCCGATCCAATCAACACCTACGATCTGGTGCAAATTGCAGACCTGGGACTTGCCTACACCACCACCGTGGGCATGGAAATGCCCATGAGCGGCGTGCCGGTTGTGCTGGGCGGCAGGACGCATTACCGCGGCAAAGGTTTCACCTATGACCCACAAACCTGGGAAGATTACTTCCGCATGGTGGAGCTGGCTTTGTCCGAGCCAGGACAGCGCCGCTTGAGCCGCCCCCAGGTGGAGTTGGCCTGGAAATATGCTTATCACTTCTTCTTTGAGTATCCCACACCCTTCCCCTGGCATCTGCTGAAATTTTGGGAAGAACTGGAAAATTGGCCGGTGGCGCGTGTCCTGTCCAGCGAGGGCCAGGCCATCTTCGGCGACACCTTCCGTTGGTTAGCAGGTGCGCCGCGCACCTGGAACGCAGCGAGTTCGCCGGATGTTGAGAGATGATATGAGCGAAGTGAAGCAGGAAGTTCAACGCTTTTACGATCAGGTGGGCTGGAAGCTGATCAGTGAGGATGTGTACCAGAACGCGCGCTACGAAGATCTGCGCCCGGTCTCTCGCCGATATATCCACGACTGCCATATGCGGGTGGCGCGTCACCTGAGAGTCCAGGGGCGGTACTTGCTTGACGCCGGTTCTGGTCCTGTGCAATACCCCGAATATCTGGAGTATTCGCGCAACTATAATTTTCGTGTATGCGCCGATATTTCTATCACCGCCTTGAAAGAGGCTCGTAAGCGCGTCGGTGAGCAAGGCCTTTTTGTCGTTGCGGATATTGCCAGCCTGCCCTTCAAGCCAGGCGTGTTCGATGGTGTGGTCACTCTGCATACCATCCATCACCTGCCCGAGGCGGAGCACCTGCCTGCCTTTGTGGAACTGTTCCGCGTGCTTGCGCCTGGCTGTTCGGCTGTGGTGGTTAACGGTTGGGATCACTCAAGCCTGATGGCGTTGGCCGAGCCTTTCGTGCGGTTGGGCAATTCCTTGCGCTACTTGTTTGACCGACTGGGCAGGCAGGAAAAACAGCCGGCGGCCGGCGAGATGCAACAACGCCGCGATCCAGCCAAGAGCAAAAAAACTCACAAGATTGAAACGGGCAAGGGCACCTTCACCGAAAAGCACGACGCTGCCTGGATCAAGACCCAGGTGGGCCAGCACATGCCTATTGAGATCCTGGTCTGGCGCAGTGTGACCGTGCGCTTCATGCGTGCGCTGATCCATCCTCGCCTGGGTGGTCGCGCTGCGCTGGGCTTGCTGTTCTGGCTGGAGGAGCGCTTTCCACATTTCTTTGGCGAGAAGGGCAAGTATCCACTGATTGTGATTCGCAAACCCGAGGAGGCAACCGTCGCTCCATGAACTGGAATCAAAAAGTCGTGCTGGTCACTGGCGGCACGGGATCGTTTGGCAAGAAATTTATCGAAATCATGCTGCGGGAGTACCGGCCAGCTAAATTGATTGTCTTCAGCCGGGACGAGCTCAAGCAGCATGAGATGCGCACCAGCGGCTTCGACCACCCCAGCCTGCGCTATTTCATTGGGGATGTGCGCGATCTACAGCGCCTGCGCCGCGCCATGCATGGGGTAGATGTGGTGATCCATGCTGCGGCGCTCAAACAGGTGCCTGCCTGTGAATATAACCCCATGGAAGCCATCAAGACCAATATCCTGGGCAGCGGCAACGTGATCGATGCCGCTCTGGATGCTGGAGTCGAGAAGGTCATGGCCCTCAGCACCGATAAAGCCGTCAGCCCGGTCAATCTTTATGGGACGACCAAGCTGGCTGCAGAGAAGCTCTTTGTGCAGAGCAACTCCTACGCTGCCGGGACAAATACTCGCTTTAGCTGCGTGCGCTACGGGAATGTGGTTGGCAGCCGCGGCAGCGTGGTGCCTCTTTTCATCAAGCAGCGCGCTTCTGGCAAGCTGACGGTCACGGACCTGCGGATGACTCGCTTCTGGCTCACGCTGGAACAGGGTGTGCGGTTTGTTATCCGTTGTACCGAGCTGATGCAGGGCGGCGAGGTCTTCGTGCCCAAGATTCCATCAACCCGCATTGTAGATCTGGCCAACGTGATTGCGCCGGACGCCGAGCTGGAAGTCATCGGCATTCGCCCCGGAGAAAAACTTCACGAATTGTTGATAAACGAAGACGAAGCCCGTTCCACCCTCGAGCGTCCGGATATGTTTGTTGTCACGCCCACGGCTACTCTGTGGCAGCGTGATCTAAAGTATGAAGGCAGTCCCCTTCCGGAGGGGTTTCGCTACGCCAGCGATACCAATCCGGAATGGTTGAGTGTGGAGCAAATCCGCGAATTTGTAGCGCCATTTGAAGAGAGTAACCTGATTGAAGTTTAGCCTGCCCTGAAAGGCAAAAAGATCAGGGTTTATCCTTGCCCCAATTTGGGAGGCAGTCCGTGCGGAGTCGCCGCATCTTGGTCACCGGAGCCAGCGGACTGCTCGGCCTGAACACGGCGTTGGAGGCAGCCAAAGAACACGATGTAGTTGGGCAGGTGAACAGCCACCCGCTACGCACCGATGCCTTTGACACGGTTCAAGCCGACCTTCTGGCTCCTGGCGCGCTCGAGCGCCTGCTGGACCAGGCCCAACCCGAGTGGGTCATCCACTGCGCTGCGCTGGCAAACGTGGACGCCTGTGAGACCGATCCGTTTCGGGCGCGCCAATTGAATAGTGAAATCCCCCGCCAACTGGCTGAGCTTGTCGCCAGGGGCGGAGCGCGCCTGTTGCACGTTTCTACCGATGCCGTGTTTGATGGCCAGCGCGGCGACTATACCGAAACAGACGCTCCCAACCCCCTGGGAATCTATGCCCAAACCAAGCTGGATGGCGAGCAAGGCGTGTTGGCCGCCAACCCAAAGGCGATTGTCGCCCGGGTCAACCTGTTCGGTTGGAGCCTGTCTGGCAAACGCAGCCTGGCTGAGTTCTTCTTCAGCAAGCTCTCGGCTGGCGAATCTTGCATGGGTTTTACCGATGTCTTCTTCTGCCCGATGCTGGCCAATGACCTGGGACAGGTGTTTTTGAGGATGCTTGACGCCGGTTTGAGCGGTTTGTATCATGCTGTTGGCAGCGAATGCATCAGCAAATACCAGTTTGGCCTGCGCATCGCCCGCCAGTTTGGGTTGGATGAGCGCCTGATCGCTCCCAAATCGGTTCAGGAGGGCGGCCTGAAAGCTGCCCGCTCTCCGAACCTCACCCTGCGCACGGCGAAGCTCTCCCAGGCTCTGGGAGAGCCTCTCCCAGGCTTATCCACCGGGCTGGAGAAGTTTTACAGGCTCTATCAACAGGGTTATCCTGGTTGGATCAGCCAATTGCGGGAAAGCGGTGCACACCAAAAGTGAATCCTTGGTGATGATTGATCTCTTTGCGAACTTTGTGTTTTACTCTAAATCTCTGCCCGGAGGCCTAAAGCTAGTATGGAAATCCAAATTGGTTCACGCCTGATCGGTCCCAATCACCCTACCTACTTCATCGCCGACATTGCTGCCAACCATGACGGCGACCTGGAGCGCGCCAGGATGCTCATCCGCCTGGCAAAAGAAGCCGGGGCCGATGCCGCTAAGTTCCAGAATTTCAGCGCCCCCAAGATTGTCTCTGACTACGGTTTTCGACAGATGGGGGGTCAGGTCTCCCACCAGGCATCCTGGAAGAAGTCGGTCTTTGAGGTGTACCAGGCCGCCTCAATCCCCTTCGAGTGGACCCTGGACCTGGGAGAGGAGTGCCAGAAGGTTGGCATCGATTATTTTTCCTCCCCATATGACTTTGAAGCCATCGATTGGCTGGATCCCTACGTCAGGATGTACAAAGCCGGCTCGGGCGAGATCGACTGGATCGAAGCCCTGGAGCGCATGGCAAGCAAAGGCAAGCCGTTCTTTGTTGCCACTGGCGCCTCAACCATCGGAGAGGTGCAGCGCGCCGTGCATGCCATCCTGAAGCTCAACAAGCAGCTGGTGCTTATGCAATGCAACACCAACTACACCGCCAGCCCCGATAATTATGATCACCTGCACCTGAATGTGCTCAAGACCTATGCTGCCATGTTTCCCGATGTGATCTTGGGTCTATCGGATCACACCCACGCCTTGGCCCCTGTGCTGGGCGCTGTGACGCTGGGGGCGCGGGTGATTGAGCGCCACTTTACCGACAGCAACGACCGCGAAGGCCCAGATCACAAGTTTGCCATGAACCCGGAGAATTGGGCGCGGATGGTTGAAGAGACCCGCCTGCTGGAGCGCGCCCTCGGCTCTGGCGATAAATTCATCACCCCCAACGAAACCGAAACCGCCGTGGTCCAGCGCCGTTGCCTGCGCGCCGCCCGAGATATCCGCGCTGGTGAGGTCTTCACCCGGGATATGATCGACGTGCTGCGCCCTGCCACCCCCGGGGCGATCAAGCCTTCAGAGATCGACGCCGTGATTGGGACGAGGGCCTTGCACGAGTTGCCTTTTGGCAAGGAATTGCGCTGGACAGATTTAGGGGCATGATGCTGTGTTTTTGTTGATGCGGGCCGGGCGAAAAAACCAAACCGCTGATGAAAATTTTATACTTCACCCGCGACTATACCAGCCATGATTACCGCTTCCTGGACAGGCTGGCAAAGTCGGGCCATGCAATCTACTACTTGCGGCTCGAGCGGCGTGGGCATGTTTTGGAAGATCGCCCGCTGCCGCCAGAGGTGGAAATTGTGCATTGGATGGGGGGGCAGTCACCGGCTCGCTTATCCAACGGCCCGCGCCTTCTATTGGGTTTGAGGCGAGTCATCCGCAACCTGCAACCGGACATCCTGCATGCAGGGCCCTTGCAGCGCTCGGCTTTCCTGGCCGCGCTGACCGGCTTCCAGCCGCTGGTGAGCATGTCTTGGGGCTATGACTTGCTCCAAGACGCGCAGCGCAACGCCGCCTGGCGCTGGGCAACGCGTTACACCCTGCAGCACAGCGCGGCCCTGGTTGGCGACTGCGAAACCATCCGCCAGTTGGCGATCTCTTATGGTATGCCTGCTGATCGGATTGTCACCTTCCCCTGGGGGGTGGACCTGGAGCACTTTTCACCTGGGGATCGTTGGACCAGGCCAAACCAACCGCAGCCGGAGGCTATTGAAAAGCCCTTTACCCTGCTCTCCACCCGCAATTGGGAGCCAATCTATGGTGTGGAGACCATTGCCCGGGCCTTTGTGCAGGCCGCCCGCCAGCAGCCGGAGTTGCAGTTGGTCATGTTGGGCAACGGCTCGCAGGCAGGTTTGTTGCGCCAGGTCTTATCCCGAGAGGGTTTGCTGGATGGGCCAGGCGCAGGCAATTACCCTCGGGTATTGTTGCCCGGCCAGGTGACCTATGCCGACCTGCCGCGGTTTTATCGCCTGGCTGATTTATATGTTGCTGCAACCCACAGCGACGGCACATCCATATCTCTATTGGAAGCGATGGCTTGCGGCTGCCCGGCGCTGGTCTCGGATATCCCAGGCAACCGTGAGTGGATTGCGCCAGGCGAAAATGGCTGGCTCACGCCGGTTGGGAATGTGGATGCCCTGGCGCAAGCGATGCTGCGGGCTGTGGAAACACGCCGCAACCTGCCCGAGATGGGGCGTGCTGCCCGGGCCCTGGCAGAGCAGCGCGCCGACTGGAACGCGAATTTCCCCCGGCTTTTTGAGGCTTATCGGCTTGCCCGCACAATTGGCATGAAACACAGGCGATGAAATTGTCCCAGACTGTTGCTATCATACAAGCCCGAATGGGTTCCTCCCGCCTGCCTGGCAAAGTGCTGCTCGATATTGCCGGGCAACCGATGCTGGGCCGCGTGGTTGAGCGGACGCGCCAGGCAAAGACCATCGATCAGGTGATTGTTGCCACAACCGTCGAGCCAGGCGACGACCCGGTGGCTGACTATTGTGACGCCCACGGATACCCGGTCTATCGCGGCAGCCTGCACGACGTGCTCGATCGTTACTACCAGGCGGCCCGTTGGTCCGCAGCAGAAACTGTGGTGCGCATCACCGCCGATTGTCCTCTAATCGATCCTGAGGTTGTCGACCGGACTGTCCAGGCTTTTCATGGGGCAGATCTGCCGCATTTGCAATGCCTGAACCCTGGTTTGCCGGGCGGCTACGCGTTTTGCGCCAACCGCTTGCCGCCGCCCTGGGGGCGCACCTACCCCATTGGCCTGGATACAGAGGTTTGCGCATTCACCGACCTGGAGACTATTTGGAAAGAAGCCCAGGAGCCGCATCAACGCGAGCATGTGATGCCCTTTTTTTATGATCACCAGGAACGCTTTAAGATCCTGCTGGTGCATCACGAAACGGATTACGGCGCTTTGCGGCTGACCGTCGATACTGCTCAAGATTTAGAGCTGGTTCGTCAGGTCTTTGCCCGCTTTCCTGGGCGCGACGACTTCTCCTGGCTGGATGTTGTGGCTTTGCTTGAGCGCGAGCCTGCTCTGCTGGCCATCAATGCCCAGGTGCAGCACAAACATTATCGCCAGGTGGATGAGCGGCGCGCTCACCTCGGATAAAGACCATGCCTGGAAAAACACCTTTTCTGGCTCTGTTTTCTGCTCCCAAACCTTTCACCAACCCCCATATCGCCATCATCCAGCGCAACGCAGTTCAGTCCTGGCTGCACCTGGGCCCGGACGTGGAAGCGATGCTGGTTGGCGAAGAGGCCGGGATGGCCGAAGTTGCCCGGGAGTATGGTATCCGCTGGTTGGCGGATGTGCAACGCACGGAATCTGGGACGCCATTGGTCAGCTCGATCTTTGCCCTGGCGCGCCAGGCGAGCGATTGTCCATTTTTGGGTTATGTCAATGGCGATATTCTGGTCTTGCCGGATATTTTGGAAGCCACCCGCCAGATTTCCGCTCAGGTCAGCGGGCCGTTCCTGCTGATCGGCCAGCGCTGGGATCTCGATGTGATCGAGCTGCTCGATTTTTCACCAGGCTGGGAGGCGCGACTGCGCGCCGATGTCAGGGCGCGCGGCCGGTTGCACCGCCCGGCTGGCAGTGATTACTTTGTCTTTCCCCGCTCGGCATTTACCGAGATGCCCGACTTCGCTATTGGGCGCGCCGGCTGGGACAACTGGATGATCTACCATGCCCGCCGGCAGAGCTGGCCGGTGATCGATGGCACGCCTTCCGTAATGATTGTGCACCAGAGCCACGACTACAGTCACCTGCCCGGCGGTAAGCCGCATTATAACCACCAGGAAAGCCAGCAAAACATGGCTAAGGCGGGCGGACAGGCGAATATGTACATGGTGCTGGATTCGGATCGTCAATTGAAAGGCGGCCGGGTGCAGCGCCCCCCATTGACCACCTTGCGGGCTTTGCGCACAGTTGAGCGCTGGCTGATGCCCAGCGACGGCAGTCTGCGCGGGATGCGCGGCGCCCTCACCCGGCAATTTCGCCGTATGCGCAGAAGGTTATACGGATAGCTATGGCGCGAATAGGCATCAACCCGGCGCGTGGCAAGGTAACCGATCGCCGCCCGGAGCGCGTGACGGTGGCAATGGTGACCTATATCCCAAATCTTTCGGGCTACTTCGAGCACCGCCTGGATGTGCTCAAGCTGGTGTTTGCCAGTTTGGCGGCGCACACCGAACCACCGCATGACGTGATGATCTTCGACAACGCCAGTTGCCCGCAGGTGGTGGCCTACTTGCGCCAGATGCAAGAGCAAGGCCTGATCGACTACCTGATCCTCTCTCAGCGCAACATTGGCAAGATCGATGCGCTGCGTGTACTTTTCAACGCTGCGCCGGGCGAGATCATTGCTTACAGCGACGATGATATCCTGTTCTACCCCGGTTGGTTGGAGGCGCACCTGGAAGTGTTGGAAAGTTTTCCCAATGTGGGTATGGTGAGCGGTGTTGCTGTGCGCAATGCCGCCGGACATGCCCACCGAAGCCTGGATCGCCTGGCTGACCAGGGCGCGCCGGGATTGGCTGCTTCCCGCCAACGGCGCATTCCCGACGCCTGGGAAGCCGATTGGGCTGCCAGCACTGGGCGCGACCCAGAAGTTCATCTTCAGGCCACCCGGGAGCACCTCGACCTGGTTTTTCGCCTGGAAAAACCGGCTGGTGGGGTGTGCGAAGCCATCGGTTCGGCCAACCATTTCCAGTTTGTCACCCCCAAGCGCGTGATCTTGCAGGCTTTGCCCTCCAACTGGACGGGCAAGCTGATGGGTTCCATGATCGAACTGGATGAGGCCGTGGATGAGCTGGGCTGCCTGCGCCTTTCCACCGTGGGGCGTTATGTCCGCCACCTGGGCAATGCGCTCAGCGCAGATGTCATTGCCGATGCCCAGGCGTTGGGGCTGGCGGTCCAGGCTGGCGCTGTGCTGGTCCCTGGAAAACGCAGGCGCAAGCACTGGTTTCTGCGCCTGCCCGGCGGCCGGCGGCTGCTGTCAGGGCTGTACCAGCGCCTGTTTAAGATCCTGTACGCCTGAAAATGGCTGCCGAGCTGCGCGATTCCCCGGTCTTCATCTGCGGTCATCCCAAGGCGGGCACCAGCCTGCTGCGAGCGATCTTTGATTCCCATCCGCAGCTGGTAGTTTATCCGGAGGAGACCGTGTTCTTCCGCCGATTCCTTCCCCGTTCTAAAGATCTGGATTTGCAGGGGCTGCTGGCGCTGGCGGAGGAGACTTTGATCCACATTTTCCGCTGGCGTCGAGATAAGCCGGATGCCAGCCAGTCCGGTTTTCCTGATCGGGACTATTCGACGATCTCGTATGATCAGGTCAACCGGGCGATGCGCCGGTTGGCAGGCGAGCGCTGCCGGCACGCTGGCGATATTCTTTCGGCGGCGGTGCTGGCTTATGGGCAGGTGAGCGATTTGGCGACCCCATCCACTCGCGCCTGGGTGGAAAAATCGCCCTACAACGAATATTATGCTGAGCAGATTTTTGCCTGGTGGCCCGGGGCGCTGTGTATTCATATCCTGCGCGACCCGCGGGATAACTACGTCTCTTACCGCCGCAAGCACCCTGACTGGCGGGCGGAATTTTTTGCTGCCAACTGGCGGCGCTCCACCCGCGTCGGTCAGGTGAACCAGCAGCGCTTTGGTTCGCAGCGTTATCACATGCTTCGCTACGAAGACCTGGTGCAATCGCCTGAAGTGACGCTGAGCAAGTTGGCCGCCTTTCTGGGAATTGAATGGGATCCATCTTTGGCCGACCCAACCCGTGCTGGCGAGCAATGGGCTGGTAATTCGATGTTTGCCGACCAGTTCCGAGGCATCAGCGCAGCGCCGGTGGCGCGCTGGCATGAGAAGCTTTCCCTGGAAGATGCGGCGGTTATTGAGCAAATGGCGGGCCAACAGATGGAAATCTATGGTTACGCACGTGAAATTGCCGGCGCTGCCGCGCTGGTTGCCCGCGGGCGCGCCCTTGCCTGGCCATTGCGCCGCCGGCTTTCCCGCTTGTTGCAGCCGGCGCCCACGCTGGACCACTCAAACGATCGCACGGATGAGTGATCATCACCGTGCTTGAGCAGCGCGAATCCGGATCAAGAGACTGGTATGCCCTATTCCCTTAGTCAACGTATTGCCCTGGCTTTGCGCATCCTGCGCCGGGGTGATGCTCCGCCATCTGCCCGTCGGGAGGTGCCGCCCATCACCCTGGATGAGATTTCCGAAGTCAGGACATTCTTCCCGCTGGACAAGTTCTTTGTTTTCGGCCACGCTCGCTCGGGGACGACGATGCTGACGCGCCTGGTCCGTCTGCACCCAGAAGTGCATTGCGATTACCAGGCCCATTTCTTCACCCGTTCTCCGCTGCTTGAGAGCCTGGTGGCGGATGCCGAAGTGGGCGAATGGCTCTCGCGCGGCAGCAACCGCTGGAACCGTGGCAAAGATCTGTCGCCGGTTGTTTTGCGCGTTGCTGCCGATTACATCCTGGAGCGCGAGGCGCGCCGGGAAGGCAAGCGCATTGTCGGTGATAAGAGCCCCAACAGTCTGCTGGATGGCGAAGCAGTGCGCCTGATGCACAAGGTATATCCAGATGCCCGACTGATCTATATCGTGCGCGACGGGCGGGATGCCGTGGTTTCGCACCGTTTTCAGTCTTTTATTGAATTTCCGGAGCGGCTTTCCAAGGAAGACCAGCAGTTGCGCGCCCGGTTTGCTCGCGCCCCGCAGCCTTTCTTATCTGGGGAGCAGTCGATATTTACCCAGGCGGCCATCACCCGCGCCGCCCAGGGCTGGGTCCGCAACGTCACTCAGACCGACCAGGAGGGGCGGGAGCTGTTCGGCGAACGCTACCTTTCCCTGCGTTACGAAGACCTGCTCCACCAGCCCTGGGAGCAGATGCGCCGGGTATGGGAATTCTTGGGCGCTTCTCCGGCGGACGAAGATCTGCACCAGGCGTTGCTGGCTGAAATGACCCGCAATCCCGACGCCGATTGGCAGCAGCAAAAAGCCAAAGATATTGCCCAATCGCTGCAGAAAGGCAAGCGGGGTTCCTGGCGCGAGCTGTTCACCCCTCGCGACCGGCAAATCTTTCGCCAGTTTGCTGATGAAACGCTGCTTGCCTGGGGATACGAGGCCACGCCTTGAAGATCCTTATCGCAGGCTTTGGCTCAATTGGCCGCCGCCATTTCCATAACCTGCTGGCGCTGGGCGAGCGGGACATTCTGTTTTATCGCAGCGGGCGCAGCACGCTCCCCGATGATGAATTGAGAGACTATCCGCTGGAAACTGATCTGCAGGCTGCGTTAGCGCGCCGCCCACAAGCAGTGATTGTTGCCAACCCGACTGCGTTGCACCTACAGGTGGCCATTCCGGCTGCAGCCGCGGGATGTAGCCTGCTGCTTGAGAAACCGGTCTCCCACACGTTGGATGGGCTCACCGAGCTTCAAGAAGCTGTGCAGAAAAGCGGGGCAAAGGTCCTGGTGGGTTATCAATTTCGCTTTCATCCGGGCCTGCGCCAGGTGAAACAGCTGTTTGATGGCGGGATGATCGGCCGCATGGTCTCGGTTCGCGCCCATTGGGGCGAATACCTTCCTGGCTGGCACCCCTGGGAGGACTACCGCCAGGGTTACAGTGCCAGGCAAGACCTGGGGGGCGGCGTGGTTTTGACCCTGTGCCATCCGCTGGATTACCTGCGCTGGTTGTTTGGGGAGATTACCGCTCTCTGGGCTTTTACTGGTCAATTGAGCGGTTTGGAGCTGAGCGTTGAAGACACTGCTGAGATTGGACTGCGCTTTGCCGGTGGCGCCCTGGGAAGCCTGCACCTGGATTTCTGCCAGCGCCCACCTTCCCACTACCTGGAAGCAATTGGCACCCAGGGCACGATCCGCTGGGATAACTCGGATGGCGCTGTTCATCTCTACCGCGCTGGTCCAGATCAGTGGATGAATTTTCCTGCCCCGGAAGGGTTTGAGCGCAACAGCATGTTTCTTGACCAGATGCGCCATTTTCTGGCGGTTGTTCGTGGCGAAGCTGAGCCGTCTTGCACCCTGCACGACGGTCTTCAAGCGCTGCGACTGGTCCTGGCAGCCGGCCTATCGCAATCGCAAGGACGGTGCATTGATCTGTGAAAAACTGCTATAATTGCCGCTTGTGCTATCAAGCGAACTATTGAACTATTTGAAGGAGATTTTTATTCATGCCTCAGAAGTATAAAAACGAAAATTTGATCAGCCCTTACGGTGGTAAGCTGGTCAACCTGGTTGCTACCGGCGAGGAGCGCCAGGAGCTTTTGGCCCGCGCCACCAAGCTGCCTTCTGTGCAGATTTCGGCGCGCGCCCTGTGCGACCTTGAGCTGCTGGCGACGGGCGCCTTTTCGCCGCTGGATCGTTTCATGGGCAAGGCGGATTACGAGCGCGTACTCACCGAGATGCGGCTGAGTAACGGTGTGTTGTTCCCGATCCCGGTTGCCTTGCCGATTGATGAAAGCGCTATGCCCAGCTGGGGCGAGGCAATCACCCTGAACGATGCCCGCAACAACACCCTGGCGATCATGCAGATTGAAGAAGTGTACCATTACGATCCTCAGCGCGAAGCCCGCCTGGTCCTTGGAACCACAGATCCCAAACATCCGCTGGTCTCTGAGATGGTCCGTTGGGGTAAGGTCTATGTCTCCGGCGAGCTGAAGGTGATCAACCTGCCGATCTACCATGACTTCATCGAGCTGCGCCGCACCCCGGCGGAGGTGCGCGCCTTGTTGGAAGAGATGGGCAATGCCAATGTAGTGGCTTTCCAGACCCGCAACCCAATGCACCGTATCCACGAAGAGCTGACCAAAAGGGCAGCCGAAGAGGTGGGGGGCAGCTTGCTGATCCACCCGGTGGTGGGGATGACTCGGCCCGGCGACGTGGATCACTACACCCGCGTGCGCGTCTATCGCGCTCTGGCCGAAAATTATTACGATCAGGAACGCACTCTGCTCAGCCTTTTCCCGCTGGCCATGCGCATGGCCGGCCCGCGTGAAGCGCTATGGCATGCCATCATCCGCCGCAATTACGGCGCCAACCACCTGATCATTGGGCGCGATCATGCTGGCCCAGGCAATGACAGCCAGGGCAAGCCTTTCTATGGCCCCTATGAGGCCCAGCAAATGCTGGCGCAATATGCCGGTGAAATTGGCGTCAAGCCGGTTGAGTTTAAAGAGTTGGTTTACCTGGCAGACGAGGAACGCTACGAAGAAGTCACCAAAGTCCCCGAGGGGGCTCGGGTCTTTAATATCTCTGGCACCCAGGTGCGCGAGGATTATCTTGCTAAGGGCAAGCTTCTGCCGGAGTGGTTCACCCGCAAAGAGACGGCAGAGATCCTGCAGCAAATGTACCCGCCGCGCCACAAGCAGGGCATCTGCATCTGGTTCACTGGTCTGAGTGGCTCGGGCAAGTCCACCACTGCCGAGGTGCTGACGTCTCTCTTGCTCGAGCGCGGCCGTCAGGTTTCGTTGCTGGATGGCGATGTGGTGCGTACCCACCTTTCCAAGGGGTTGGGATTCTCGCGTGAAGATCGCGATACCAACATTCTGCGCATCGGCTATGTCGCCGGTGAAATTGCCCGCCATGGCGGCACGGTCATCTGCGCAGCTATCAGCCCCTATCGCGCCACCCGCAACGAGGTGCGCAAGATGGTGGGCGAGAATTTCATTGAGGTATTTGTGGATACGCCGATCGAGGTTTGCGAGCAGCGCGATGTCAAGGGTCTGTATGCGCGCGCCCGTCGCGGCCAGATCACCGGCTTCACCGGCGTGGATGACCCCTATGAGTCCCCGGTGAACCCAGAGATCATCCTGGACACAGTCAACGCCGACCCGACCACGAACGCCCGCAAAATTATTGACTTCCTCGAAGAACGCGGTCTGCTGTTGCCGGTTAACGGCAAAGAAAAAGGTGAGGCAACCGAAGCGCTGCAGCCAGCAGCAGCCGTTGCCTGAGAATCTTTGGTTTGGTCTATTTCCCCAGGTCTGGCGGTTGCCCTGGTTGCTGCCAGGCCTGGGTCACTGCCAGAGACCGCCCTTCTGGTGGATAATTTCATCATGGCCCCCAACTTGTCTCAAACGAATCCTGCCTCCACCCGCTCGGCGCTTGATCTTTTCAGCTTGTCTGGCCGGGCGGCGATCGTCACTGGCGGCGCAGGGCTGCTGGGTGCGCAATTCTGTCGCACCCTGGCCCAGGCCGGTGCTAAGGTTGCGGTTGCCGACATCGATGGACCTGCCGGGGACGCTCTGGCCCAGGACCTGATGAACCAGGGCCATCAGGCTATTGCGGTGCGCGCCGACGTCACCGATCCAGCGTCTGTCCGGCAGATGGTGGCTGCGACGGTCAATGCGTTTGGCCGGTTAGACATCCTGGTCAACAGCGCCGCCCTGGACCCAAAGTTCGACCCCAAGCAAGTCGCCAACGAGTTCACGTATTCTGAATCGGGCGCGTTCGAAGACTTTCCGCTGGCTGCCTGGGAGCAGGCGCTGGCGGTCAACCTGACCGGCGCTTTTCTGTGTTGCCAGGCCGGCGTGGAGCCCATGCTCAGGCAGGGCGGCGGCGTGATCATCAACCTTTCGTCCATTTATGGCCTGGCAGGCCCCGACCAGCGCATCTATCAGCGGGCGGGTCAACCACCGCGCTACAAGCCGGTCTATTACTCTGTAACCAAGGCGGGAATCTTGGGGTTGACCCGTTACCTGGCGACCTATTACGCCGGGCGAAACATTCGCGTCAACACCCTCACCCCTGGCGGGGTGTTCAATGGGCACGAAGATACCTTCGTGCAGGCATACTCTGCCCGGGCTGTGCTGGGGCGGATGGCTGATAGAAATGAACTGAACGGCGCGCTCCTCTTCCTGGCTTCCGATGCTTCCGCTTACATGACCGGGGCCAATCTGGTGGTGGATGGTGGCTGGACGGCCTGGTAGATGACCGAGACGCTTGCCTTGATCCCGGCCCGCGGCGGCTCGAAAAGCATCCCGCGCAAGAATATCCGCCCGTTTGCCGGGCATCCCTTGATTGCCTACAGCATTGCCGCCGGCCTGGCTGCGGAAATGGTCACCCGGGTGGTTGTTTCCACCGATGATGAGGAGATTGCGGCAGTTGCTCGGCGGTACGGCGCAGAGACGCCTTTCTTGCGCCCGGCTGCGCTATCCCAGGACCACACGGCCGACTTGCCGGTCTTCCAGCATGCCCTGGAATGGTTGGGCGAGAACGAGGGCTACCAGCCCGAGATTGTTGTTCAGTTGCGCCCAACTTCGCCTTTCCGGCGGGTGAGCCATATTGATCAGGCAATCTATCGCTTACTCGAGCGTCCGGAGGCCGACTCGGTGCGCACAGTATGCGTGCCCTTTCAGAATCCTTTCAAGATGTGGCGCATCGATTCGAGTGGGTTCATGCAGCCATTGCTTGGGGCAGAATACCCTGAGCCATATAATATGCCTCGCCAGCTTTTGCCCCAGGTGTATTGGCAGACCGGTTATGTGGATGTCGCCTGGACGGATACAATTTTGCAGAAGGGTTCAATGACTGGCGATCGCATCCTGCCCCTGGTCATCGATTCCAGCGAATGGATTGACATCGACTCACCCGACGATTGGCGCCGGGCCGAGCGCTTGCTGGAAAGCGGCGAAATAACGCTGGAGGACCTGGGTTTCCAATTCTAAGAACGCGGCCTTTGGCTGGCGGATAGACCCGAGGAGATTAATGAATGCCTGTAATAAAAATTGGTGACCGGCTGGTAGGCGATGGACAGCCAACCTATATCATCGCTGAGATTGGCGTCAACCATAATGGTTTCCTGGATCTGGCTTTGAAGCTGATCGATGTGGCGGTTGACTCCGGCGCCGACGCGGTCAAGTTCCAGAAGCGCAAGTTGGAAAAGCTGTACGCTAAAAAATACCTGGAGAACGCCAACGCTGGCGAGAAGACGCTGCGCTACCTGCTGCCCATCTTGCAGCAGGTTGAGCTGGCGGACGAAGAATATTACCGCATTGTTGAGTATTGCCAGAAAAAAGGGATTACCTTTCTGTGCTCGGCTTTTGACGCCGATAGCGCCGATTTCCTGGAAGAGCTTGGAGTGCCAGCCTATAAAGTCGCCTCGGCTGACTTGACCAACCTGCCGCTGCTGGATCACCTGATCAAGAAAGGCAAACCGCTTATCCTGTCCACCGGGATGTCCCATATGCACGAGGTCGAGCTGACCGTGGAGTTCTTGAAGGAGCGCCACGCGGAGTTTGCCTTGCTGCACTGCAACAGCACTTACCCGGCGGCGTTTGAGGATATCAACCTGCGCTTCATGGATCAACTGCGCCGCTTCGGCGTGCCGGTGGGCTACTCTGGGCACGAGCGCGGCATTGCGGTCTCCACCGTGGCTTCGGTGTTGGGCGCCAGCATCATTGAGCGCCACCTGACCCTGGACCGGACAATGGAAGGGCCAGACCATGCCGCCAGCCTGGAGCCTCAGGGTTTCAAGAAGATGGTGCGCGATATTCACCAGGTCGCCCTCTCGTTGGGCACCGGTGAAGAGAAGTACATCTCTCGCGGCGAGATCCTCAATCGAGAGGTGCTTGGCAAAAGCCTTGTGGCGGCGCGCCGGATCCAGCCTGGCGAAGTGATCACCGCCAACATGGTGGCAGTGAAAGGCCCGGCTTTGGGTCTTTCGCCCCAGAACTACACCCGCCTGGTTGGCCGTACTGTTGAGCGGGTGATCGAAGAAGACGAGCCGTTTCTGGATCGCGACCTGGGCATAAGGATCGAGCTGGATGTTGAGCATGTTTTGCCCATGGAATATGGTTTCACCGTCCGCTTTCGCGATTTTAGCAGTCTGCTGGCTTACCGGCCGCGCATGCTGGAATTTCACTTTACGGATCAGGATCTGGATGAGCGCTATCCTGGCGATGACTTCAGCGCCGGCTCGGCTCTGCCGCTCAAGCTGGTGGTTCACGCTCCAGAATTTTGGGACCGCTCCTTGGTTGACCTGTGCGCTCTGGATGAGCGGCATCGCAGAGCCTCGTGTGATCTGCTCCAGAAGACGATTGACCTGACCCGCGCAATGGCGCCTTATTTTGTTGGCATGCCCAAGGTGGTCATTCATCCTGGCGCGATGAGCCTGGATCATCCGATCCGGGAAAAACAAGTGTTGTACGATAGGCTTCGCCGCTCGATGAGCGAGCTGGAAGCACAGGGTGTTGAGCTGCTGCTGGAAAATTTGCCGCCCCATCCGTGGTATTTTGGCGGGCAGTGGCTGACCAACGCATTTATGGACGCCGAGGAAATTCGAGATTTCATCGTACCGCTGGGGCTCAAATTCTGTTACGACTCATCCCATCACAAGCTGTACTGTAACTGGGCGCATGTCGATTTTTATGATCAACTGGCAACAATATTGCCGCACATTGGTCACCTGCACCTTTCGGACGGCGCTGGGCTGGATGGCGAGGGTCTTCAGATTGGCGAGGGCGCAATCGATTGGGTGCGTTTCTTCCGTGTTTTGGGCGAGTATCATGGCACGATGATCCCCGAGATTTGGCGCGGCCACCAGCGAGGTGGAGAGGGTTTCTTAATCGCCATACAACGCCTGAGCGACGCTTATTTTGCCAGCCAGTCCGAAATTGCCAGCGGACACGGCGTCTTTGGAGCTGCAAAAGACCTCTATGCCTAAACCTAACCTCTGGTCCCGGATTTCTGGTTGGCGTAACCACCTGCGGGTGTTTCGCATGGCGCGCCAGGTTGCGGCGCACATTCCCAAGACATCCATTGCCCAGCCGGTGGTTTTCTTCAACGCATCCACACGCATCACCGGGCTGAGCCAGAACGCTGCGTTCACCCTGCTCACAAGCTGGGCATTGCGCCTTTCGGGAGTGCCGGTGAGTCATTTTGTCTGCCAGTCGGGGATGAGCCATTGTGTGCTTGGCACCAACCGGGAGAACTACCATAAGGCGCCGCCTTGCCGGGCTTGCCTGCGCCAATCCCGCCGCCTTTATAAAGACGCAGAAGTGTACTGGTTTCCCTATCATCCAGACCCTGAGCTGGCTGCCGAACTCAAGGGGTTGAGCGTGGACGAGCTGAGCGCCTTTGAGTACAACACCATCAAAGGTTCCTTGGTCACTCCGGGGCTCTCGACGCCCCTGGGTTGGTTGGTGCTTCCATCAGTCCGTTGGGCTTTGCGCCGCCATACTCTGCCTAACGATGAAGAGACGCGCTATCTGCTTCGCTCGTATATCCTCTCGGCTTACAATGTTGCTCAGGAATTTTCGGCTTTCCTGGATCAGACCAGGCCATCGGCTGCGGTGATTTTCAATGGAATCATGTATCCAGAAGCCACTGCTCGTTGGGTGGCCCAGACCCGCGGCCTGCGCGTGATCACTTACGAAGTGGGCTTTCAGCGCCATTCGGCTTTTTTCACCGAAGGAGAAGCCACGGCCTACCCCATTTACATCCCCAAAGATTTTGAGCTGAACGAGAGGCAAAACGCCCGCCTGGACGAATATCTGCAAAAGCGTTTCCAGGGTCATTTCACCATGGCAGGGATCCGTTTCTGGCCTGAAATGCATGGCCTGGACCAGGCCTTCTTAAATAAAGCCGCTCGTTTCCGCCAGATCGTGCCGGTTTTCACCAATGTCGTCTACGACACCAGTCAGGTTCACGCCAACAAAATCTTCCCGCACATGTTTGCCTGGTTGGATAGCGTTTTGGAGCTTATCCGCTCGCACCCCGAAACACTGTTTGTCATCCGGGCTCACCCGGATGAGATGCGCCCGGGCACGGCCAAGCAAAGCAGAGAAAGCGTGCGTGATTGGGTGGCAGCCAATGGCCTGAAGAAGATGGCCAATGTGGTTTTCATCGATTCGCAGGAGTACGTCAGCTCCTACGAGTTGATCCAGCGGGCCAAATTTGTCATGGTCTACAACTCATCGATTGGCATGGAGGCAGTGCTGCAAGGCAAACCGGTGCTTTGCGGCGGCAAGGCGCGTTACACGCAGTACCCCATGGTCTTCTTCCCCGAGACGCCCGCCGCTCACCAGGAGATGGCGCAGGCGTTTCTGGCCGCTGAAAAGATCGATGTCCCGGATGAATTTCGCAGCAATGCCCGCCGTTTTCTGTATTACCAGCTTTTCCGCTCTTCGCTGAGCTTTGAGCCCTATCTCCAGGATGTGCGCCGCAAGGGCTATGTGCAGTTGGCTCCCTTTTCCTGGCAAGATTTGTTGCCGGAGAACGCCCCCACCTTGCAAGTGCTGGTGAATGGCATCGTTGGTGAGCATCTGGAACGCCAGGCTCGCTTGCGCAGCACAGCAGGCGCTGGTGAGCTTCCTCTATTCTTGGCGGAGGATGAAGCATGAATCCGGACGCAAGGCAGGTGTCGGTCTCGGATTGGCCTGCTGTCAACCGCCTGGCCACGGACCGGATCGAGATCCTGTCGGTGGAGCTTTTGGATCAAAATCGGGTCGTTGTGGAGGATCTTAAACGCCTGGCAAGAACCCTTGGACTGGAGTTTGGCTGGCATTACCTGTTGGACCTGAGCTGGATCTTGAGCTTGTTAGGGAATGTTAATGGGTTACGCCTGATGGACGCGGGCGCCGGCACGGGCATCCTGCAGTGGTACCTGGCCAGAGGTGGCGCCCAGGTGATCAGCGTGGATCGCCTGAGCCGCGCCACGCTGCCGCTGCGCTTTCGCCGGCGATTTCGGGTGAAGGGCCTGCGTGGCAAGGTGGATTTGCTGCCAGCCGGCCAGGCATTTGTGCGCAACTTTAATCGCCCGGCAAGCGGGTCATGGGCGCGCCGGTGGGCTTTGCGCGTTGCTGCCCAGGCGAAGGATGTGTGGGGTTGGCTGCAGCCGCCCTATGGCAAGGGCAGCGTGCTGATTTACAACCGGGATTTAGCAAACCTGGCGGATGTTGTTGAAAACTCGCTGGACGCGGTGGTGGCTGTGTCGGCTCTGGAACACAACACCCCAGAAGGTCTGAAAGCGGTGGTCCAGGAGCTGATGCGGGTGCTCAAGCCGGGAGGGGTTTTGTTGGCCACTCTGACGGCTGGGAAAGATCAGGATTGGTGGCACGAGGCTTCCAGTGGTTGGTGCTACACTGACCGGACCTTGCGCCAGCTCTTCGATCTGCCAAAGGACGCGCCATCGAATTATGATCGTTATGATGAGTTGTTTGCTGCCTTGAAGGACTGCGCCGAGCTGCGGGATAACCTGGCGAGCTTTTATTTTCAGTCCAAAGATAAGGGTATGCCCGGTGGGGTTTGGGATCCCCAATACCAGCCAGTGGGTGTTTGCAAAGTAAAAACGACTGGTATGAAAGCGTAAAAGCAAGGAGTCAGGTATGAGTTCAAATCCATCGTTGACTGCCCAGGTGCAGGCTTTGCTGGCAGAAGCCATCCAGGCACCACCGGAACTGGTGACCGCTGACCTGGCCTTTGGTGATCTGCCGCAGTGGGATTCGCTGGGCCATATGGAAGTGATGTTGCGTTTGGAAGAGCAGTATGGGATTGCCATCGACGCAGAGATCATCGCCCACCTGGTCAGCATCCCCGAAATCTGCAAGTACCTGGAGGCAAACGGCCATGTCCACTGAGCCGGCAGCCTTCTCCACCAGGATTGAATTTGAGCCAGCTACACCGATCCCCGATTACCTGACGGGCGAGATCCAATCCAAGCTGGCCTACGTGGATGAGCGAATCCTCCAGGCCCAGGTGCACACAGACCGGATCATCCTGGAGGTGCGGTCCTGGGAGGCAAACCAGCCTGCGCCAGGGCTGGAAGAGAAGGTCCAGCGCGTCGTCCTTTCCATGGCAAAAGGGGCGATCAAGCCCAGGCTACAGGTGCTGGAAGATCATCTGGACCGCCCCGTTCCCTTTGGCGACGACCCGATGGCTGAGTTGCTGGCCTCCGGCCAGGTCAGCCAGGAAGCCAATGGCATCTACGTCTTGGGCCCATTAGTCACTCGCTTGATTGATTTCTTTGAAGGCCAATTTCTTGCCCTGGCGGAGTCGTTTGGTGCGTCGCCATATCGATTCCCCACCTTGATCCCGGCGCGCTATCTGGAGCGGGTGAACTACTTTCGCGCTTTTCCGCACTCTTTAACGTTTGTCACTCATCTGCGCGAAGACCTGGATGTGATTGATGAATTTTCCCAGCACGCAGCCTGCGATCGTGAAGGGCTGACAACCCCGCTGGACTCGTTTGCCTCTATCCAGGCTTTGCTCTCACCCGCGGTGTGCTATCACCTGTATTTTGCCCTGGCCGACCAGCCGCTGCCCGGAGGCCAGGCGGTGGCCACGGCGGTGGGCAACTGCTTTCGCTACGAGGCGATCAATCTGACCTCCCTGGAGCGCATGTGGAACTTCACCATGCGGGAAGTTATCTTTATGGGGCCAAAGGATTTTGTGCTGGAAAATCGAGAAATCGCCCGCCAGCGCATGGCGAAATTCTTTGAACAGATTGGTTTAGCGTACCGAGTTGAGAGCGCCAACGATCCCTTTTTCATCGGTGAATTCCGCAAGCAGGCGGCTTTTCAAAGCGCCTTTCAATTGAAATTTGAAATCCGCGCCCTTCTGCCCTTTAAGAGCGCCACCCTGGCGATTGGCTCATATAACTACCATCAGGATTTCTTTGGGCGCAGTCTGAATATCAGCCTGCCGGATGGTTCACCCGCCCACACGGGGTGTGTGGCCTTTGGACTGGAGCGGGTCGCTTTTGCCTTCCTGGCACAGTTTGGCCTGGACCCTGCAGGCTGGCCGGCGCATGTCCGTGAGCATCTTGCAAAACCAAAGTGACATCACAGTAATGCAATTCAGATTTCGGAGCGTCAAACCATGAATGAAGATGACGTCATCTATCGCCAGGCCACCGAAGCGGATTTCCCCGTCGTGGCATCGATGTATGCCAAGCTGGATCAGCTGCTTCGTCAGCACACCTACACTTTTCCTGAGGTTGAAAACGTGGGTGAGCTTTGGCTGGAAATGTTCCGCCGCACGCTAGGACGCTTTAGTGTGCTGTACGTGGCAGAGCACCAGGGTGAAGTGGTGGGATTCATCGTTGCCCGGGTGAAGCGAGTGCCGGAATACCTGGGTGGAGTGATGGTTGGTGAGTTGAAAGACATGTGGGTTGAGCACAAAGTGCGCCGCCTGGGAATTGGAGAAAAGCTGCTCCGTATGGCCATCGAGTGGTGCCGCGAGCAAAAGGTCTATTCTGTTGAAGCCCAAATCCTGCTTGGCAACGAGCCAATCATCAAGCTGGTTGAGCATCTGGGGATGAAGAAAGAGCTTTACCAGCTGCGCATGATGTGGGAAGACTATAACGAGGGATAGGAAATCAGGATTTATCCTCTCATGGGTAATGGTTAAGCATCCCTGATTCCCAGAATCCTGAATTTGCATGCAAGAAGTCACCAAAGATCAAGTGGTTGCCTGCCTGACCAGCCTGGGTGTCTGCCCTGGCGATGGCCTGCTGGTGCATTCGGCGGTGCAATATCTGGGCCTGCCACGGGGAGGCGTGGGAATGTACCTGGAAGCCATCCAGGATGTGATTGGCCCCGAGGGCACGTTGGTGGTGCCGGCTTTCAATTTTGGCTTTGCCAGGGGCGAGCGTTACGACCCCGGTGAAACGCCCTCCCAGGGCATGGGTGCCTTCTCGGAGTATGTCCGCCGGCTGCCTGGGGCGCGGCGCACGCTGCATCCGATGCAGTCGGTGGTGATTCTAGGGCGCTATGTTGACGATTTGTCAGGCCGCGACACCTTTTCGGCCTTCGACCCGGGCTCGGCATTTGAGCGCATGTTGGAATTGGACTTCAAGCTGCTGCTATTGGGCGCCGACTCACGGGCAATCGCTATGTTCCACTACTGTGAACAGCGGGCCAAAGTGCCTTACCGCTACTGGAAGGATTTCACCGGCGAAGTGCGCACCCCCGATGGTTGGCAGACTCGCACATACCGCATGTTCGTCCGCGATCTGGAACTGGATCCTCAGCTCACATTGGAACCGGTGGTCGCTTACCTGGAAGCGCGTGGTCAGTGGCTATCCACCTGGCTGAACTACGGACAGATCACAGTTTGCCGCCTGGCCGATTTTGTTGCCGCCGCCGACCGTTTCCTGGCGGATGATCCCTGGTCGTTGGTCAAGAATCGTCCCCCCATGAAATAGGCGTTCTTTGGAATGAGATTTTGAAGACCGCAACCCAAAGTTCAGGTCTTTTACTATTGGCAACCATATTGGCGGTTTTGCTTTCATTCTGGCGGCAACTATCCAATTTTTCCCTTTTGCGGTTCTACCTGGCAGCTACCTGCCCCGGCCTTTTTGGGCTGCTTTCGCCAGCGAAGGTCTTGGAATAAACCAGCGTTGGCGAACAGTCCGTAGGCCATAGCACCATGCTACTGATGAATGTCCGATGAGTGATCCGATTGAATTGATCCATGCGCTCTGGTTCCTCCAGCGGAACCTCGTTTCTGATGAATATGACCAGGCGTTGTACCGCCTGCGCGATGAAATGGGGGGGCGTATGGTGATCCACGAATACGCCACTGGAGAAACCTGCTGGACCTGGCGCATTCCGGAAAAGTGGACCTGTGACCAGGCCTATCTGGAGGCGTTGGATGGTCGCCGTCTGGTGGATGCTGCAAACCACCCTCTCCACGTGGTGTCTTATTCGCTGCCGTTTGAAGGTATTGTGTCGCGTTCCGAGTTGCTTCAGCACCTGCACGTTCACCCACGCCTCCCTGAAGCCATTCCATTCGTGTTTAAGTATTACCAGCGCGATTGGGGGTTGTGCCTGACGCAGGTTCAGCGGGATGCACTGACCGATGAATCCTATCGGGTCGTCATCCGCTCACGTTTTGAGCCGGGCGCGCTGAAGGTGGGCGAAGTGGTCATCCCCGGCGAGAGTGATGAAACCTTTGTCCTGGTTGCCCATCTGTGCCATCCAGCGATGGTGAACGACGACCTGACCGGGGTGGTGGTGGGCCTGGAGGTGGCCCGGGAGCTGCTGGCAGGCCCTCGGCCCTATTACACCTACCGCTTGCTGATCTTGCCGGAGACAATTGGCTCTGTTGCTTACTTGAGCCATCATGAAAATCTGATCTCCAGGATGATTGGTGGGCTGTTTCTGGAAATGCTGGGCAACGACTCGCCCCACGCCCTGCAAGGATCTTTCACGCCGCACAGCCAGCCCGACCGTTGCTTTGTCTCTGCTTTGCCTGGCCTCGACCCGCAGAGCTACCATGCCCCTTATCGGATGGTGATTAACAACGATGAGCGCCAGTTCAATGCCCCAGGCGTGCGTGTGCCCATGCTTTCGCTCTCCAGGGTGCTGCGGCGCGATTCGCCCGAGTGGCCTTACCCGGAGTATCATTCCAGCCTGGATACCCCTGCAATCATCACTTCAGAGCGCCTGGAGGCTTCAAAACAGGTGGTTTTGGGCTTGATCCATGCCTTTGAGCGCAACCAGTATGTGGTTAATTTATTTAAGGGTGAGGTCTTCTGCTCTGGTTACGGCATCTGGATTGATTACCGGGTAAACCCGGAGGGCCATCGCCGCCTGTTTGATATCATGGAACGTTGTGATGGCGAGCGCACCATCGCCGATATTGCTGCTGACTTGGGCGTCACCTTCCAGGCGGTCTGGCAAGTGGTCGACCTGCTCCAGCAGAAAGGTTTGGTGAGGTTTAGCCGTACGCCTGCCCCCACCTCCCCGCGCTAAGCCAGCCTCAATAACACATCCTTGGACCTTTATTTCACCACCAAACACTTGCTCAAATCGGTTCGCTGGCAAGGCCGGCGGGCTATCGTTGCTCTGCGCTGGGGCCCGGCGGCCCTGCACAGAGCTCCAGCGGTGCTGGGCAACGCCATGCCCAAGTCTGGATCGCACCTGATTAACCAGGTGGTGCAGGGGCTGACCCGCCTGGGCCCATTCGTCAACTCGGGCTTTCCCCCGGTCAATCGCGACGAAGTCAACGACAAGCTGCCCGAAGCTCAGGTGTTGGCCAACTTGAACCGCATGCGCCCCGGCGATATTGGCTATGGCTATATCAAGGCCCAGCAGCCCTTTGTTTCGTTGCTCACCCGGCCGGGATGGGCAACCATTTTTGTTTATCGTGACCCGCGGGACATGCTGATCTCGCATGTCTTTTACGCCACGCAGATGCACAAAGGCCACGGCATGCACCGCTATTACACCGAGACATTGCAGACGATGGAGGAGCGCATCAATGCCGCCATCCAGGGGGTGGAAGAGCCCGGCTCTCAGCTTTCGCCCGTGCGAGTCAAGTACGAGGGTTATCTGGGCTGGCTGGAACAACCGGCTGTGCTCAGTTTGCGCTTTGAGGACCTGATCCTGGACCGCCCTGCAGCCCTGGGGCGCATTCTGGATTATCTGGTCCAGCGTGGTTTTGTTCCCCACCTGCCCCGCGATCAGGAGATTGCCATATTGGAGCAGGCCATCGCCCCCAAAAAGTCCGGCACATTTCGCAAAGGACAGCCGGGCAACTGGAAAGATTATTTCACCCCTGCGAATAAGATTCTCTTCAAAGAGATGGCCGGCGATTTGTTGATCCAGTTGGGGTACGAAAGCGACCAGGATTGGTGAAACAGTGAGCGCAAACCCCAAAAGGTCTCCTCTCAAAGGTTTGTTGAGCGGGTTTTTAACCCGCCAACGTTTTCAGGCGGTGTCGGCTTATATCCGCGGCGATGTTCTGGATATTGGTTGTGGCTATGGCAAGGTTTTGTCTCTTTTACCGCCCGGAATTTCCTATACAGGCGTGGATAGTGGCCCCGAGATAATTCAATACCTGCGAAAAACCTACCCCGGTCATGAGTTTTTTCTCCTGGATTTGGACAAGGGCGAGTTGCAGTTGGATCAACGGTTTGATACGATTTTGATGCTGGCTGTGGTTGAGCATCTCTCCCAGCCGCAGAAAGCCCTTTGTCAGGCTCTGGAACACCTCAAGGCGGATGGTTGCCTGCTTATCACCACACCGTCTCCCTTTGGAGATCGGATCCATCGCCTGGGAGCGCGTTTGGGCCTGTTCTCGCAATTTGCCGCGGATGACCATGAAACCATTTTTACCCAGGCTTCGCTGCGTAGGCTGCTCGAAAACTGCGGCATTCAGATCGATCGCTATCGCCGCTTTCTTCTGGGAGGAAACCAGTTGTTTGTCTGCTCTCAAAGAAGGCGCTGACCGAAACTCAAAGAAATGCAGCCCACAGACAAAGCCAGGCTGAAAACTCGAGGCCTGCTCTCGGTTCGTTTGTTCCGTCGAGCCGCCCGCCGCGCCTGGAAAACTGTGCGCAATGGCTCTCTCTCTGCCTCGCCAGTTTTCTTCGCCAACTCTTTTCCCAAGAGCGGCACGCATCTGCTCACCCAGGTGATGCAGGGCTTCACCCGCCTGGGTCCAGCGGTGGATAGCGGGCTGCCTGCGGTGGTCACCTTCGATGGTTTCACGGGTCGCCAGCGCAGGGTCGAAGAGATCATGGCTGATCTTTGGCGTTTCTTGCCCGGCGATATCGGCTATGGACATGTGCACGCTTTTCCCCCGGCGGTTGAATGGTTTTGCCGGACGGGAGTGGCAGCTTATTTCATTCTTCGCGATCCCCGGGATGTGGTGGTCTCGCATGTGCATTACGTGGCAGAGATGGCGCCTTCTCATATCCATCACCGCTATTATCACGATGTGCTCCAGACCTTCGACGAAAGGCTACGCGCCAGCATCACCGGGGTTTCGGTTGAGGAGCTGGCTGGGGCCAGCGATGGAAAGCTGGTTTACGAGCCTTTGCCGGATATCCGAGCGCGCTTCTCGCCTTACCTTGGCTGGCTGGAACATCCTCAGGTGCTTGTCTTGCGGTATGAGGACTTCATCCGCGAGCGGAGCATGACGCTGGGCCGTGTCCTTGATCACGCAGTGAACCGTGGCTTTCAGTTGGCGGTTGGCCGTCAGGAGGCCCTGCGAATATTAGAAGAAAGCATCAATCCGGCTCGCTCGCCGACCTTCCGCAGCGGCACGATTGGGGGTTGGCGGAAGAGCTTCACGGCTGAGCACAACGCGCTGTTTGCAGATGTAGCCGGAGATCTGTTATCTGGCCTGGGCTATGAGTAAGGAACCCAATCAGCCGGTTTCGATAATCGTTCGGGCCTACAATGAGGCTCGCTATATTGGCCGCCTGTTGGATGGCATACTGCAGCAGCGTATCAGGGACATCGAGATTATCCTGGTCGATTCTGGCTCAACGGACGGCACGCTCGAAACCGCCGCGCGCTACCCAGTGCGCGTGGTGCGCATCTCCCCTGCTGAATTCACCTTTGGCCGCTCGCTTAACCGCGGCCTGGCTGTGGCAACTGGTGACTACGCGGTGATTGCCAGCGCCCATGTTTATCCCGTTTACCCGGACTGGCTGGAGCGCCTGTTGGCGCCGTTTGCTGATCCGCAGGTCGGCCTGACCTATGGCAAGCAGCGCGGCGCCCCAAACAGTCGTTTCTCTGAGCAGCAAATCTTTGCTCATTGGTTCTCGGATATCTCTCAGCCTCGCCAGCCGCACCCGTTTTGCAACAATGCCAATGCAGCCATACGCCGCGCCCTGTGGAAAAGCCGGCCTTATGACGAAACCCTGACCGGACTGGAAGACCTGGCCTGGGCAAAGGATATCCAGGAAGCCGGCTATGCTGTCGCTTATGTCGCAGAAGCGGAAGTGATCCACGTCCACGATGAGACGCCGCGGGGGGTGTACAACCGTTACCGTCGAGAGGCAATGGCGCTGAAGCAGATTTTTCCCAAGCAGCGCTTTACTCTCCTGGACTTCCTGCGCCTGTACCCGGGCAACGTGGTCAGCGATATCTGGCATGCTGCTCACCAGGGCGTTTTGTTTCCCAACTTGAAGAGCATTTTCTGGTTTCGCCTGGCACAGTTTTGGGGTGCGTACCAGGGCTTTCGTCACCCTGGCCCGGTAACTGAACAGCTTCGCCAGACATTTTATTATCCGCCCAACTTGCACAAACCTGTGATTAAGTTGGACCGAGATGTCAGTCCCATTAACTATGATCAAGCCAACCCGGATCATTAGGAAGACTTGCATGCCTGGTGGCTCTTGATCAGAACGCATGGAGATCGAACTTGAGATGGTTCACAAAATTTTGAAGAAAGTGGTTCAAACTGGATGACCCGCCTCGTCGCCCTCGTCCCGATGCGGCATCACTCGCAGCGTGTGCCGGGCAAAAATTACCGCCTGCTGGCAGGTAAGCCGCTCTATCAGCACATCATCGTTACCCTGCTCGCCTGCCCGGAGATTGCCCAGGTGGTTGTGGACACGGATAGCCCGCCAATCATCCAGGGGCTGCAGCGTGATTTTCCTCAGGTGCTCGTCCTGGAACGGCCGGAGCGCCTGCGCGCGGATCATATCCCAATGAATGAGATCCTGATCTATGACACAAGCCAGGTGCAGGCCGATCTTTACCTGCAAACTCACACCACCAACCCTTTGCTGCGCCCGCAAACGATCTCATCTGCGATCCAGTCCCTCCTGGCGAGCTACCCGGCTCACGACTCGCTCTTCTCTGTTACCCGGTTGCAGACCCGCCTGTGGGATCAACTTGGCCGAGCAATCAACCACAACCCGGCGATCTTGCTCCAGACACAGGACCTGCCGCCGGTCTTTGAAGAGAACTCCTGCCTGTATATCTTCACCCGTCAGGTGCTCTTGGAACGGCGCAATCGTCTGGGTGAGCGCCCGATGATGTTTGAGATTGATGCTGCCGAAGCCTGGGACATCGATGAAGAACTGGATTTTGAGATCACTAATTTCCTGATGAGCCGAGCAAAATAAACTATGCCCACTGTCCTTGTATCTGCCCCTTACATGATCCCTGTGATCGACCGCTACCGACCGTTATTGGAAAGCTATGGAATTGAGCTGGTCATTGCGCCGGTGAAAGAGCGCTTGAACGAAGAGGCGCTGCTTGCCCTGGCGGGCACCTTTGATGGCACGCTTTGCGGCGACGACCGCTACACCGAGCGTGTCCTGGAAGCCTGCGCCCCGCGACTGAAGGTGATCTCCAAGTGGGGTACAGGCATCGATTCGATTGACCAGCAAGCCTGCAACCGCCTGGGGATTATGATTGGGCGCACGCCCAATGCGTTCACGTTGCCCGTCGCCGATACAATCTTTGGCTATATGCTGGCTTTTGCTCGCCGCCAGCCGTGGATGGATCGCGCTATGAAGAGCGGCGTCTGGGATAAACTGCCCGGGCGCTCCCTGAGCGAGTGCACGTTAGGTGTGGTTGGCGTGGGAAACATTGGCAAGGCGGTCATCCGCCGGGGGCGCGCCTTCGGTATGCACATCCTGGGCAACGATATCGTCGAGATTGCACCGGATTTCATCCGCGAAAACGAATTTGAGATGACCACCCTGGATGACCTGCTGAGCCGCTCGGACTTTGTCAGCCTGAGTTGTGACCTGAACCCAACCAGCTTCCATTTGATGAACTCCCGCACCTTTGCCTTGATGCAACCCACAGCGATCCTGATCAATGCAGCGCGCGGGCCGGTTGTGGATGAGAAGGCGCTGGTCGCGGCTTTACAGGGTGGCGTCATTGCCGGGGCCGCTCTGGATGTGTATGAGACAGAGCCGTTGCCGGTGGACAGCCCGCTCATGAAGATGGACAACGTATTGCTGGCGCCGCACAACGCCAATTCCAGCCCAGCAGCCTGGGAGCGCGTGCATCGCAACACGGTGCGCAACCTGCTGATTGGGCTGGGCTTCAAACCTCCTGAAAAGATAGCTTAGCGTTCTGTCCAGTTTGCTGCCAGAATTTGGCAACCTCACCGACGGAAATCTTCGAGCTTTGTTCAGGCTGCTGGGCAATTGATATCGAACCTTGCTCAATGGATGGACAAAGCAACAGCCCGGCTGCTTTTGAAGGCCTGGCAACCGGATCACAGAAAGAGGAATACATGCCAGAACATGACATCAACCCACGGACGATGTTGATCACCGGCGCGGCGGGGGGCATTGGCCGGGCAACCGTCCATCTTTTTGCCCAAAAGGGCTGGCGGGTGATTGGCGTGGATCGTTCTCCTTTTGGCGATGACTTTCCAGCCAATGGCCTGTTTATCCAATCGGATATTTCAGTTGGCGAGAACCTGGAATCCATTTTCCGCCAGGCCCGGGGATTCACCGACCGGCTTCACACCCTGGTGAACAATGCCGCCGTGCAGATCGCCAAGCCCTTGGTGGAGACCAGCGTGGCCGAATGGGACGCTGTAATGGCCTCCAATCTGCGCTCGGTCTTTCTGGGTATCAAGCTGGCGCATCCACTGCTGCTGGCTGCTGGCGGAGGCGCGATTGTCAATGTCTCATCAGTCCACGCCATTGCCACCTCAGCCAATATCGCTGCCTATGCCGCCAGTAAGGGCGGCCTGTTGGCGCTGACCCGGGCAGTTGCAATTGAGTTTGCTGCTGACAACATCCGCTGCAACGCCATTCTGCCCGGTGCAGTGGATACCCCCATGTTGCGCGCGGGTCTGAATCGCGGCCATGTCAGCGGGGATGATATCCTGCAGCGGCTGGACAACCTGGCCCGCAAGACGGTCAATGGGAGGGTGGGGCAGCCGGTGGAGATCGCTCATGCGATCTACTTTCTGGCAGATCACGACCAATCTTCCTTCATGACCGGCCAGGCTCTGGTGGTGGATGGCGGCGCTACCGCACGGCTGAGCACGGAATAGTCTTGCAGCAATTGCCAGGAAGGATATGGCTGAAATCAAAGAGACTCTGAAGCGTGTCACCCCGCGCCCGATCTGGCAGGCTGCCCGCAGCGCCTGGAATGGCCTGCAGAACGCTGCGCTCTGGCCCGAAGCGACCTTTCATCCCTGGCGGCGCGCCAGCATCCGTCGCCTGGGCGAATTGAAAGACATCCATCGCGGCCAGCGTTGTTTTATCATCGGCAACGGGCCAAGCCTGAAACAGACCGATCTGACATTGCTCAAAGACGAATTCACCTTTGGGATGAATCGCATCTACCTTGGCTTCCCAGAGATGGGTTTTCAGACCACTTATTTCCTCACGGTCAACAGCCTGGTGATCGAACAGTGTGCAGAGGACATTCGTTCCCTGACCATGCCGCGCTTTGTCTGCTGGCGCTCACACCGGTTGATTGGCACGGCTCCGGACCTGAATTTCCTGCACACCACTTACACCGGGCCAAAATTTGCCACCGATGCCCGCGGCCGCCTGTGGGAGAGCGCAACCGTCACTTATGTGGCGTTGCAACTGGCTTACCACATGGGCTTTGAAAAAGTCATCCTGATTGGCGTTGACCATAGTTACTCTGCCCAGGGCAAGCCTAACACCACGGTTGTTTCGCAAGGCGACGACCGTGATCACTTTAATCCCAGTTATTTTGGTAAGGGCTTTCGCTGGCAGCTGCCCGACCTGGAAACCTCTGAGCGCGGTTATCATATGGCGCGCCAGGCCTATGAAAAAGCTGGCCGCCAGGTGCTGGATGCCACCATTGGAGGAAAACTAACAATCTTCCCCAAGGTGGATTACAAAACCCTGTTCTGAAAGCCAATGCCCGGGATGACACCGCCTTTGTTGAAGAATCTCTTTGCGTGGGGTGTGATTGCTCTGCTGGTCTTGGGTGCAGCCCTGCGTTTGTACGACCTGACCGATCAACCGATCGATTTCCATGCCACGCGCCAGTTGCGTGGCGCCATCGTCGCCCGCGGCATGTACTATCAGATGCTCCCCGATGCTGACCCGGCCATGCGCCAGCGGGCGCAGGCTTACTCAGATTCCACCGGCCAGTATGAGCCCCCGATCTTAGAGGGGATTGTCGCTGCAACCTACTTTCTCCTTGGTTATGAAGCCTTTTGGATTGCCCGCATCTACAACACGCTGTTCTGGCTGGTTGGTGCTCTGGCGGTTTTTCTTCTGGCGAAGCGCATGGCTCTCTCGGCGGGCGCGTCTGATGGCGATCCCTCCAGCCTTGCCCTGGTCTGGGTTCCTGCGTTGGTTTCCCTGGCCTATGTCCTGGTCCTTCCTTTCGGCGTCCAGGCCAGCCGCTCTTTCCAGCCCGACCCGGCGATGACCATGTGGCTCAGTCTCTCGGCGCTGGCGCTTTACCGCTGGTCGGAGGAGCAGGGGCAGCCGAAGCCTGGATGGAAATGGACTCTGCTGGCTGGATTGTTCTCTGGCCTGGCTGTGTTGACCAAGGCAGTGGCAATTTTTATTATTGGCGGCGCATTTCTGGCGCTGGCCCTGCATGCCCATTTGACCTCTGGTAAACCGTCCATGGCTGCCTCCCTGATGAAACTGTTGCGCTCTCCCCGGGTTTGGGTCATCGGGCTTTTGATGGTGGCCCCGACCGCGATCTATTATTTCTCTCGCCAGGGGAGGGCGGCGGAATATTTTTCAACCTGGACGCTCTCACTTTCTCACTTGCTGATTCAGCCGCGCTTTTACCTGGGCTGGCTGAATCTGGTGCAGGAGTTGCTCACCCCGGTTGCTCTCCTGGCGGCTCTGGCGGGCGTCTGGATGGCGCGCGGGCGGAATCGCTGGCTTCTGGCTGGCCTGTGGGCCGGCTATCTGGTTTACGGTCTGTTCTTGCCTTATCAGATGGATACCCACAGCTACTATCACTTGATGCTGGTGCCGATTGTTGCCCTTTCGCTTGTCCCGTTGGCGCAGCGCGTGGTCCGTTTTTTGCTCACAAAGTCGCGCCTGTGGCAGGCCTCAGCAGCGGGGTTGGCTGTGCTGGCACTGGCTTTTCTGTCCTGGCAGGCGCTCATCCCCCTCTATTCCCAGGATTACCGTGATGAGCCGGCTTACTGGCAGGAAATTGCTTCCCACCTGCCAGCGGACGGCAAAATCATCGCCCTGACTCAGGACTACGGTTATCGACTGATGTATTATGGCTGGCGCAAAGTGACCCTTTGGCCTAACCGTGGCGAGATCCGCCTGAACAATTTGCGCGGCAGCAGCAAAGAGTTTGATCAATTCTTTGCCAAGCGCACCCAAGATAAAAGCTATTTCCTGATCACGGCCTTCCGGCAGTATGAAGATCAGCCGGCGCTTCAGCAAACCCTTAGCCAGCGATATCCGATTCTGGTTCAAACGCCGGGTTATATCATCTTTGACCTGACCCGCCCTCTTCAGGCTGGAGCTGCGCCATGAACTCACTCTTTGACAGCCGGAAGAGTCTGGAATCGCGCGGCGCACTGGTTTCCATTGTCACCCCTTCCTTCAATCAGGCGGATTACCTGGAACAGACCATACAGTCCGTCCTGGCTCAGGACTATCCCCGGATTGAATACATCATTGTGGATGGCGCTTCCACAGATGGCAGCGTGGAGATTATTAAGCGCTATGATGACCGGTTAGCCTGGTGGGTCTCGGAGCCGGATCGCGGCCAGGCTGATGCAATTAACAAAGGGTTGCAACGAGCCAACGGTGAGATTGTCGCCTGGCTTAATTCCGATGATCTGTACCTGCCTGGCGCGGTGGAGCGCGCTGTGGCTGCCCTGCAAGCCAATCCTGCCATGGGTTTGGTCTATGGCGATGCGCTGACCATTGATTCGCAAGGCCGGCCAATTCACCCGCTGGTGTTTGGGAAATGGGGCCTGGCTGAGCTGATCCGCTTTCGGATTATCTGTCAGCCGGCGGTGTTCATGCGCCGCTCGATTCTGGAGCAGGCCGGTTATCTGGATCCGTCTTACCACATGATGCTGGATCATCACCTGTGGATTCGCATGGCGCTAAAATCGCCAGTCCAATACATTGGCCAATCTGGGATATTTGTCCCTATGGCCGCGGCGCGCCATCATCCCCAGGCGAAGAACGCCTCCCAGCCGGAGAAATTCGCCCAGGAGACTCTGCGAGTGTTGACCTGGATGCAGGAACAGCCCGAATTGCAGACGCTCATCCTGCAAGGGCGCAGGCAGGTCAGGGGGGGCGCCTATCGCCTGGTGGGGCGGTATTTGTTGGATAGCGGCTCTTATGCCGGCTCGCTGCGCGCCTATCGCCAGGCGCTTCTGGCCTGGCCGTCTTACACCCTCAAACACTGGCGCCGTATCCTCTACGCTGCACTCAGTTTGGCGGGATTGTCAGATCCCCTGGATCGCATGCGCGAGCGAGATTTGATTCGCCAGCGCGCTCGCCTGGTTGAACAGCTCAAAAATCTGTCGCCAGGATTATCCGGCGCAGCTTTTGGGCCAGACCTGGCGCACTGGCCTGGGTTATGTCTCCAGTGACCGGTCTCCCATCTGACTCAACGCCGATCCTGGTGACGGGGGCTCACCGCACTGGAACCACCTGGGTGGGTAAGATGCTGGCAGCAAACTCACAGGCGGCGTACATCAGCGAGCCGCTGAACATCTGGCATCGCCAAGGCGTACTGCGCGCCCCGGTGCAACATTGGTATACCTACATCTGCCCGCAGAATGAGACTCAATACCTGTCCGCTTTCCAGCAGACATTGGGCTTTCGCTATCATTTGCTGGCGGAAATTTTATCCTTGCGGTCACTCAAAGACGCTGGCCGCATGGGGCGTGATGTTGGCATCTTCTTGGGCGGTCGAGTGCGCCGCAAGCGCCCGCTGCTCAAAGATCCCTTTGCGGTTTTCTCGGCCCCCTGGTTCGCCGGGCGCTTGAACTGCCAGGTGGTGATCACTGTGCGCCACCCGGCGGCATTTGCCAGCAGCCTCAAGAGGCTGGATTGGCCTTTTGATTTCAATCACTTGCTATCGCAGCCCTTGCTGATGCAAGATTGGCTCGAGCCTTATCGAGACCTGATGCTGCAGATGTCACAGGCATCAACTGGAGGGGATGTCATTGATCAGGCCAGCTTGCTGTGGCGCATGGTCTACCAGGTTGTGGAAAGTTACTGCAAGAAGTACCCACAGTTTAAAGTTGTGCGACACGAGGACCTTTCGTTGGACCCGCTGGGCGGCTTTCAGCAGCTCTATGCCAGCCTGGGATTAAAGTTCACCCCCCAAGTCCAAGAAAATATCCTGGCTGCCAGCAGTTCAGACAACCCCCATGAACTGTCCAGCCGATCGGTGCATTCGGTGCGCCTGGACAGCCGGGCCAACCTGCACAATTGGAGACGACGCCTGACCGGTGATGAAATTAACCGGGTGCGCCGCCTGACCGAAGAAACGGCTGGCCTCTTTTACCCAGAGATGGATTGGGAGTAGCTGCATGGCTGTTGCCTCCTCAACTCCGATGCCGTTAGTCTCGATTGTCACCCCCTCATACAACCAGGCGCGGTTTCTGGAGATAACGATCCGCTCGGTGTTAGAGCAAGATTACCCCAACCTGGAATATATCGTTGTCGATGGCGGTTCGACTGACGGCAGCCGGGAGATCATCGAACGCTACGCTGACCGGCTGTCTTGGTGGGTCTCGGAGCGCGATCAAGGCCAGACGGATGCGATAAACAAGGGTTTTGCTCGCGCCCAGGGTGAAATCCTGGCCTGGCTGAACTCCGATGACACCTACCAACCCCAGGCGATCTCCCAGGCAGTGGCTTTCCTGCAGGCGAATCCTGAGGTGGGGTTGGTCTATGGGGACGCAAACTTGATCGATGAGTCTGGGCGGGTGATTGGCAAATTCCCGGCCCGGCAGACAAGCTACCAAAGATTGAGACGTGGTTATGTGCATATCCCGCAGCAAGCCGCATTTTTTCGGGCCAGCCTTTGGCGGCAGGTCGGCCCGCTTGACCCGACCTTCTATTTTGCCATGGATTACGACCTGTGGGTCAGACTGGCCCGCCTTGCGCCGATTCAATACGAGCCCCGTCTATGGGCAAATTTTCGCCTGCACGATACTGGCAAGTCGGTGGTTGCCGACGACCGTTGCTGGCCGGAGATGCTGCGCGTCCACTGGCGTGATGGGGGTAGCTGGTTTTCCTGGTTGGTATTTAAAGCGAAGATCAGGCCGCTGGTGTATGCCTGGCTGCCGCTGCGCTTGCGGCTCAGGTTGAGGCGTATGCTATAATCAGCCCGCTGTGGACATAAAGCCTATGAGTAAAATCGACTCACTTAAAATATATGATTCCTCCCAGCGCGGCTTGCCGGCCATGGAGGAGCTGCTTGAGTTGTTTCGCTATCGCAATCTCGTCTTCCAGACGGTGCGGCGCAACATTGTTGTGCGCTACAAACGCTCGGTCTTGGGGATTGCCTGGACGATGCTCAACCCGCTGGGCACCACCCTGATCTTGACTTTTGTCTTCTCTGGGGTGTTTGGGGGTCCCGCCAGCTATTCAGTTTATGTGTTGAGCGGCCTGATCTGCTGGACGTTTTTTTCCCAGGCCACCAATGACGCCATGCATAATCTGATCTGGGGAGGGGGCTTGCTCAAGCGCATTTATATCCCCCGCACGGTGTTTGCGGTTTCTTCCGTCGCCACCGGGTTGGTGAATATGACCCTGGCCCTGGTGCCTTTGCTGGTCATCATGATGCTCACCAGCGTCACACCGCAATGGAGCATGTTAATCCTGCCGGTCCCAGCTCTTTTCCTGGCTATGTTCGCCCTTGGAGTTGGCCTGCTGCTTTCAGCCATTGCCATTTACTTCACCGATGTGACCGAGATGTACACCATCCTCCTGATGGCCTGGTTTTACCTGAGTCCGGTAATTTACATGAAGGAATTCTTGCCCGAAGACTATGCCTGGATTGTCCAGCTAAATCCAATGTATTACTTGATTAACCTGTTTCGAGCGCCTATCTATGATGGCAGGGTGCCCAGTCTTCAGGAATTCCTGGTGTCTGGTGCGATCGCGGTTATAACGCTTTTGATTGGCTGGTTTGTCTTTTCCCAAAAGGCAGATGAGTTCGCTTACCGTGTCTGAAAACTTGAAGGCTGCTTCGCTCAGCGCGCCGGATCTCCCAAACAGGCCCGGGACCGAAGCTGTGCTCCTGGAGCAGGTAGGTGTGTGCTATCGCGCCCCAAGCGAGCGCATTCACTCCATCAAGGAGTACGCCATCCGTTGGGTGCAGGGCAAGATTAAGCACCGCGAATTCTGGGCTTTGAAGGATGTGAACTTATCTGTGGCGCAGGGAGAATCACTTGGCTTAATTGGCCACAATGGCGCCGGGAAGAGTACGCTGTTGAAGCTCATTGCGCGCGTGTTGCGCCCAACGCAAGGCCGTGTCCGAGTGCGTGGCAATGTTGCCCCCCTGCTCGAATTTGGTGCTGGCTTTCATCCTGAGCTCACCGGTCGTGAGAACGTCTATCTGAACGGCGCGCTGTTGGGTTTTAGCCGTAAAGAAATGGATGAAAAATTTCATCGCATTGTTGATTTTTCTGAGCTGTGGGATTTTATAGATGCTCCCATGCGCACCTATTCGTCCGGCATGTGGGCGCGCCTGGGCTTTGCGGTTGCCACCGACATCAAGCCAGATATCCTGATCATTGACGAAGTGCTTTCGGTGGGGGATGAAGCCTTTCAGCGCAAGAGCGCCGCTCGTATGCAGGAATTTCGCGATCAGGGTGCCACAATCTTGCTGGTCTCGCATAGTATGGAAGTGATCCTAAGTATGTGCCACCGTGCCGCCTGGCTGGATCATGGGCAGCTGAAGGCAGTTGGCGAACCTGAAGTTGTCATTCAGGCATACCGCCAGAGCCAGGCTTAATCTTTGAGATCTGGGGATCAGCGCATTAACAACATCCAACATCATAGAAATTTATCGCTGACAGGCGCATTGCTGATTTTGGTCTGCCTGTTGTCTGGCGCTGGCGGTATGGCGTATGCGGTGGGAAGTGACGCGCCCACGATGTTTCTTCCCTTGATCTTGCGCAGCATGCCAATCCAGTTCGATACACCCATTTGGGCGCATGATCACGTGCCGGCTGCGCATGAAGTCGTTTTGTTTCGCCGCTCCTTTCGCTTGAGCAGATCGTTGGAGGCTGCAGAGCTGGAAATCTTCGCCGATACACGCTACGAAGCCTGGCTGGATGGCGTCTGGCTGGGGCGCGGCCCGGCGCGTTTTTCACGGACTTTGCGCGAGTATGATACATTGCCTTTGGGCACGCTTGCGCCTGGGGATCACACGATTGCTGTCCTGGTGCAGTGGGCGCCCAATAATCGCCGCTCGGAATCTGTCACACCCATGCTGTTGGCTCACGTGCAAGGCCGGATCGAAGGCAGGCTGGTCAACCTGGTGCAGACCGGCTCTGATTGGAAAGTTTATCTCTCCAGCGCCTGGAATGCCTCCGCCCAACCGGTCGATACGCGTTTGTTGATCGGGCCGACCGAATTGCTGGACTTCCGTCTATTGCCCATCGATTGGAACCGGCCTGGCTATCGCGATAGCCATTGGTCCCAGGCCACCCCCCGCAGCGCTGCATCCCAACCAGCTCAGCCAGTCACATATGCGCCGCGCTCGATCTTGCCGCTTGAAAATATCGCTGTGCCGATAGCAATCCATGACGCCGGCTTGCTTTCGCCTGGGTTCTTGGTTGGGGAGTTGGTCCCACCGCTGACCACCCCTTTTGTTTTGCAGTTTTCAACCGCGCAGACCCTGGGATGGGTGATCGAGACGCTCTCGGCTCAGGCCCCGGAAATTGGGCTTTTCAAGCTGGATGGTCAGGATCTGGATTGGGCAGCGGCTGGCTCTGCTCGCCCGGATGTTTACTATGCTTCGACCCAACTGAATGCTGGCGACCATCGCCTGGTGATCAGCGCGATCCCGGCCAATGGGCTTACATTTAGCGTGTCTGGATCGGGAGTCGCCTACCGCAACTTTCCGTTCCAGCAAGGCTGGCATGCTGGCAGGCGCCTGCTGCTGGCTGAGCCACGCAGCGACCCTGGACAGGTTCAAACGGTTCAAGCGCCAGGTGGATGGAGCCTGGCGCTCAATGCCCTCCCTGCCTATGTTGTTCTGGATCTGGGCCGGACGGTTCACGGCAGAATCGCCGCCGAGGTGAGCGGCGCAGCGGGTTCGGTTGTGGATATGGGCTGGGATGAGCGGCTAAGAACGAGCACAGGGCGCCCGTTGCCCTTTCCCGGCTCGATGTACCCAGAATGGAATCAAGTCGATTCTTGGGTGCTTGATGGCCAAAATCGCCAGCTCACCACGCTGGATGCCCGGGCTGGGCGTTACATCCTGGTTGCTGCCTGGGGTCAGGGTCCAGTGCAAATCAATGATCTGCGCGTCCTGGAAGAGCGTTATCCTCTGGTGCAGGTTGGAGAGTTTCACTCCCCTGACCCATTGCTCAACCGCATCTGGCAGACGGGCGTGGATACGCTATGGCTGAATATGACGGATGCTCTGACCGATACGCCCTGGCGCGAGCGCGGGCAATGGTGGGGAGATGCCTTTGTTGAAGATCGGGTGAGCCGGATTGCTTTTGGCGATACAGCTTTAATCCGACGCGGTTTGATCTATATGGCGGATGCAATGGCTAAAGATCCATCGCCGGCAATGGTCCCCAATAATGACGGGTTGCATATACTGGATTACACGATGCTGTGGGTGCACACCCTGGCTTCTGATTTGGATGCGACCAACGACACAGACCTGGCGCGGCGACTCTTCCCATTGGTAAAGCAGTTTATGGAGCATTTGCAGGGTTTTGAAAACCCGCAGAGCCGGCTGTTGGACTTGCCTCGCCAGCATTGGACAAATACGGCTTATATCGATATTTTAGGCTTTGAAAGTCGCTCCGGTCAATCAGCAGCGTTGAATGCTTTGTATATCCAGACATTGTCTGAAGCTGCGCGCATCGCGGATTGGGTTGGAGATGCAGACCTGGCAGCTTTGTGGAGAACGCGCGCCTCAGAGACACAGGCCAGTCTGAACGCAGTTCTGTATCAACCGCTTGAGGGACATTATCTCAGCAGCATTTATGATGGGTTGCCAGTGCCTCCCACGGTTCATGCCCAGGCCTGGCCCTTGGCATATAACCTTGCGCCGCAGGGCGAAGCGCCCCGGGCGGTGCAGGCGATGCTGGGTTTGCTTTCTGCTCAGCCTTCTGAAGCGAATCTGGGTGTCTATGGAATGTACTGGCTGCTGGAGGCGCTGGGCCAGGCGGGCTATATTGAAGAGGCCCTGCAGGTCATTCGCTTGTATTATGGCTACTTATTGGACGCCGGCGCTACCACCTGGTGGGAAAGTTTCTCGGCTGAATCTCGCCCCGATGCCAGCTATTCGCATGGTTGGGGCGGCGCGCCCACCTGGTTCTTAACCACTTATGTGCTGGGTGCACAACGAATTGGTCCGGATGCGTGGCAGGTAAAGCCGGCATTTCATAGCGTTGATTCAGCCTCAGGGGTCTTGCCGCTTGCCGATGGCGTGTTGGAAGTCGCCTGGGATTGGGCTTCGTGCGATGAGTTTCACCTGCGCCTGCAGGCCGCGAAAGGCTCAAAAGGCCGGATTGTTGTTCCAAACCTGCACCCGGACCTGACCCTGGTCCTCGATGGAATCACCGTCTGGGAAAACGGCGCTGCGTTGACAGATCGCGTCGTTGCCCAAGAAGCAGAATTAGCTCTGGCGGTTGAGGCTGGTCAACATGAGGTGATTGGGCAGCTCCCGTGTTCGCCCTGAGGAAAGAAAATTGGATCAATGTTGTATGATAGAATATGATGACTGAACCTCTATGGACCTGCCGGGGAATGGAAATCATGACAGATTTTGTTAACTTGAAAGCATCCTTGCGGGTGCTGCTGGCAGTGCTCATCTTGCTGGCATTACTGCCTGCCTGGAATGCTGGCGAAGCCTCCACCCGGCCATCCACGCTCTATCAAACCGACCCGCCCTATGAGCTCTATCTGCCATTGATTACTCGGAATTATCCGCGCCTGCCGAGCATCTTTGGCGTTGAAATGACCTCTCTGGATACGACCAAGGTCAATAATGCCAATAACGCCAACGCTTATTGGGCGCGTTATTTTAGCTTCTCCTGGGCAAGTATTGAGCCGGTGCGCACTGCAACCCCTACCTACAACTGGTCGGCTGTGGACGAGGCGGGTTTGATAAACGCCTCTGCGAATGGTCTGAAAGTGGTGGCTACGGTCAAGTTTACCCCCAGTTGGGCGCAGAAATACCTGGGCGTTTCTTGTGGCCCAATGGCAGCCAATTCGATCGATGAGTTTGCCCAATTTATGCACAACCTGGTTGCGCGCTACAGCGTCCCTCCCTACAACATTAAGTATTGGGAAATTGGCAACGAAGTGGATATCGATCCAGACCTGGTGCCACCCGATAGCATCTTCGGATGTTGGGGGGATGAGGCTGATTCCTATTATGGCGGCGGCTATTATGCGGATATGCTCCGGCAGGTTTATCCGGCCATGAAGTCGGCTGACGGCCAGGCGACCGTGATTATTGGCGGGCTTTTGCTGGATTGCGATCCGACGAACCCTCCACCCGGCAAGACTTGCAAGCCATCCCGTTTTCTGGAAGGTATTCTGCGCAATGGGGGCGGCGGATATTTTGATGCAGTCAGCTTTCACTCTTTTGCTTTATACCTGCCGGGGCAAATTTACGAGATGTCCGTGAGCTGGTCGGCGCGGGGCGGTGTTTTGTTGGGCAAGATCAGTTTCTTGCGCGAAGTGCTGGCAACCTATGGCTATAATAAGCCCTTGTACATCACCGAATCGTCTCTGGTGTGTCCGGAGTGGGTCGCAGAGTGCGGCGTTGTGAGCAGCGGCTTCCTGGAAGCTCAAGCAGATTACGTTGCCTGGTTGTATTTACGGAGCTGGGCGCAAGGACTCCCGGGAGTCATGTGGTACACCCTGGAAGATTCTGGCTGGCGCTCTTCGGGGCTGTATCTTTCCAGCACACCCAAGCCTGCTTATTACGCTTTGCAATTTGCTACCCGCGAATTGGACGAAGCACAGTTGGTTGGCTCTGTGAGTCAATATCCCACTCTGATTGGGTATGATTTTCGCTCCCCAGGGAAGCGCATCTGGGTGCTTTGGTCCCCCACTCGCACCGATACAGTGATCACTTTGCCGGCTGGCGTGGTGAATGTCTTTGACAAATATGGCAACCCGCGCACGCCTGTAGCGGGCCAGCTCACGGTCAATTCTCCGGTTTATATTGAACTGACTCCTTAATGCTGCATCACTGGTTAGTCCGCGCTCGCCGCAAGCCCTGGCTTCGCTATGCGGGAATCTTGCTGTACCTTAGCGTGGCGACGGGAGCCCTTTACGCTCGGTATGCTGATTGGGCTTATGATGACGCTTACATTTCCTATCGCTATGTGCAGAATCTGATCCGTGGCGCAGGCTTCGTCTACAACCCTGGCGAGCAGGTCCTTAGCACCACGACGCCACTGTATGTTCTTGTTTTAGCAATCCTGTCGCCTTTCTCAAGAGATCTGCCACACCTTTCTAACCTGGTTGGTTCGTTCTGCCTGGCGTTGGGCGGTCTGTTGCTGTGGGATTTGGCGCGTTCCTGGAAAACCCCGCTGGCCGGTTGGACTGCGCTGGCATTGTATCCCGGTTTTCCTCTCCTGGTAGTTACCCTGGGATCTGAAATGCCGTTGTATTTGGCGCTGTGCCTGGCAGCCCTGGCGGGTTATGGGCGCGCCCGTTATAACCTGGCTGCGGCTTTGGTCGCCCTTGCCACCCTGGCGCGCCCGGACGGGGCGCTATTGGCCTTGATCCTGGCGGCGCATTATTTGTTTTGGTTGCGCAAGCCAATACCCTGGCAGGCCGCTGGCTGGTATGCAGTGATTGTGCTTCCCTGGCTGGTTTTTGCCTGGGTTTATTTTGGCTCGCCAGTCCCAGTGACCCTGGCGGCCAAACAGGCCCAGGGCTCGATGGTCATCAGCCAGCGCTTTGCGGCTGGTTTTTTCACCACGATCAACCCATTGATGCGCTGGCTTGTCTTTTGGCTTGAAATTATCCTGGCTGGCATAGGTTTCTTGCTTTCCTTTTGGATTTGGAAGCGCTGGAGGCTGCTCTGGGCCTGGACGGCGCTATATTTTGTGGGTTACAGCCTGCTGGGCGTGAGCCGCTATTTCTGGTATTATGCCCCTTTGGTGCCTGGATTTATAGCTGCAATTGGACTGGGCGTTGCCACTCTGGATCGACTGGCTTCATTCTGGCGCCGCGCTTCACCTGCGGTGGGCTATGCTGCAAACCTGCTGGTTGGCCTGGTCTTTCTAACCCTGGTGGTGGGGCAGGCGCAAAAAACATGGCGGCAGGCGCAATTGAACGATGTGCGATACACGGTCTTTCGAAAGGTGGGAGAATGGTTGGCGATGAACACTCCCCAGGATGCCTCGGTGGCCGCCCTGGAAATTGGCGTGATCGGTTATTATGCTGGCCGGCCGGTGGTTGATTTTGCCGGGCTGGTGCAGCCGGAGGTGGCATCCCTGTTGCTTGGGGCCAACACCTACGAAGGCGCAGCCCAATGGGCCATGGAACGCTACCGGCCAGACTATTTGGTTTTGCGCGAGATGGTATTTCCCAATTTAGAGGCGGGTTACATTGCGCGTTCCTGTCGTGAAGTGAAATATTTTTCTGCCACCGCTGCCTATCCTTACTCATATTCAATTTATGCCTGTGATTCAGACAGTTGACAGCCAGGATTTGCTATAATCGGGTGGATTGGACAAAAGCATAGATATGGAGTCTTGATGCAGTTTCTGCCCACTGAAATCCCTGATGTTCTGATTATTGAGCCTGCCTTGTTTGGAGATGAGCGCGGCTTTTTCATGGAAACGTATCGGGAAGAGCGTTTCGCCCAAATGGGCATCGGGGTGCGTTTTGTGCAAGACAATCACTCAGGATCGAGGCAGGGCGTTTTGCGCGGCTTGCACTACCAGGTTGTTCAGCCGCAGGGTAAGCTGGTGCGCGTCGTTGTTGGTGAAGTGTTTGATGTGGCCGTGGATATCCGGCGCAGTTCGCCCACATTTGCACGCTGGGTAGGAGCGCGCTTGTCAGCTCAGAATCGGCGCCAGATCTGGATTCCGCCCGGCTTTGCTCATGGCTTTTACGTTTTGAGCGAGTGGGCTGAGATCATTTATAAAGCCAGTGATTACTACGCACCTCAAGGTGATCGCACCTTGCTTTGGAATGATCCCACCGTCGGGATTGATTGGCCTTTATTGCAAGGATTGCCTCCCGCGCTCTCGCCCAAGGATCTCAAGGGCTCGGTTTTGGAAGAAGCAGAATTGTTTGATTGAGGGAAGAAAATTGAGAAACATGCGCAATGTTTTAGTCACCGGGGGTGCCGGTTTCATTGGCTCAAATTTTATCCGCTACCTGTTATCGGCCGACCCGCAGGTGCAGATCTTTAATTTGGATGCGCTGACCTATGCAGGCAGCCTGGAAAACCTGAAAGACTTACCAGATCCGAAACGCCATCACTTTATCCAGGGTGATATTTGTGACCGAGACCTGGTGACCAGCCTGTTAACGCAATATCAGGTCGATACGATCGTCCATTTTGCCGCCGAGACGCACGTTGATCGCTCAATTCTGGGACCGGAGCAGTTCATCCGCACCAACGTTCATGGCACCTTCACACTGTTGGAGGCGTCGCGCCGTTATTGGTTAGTCGACCGGGCTTTCCCTGATGTCCAGAGAGCGGTGCGTTTTCATCACATTTCCACCGATGAAGTGTTTGGCACGCTTGGGCCGGATGATCCACCCTTTTCGGAAACCACCCCCTATGCGCCTCGCTCGCCCTATGCTGCTTCCAAAGCCGCCAGCGACCACCTGGTGCGCGCTTACGGTCACACCTATGGCTTGCCGTATACGATCACCAATTGCTCGAATAACTATGGACCTTACCAGTTTCCGGAGAAGCTCATCCCACTGATGATCCTGAACGCTTTGCATGGCCGCCCGCTGCCGGTGTATGGAGACGGCCAGCAGATACGCGATTGGCTGTATGTTGAAGATCATTGCGAGGCAATTCTTTCCGTTTTGCGAGACGGGCAGGTCGGCAAAGCTTATATTGTGGGCGGCGGCAACCAGCCCACCAACTTAAGCGTGGTTCACGAGATCTGCGATATTTTAGACGAGCTCCAGCCGAATTCGCCTTATAACCCCCATGAACAACTGATTCAGTATGTGCAAGATCGTCCCGGCCATGACCGGCGCTACGCCATGGATATCACTCACATCCAGCGTGAGCTGGGCTGGCAACCGCGCCAGTCTCTGGCAAGCGGGCTGGCCAGGACTGTCCAGTGGTACTTGAAAAACCCATCCTGGGTCGATGCCATCCGCCAGCAGCAGGATTATCAAGGCTGGCTGGCGAAGAATTATGACGGCCGGGATACAACTTCCGGGCAAGGCCAGGTGCAAAGATGAAAGGTATTATTTTGGCTGGCGGGCACGGCACCCGCCTGTATCCACTCACGCTGGGCATCAGCAAGCAGATGCTGCCGGTATATGACAAGCCAATGATTTACTACCCGCTATCCATGCTGATGCTGGCGGGCATCCGCCAAATCCTGGTCATCAGCACCCCAGAAGCTTTGCCAGTATTTGAAGCAATGCTGAGCGATGGCAGCCAGTGGGGTTTGCGTTTTTCTTACACGGCCCAAAACGAGCCGCGTGGCCTGGCGGAGGCGTTCCTGGTTAACCCGGAATTCATTGGCCAGGACCCGGTCTGCTTGATCCTTGGAGACAATATCTTCTATGGCCAGGGGCTGCCGGCCAAGTTGCAAAAAGCTGCACAATTGGAGCAAGGGGCGCTCATTTTTGCCTACCCGGTGCGCGACCCTGAGCGTTACGGTGTGGTGGAGTTTGACGAGACTGGCAAAGCGCTGAGCATTGAAGAGAAACCCTTGAAGCCGCGTTCCCACTATGCTGTGCCAGGTCTGTATTTTTATGATAACAGCGTGGTAGAGATTGCCCGTAACCTTAAACCATCTCCGCGCGGCGAGCTGGAGATCACCGACGTGAACCAGGTGTACCTGGATCGCGGTGAGCTGCGGGTAGATGTGATGGGGCGCGGCGTTGCCTGGCTGGATGCAGGGACGCATGAGTCGCTGCTTCAGGCAGCCAACTTTGTCCAGGCGGTGGAAGAGCGCCAGGGGATGATGATCTCTTGCCCGGAAGAAATCGCCTACCGCCGGGGTTTTATTACCAGGCAGGATCTGCGTAACCTGGCAGAGCGCTATCGGGGCAACCAATATGGCAACTACCTGTTGCGCCTGGCGCAAGACGACCTGCCCTTCCTCAACAGCTAAATGCTTCCCGGGTTGAGAGCATTAGAACAAGCCTTGCCGTCAATACCTTCACCATGAATGTGATTCTCTTGTTGGGCAAACAGGGTCAGTTAGGTTGGGAGCTTAACCGGGCTTTGCTTCCGCTGGGTAGAATAATTGCTCTGGATATGCCGGAGATCGATGTTTCGGACCGCTCTGCAATGGATCGTCTGGTTAAAGATCTGCGTCCGGCTGTGATCTTGAATGCTACGGCTTACACCGCAGTTGACCGCGCCGAAAGCGAGCCGGAGCTGGCGCTGGCGGTGAACGGCAGCGCGCCCGGTGTTTTGGCCGAAGCCGCAGTTGCTGTTGGCGCGGCCGTGATCCATGTTTCCACCGATTACGTCTTTGATGGCGTCAAAGGCGCACCCTATGTTGAGACAGACGAGCCAAACCCGCTGAGCGTTTACGGGCAGAGTAAGCTGGCCGGTGAGCAGGCGATTGCTCAGGTGGATGGAGCTTACATCATCCTGCGCACAAGCTGGCTGTACAGCCTGCGACGCGACAGCTTCGTAACCAAGGTTCTGGGTTGGGCTCGTCAACAGGCCTCTCTGCGGGTAGTTTCTGATCAGATTGGCAACCCAACCTGGGCGCGGCCCTTTGCAGAGGCCATTGCCCAACTGCTTGCGATGGGCAGCCGTGACATTGCAGCCTGGTTGCGGGAGCGCAAGGGCATCTACCACCTGGCGGGAGATGGTTACGCCAGCCGTCTTGAGTGGGCGCAGCAGATCCTGCGCTGCGATCCGCACCCCGAAGAGCAAGTGGTTCAGGAACTCTTGCCTGCGCTGACGGCTGAATTTCCTACCCCTGCTAAGCGGCCGTTGTTCTCTGCCCTGGATTGCAGACGGTTTACCGACACGTTTGGATTACGCCTGCCGCCCTGGCAGCTGGCTCTAAAACTGGCGATGCAAATGGAATGACCCCGCCGATGGACCAGGCGCTCAATCAGCTTCAATTTACCCCAGAAGACCTTGCTCGCTGGATTGTGCAGAACCTCCAGCCCACCTCCGTTTTGCATGTGGGTTGCCAGGACGGGCGCCTTGTGGCGCACCTGCGCAAGCTGGGTGTGCTGGCCTGGGGTATCGATTCTGAGGAGCGCAGCCGCGCGGGGTTTATCGAGGGCGCTGGAGCGTTTTGCCGGGTTGCCCCAGCGGTTGAGCCGTATGGTCAGCAGTTTGACCTGATCGTTTGCCTTGAGCTAGTCCCCGGCTTGCCCATCGCAGATGCGGAGGCGCTGGTGCAGAATATGTGCCAGCACTCACAAGCCGTGCTCTTTTCGGCAACGCCCTTCTATCGTCATGGCCTGATCGCCGAGAGTGTGCAATCGCCGGCCTTTTGGTCGTGCACATTCAGCCGTATTGGTTTTTACCACGATCTGGAGTTAGATGAGCAGCCAGGTTTACCCTGGGCAATGCTCTATCGCCGGGCGAGCATGTCCGTGTTGGATATTGTTCGCGGCTATGAAGACCATCTTTGGAAACTCCGTCATGAGAACCGGGCCAGGCGGGCGTTGGAGATCGATCTTTATCGAGAGTCGACCCGCAGGGAGCGTTTAAGCAGGCTATGGGCAAATGATGAGGTGGCGGAAATTCTCAACAGCCATAGCTGGCGGCTGATCCGTCGCGTGCATCGCCTCCGGTGGCGCTTCATCCCTATCGGCAGCCAACGGGAGCGGTGGATGTACATGCTTCTGAACGGGCTGCTGACGGTAAATCGCAAAGGTCTGTGGCCTATCTTGATGCATAACTGGGAGCGCATCCAATGGCAGTTCAAGACCCGTTTCATCTACCGCCGCCGCTTCCCAAAGCACTTAATAGGCCAACCTATCCAAATCAATCCGGTGGATGACCCTCCGCCTGTTTCTCCGCATCAGGAGCCGGTAGATATTATTGTCTGTGTGCACAATGCCTTGGAAGATGTAAAAAATTGTCTCGAATCGATTCTGGCTAAGACGCCGCCGCCGTACAGGCTGATTTTAGTGGATGATGGTAGTGGAGTGGAAACACGCGACTTTTTGGCTGCATTTGCTGCCAAAGAGGGCTGTCAATTGATCCGCAACGAACAGGCGCGTGGATACACGCGTGCGGCTAACCAGGGCTTACGGGCGTCAACGGGGCAATTTGTTATCCTGATAAACAGTGACACCATCGTCACCAACGGCTGGGTGGATCGAATGATCACCTGCGCGAATTCTGATCCTAAGTTCGGTATCATTGGCCCGCTCTCAAACACGGCTTCCTGGCAGTCGATCCCAGAAATTGATTCGAATGGCGACTGGGCAGCAAACCCACTGCCGGACGATCTCACAGTGGACCAGATGGGTGAGCTGGTTGCACGATATTCAGGGCGCATTTATCCGGAGATGAAGTTTCTCAATGGCTTTTGCCTGATGATCCGCCGGCAGTTGATCGATGATATTGGTTATTTTGATGAAGAGACCTTCGGCCAGGGTTATGGCGAAGAGGATGATTACTCTTTGCGCGCCAGAAAAGCCGGTTGGAAGCTGGCCCTGGCCGATGATAGTTACATCTACCATGCTCAATCCAAAAGTTACAGTCACGAAAAGAGGAAGCGACTCACTGAACTTGCTGGCCAAAACTTGATCCGAAAACATTCCGAGAAAATGATTCGGGAAGGCGTGACCGATTGCCGGGAAAATCGGACGCTACAAGGTATCCGCGCCCAAAGCCGGCAGTTCGACGCCCGTCGAAGGTGTATCCAGGATGGCCAGAGGATGTTTGCAGATCGCCGGGTCTTATTTGTTTTGCCGATCCAATCGGCCGGCGGCGGTGGAAATGTGGTTTTTTCTGAAGCCAGGGCGATGCGTCTGATGGGCGTGGATGTCCAGGTTTTCAACCTGGTCTCAAACCGGGATGTTTTTCTGAATAGCTACCCCAATCTGGATATCCCGGTGATCTTTGGGGAGAAGGAGGATCTCGTCGATCTTGCTGCGCAGTTTGATGCCCTGGTCGCCACAGCAAACAACTCAGTTGCCTGGTTAATCCCAGTTCGTGAGCAAAACCCCCTGGTTACCCTGGGATATTACGTGCAAGGTTTTGAGCCATTGATGTATTCGCCTGGATCAGAGGAATACCAGCAGGCTTTTCGATCTTATACCTTAATCCCAGAAATGGTTCTTTTTACGAAAACGAATTGGACGAGCCAGCAGGTGTTCCAAAATACCGGCGCTCGTTGTGCCCTGGTTGGCCCGAGCGTTGAAGTAGATCTGTTCCGCCCGAGACCGCGCCAACTGATGAATGAGAACCATGCCTCGCCTGTGCGGATTGGCGCAATGGTGCGGGCAAACTCGCCGTATCGAGCCCCCAAGCTCACGATGAGCGTCCTAAGGGATATCTATTGGCGCTATGGTTCACGGGTAGAAATCCTGGTTTTCGGGATGGACAAGGATGACCCCGATGTAAACTGGCTGCCAACCGAGTTCTCTTGGAAGCTCGCTGGTGTTTTGTCTCCCCGGCAAGTGGCCAATTACATCAACGAGCTGGACATCTTCGCTGATTTTTCCTCCCACCAGGCCATGGGCTTAACCGCTTTGGAAGCAATGGCCTGCGGTGTCGCGGTGATCGTGCCCTCCAACGGCGGCGCCACCGAATTTGCTGTTAATGGCGAAAACGCTCTGGTGATCGACACCACTTCTGAACAGAAATGCCTGAATTCGGTCGCCCGCCTGGTCGAAGATCAGCCACTGCGCGAGAAAATCCAGCGCAACGCGCTGTCCAGCGCCAGCCAGTATTTCCCTGAAAGACCCGCCTTGGAAATTCTCAAAGCGCTTTTTCATTCCGGTGGCTCAACATGACCACAGCCAGGCGTGTGCTGGTTTTGTTCGAACACGGCCATAACTGGCGCCCCTTTGGCAGCGCCTACATCCGCCTGTTGCGCCCCTTGATGCATCCTTCTTTGCAAGCAAAGCTGGATGTTATTCCGGCCACCGATTTCGTGGACGAATCGTTTGATGGCGTGGTCATCGATCGTCTGTGGCGGCCGGATGTCTCAATTTCCCTGGCTCGAAAGCTGGTTGAAAGAATCCGCAAGAGGCGGGCTAAAATCATTTATTCCCTGGACGACAATTATTTCGCCATACCGCCCGATCATATGGACCGTCCCAGCCAAGAGCGATTGGAAGTGGTCGAGTTTTTTCTGCGCCAGGCGGATGCCGTCTGGGTGACCACGGATGCATTGAAAAAAGACCTTTCCTCGTTCAACGAGAAAGTCCAGGTGCTTCCCCATGCATTAGATGAACGCCTGTTGGTGCCAAAATCCTTTGACCACGCTCTTTCCGGCTCGTCGAGCCGGCCAAAAGTGATTGGCTACATGGGTACTCTCACCCATGATGATGACTTGATCATGGTGCTGCCTGCGTTGCAGGAGATCTGGCGCAAACACTCTGGACAGGTTGTGTTCGAGATCATCGGAGCGGTTGGCAAGCCCTCTACGTTTCAACTGCTCCAGGAGCTGCCAGTGCGCTGGATCACCCCCGAAGCCGAGGAGCGCGAGTACCCGCTTTTTATGCTCTGGTTCACCAGCCGAGTTCGCTGGGATATAGCCATCTCACCGCTCGTAGACACGGTTTTCAACCGTGCCAAGTCGGATATCAAATTTCTTGATTACAGCGCCATTGCCACAGCAGGTGTCTTCAGCCCAATCCCTTCTTACCAGGCCACGATCTCTCATGGCGAGACAGGATGGCTTGCTGAAAACCAGCTCGGAGCCTGGGTGCAAGCCCTGGATACTCTGCTGACAGATGATGACCTGCGGCTGAAAATCTCCAGAAATGCCTATCATGGTTTGCATTCGCGGCGCACGCTGGCTCATTGCAGCATAAACTGGCTGGATGCCTTAAACCAGGTTTTAGAGACCATCATCTAATCAAGCCTTGTCTACTCCACGCGTGCTGGCTGTTCTTCCTGGCTTCATGCCCTCAACCTTAATGTACATCATCAAACCCTTCATTGGCTTAGAAGCTGAAGGGCGGATATGTTTTCGCCTCGCGCTGGAGGCTTATTTGAACCTTGCTCAAATCCGCTGGGCAGACCTGGTTGTGTTTTGCCGCAATGTTGAGCCGCGTTACCACTACATTTTAGATTACATCCTGGAACAGAAGTTGCCGTTTATCTATGATATCGACGATAACCTGTTCCTGGTGCCCGAGCAAGTTGAAGATGGTGAATATTACCGCCAACCGGAGCGCATCGCCCAGCTTGAAAAATATTTGCGCGCTGCAAGTTTGGTGCGCGTTTATTCGCGACCGTTGCGCGAGCAAGCGCAGCGCTATAACCCCGAAGTGCGCCAGGTAGACCCCGTCTTGGATTGGAAGCTGATCCATACCGTGGAAAAAACCGCACAGGATCGGACGGTTCGTCTGGTTTATGCCACCAGCCGCAAGGATGATTATTTGTTCCCCATTTTCACCGATTCTCTGCGCCGCTTGCTGAGGGAATACCCCGACAAAACCGAAATGCACTTTTTGGGCTTCCAGCCATCCGGTTTTCAGGGGTTTGCCAATGTTCATTACAGCAAATTCAACCCGAACTACGACCAATTTATGCGCCGGTTTTCCAGCATGGGCTTTGATATCGGTCTAGCTCCAATGCTAGATGATGATTTTCATCGTTCAAAGACTAATACCAAGTTTCGCGAATACGGTGCTTGTGGCATTGCTGGTATTTACTCGAAAGTTGATCTATATGCCTCATGTGTGAAGGATGGTGAGACCGGCCTGCTGGTTGAAAATCAGCCTGATGACTGGTATCAGGCGATGGTCAGGCTGGTCGAGGATTCGAGATTGCGCGCATGCATCGGTAGTGCTGCCCGGGGTGAAATCCAAAGGCTCTACTCACAGGAGCGCTTCCAGGAAGTTTGGTGGCAGCAAATTAAGGACGTTCTTGAGAATCCTGGTTACCGGGAAAATGGTGTGTCTGAAAACCTGGTTAGGCTGCAGTCAAAGATTGATCCGGAGACGCAATCCGTGCCGTCGATTCTGACCATCTGGTACACAAAACTGCTCAGAGGGCTGCAGCTTTTAAGGGCGGGAAACCTCCGCCGGTCGGTGACTAATGGTCGTGTCCATTTATCAAATCTATGGTGGCTGTTTAAGATCAATTACTTGAGACGCGTGTGACCCCGCTCATCTCCAAGAAGCTGTTGAACTCTGCGCTGGCTCAGAATTGAAACCAGGCTGCTTTCCTGCTGTTGGGCGTAAGTTAGAGTGCTTACCTTATCCCAGTCGCTGGCGGATCAAAGCGCTCAACTGGTGGACGGTGTCAAAAGTGTCCGCATTCAATTCAGAATCGCCAATCTGCACCCCGAATTTTTCTTCGATGAACACCGCTAAATCCACCAGGTGGAACGAGTCGATCAACCCGCTCGAAATCAGCGCTGTGTCTTTATCAAGCGGGTACTTGGGACGTTTCAGGATTTGGGTCAGAATGTACTCGGTCAGATCTCTTTCAATATCGGTCATATCAGCCATCTCCACCAGCAGGTAGTTGGTCTTTTACTCGTTTACAAGAATTTCTTTGATATACTTTTCCCGGTTTGCTGAGCGGGAAATTTTGCCGCTGGAGGTCTTGATCAGCCAGCGCTTGCCGACTAACCTGACATCCGCTAGAGCCACCTCGCTGCGCTGCACAATCCGGCGCCGTAAGTCCATTTCGACAGCCTTTTTTTCTTCGTCGGCGGTGACGCTATTCTCCAGCTCGCAGATCATCACCACGTTCTCGGAGCCCAGGCTCTGGTCAAAGAGGCCGAATGCCACGCTGCGGCCTGGGACCAAGCCGGGCGTAGTGTTGGCGATGGCTTCCAGATCCTGCGGGTAAATATTTTTGCCGCCGACGATAATCAAATCCTTCTTGCGTCCGGTGATATACAACTCGCCCCCGGCCAGATAGCCCATATCGCCGGTGTGATACCAGCCGCGGCGGATAGCCTGGGCGGTGATCTCGGGGCGGCGGTAGTAGCCGCTTAACATGCAATTGCTGCGCAGGGCGACCTCGCCCACATGGCGCTCGGGCAGGCGCCGACCGTGGCCATCCAGGATGCAGATTTCTGTTCCTTCAATGGGAAAACCGCAGCTCACCATTGGGGTGGCGCCATCCACAAATGGCTGGGCTGGCTCGGCGCGGCGTTGCTCTTGCAGCGTGCGTGTATTGACCCAATCGATGGTTGGTTCGATTCCAGGGGGTGTCTGAGTCACGGCAAAGGTGTTCTCTGCCATCGCGTAGCAGGCGGAGAGCGCCCCAGGCTGGACTCCATAAGGCGCAAACTTGCCCAAAAAGATCTGATGGCTTTCGAAAAACACCGGCTCAGAGCAATTGATCCAGGCGCGCAGGCTGCTCAGATCGATGCCATGCAGGTCTTGGGAGCGAATGGCGCGCGCCGAGTGGTTATAGGCAAAATTTGGCAACCAGCACAGCGTGCCGCGATGCCGGTGGATGGCGTGCAGCAACACCTTTGGATCGCGCACCCACTTAAAGGGTGACATCAGCACCAGAGGTGTGCCAGCCACCAGGGGCATGACAAAACCGGCAATCAGCCCCATGTCATGGTACAACGGCAGCCAACTGACAATAACATCCTGTTCGGTGAGCTGGATGGCGCGGCTGTAGGCTTTGATCTGGTTCAACACGGCGCGGTGCGATAGCGCCACGCCCTTTTGTAGCCCGGTTGTGCCGGAGCTGTGTTGCAAGAAGGCGATCTTTTCGCCCCCATATTCAGGCCAGCTAACCGCTGCGTTATCCGGCTCCGGGGATGGAATATCGTCTGTGCTAAGGACTGCGCAATCCACCCGAGCCAGCAGGGCGCCCAATTCCCCTCTGAATTCGGGAAAGGTGATGACTGCTTTGGCCTGGGAATGTTGGACCAGCTCAACCACGCGCTCCTGGTAGATTGCTCGATCAAGTTTTTCGGTCAAGAACGGGAAAATTGAGGCGATCGCCCCCAGATACATTGCGCCCCAAAAAGCAAAGATTAAAGTCTGGGAGTGCGGCAAGACCAATATAACCAGGTCGTCTTCTTTGACGCCCAATTTCTGCAACGCCAGGGCATAACATGCGCTCTCGGCGTGGAGACGGGCAGCCGTTAAGTACGTTTCGCTGCCGTCATCGTCCATGAAGACCAACGCCAGGTGGGATGGATTCCTTTGAGCCCGCTGGACAACGGATTGAGTCAGGGTTTGAATGTCATTCTCTAGCATAAGGTTGTAACTGGGTTCTTTCGTAAGCCTAAACAGCAGAAGATTGTATCATAACATTTGGCCCGATCCCCTAGCAGGCACAGTGAACGGTATCGTCCAAATATCGAAAAGCTGGCCGGGCGTGTTGCCTGACCGATTTGTAGGCTGGTTTCTCGCCAATCGAGATCCCATTGTGGGTTACAATAATCCAGGAAAATCTGCCGATTTTCCGCTTTGTCGTCCTATATGCTGACTTATTCTCTCCCAGATGGGGTTAAACTCATATCCATCGGCAACCGTCCCTTGCTCACTACTCCCCAGGGCGGTAAAGTGGCCGTCGATCCACTCCTGTTATCCCTATGGGAGTATGCCATCGGACGATCCCTGGAGGAGGTCATCACCGGGTTCAAGGCCGGTGATCTCAGCCCGAGATTTGTCCGCAGCGGACTGGCCTGCCTGGCCGAAGCGGGGCTGCTTACCAGGAACGGGATTTCCCCCGGTAGCGGGCCTCAGCCAAAGCTGGTGAGCGGGCCTCTGGTAGCCGCCGTTATCGTGGGTTACAACAGCCGGGAGTGGCTGGAGCAATGCCTTCCATCGCTGATCAAACAGATTTACTCCCCGCTGGAGATTGTGGTTGTGGATAATGGCTCACGTGACGACACAATCGCCTGGCTGGAAGCGCACTACCCTGAAGTGATCTGTGAGCGGATTGATCTTGCTGTCAGCCTGGCGCAGGCGATCAACCAGGGCGCCAGCAAGTCGCCCCAGGCTGAGTATCTGTTGATGTTGAATCCGGATATCCGACTTGAGCCTGATGCGATCGCTCAAATGGTTGCTGTGGCCGAAAGTGACCCGCAGTGTGCGGCTGTTGGCGCCAAGCTGCGGCTTTGGTGGGCGCCTGCCTTTCTGAATGGCCTGGGAAACCGGGTTGGGCTGTTCTCTTGGGGCACGGACAATGCTTTTGGCCATCTCGACCTGGGGCAGTTTGATGACTGGCGGGAGCTGCCGTCTGCCTGTTTTGCTGCTGCTTTAATCAGCAGGACAGCCTGGCAAGATATTGGCCCGTTGGATGAGGGCTTCCCGATGTATTATGAAGATGTGGAATGGTGCTACCGGGCCAGGTTATTGGGATACAAAATACTCGTTGCTCCGCGGGCCGTTGTTTATCACGCCTTTGGCGGAAAGACGCCCAGCGGCGCGGAGCAGAGTCTGGCACCGCGCAAACTCCGCAATGTTGTCTACGGCCGCCTTCGCTTTACCCTTACGATCACTCACCAATATCTCAGGCGTTTGTTGCGAAATTACCTTCTTGAAGACTGGCGCAACTTCATACGTTATCTGGCCGATCGTAACTGGGCCTCTGCCTGGGCTTATCCGGCGAGCTATTTTGATCTCATCAAAACTTTTCCATCGCTCATATTGAAAAGACGCGCCTTGCAAGCCCGGTCTGTGACCTCAGATGCTATGCTTTTTGGATCTCAGGAAAGTATGCCTGATACCTTCAGTTGGAACGGTCTGCCGGAAATGACCAGCAACCTGATAACTTCCCATTATTCACCTTTGATCAGATTGAACAGGACCAAAGCGATGCCTGAATTTGACCCGGCCGTCCGCCGGCCGCACCTGCTCATCGTCAGCAACGATGTGATTGATGATAAGATGTCTGGCCCCGGAATGCGCTATCTCGAAATGGCGCGCGCCCTGCGCGGGGACAAGTTGGATGTGACCCTGGCTGTTCCATCTAAATCAAAGCTTGAGAACCCGGGTGTCAATCTGGTGCAATACAGCTCTGACCGTCCCGGAAGCTTGCAGGTGCTGGTTGAAAATAGTGATATTGCCCTGATCACCAACTACATGGTCAATACGTTCCCCTTTTTATACAAGACTGGGACTCGCCTGGTGGTCGATTTATACGACCCCACCATACTGGAGAATTTGCATTATTACCTTGATGCGTCGATGGAAGATCGCCAGATCATTCATAGCCAGGGCGTAGAATTTACAAACCTGGCATTGCAGATCGGTGATTTTTTTATCTGCGGAAATGATCGCCAGCGCGATTTTTGGTTGGGAGCCCTGGCGGCTAACAACCGGATCAACCCCTTGACCCATGAGAACGATCCTGATTTGCGAAAATTAATCGACGTGGTTGGCATTGGTTTTCCAGATCGTGAATTGGGTTCACGCCAGCCCATTGTTCGGGGCGTTCACCCCGCTGTTCCGCAGCAGGCGCGCATCATCTTGTGGGGCGGCGGGATCTGGAATTGGCTTGACCCACTGACCCTGATTCAGGCCTGGCCGCAGGTGATTGCAAAATACGCCGATGCCCGCCTGATCTTCTTGGGAACACGGCATCCAAACCCGCTTGTGCCCGCCCACGAGATGGCCCACAAAGCTATGGCTCTGGCGTCGGAAATCGGCGAAATGGACCACTCGATTGTGTTCATCGAATGGGTGCCGTATGACGACCGTGAAGCCTTGCTCAACGAGGCGGATATTGGTGTTTCCTTGCACCCCATTCACATTGAGACTCGCTACTCGATCCGCACGCGCATGTTAGATTATATCTGGGCCAGGTTACCGATCCTTTCCACCAGCGGCGATATCACCAGCGAATGGGTTGAGCAGTATCATCTGGGTGTCGTTGTGCCGCCCTTTAATGTCGATGCGGTCGCCCAGGGTCTGATCGAGCTGCTTGGACGCTCCAAGCTGGAATGGAGATCGAACTTTGATCCACTGATGGATGAATTAAATTGGTCAAAAGTGGTCGAACCGCTGCGCAACTATTGCCTGGAGGGCGCCTATGCGCCTGACAGGAATGATCGAAGACCGCCCCTCACCATTGAAGAACCGCCAATGAGCAGGTGGCAGCGAGCCAAACAAATCTGGTGCGAGCAAGGTACAAAAGTGCTATTCCAGCGGGCCTGGCGGTATCTCAAGTGGCGCTCGTCTCTATAGCAACCCTGGATAGTCTTGCGCTCAGGCTGGGTAAATGAAAATCTTGTTTGTCACCCAAGGCTATTACCCGGCCATCGGCGGAACAGAATTGCTGATGCAGCGTCTTGCTGAAGAGCTGGTGCATCAATTTGCAGATGAGGTCACGGTTTTTACAACCAACTGTTACGGGGGTGAGGGTTTTTACATCTCCAGCGCGCCGAGGATGCAAACCGGTTGGGAAGAAATCAATGGGGTGCGTGTTCGTCGCTTTCCGGTCTATAGTTGGATCAGCGGCCTGATTCGATTTTTTCAAAGGCCATCAAACATCCTGCCCCTATCCCTGGGGCAATATATTCGCCTGCTTGCCTCAGGACCAATTATTCCGGGGTTATCACAAGCGATACAAGAATGGCCGTTTGATGTGTTGGCGGCGTCATCCTTTCCTCTGATGCACATGTTCATTGCGCTCCGGGCTGCGCAAAAAGTTCATCGCCCCTGTGTCCTGAATGGCGGCATGCATCCGCTGGATCACTGGGGCTTTGATCGACCCATGATATACCAGGCCGTTCAGCAGGCGGATCATTACATCGCTTATACCCAATACGAAGCCGATTATGTGATTCGGAAAGGCGCTCATGCAAGCAAAGTGACCACCATTGGCGTCGGTGTGGACCCGGAGCCATTTGAGCAGATCAGTGCGGAAGAAGCAAAAAAACATCTGGGCCTGGATCCAGAAACGCAGCTGGTTGGATTCGTCGGCCAGCTTGGCTGGCACAAGGGGATCGACACACTTCTCAAAGCCATGCAGCTTGTTTGGCAGGTCCGACCAGAAACAATGTTATTGATTGCAGGAGCCAAGACCCGCCTGGCGTTGGATTTAGAAAGGTGGCTGGACCAGCTTTCGCCCGAAGAGCGAAGCCGTATCATCCTGCGATACAATTTTAAGAACGAGGAAAAACCCTTGTTGTTCTCTGCGCTGGATATTTTTGCCTATCCATCGGGCTTTGAATCATTTGGGATTGCTTTTTTGGAAGCCTGGTCTGCCAAGAAACCAGTCATTGGATGCCGGAGTGGCGCAGTTCCCTGGGTTGTAAGTGCGGGGAGAGACGGCTTGCTGGTCGGCTTTAGAGATGATAAGCTGCTTGCTCAGGCTATTCTTACCTTGCTGGAAAATCCGGCCTGGGCGTCAAGGCTTGCAGAGGCAGGCCATGATAAGGTCATTCAACGCTACAATTGGCCAGAGATTGCCCGTGGATTCCGAAAGGTGTATCAGAATGTGACAACCAGGGAATAAGCCCTGGCGGGTTTATAGGCCGGCGGCTTGCAAAGCTATTCCTTGAATCAACGCCAAAACCTGGCCAGGCGCTGCCTGGCATATCTCTTGATCTCCCCAGCCAGGGCCCTGAAGGTCAGGTCTTGCGCATCGGGTAGGGGTTGATCAAGTTTAGCGATAACCTGGTCTCGATGTTGCGTGTTTGGGGTCCAATTTTGGGTGGTTTTATAGGCGTGCAACACTCCATGGTAATGCCCCAATGTGCTATTGCGGGGGAGAAGGTTGAAGTCGCTGATCCATTCGATGCCGATAAAGCCGGCGCTTATTGCCATTAGCTCCAGCGTGGTTCGTGTGGGAATCCACCAGACATCGCCCCGTTTATAGCCGATAAATTGCGCAAATGGCCGGTGGGCCTGCTCTGGGGTTATAACTGTGGCAATGATCGCTTTATCCTTGGTTACGCTGGAAATGTTCCATAACGCCTTAATCGGATCTGTCAGGTGCAGCAAAACGCTCCCACAGAACACCAAGTCAAACAACCCCACTGTATTGGGGGATATGTCATAAATATTGATCAGTTTGCGGTTCACTTTTGAGCCCAGAGCCTTTCGGGCAAGTTCAAAAGGCTCGTGGAGGTAGGCGCCGCCGCCTTCGTTAGTTTTATCGGCTTCATAGACCGGTCCGAAATCGTGATCGAACCAATCCGGAAGGTCAGTAGCGGTCACCTGCGCGCCGCGCTTTTCAAACTCGAATGAGAAAAACCCGCTTGCCGTGCCAATGTCCAGGACTGTCTTGCCGGTTAAATCTTCCGGGATTTTGTAATAGGGCAGGTAAGGACGGTGGTCAAAAAAACCTGGCGTGACCAGGCCATTTCCCAGGTCGATGGTGTGATACCACTCGATCGACTTAATGAGCTCTGCCAGATCTTGTAGAGGTATTGAGTTTGATGGGGTCATCGCTGCGATTCTCCGATTCACTGCCGGAAAGTTTACTGCCCGTTTGATTTCCATTTTGTCGACGGTTCTCTTGGGCTTTGTTATTATATTCTATGAAGGAATGTGGCTGGAATGGGATTAGAACCCGTTCCCTGTGAGCTATGTGGAAACCAAACAACCACACAACTGTATTTCAAATTTGGCGCCCCCATTGCAAAATGTGACCGTTGTGGCCTGATTTTCGCCAATCCCCGCTTAAGTAAAGCAGAAATTATGAGGCGTTATAGCCCAGATTATTTCTGGCAGGAATACCTCCCCGCTCTTGGAGTGCATGACGGAAAATTTAATCTGGATTACTTTGACGCCCGGTATGCTTCGATGTTGAGCCTGATTGCCGGGCATATCCCACCGCCAGGGAAAATGCTTGAAATTGGCACAGGCGCAGGTTTTTTCTTGAAAGCGGCGGAACGCGCTGGCTGGAGCGTTGACGGAATTGAAGTTTCCCAGGCGGCTGTGGAATTTGCTAACAGCCGCCTGGATTTGAGGGTCAAGCTCGAGGAAGCCGAGGCGCTCACTTATCCAGACAACCGCTTCGATGTTGTTGTAATGTTTGAGGTGATCGAGCATTTATTCTGGCCTTCGCGCGTTCTATTTTCGGCCCATCGAGTTCTTCGGCCAGGAGGCTTGCTGGTTATCAGCACTCCTAATTACAATGCTTTGAGCCGCTGGGCGCTGGGTTCAAGCTGGGCAGTATTATCGCCGGCTGAGCATCTTTATTACTTCACCGAGCTGACTCTGCAACGACTCCTGGCGCAATCGGGTTTTTGCAATGTGAAGGTCATCCGTAAATTTCAAGGCTTTGGGCTGTTTGAAACAATGAACCCGAATTATACCCATGCCCCGGAAAGTCCAAGAAAGGCTGCATATCACACATTCATCATTACTGCGGGCCGCTATCTGTTTCGGTATATCCAGGCCTGGGGGTGGGGGGACACCTTACTCTGTCTATCCAATTCGTGCTAGCATTCTGAGCTTCGGCTCTATGCAACTGCAAGGCATTAGATCCGGTGATAGACGGTGTGTCCAAGAAAACACCAGGGGGCCATAGCACTTTTAAGATTATTAGATGCAGGGTTACAAAATAACAATACTGTAAACCCTTCGAACTGGAGAGTTGATATACTCTTAGAAGATGAAGCGCCTACTGATTCACGTGGTTGTGGCCCTGGTTTTTGCTGTTGCCGGTGTAATGGCGTATTCAACTCGCGCAAACCACGTATATGCGCTCGAGACAGATACAGTGTCTGTTCCATCTGAGCCGATACCAGAAGCGAGAGACTTTGCCACCGTCAATTTTCGAGATGCCTGGGATATGTCGGATTTTTCGGACGTCTCCCAGAACTTCAACAATGGCGGGCGCACCATCTCATTTTCGAATCTGCTGGTCCAGGATGGCGTTTTTTTGGCCAAAACGACCCGCAACGCAGCTATTGGCCCGTCTGTGTTTCAACCTCTTTTCCCTGGATATGATGGCGCCATCCACAACACCAAGAATGTGGGCCGCGTTCACCCAATCGTCTCCAGCCAATATGCCTGTTTGTATGTTGCCATGAAAGTCGACTCGCCAGGCTATGTGCCGGGCAGCGGCGACCTCGCCGATCATTTTGTGATTGGATGGGACGCAACCTACAGCGGCACGCTCAGCGGAAACACATATATCTATCTTTACCCTGAGTCGATGTCTGGAAGTCCAGTTGTTCACAATTGGAAGTTGTATAAAATCGATTTAGCAAACCCTCCCAACGGTCTATATTCTGGCAGCGCCGCCTGGCTGAGCTTGGCCCAATGGCAAGGTTTGCGAATTCACCCCAGCGTCTACAAAGACATCAATATTGCTGTTGAATGGATCCGTCTCACCAGTTGTGCAAGCAGCACGCTCTACAACGCTCACATCACCTGGGCGCCGGATGGGGGCGTGAACACCATCTGGGCCCGACCGGAGGGGACGACTCGCGATATCCAAATCGCCACCGGCGTCAGTGGGAGCGCAGGCGCGTATACCCTCGATACCCGGGGGCTTCCCCCAGGGAGATATCAGATTGGCCTGGGCACTCAAACCTCCTGCTGTAGCCAGCGGAGCACTACCCTCTTGACGATTAATCAGATGCCCGTGGCAAGTTTTCTCAGCCCGTCACCGGCCAGTGGCAAAGATTACGCCACCCTGGCGGGTAACCCTTGGGACATGGGCTCCGATGACGTCACAAAAATTGAGTGTACCAGTTGGGTGTTTCAGGATGGCTTTCTGGTGATGGATACGGTGTATCCGGCAGCTGCTACCGCGATCTGCAGGGGTTCGATTGGCGAGCTGGACAGCAAAGTTTATTTGAAACTCCCGGATGCCCGATTCAACTCGGCCAGTTATCGTTACCTGAACTTGAGTCATCGCATTGATGGCGCCTGGGCTTTACCTGCAGATGGGATGATTGGTCGGCTCATCTGGAGGACTTCCGATGGCTGTGTATACGTGAGCCGGCAATTTGTGTACGATGTTGGCTTGCGCCAGTATTCCATCGACCTTTTCGATGCGTTTAACGGGACACCGCTCTATTCGTATCCTGCTTCGTGTGGCACAAAAACCTGGTCTCAGGCCGGGCAGATCACCGAACTGCGGTTTGATCCCAATGAGAACTACACTGGCATCTATGTTCCTGCCATGGTATTTCATCAAGTGATTGATTGGATAACGCTGACGAAGGTTAACCAGGCAGCGATTGGAAGCCCATTTCCAGTGAAATTGGCATTAAACAAAGATGCAAAACAGCTCAGTATGGTTGAGTACTACTACACAACCGATCCCAACAATCCAACGCAACATGTGGCTCAAGCGGTTCCAATCGCTCCGCCCGGACCGCTGCCGCCTGCGATGGATAACAAGATCTATCTACCACTCATCACCAGAGAATTCTCAGGTTTTGAAACAATTTTCAACTGGGACACGACGGGTGTGGCCCCGGGGGACTATTATTTGTGCGCAAGCCTGCGGGACAATTACAACCAGGCGACCTATTGCAGCGATGTGACCGTACAGCTTTACTTGCCATAGGCGCAAACACGCCGCTGGCGTTGCACGGATTTATTGCTCTGCTTAATTCCCGATCAGACTATAATCGTTATCTGGCGGTTTTTGCCCGCCAGGGCTTTGAGATTGGGCTGGCGCCGCGGCTGGAGTCTGTTCCAGGACCATGGTGTAGGCCATTGTGGTTCAGGATGGCCAGACCGAATTGCTGGTGGATAACGCCCCTGAAGCCTGGCTGGAAGCGCTGACACGCCTGGTTGAAGGTCTGCGCCTGCGCGGGCGGATTGGTCAGGCCGCTCGGCGGGAGCTCCAGCAGCGCTTTCATGAGACCTGGCTTGAACACATTGAACAGGCCATGACCACCCAGGCGCTGCCGGTGTTATCCGGGTATTCACGAAGTTAAGCCATCCCTCTGGCGGGCCAGTCTGGTGAAATGGAGCGCTTGCGCCAGATGCTCCACAGCAGCGGCCATCAGCGACTGGTGAGTCATCTGTGGGCGCGTCTGGTGGCGATGATTTGCTGTTCAAGATCAATGACTTGTAAAGGCTGTGAAAAACCCTTCATTTGACCGTCCGCTTGCCTCTGGAGCATCGAAACCTTTGCCCCGCTTGCTGCTGGTTATACCGTACCCGTTGCCTTCGGCAGCGATCTATATCATCAAGCCGTTGACTGAGCTGGAGCGCCAGAACCGGCTTCGCTTCAGCGTGGTAACAGAATCTGAAACAACCGTGGCGCGTTTGCAGGCCAGCGATCTGGTCTTGTTCTGCCGGAATATTGAGCCATCGGCGGACTGGATCCTTGAAGAGTGCTTGTTGCGCAATATCCCCACAATTTACCACCTGGATGATAACCTTTGGGAAGTGCCAGAGGGATTGAACTACACGGACTACTTTCACGCGCCGGAGCGCCTGCAGCAACTGGAACGATTTCTGAGCCGGGTGGATCTGGTGCGGGTGTACAGCCAGCCGCTTGTTGAGCGAGCGCTGCAGTTCAATTCCAACGTCAATCTGGTTCTACCATGCATCGATATGAGCCTGGTTCCCAGGGCAGCCTTGCCGCGCCGCCATGATAAGGTGCGGATCACGTATGCCACCGGGCGCGGCAATGGTGATACGCTGATCTCGCTTTTCAGCCAGGATTTGCTCAAGTTGATGGATGCTTATCCTGATGCGGCGGAAATGCACTGGTGGGGCGAAGTGCCGGCTGGATTTCGCCACCACCCTTCCAGCCGGCTGGTGCACATCATTCACAATTATGATCAATACCTGCATTACCTTTCCCATGAGGGCTTCGATATTGGTCTGGCGCCGTTGACGCCAACCCCCTTCAATCGATCCAAGACAAACACAAAATTCCGCGACTATGGTGCTTGCCGGATACCAGGGATTTACTCGGCGGTGGATGTGTACTCATCCTGTGTGGAGCATGAAAAAACCGGTCTGCTGGTGGATAACACCCCGGGTTCCTGGTTTGATGCGCTGAAGCGGTTGCTGATCGATGCAGATTTGCGCGAGGAGATAAAGGAAGCAGCATTTGAGTATGTTGACCGCAATTACCGTCAGGAGTTGGTAGAGCGCCAGTGGCTGGAAGTCATTGACACGTTGCTTGGGCTGCAAAAACGGGTCAATCACCAGCCGCCTGGGCCATTGGCGCGCCCCATGCAGCTAAGCCTGGTTGAGCAAGCTAATCTGCTGGCTGGTTTCATTGGGGTGGGAATGCAACCAGGTCCCGGGGTGCATTTGATTGCCGATCCTGGAAGCTGCCTTCCTTTTGCAACCGGAAGCGTGGATGCCCTGTTCTCTGATTGGCCTTTGGAACGATCAAAGGATCCAGAGCTTGTCCTTCATGAGTTTTACCGGGTCGCCCGGCATGGCGCTCAGGTATCGATCCTGACAGGCTACACATCGCCGATGGGCGGCTCAGAGGCCGCACAATCCTGTTATTTCAACGAAGAGACACCGCGCTTGTGGACATGCGCGGAGCCGCCGGTATATCAGATTCAACCCGGCTTTCAGGACACCATTGTGACAGAGAGTGCGCCGGCCCGCACTGCTGTCCCCGCGATTGATTTGCGTTGTCTTGGGATGGAGTTCTTCTATGCTCCTTCTGCTTTGAGTCTCCCAGATTGGGAGAAGCGCCGGTTGCGGCGGCAGGACTCTTCGATGTGCCAGCGTATCCTGTATCGTTGTGCGGTGATCAAAGGGCCAGCAACGGATGCGGAGCTGCAACAATGGGCAAAGGCGTCATTTCCCGATTCTCCCCAGGTGATTGCCCAACGCTGGCATGATGCCAATGAAGTGCTTAAAGATGGGATTTTTGGAAGCGACGCCCAAATTCGCTCCTTACAGGCTCGTCTGGAGGCTCAAGAGATTGAGCTGAACACTTGCCAGGCAGAGTTAAACCAACAGATGCCCCTGGCAAAACTGTTGGCGCGGGAGATTGATGCCTATCGCAATCGAAAAGCGATCCGCCTGATTGAGCGCTTTGTGGATCGGGTGGATTACTCCGCCCGGCTACCACTCGCATACCGTCAGATTTACGATGATAGCCTGATTTACGCTCAGCCGCTGAAGGGTTTTTGGCTGCGGCCTAGCATTAACTTGCAGCGTGTTCCGTATCTGGCCTACCCGGTTCGGTTGCAGCGCTCTGGTCTTGACCGTTTGTTGTTTGTGGCTGTGATCGATCTTTGCCCACGCAGTGGAACGGTTGGATTGCAGATATTGCGGAGCGGCCAGGTGCTGGCTTCCGCTTCGCTGCCTGCACCCAACATCAGGGTCGATGAGCCCCTGGCTTTTCGCTTTTATCCTTTGAATATTGAAGCTGGTGAGTTGCTGGAAATGCGAATTTTTGCCCAAGAGCTGGATATCCCACTGCGCGTTTACGAGTGGCATCACTATCCATTCTTTGGGTTGGGCAAGCTGCAATCCAAGCCATTCTGCAGCTTCCACTTCCACTCTGAAGAATAGTCCGAATGGATTCACCAGATTGTGCTGTTCGAGATCAACCATCACAAGGAAACGTGCGCTCGCCGGTGCAGAATGCTCAGCCGGTTGTCTCAGTCATTGTCCTGAACTGGAACGGAGCCGCTTTCCTGCCGCGCTGCCTGGATGCTTTGCAGGCTCAAACATTTCAGGACTTCGAAGTGCTGGTGCTAGACAACGGCTCGACTGATCAATCTGTAGATCAGGTTGAGGCGCGTTGGCCAGGTTTTCGCCTGGTTCGCTTGGGGCAAAACCTGGGCTTTGCCAAAGCCAATAACCGTGGCGCAGAGTTGGCTTGCGGGCGCTGGCTGGCTTTCTTGAACAATGACGCTTTTCCCCATGCGGATTGGCTGCAGCAACTGGTGGATGCGGCAATTGCCTGGCCGGATTTTTCCTTTTTTGCGTCGCGACTTGTGTATGCCAGCGATCCGGGTCGGTTGCAGGCCGCAGGTGATGTGCTTCACGTCAGCGGATTTGCCTGGTCGCGGGACAATGGCCTTCCGGTTGCGGATATTCATCTCAGCGCAAGAGAGGTTTTTAGCCCCTGTGCTGCGGCAGCTATGTATCTGCGCCAGGCCTTTCTGGAAGTGGGCGGGTTCAATCAAGATTTTACCAGCCACCTGGAGGATGTTGAACTGGGCTTTCGCCTGCGGTTGGCCGGAAAGCGCTGCCTGTATGTGCCCTTTGCCGTTGTTGAGCACCTGGTCTCTGCCAGCTATGGTGTTGAAAGCGAGCGAGCTGTGTACCAGGTGCAAAGAAATGTGATTTGGATGTACCTTGCCGATATGCCGGGCAGGTTGTTCTGGAAATATCTCCCGGCACATTTGATTGCCAACCTGGTTTTCTTGGTTTATTATTCCCTGCGCGGCCGGGCAGGTGCAGCCTGGCGCGCCAAGTGGGACGCTTTGTTGGGTTTGCCGTCTGCATGGCGCTGGCGCCGTAGCGTGCAGAGCGCCCGAAAGGCGCCTATCTCTGATATCGATCGAGTGTTGGACCACGGTTGGTTCAGCCCATATTTATTAGGCCGGCGGGGCCGTAGATTTGTGCGCCTGGCGCCCAGGCCTGGCTCTGTGGAACCTCATGGGCGATAACCGCGCTCATTGGGGGTCCGCAGAGATGTTGATGTTGCAGATCCCGCCCAAGGTGCAGCCGATCCACAATGGCCGGCAAACGCTGCTGACAACGCCCCAGGGTGGGCGCGTGTGGGTGGACCGGATCATGCTGGAGGTGTGGCAGTATGCGGATGGCCGCTCCAAACAGGATATCCTGTCTCATTTCGCGATTGACAAGGGATTGCCTGCGGATCGGGTTGCTGTTGCCCTGGAATGCCTTGCCCAGGCTGGACTGCTGGCCCGTCTGGATTCGGCTCCTTCTGTTGGCCCTTCACCCGCACCCAGCAGCGTCGGCAATCCTCTCATTTCAGCGCTGATCGTCAGCTACAACAGCCTGGCTTGGCTGCCAGGTTGCCTGGCCTCTTTGGCGGCCCAATCACTCCCCCCGTCAGAAATCATTGTTGTGGATAACGGCTCCAGCGATGGTTCTGCGGCCTGGCTGGTCGAGCATCACCCAGATGTGATCGTGTTGCCGCGGGAAAACACCTGTTCCCTGGCTGGAGCAATCAACCAGGGGATCAGCGTCGCGCGGGGTGAATTCATATTGCTCCTGAACCCGGATGTGGTCCTGGATCGGGATGCGCTTTTCAGGCTCTGGGACGCAGCGCAAAGCGACGACCGCTGTGCTGCGGTGGCAGCAAAACTGCGATTGCTTTGGGCGCCAGCATTTCTGAATGGCGTGGGCAACCAGGTTGGGGCACTCTCCTGGGGCATGGATAACGCTTTGGGACACCTGGATCTTGGTCAGTTTGACCACTGGGATGAGTTGCCCTCGGCGTGTTTTGCCGCGGCGCTGCTTCCGACCAGGGCATTGGACCAGGTCGGGCTGCTGGACGACCGATTCCCGATGTACTATGAAGATATTGAATGGTGCTACCGGGCGCGTTGGTTGGGCTATAAGGTTCGCCTTGCTCCTGGGGCAATCGTCTATCATGCCTTCAGTAGCCGCCATCCGGGTGCGGTTGAGCGCAGCCTGGGCGAGACCAAGCTTCAGCGGGTGGTCTATGGGCGGTTGCGTTTTATCACCCGCCTGCTTGAGCCGGGTCTCCTGTTCCGGTTTTTGATCAGTTACGGTGTGGAAGATCTGTTCAACGGGTTGCTCTGTCTCTTTCGTGGTCGCTGGGGAGAGGGGCGCGCCTATGGCCGGGCCTGGATGGAATATTTAGGTTCGCTAAGCGAGCTGCGCTCGGCACGCAAGAGCCTCCGGCAGCGTCGCCCGCTGGCAGATCGGGAGCTGTTCAGGCTCCAGCGGCAGGTGCCCGTCCCCTTGATCAGGCAAGGTGCGCCGCTCTTGACCTGGGATATCGTCTGCCACGAATATTTGCCCTGGATACAGTCGCATCGACCAGCCAGGTCAAAAATGAGCGTAAGACGGGCGTTTTCTATCTGGCAGGTCGAAGGGCTTTATGCGCTGGTTCACCGCCTTGGGCGCAGGGCATTATGGAAACTTATGCAACCTTGAAGCAACCAAAGGAGCTTTGCATCCATGCGGATTGGCTTTGATGCCACGGCCCTGCCTGCCGAGCCAGTGGGCGCGGGTCGCTATATCATTCGTCTGGTTCGCTCCCTGGCAGCCATCGTTGCTGAGAACGAGCTGTTTGTGTTTGTTCAGGACAGTCGGCGCGCCTTGATCGATGCGCCGGCGCTGGAAAAAGTGCAATGGATTGAGACGCCAGAGATCAGCCCGGCGCGCCGCCTGGTCTGGGAGCAAACCACTTTGCCGCGGCTGGCGCGTCGCTCTGGTCTTGATCTGCTGCATTCGCCGCACTATACCCGACCGCTCGGCCTGTCCTGTGCATCGGTTGTCACATTTCATGATATGACCTTTTTCTTGTATCCCCAGTTGCACACTCGGTCCAAGCGCCTGTTCTTCCCCTGGATGATGCGCATGAGCGCCCGGCTTGCGGATGCGATCATTGCGGATTCTGAAAGCACGCGCCGGGATGCGCTGAAAATCTTGTCGATCCCTGAAGAAAAGATCTTCACTGTGCCGCTGGGGATTGGCGAAGAGTTTCACCGGATCACGGACATGCACCTGCTTGAGGATTGCCGGCGTCGGTATAACCTGCCGCAAACCTTTTTTCTTTATGTGGGCCTGGTGGAGCCGCGCAAAAATCTCCCCCTGCTTTTGAATGCCTATGCACGGTTGGCCCAGCAGGAAGAGCCCCCCATGCTTGTTGTGGTTGGGCGATTTGGCTGGATGGTTGAGGATGTCTTACGCCAGGTCGAAGCGCTGCAATTGCAGGATCGGGTGCTTTTCACCGGTTATATCCCCGATCAGGACCTGCCGCTGGTTTATAATCTGGCACAGACCTTGCTCTATCCCTCGCGGTATGAGGGTTTTGGTTTTCCGCCTCTGGAGGCAATGGCTTGCGGCACGCCCGTGATTACGACGGCAGTATCGGCAATGCGGGATCAGGTAGGGGATGCCGGTCTGCTCATCCCCCCACAGGATGAGCAGGCGCTTTTTGAAGCCATGCGTCGTCTATCCCGCGATCCTTCCCTGCGCCGGGCTCTTGCCGTCCAGGGTCAACAGCAGGCTGAAAAATACACATGGAACCAGACCGCCCTGAAAACGCTGCAAGTCTATCAAAGGGTCGCCCAGAGCCGCCGGAGGCGATAGACGTTTCGGTGTGCATTGTGACCTATCGCGCCCGGGATTTGCTGCGCGATTGTTTGCAATCCTTGTACCAAAATACCCACCTCACTTTTGAAGTGATTGTGGTGGATAATGCATCCAAAGACGGTGTGGTGGAGATGGTGCAGCGCGAATACCCTGAAATATGCCTGGTGGAAAACCTGCACAATGCCGGTTATACCCGGCCGATGAACCAGGCGATGCGCCTTGGGCGTGGAAGGTATTTGCTCCAGCTCAACCCAGACACCCTGGTGCTGCCAGAAGCGATCGATCGCTTGGTGATGTTTATGGATGAGCACCCGGAAGTGGGCATCTGCGGGCCCAAGGTGCTGAATCGCGACCTCACTTTGCAAAAACCCTGCCGCCGCGGTGAGCCGCGCCCCTGGGCAGTGCTGACCTACTTTTTGGGCTTATCGGCCTTGTTCCCGCAAAGCCCGTTTTTCAGCCAGTACTTGATGACCTACATGGACGAGGATGCCACCCACCCGGTGGATGGCGTTGCCGGTTCATGTATGCTGGCGCGGCGCTCCATGATCGATCAGATAGGTTACCTGGACGAGCGCTATTTTGCCTACCAGGAGGATGCTGATTTTTGCTTCCGCGCCCGGCAAGCTGGCTGGAAAGTCTATTACATGCCCCAGGCCCAGATTATTCATTTTGGTAGCCTGGGTGGGTCGCGCGTTCAGCCTTACCGATCTATTTATGAATGGCACCGCTCCTACTATCACTATTACCGTTCTCACCTGGCAAAAGATTATTTCTTTCTGTTCAACTGGCTTTACTATCTGGCGATGGGTATGAAGCTGCTCTGGTCGCTGGGGATAAACTTCATTCGAACGGATAAATATGCAGGCTCGCGCAAACCCTGAAAGAGCCGGCTTTTGACACCATGGACGCAAATTTTTCGGCAATTTACCAGGTTGTTCGCGCCCTGCTGGTCTCATTGATACTGGTGTTGATCCTGGGCTGGTTGAGCATCCGGGTGGCCTGGCGGCTTAATTTGATCGACCATCCGGGAAGCGCGCCCCATAAGCTCCATGTCCACGCCACGCCGCTGGCGGGCGGCTTTGCCATTATCTCAACCTTGCTAATCTCCGAATGGTTTTTAGGGACGCAGATGGATGAAAATGTCCGCGCTGCTCTCCTGGCTGCAATTCCTGTTTTTCTCTTTGGGTTATGGGATGATTATCGGGTGCTTTCACCGCCCTTGAAGCTGTTAGGCCAGGTCATTGCGGCGGTGGTTTTGATCTTTGGCGGCGTCTATATTCGCATTTTTGAGTCGCCGGAATTTTTCTTCTCTGGCACCGGCCCGCTCTATCTTTACCTGGATTGGCTGCTCACCATCTTATGGGTGGTGGGCATCACCAATGCTTATAACTTTGTGGACAGCATGGATGGCCTGGCAGTTGGCCTGGGGGGGATGGCGGCCGCGTTTTTCATCTTGCTCACCCTGGATGCCGGTCAGCAAGGGCTGGCTCAGCATAGCGCTTTGATTGTTGGTGTGTGCATGGGCCTGTACTTTTACAATGCCCCGCCTGCGCTGCTGTTTCTGGGCGACTCGGGAGCTCAGAGCTTGGGGCTGATCCTGGCGGCGCTGGCCATTAGCTACCGGCCGCAAGAAACATTTCAGACTTCTTCCTGGCTTGTTCCGGTGATGCTGTTTGCGGTGCCCATCTTTGACACCGTTCTGGTGATTGTTTCACGACTGCGCCGGGGCCGCCCGGTCTACGCCGCCGGCCGCGACCACACCTATCACCGCCTGTTGGTGTGGGTAGAATCACCGAACCGGGCCGTCTTGGTGATGCAAATGGCCGCTTTTGGATTTAATTGTCTGGCTTTCTTGGGGTTGAACCAACCGCCTCTGTTAGCCAACATCATTTTTCTGTTTGCTTTCCTTGTGGGCCTCATGGCGCTGGTCTTTCTGGACCAGCGCCGGTATTGGGTATAATCGGGAGAATTATGGCTGGAACCAGCGTTGCGCACGAATGGTCCTTTCGTGATGAAGCTATGGCTGCCACACATCGCTGGCACTGGATTGTATTATTTTGCCTGGCGGGTAGTCTGGTGGGGTGGCTGATTTCCTTGCTGTGGCCATCCCCCTACAGGGCGACCAAGGAGTTATTTGTTGGGTTGAACGTCGGACGCTCGGCGGATGATCGCAGCGCCGTCGAATACGCTGGTCTGCCTTTCACCAATGCCAACGATTACAAAAACTGGCAGATGTCCAGCCTGAATACCGTTATCTACATGGACAGCATTCTGGATGAGACTCTCTCCCGTTTGCAATTGGTAGACCCATACTGGCAGGGCGTCAACCGCCAAGACCTGGCGCTCATGTTGCACGTTTACTGGCGCAATGCCGGGAAATGGCGCCTGGTGGCAGAGCATGAAGAGCCGCTTCGCGCGGCCCAGGCGGTGATTGCCTGGCAAGATGTGGTAGTGGAACAGGTGCATGCGGCGGTCGCCCAGGCGCAAAGCGCCCTGTTGCTCAGCGACGAATTGAAGGCCACGATGGATGAGAAGGCCCGTTCCATGAGCCAGTTGGCGGCTTTGGTTCAAACCCGGGACGAATTGCAAGCCTGGCATACCGTCCTGGCTGGCAGACCTGCTGACCAGGTGTTAGCCGAGTCCGACCGCTTGTTCGTCCAACAATTGCTTGATCAAACGAGCCAGGGTGCTGCTTGGCTGGCATTGTTGGCGACTTTCCCGGTAAGCGGCTCGTCGAATGAAGCTTACATCGCCTGGATTGAGCGCGCATTGCCGCTCCTGGATGCCGGCATCCAGGGGTTGCAGGAACGAGTGGGCGCCCTGGAGCGCCGCCAGCCAGAGCTGGAGGCGCAGTATGTTGCTGCGTCAACCGGCAGCCTGGGGTTATCGGCTGAACTCCTGGTTCAGAAGATCAGCGACCGCAAGTTGGAGCAGGTGGCTGTGCGCCCAACCGGGGTGGCAATCCTGGTTGGCGCGGGGTTGGGATTGATTCTTTGGGCGTTAATCTGGCTGGTAGCCCCGGCTTTGCGGATGAAAGCATGAATCTGGGCAAACTGAGTCCAATCTTACAGGCTATCCAGAGGGTGGCCTGGGTCTTATTGCTGCTTGGGCTTCCCGTGACCAGCTTTCCATATTTCCCGCCTGCAATGGGCGGCGAAGCGTTGGTGCGCCCGCTTTCGCTCTACCCGCTTGCCGTATTGCTCTTTTTCCTGGTCCTGCCTCGCCTGATCAGCCGGCCAATCTCAAAAACCGTGATCACCCTGGTGCCATTTATCCTGGTCGCGGCAGCCAGCTCATTGCTATCCTTGCTGCGCGGCATCGAGCCTTCCCTGGGTATCTCGGTGGAAGCGCGCGTCCTGCGCGGTATGTTCACTTTGCTGATCGGCTGTTCATTTTACCTGACATTGGTCCTGCTGCATGAGACGGTTGAGGACTTGCGTTTCTCGCTGCGCTGGATCTATGCCGGTGGGGCAATTGCGCTGCTTTGGGGCTCTGTCCAGGCGGTGCAGATTGCGTTTCCTGATCCATCTCTGTTTGCTTTCTTGGAGCGCGCCCAAACGTATGTCTCGATCCGCCCGCTTCGGCCGGACCGGATTGCCGGCCTGACTTATGAGCCGCACTGGTTCGCTGAGCAAATCATCTTGCTGCTCTTGCCCTGGTCCCTTGCAGCGGTTCTGAGCGGCTACAGCGTTTTTCAGCGCCGCTGGCGTTGGCTGACGGTGGAGTGGCTTTTGGTGGGGTGGTCGGTGCTTTTGCTGCCTTTTACGTTTTCTCGCGCCGGTTTGATGAACCTGGTCATTCTGATCATGATCAGCGTCCTGCTGTTTCGCAAATTGCCCCAAACGGACAACAGCGCTCCCGCATTGATGACCGGCGCAGGCAGACGGTGGCGACCATCACCGCTGCAGCGTCGTTTGTTGGAATCGATCTTGATCCTTGCTGCGGTAATCTTGCCTATCTACCTGGTGGGCACCCGCAATCTGTTTTTTGCCCGCTTGTGGCAATACTGGCGCAACCCGGATGCAAATCTGGAGGAGTATCTGAGCTACCTTGGCTTTGATGCTCGCCTGGTTTATGCTCAGGCTGCATTCAATACGTATCTGGCTTACCCCGTCCTGGGGGTGGGGCTGGGCAATTACGCCTTCTATTTCGAAGAGATGCTGCCCTTTCGCCCGATTGCTGAGGTCCCCGAAGTCCTGTTAATGGTTACCCCCGAACCGGGACGCGACCGGCTGATTACGGCCAAAAACCTGTATTTGCGCTTACTGGCAGAGACTGGCATTGTCGGTGCGGTGACCTTTGCGGCTTTTGTCCTTGCCAACTTGGGTTGCGCCTTGTACATGTGGCTATCCCGGCAGAGAGAATGGCAGTATTGGGGCGTTGCCAGCCTGTGTGGACTGCTGGCTTTTTCCCTCTCGGCCTTGACCTTTGACTCATTTGTCATTCCCAATATGTGGGTGCTTTTTGGCTTGATTACTGCTGCAACTCGCGTTATGATGAGCAATCCGCAGATTCAGGCGTCTGGATGATGAATAGATATTGGAATCTTAGAGACGAATTCTATCGCCTGTTCCACCGCTGGCCGGCAATGCTGGCGTTTTTTGCGCTGGGATGCCTGGCGGGTTGGCTGCTTGCCTATCTTTGGCCGGCCTATTTCAAGGCCAGCCGGGAAATCTACGTTGGGCTGAACGCCTACCGCACATATTCAGATGCCAACTTCCTGGCGTTGGCCAAGCCGCGCTATTCCAATATTGATAACTATCACTATTGGCAGATGAACCAGTTAGACACGATCCTGGTGATGGATGCTCTGCTCCAGGAGACCCTCGACGATTTGCGTGAGCAGGATCCTTATTGGGAAAACCTGGATATCCAGGGGCTTCGCGATCTGTTGGACACCGATTGGCGCACAGCTGGTGAATGGAGTCTGAGCGTCTCTCACCCGGATCAAGGGCGGGCGCGCCAGGCATTGGAAGCGTGGAGCAACCTGGCCCTGGAGCGCGCCCGGGTTGCAGTCAGCGCAGCCCGCGATACGTTCATAATTGATCAGGAGTTGGAACAAATCGCAGGAGATTTGTTCTCCGCCCAAAAACGCCTGCAGGCTTTGGCGGCCAGCCGGGCGGTTTTGCAGTCCTGGCAGCAAAAATTAAGCGCTTACCCTGAGGGACAATCGCTCTTGCCGGCCGAGCGATGGCAAATTTTTTCTGCTGCTGCCAGCCTGGCGCTGGACGACCCAGCCTGGCGAACCATCCTGGCAAACCAGCCGTCTGCAGACTCAGCGGTGCGGGCTTATCGAATCTGGATCCCCCAGGTGTTGCAGCAAATAGAACAAGAGATGAACGCTCTCCCAGATCAGATCGCAACGCTTGAAGAGCAGCGAGATGCGTTAAAGGAAAAATATTCCAGCGAATCGGCCAACAGTCTGGGCCTTTCGCCAAACCTGGAATTCCAGCAGATTGGCCCGGTTTCCACCCAAGTCTTGCGACCCACAACCACGCTGATCCTGGTCGGCGGTTTTGTTGGTCTGCTGGTGTGGATTTTCGTTGGGTTGATCCGGATCACCCGGAGGGTCCAGGCGCGTGATTAGGTGGAATTGGGCCAGGCTTTCATCGGGTCTGATACGGGCAGCCTGGGCGTTTTTCTTCTTGTCGCTGACGGTTACCAGCTTCCCATATTTGCCTGAGGCGCTGGGGGGCAGGACCCTGGTGCGACCGCTGGCGGTTTACCCCCTGATTGTGCTGGTCTTTCTGGTCACCCTGCCCCGCTTGATCCGGCGTCCTCTCCCGCAGACTTTTCTGCCGCTCCTGGCTTTTGCCGTAGCAGCCATGATCAGCTCGCTGGTTGCATTTACAGGCGACCTGGATGTTTACCGGGGGGTCAGCCTGGCTGAGAGATTCCTGCGCAACCTGCTCACGCTTGGCCTCGGCATGGCGTTTTACCTGACGGTTGCCCTGCTGCCGCAGAGCTGGGATGATCTGAGATACTCCTTGCGCTGGCTGTATGCGGGATTTTTCCTGGCTTTGGTGTGGGGGACCCTGCAAATCCCTTATGTGATTCATTTTCACCAGAAATATTTCAAGTGGATCAACTCGCTGCAAAGTTACATTTCTACCCGGCGGTTGTTTACCACCCGCATTTCTGGTCTGACTTACGAGCCAAAATGGTTCGCCGAGCAAATCTGCTTTCTGCTCATGCCCTGGCTGCTGGCCTCGGTGTTGAGCGGGCGCAGCATCTTCCCCTGGCGCTACCGCTGGATCACGGTGGAATGGGTCCTGCTGGCCTGGTCAGCGGTTGTGTTGGTGTTCACCTATTCGCGCACGGGCCTGTTTATCCTGGCGGTTTTGGCCTTCTTAAGCTACCTGGTTTATCGTTCTCGGTCTCTGAAGGCTGCGCCAGAAGGTAATCGTCCGGCGTGGTATGCGGTCTGGAGGGTGGCAGAGGCGGCGGCAATCCTGGCGATCTTGGTGGGCGGCATCTTCTTCGTCGGTTCGCAGAACGCTTATTTCTCACGCTTGTGGCGCTACTGGACGGAGAGCAAGGCACGTACACGCACCTACCTGGAGTTCATTGCGTTTGAACAGCGTTTTGTGTACTGGGCAACTGCATTGAATATCTATGACCAAAGCCCGACTCTGGGGGTTGGGCTGGGCAATTATGCTTTTTATTTTCCAGAGATGCTCCCCAACCAGCCGTATGATGAACAGAGGGAGATCATGCGCCAGATCACGCCTGGCGAAGGGCGTGACCGGTTGATCACTCCCAAGAACCTGTACGCCCGGCTGATTGCCGAGACCGGACTGCTGGGCACAGTCCTGTTTACCACTTTCTTCCTGGCGGTGATTGGCTGTGTGCTGTTCTTGTGGTTTTCGCCCAGCCCCGAACAGAAATATTGGGCAATGAGCGGATTCTTGTCCCTGGTGGTGTTTTTTGTTGTCGTCTTTTCTTTTGACTCCTTCTCGATACCCAACATGTGGGTGGTATTTGGCCTGATCACGGCAGCCGCCCACCTGGCTGATCCCCCGGCCGGGTAAGCGGGGCGGGCGATTTTACCCGTTTGATTCTGCCATGTTGCAAGACTCTCTGATGTTGAACCAATCGGCGTCCCGGTCGGTGTACCGGGTTTATCTCTCGCTGGCGATCCTGCAGACTTGCATCGCTGTGGCTTTGTTCATTGGAACGCGGTCTGCAGAAAGCGCTGGCTTGTTGCTGGGCATCTCCCCGCTGCGCCTGGCCCTTGCGCTGGTTTTGGCCGCTGTTTTGTTGGTCTTCTCCTGGTTGCTCCTGGAGACCTGGCTTTGCCCTGAGGCATCTGAGAAACGCTTTCAGTGGATAGCAGGCGCCCTGAGCCATCGACGAGTCTGGAATTGGGGTGTGGGTCTGTGCGGCGTTACTTTTCTGGCAGGCGTCTTGACAATGCTGCAAATGGCCGAGGTCCAGGAACCCTTCACTCGGGCGATTGTCGATCGGCTGGCGCCTCTGTTGGTGTGGGTGGTTGGCCTGAGCGGCCAGACTGCTATCGCTTTGCTGGTTCTGCGGCATGGGCAAGAGATCTTTTCTTTGCGGCCCAGGGGGCGCACGTTTTACCTGCTCTTGCTGGCCTTTGGGGGGATATTTCTGGGTTGGTCGTGGGTGGCAAAAACGGTGATGCCGACCGAATCACAGCGGGTGGGCTGGAACATCCAGGGTGTGCCGATTGTAGAGTGGCAGGTGCTGGTTGCCTGGTTGGCCGGGGTGGTTATCCTGGCTTTCTCGGCTTATCTGGACCGTCCATCTACGGGCCGGGACCACATAAAACGCCTGGCCTTGAGCAGGTTAGATTTGCTGCTCGTGATTCTGATCTGGTTGGCGGCGGTGTTGGCTTGGCAGGGTCTTCCTATCCTCCCAAACTGGTTCATAACCGAGCCTGCAGCCCCCAATTTTGAGTACTACCCCAGGTCAGACGCTCAGGCATATGATGCCATGGCTCAATCTGCACTGGTGGGGGAGGGATATCGCTACTATGGTCTGCTCTACGCCCGGCGCCCGTTGTTGGCGACATACCTGGCGATCTTGCGCCTGGTGGGCGGTCAGAATTACACGCAGGTGATCTTTCTTCAGGTGCTGGTCTTTGCCTGGATCCCTGTGTTGATCTATCTTTTAACCCATGCGCTGCACAACCGCGCCTCGGCGGTCATCGCCGCGGCCCTGACCATCTTTCGTGAAGCCAACTCGGTCTGGCTCACGGAGCGGATCACCACCTCCCATGTCAAGCTGTTGATGGCTGACTTGCCCAGCATGCTAATGACGGTTGTATTTGCGCTTGTAGCGGTGATGTGGTTAAAGCGAATTGCAGAGCGAAAGCTGCTGGCTCTGATCTGCGGCGCTGCGCTGGGTTTTGCCATGTTAATCCGCCCGGAGACGGTTGTTTTCCTGCTGCCTCTGCTGCTGATCAGCGGCTTGGTCCTTTGGCCGGGCCGCCGATGGCGCTTGTGGATCCAAAGCGCGGCCTTGATTGGGTTGGGTTTGCTCCTGGTGATTTCTCCCTGGATCTGGCGCAATGCTCGAGTTACCGGAGAGATATTCTTTGATAACCCGCTGCACAACGCCAGCGTGATCTTGCAGCGATTTCAACCAGCCCTGCTGGCCCCTTTGGCGCCAGCAACTGCGCCGGTTGAGACCGCCAGCCCGCCGGAAAAACCAGCGGGCTCAAAAACGCCTTCGCCAATGGCCAGACCCACCCCTGCCAGTACCAGCCCGAATCAACAACTTGCACAGGTGGCCAATCGTGCCTGGCTCTCCATCCTTCAAGAACCAGGAGCAATAGCCAGCTCGGTTTTTTCACATTATGCCAACAGCCAGCTCCAGACATTTCTGATCCTGCCGACCACATTTCGCGCTCCAGCGAGCTTGATTGCCTGGCTGGGTCATCGCTCGGGAGAGCGTTTGTGGAATGAATGCTGTGGCCTGGTTTCCTATATTCGCGACACCCCTTACTGGCGTGGTTGGGATGGAAGTTTTCCGCTTTACGCTGTCTTTGCCTTAATCCTGAATCTGATTGTTTTGGCCTATGGCATCCATGCGGCGTGGAAGCAGAACTCCTGGCCAGGCCTGGCCCCGCTTGCATTTGCGCTGACTTACCTGATCGCCAACGCGCTGTTCCGTAATTCAGGTGGGCGATACATCTTGCCAGTAGACTGGGTGACGCTGGTCTATTTTAGCATTGGCCTGGCCCAGGCGACCATCGTGGCCTGGAGGTATTTTGCAGGCGCCCCAGGTGAGATAAATTTGCCGGCCCGGCCCGGCCAGGGCTGCCGGCCTGTTGCGCCATTGTTGCGATCTCCTGGCTTTTATGTCGCTTTGGTGGGGGTTTTCCTGCTTGCCAGCCTGGTTCCAGCGGTTGAGGCCAGCTTTAGGCCGCGTTACACACCCCAAAGAGCCGAAGAAATGCTGCAGGCGCTGATGCAGTCCGATCAGTTCACCCCGGCCCAACGCAAGGAGCTCCAATCCTTCATGGCCAACAGCGGGGTTGCCTATGCCGGCCGGGCGCTCTATCCTCGCTACCTGCCAGCAAACACCGGAGATCCGGGCCTGAGCAGCAAGTCCCTGTATTCGTCCCAACCATATCCTCGATTGGGATTCTACCTGGTGGGCCAGCAGAATATGCCCCTGGCGTTCCCCGTGGATGAAAGACCCTCCAGCTTCCCCAATGGCCAGGATGTGATTGTAATTGGTTGTGACTTATCTGATATCCTGCTGGTAGCGAGATTCTCTGCTTCGGGCGCCCTGGATGAGGTATACTTACGTTCGTTTCTTCCCAAGCGTCTTAGGTGTCCTTTACCGGTGATTCCGGGGACAGAAGATCAGTGAGATTTGATGAAAGATTTTCCGAAAATTTTATTGGCCTTGATCGGTTGCCTGGTGGCCGCGTCGATTGTTTGCAGCCTGTGCGTTCCCACTGCCCTGGGCGCATATTTATATTTAAACAGGCGCAATACTCCAATTGCCCAGGTCACCCAAACCGAACCGTTGCAGCCACCTGTAACCACGCCGGACCCGGTTGAGGCTTCGCCGGTCCCGCTGTACACTCCGGTGCAGCCCACTTTGCTGCCGACTCCGACGCAGGCTGGACCATCTGTTTTGCCGGCTTTGCCCGTCATACCGCCGGGCGCTGAGACAAAGTTCACCCTTGAAAATACCATTGTCCCGATCAATGACCCAATCGACCTGGCAAGGCGGCTGCAGGGGAAACAGAATTTGCCTCGCAGCCTGGAATTCCCGGTGGATACCTATCAGGTGGGTGACAGGCGTTCATTTTGGGTCACCAATTCAGATACCAATCAGAATTCGCAAGTTGAAGCCTCCTTGGCCTATGTCACCGACCATGTTTATTTCTGGGTTGAAGAGGGCGTGCAGTATGACAATCGTGATCTAAGAGCTTTGGTTGAAGCTTTTGAAAGCCAGATTTACCCCCGTACCCGGGAATTCTTTGGCTCGGAATGGACGCCGGGGGTTGATGCCGACCCACGCCTGTACATCCTATATACTCGTGGTTTGGGCGCATCGGTGGCTGGGTACTATTCCTCTGCGGACCAATACTTGCCTGTGGTGCGCCAGGATTCGAACGGCCATGAAATGTTTTTGTTCAGCGCCGATCATGTGGACCTGGATCAGGAGTTTGCCTATGGGGTCTTGGCCCATGAATTTCAGCATATGATCCACTGGTATGGCGACCGCAACGAGGAGACCTGGATGAACGAGGGCTTTTCGGACCTGGCCATGTTTCTTAATGGCTACAGCATTGGCGGAGCAGATCGCGCCTATGTCCAGACGCCCGATATCCAACTCACAGATTGGCCGGCAGATCCGCCCAATCGCTCGGCGCACTACGGGGCAGCTTTCTTGTTCTTGACCTACTTTCTGGATCGCTTCGGCGAGCAGGCTACCCAGGCCCTGGTTGCAGAGCCTACCAATGGCATGACCAGCATTGATAAAGTGCTTACAGATTTGGGCGCAACGGATGGGTTGACTGGTGAAGCGATTGGTGCAGATGATGTCTTTTCGGACTGGGTGATCGCCTCTTTCTTGCAGGATAAAAATATAGCCGATGGTCGTTACACCTACCATAATTACCCCAATGCGCCGGACCCGGATGTGACCGAAGAAATTCGGAGCTGCCCGGCACAGCCAGGTGAGCGAGATGTCAGCCAGTATGGCGTGGACTATGTCAGCCTGCAGTGTCGGGGTGACTATCTCCTCCGTTTTGAAGGCGCCCAAAAGGTGAGCGTCCTGCCCACCGAGTCCCATTCAGGCACATTTATGTTTTACTCGAACCAGGGGGATGAGTCCGATATGACCCTGACGCGCTCCTTTGATTTTACAGATTATAGCGGCCCGTTGACGCTGACCTATTGGACCTGGTACGATCTTGAAAAAGATTATGATTACTTGTATCTGACTGCCTCCGTGGATGGCGAAAACTGGCAGATTCTGACCACGCCCTCAGGCACGGCTGACAACCCGGCGGGGAACAGCTATGGTTGGGGCTATAATGGGTTGAGCGGTGGCGGGCCAGACTGGATTCAGGAGCAGGTGGACATATCTCAGTTTGCTGGCAAGCAGGTTCAAATCCGCTTTGAATATGTCACCGATGCGGCGGTGAACGGTGAAGGTTTCTTGTTGGACGATGTGGCTGTGCCAGAAGTCGGATATTTCTCGGACTTTGAGATCGATGACGGCGGATGGTCACCCCAGGGCTTTGCCCGCATCCAAAATGCGCTGCCGCAGACCTTCCAGCTATCACTGATCCGCCTGGGACGGGGGGGCGCAACGGTCGAGCGGATTGAGCTTCCTGATGATAACATTGTCGAGATTCCGATTACCATTGGAGGGGATACGAGGGAAATTATCCTGGTGATTTCGGGTATCACCCGCTTTACACGCCAGGATGCGCTTTACAATCTGAGCATTTTGAACCGCTGAGTGTTGGTTCGCAATTTAAATCAACGAGCGCCGGGCAAAGTTCCTCGCCCGGCGCTCATTGATTCGTAGGAATCCGCGCTTACATTGCATCGGGCTGGCGCGGGGCGCGCATTGCTGCAAGCTGCTGTTCCAGCTCGGCGCGTCGGGCGCTGGCTGCCTGGCTGACTTCGGAGCGGATGCGGGCGACCTCGCCGGTCATCTGCCCGCGTAACTCTTCACCTGAGGTTGGCGCGAAGAGCAGCGCCACTGTTGCACCCATCAGCCCACCCAGGACAAATCCCTCCAGGAATCGGATCGCGCTTTTCATCGGTTCCCAATCCTCACTTTCTTTTTTCCTTGCTTGGCTGTCTTA
>CAZDAU010000003.1:0-28475 GCA_964503625.1 uncultured Anaerolinea sp.
TCCTCTTTCGAGGCTTCATCGCTCATTTTTGTCCGAACTTATGTCCGAACCTCAGAAATTGACGTTGACAGAGTATACCTTTGGGGTATAATTCCACTCCGCATGGCCCGTTAGCTCAATTCGGCAGAGCAGCTGACTCTTAATCAGTTGGTTCCGCGTTCGAGTCGCGGACGGGTCACCTGTATTTGGGGCAAATACCTTGCATTCAAAATAGCTGCGCTTGTGTAAAATCATTGACGATTCGCCGTTTCTAATTTAGAATTAATAACCAGGTATTATCAGGGAGGTGACATGATCTCGACTGTGACTACCTCGACTGTCTCCACTGTTACTACAGCTTCTCTGGCGGGATCGGTTGCTTTAGTCGGAATTCTTGTGCTACTTGTACTGCTGATTCAAAAGGAGTTTACCAGCTCAGCAGTTGGTCAACGGTACCGGACCCTGAGCAAGGTGGTTAATGTGGGCCTAGTTCCATTGAGTATCGCCTTTATTTTGACAGCGCTTGCGCGGGTTATTGAGATTTTGCGTTAAAATCATCCACATCATGCAATAAAAAAGGCTGGATCTTCAAAGCCCAGCCTTGTTTGTTTTCATGTCATCAATGCGCGAAGGTCAAACGGGTAGGAAGGGGAAGATTAGAAACAGGGTGATGTTGGTCAGGCCATGGGCCAGGGTGACGCCCAAAATGGACCGCGTTCTCTCGACAACGAGACTGAAGAATAAACCAACCAGAAGCACGAAGACGAAATCTGTCAGCGAACGGTAGCCGATGTGGAGCACGGCGAACAAGATCGAAATATATACAGGGCCTAACCTGTAGAGCGTGTCCTTTGAAGCACGCTGCATCAGGCCGCGGAAGATCAATTCCTCCAAGAAACCGGTGAATACCAGCAAGATTAACACCGGCAGCCAGACGTTCTGCAGGGTGAGGCTTTCAACCAGGGGCTCGGGCTTCAAGATTCGAAACTCTAAATAGCCGAAGATCAAGCCTGTTGTGGCAATAACCATTTGCCAGAAGACCCCGGTTCCTAACGACAGCCCCACATCTTGAGGTTGATAGCCGGTCAGGCGATAGACCAATAAAACAGAGATGAACAACGGGGCGCCGATCACCAAGTACCAGTTAGAAAAGTCAAACTCCAGCAGGGGCATGGAGAGGCTGAGCAAGCGGATGAGTGGCGCTAAGACCAGGGTGAAGAGGAATTTTTGCTCCTGGCGCGTGGCTGCAAGCGATGAATGAATCATCATTAGGACCAATAATGTACCATGAAGGATCAAGCCGAGCTGGGGCGCCGCATACGCTGTTAACACCTCGGCTAAAGCAATTGCTAGCAGGTAAAGCAGAAGGTAAACAGTAAACGGCACCCGAGAGGGACGCAGGGATGGGCGCAACCAGGATGACAAGAAAAACCCCACACCATTCTGACCTGACAGCGTCACCGATGGGGGGGCATCCTGCTGTGCAGGGTCTGGTGGTCGCGTTGCGGCTGCCGGCGTCAGATCTGCCGGTCCAGCGCGACCGGCCAGGGGATCTTTGAGCGAGTCAATTGCCGTTTCTGAAAGGAGATCCGGGTCGCCAAAGGTCGCTTCGTGCGGGCGGGGTGTTTCTGGCGAGGTGATTTGCACCTCAGCCGTGGAGCGGCTGCGCTTTGCTGGAGAATCGGTTTGGGGATAGATCAGCGCTTCTGCACCCGGAGGCGGATCGGTGTGGGTAACTTTGTGCGGGGAGGGTGGTTCTGGCGAAGTGATATGCATCTCGGCTGAGGAGCGGAGGCAGCCGGCTGGTGGGTCATTGATGATCGTAACAGGAAACTCATCCAGGCGGGCAAATTCTGATTCGAGGCGTAAAATCTCAAGATAACCGCTCACTCGAGATGCGATGGTGGCGAGGAGGGCGGTTTCTGCGTCGATAAAGGGCAGCGGCTCAAGATAAGTCAGATGAATGCGGCCTACCGCCTGGCCGCCAAGATGCAGCTCCTGGATCATTTTGGAAGTTTGAACCAAGGCGTTTTGGCTGCCAAACAGCGTGCCCTGATATTCGACTGCCGCCAGGCACAGCTCGGGATGCTGAAAGGCTGCCGGTAATCTGGCCGTAAGCCAGCTAAAGAAGTGAGGCGGCTGCAAGCGTTGGTCCATTATCTGGCTGATATCGTTCAGGCAATCCAACTCACGAATACGACGCGCCAGCAAGGCCCGGGTGGCATGCTGCTCCGAGACATCCAGAGCAACCAGGATAAAGTAGGCGGGCTTACACGATTTACCGTGAGTCAGGGAGATATTGCATTCTGCCCAGATCCATTCACCTTCGCTCTTATGACGCAAACGAACTTCAAACCTCGATGATCGACCGGCACTCAAGAGCATTCTGCGCAGTGCCAGGGTGACGGCATGGAGATCCTGTGGATGGATCAGGTCCTGCAGGTTCAGCCCGGCAAGCCCGCCCGGCAAGCAGCCAAGCATTTGGCAGAAGGCCTGGTTCACACTCACCAGGCGTCCATCCATACCAACCAGAAGCATGCCAGCGGCCACTTTTTCGAAAGCCAGGTGGAGCTGATTGGTGAAGAGGACCTTGCCGGCGACCGTGATGGGCTCCCATTGGGGCAACAACGTCTTGCCAATCGGCCCAGGCGAGGAGGACCGGCTCGACAGCCGCCCATTGGGTCTGACATCCGGTTCGAGGGGCGGCATAGAGGTGAACAGGTCCCGCAGGCGATTCTTGAGATCGCCGTTTTCAGGAGCGCTATCCGCCTGCTTTGAGTTTGTCCTGGCTTTACCTGGCATGGAGAGACACCAGTAACAGTTCCAACGGTTGAGGGTTGGCCTTGATCCCGGCTTGAACCAACGCCTGGCCGCGGGCAGGATCGTGCTGATATTGACTGACGACCAGGCTCCTGAGCAGGTAGCCTTCAGCCCGCTCCGGAAAGCGGGTGACCCAGGCCTGGTAAACCTTCAGCAGTTCGGCAGCCGGGTCGAACGGCGCCTGGGGAGCTAACCAGTGTAACATGCGCTGAGCAGGATTATAAACCAAGGGGTGCTGCATATCTAATGAAAGGCGCTGCTCATAATGGGCCAGGGCGGCAGGGTAATCGCCCTGCAGGCTGGCGATCCTGGCAAGCAGCAGATGAGCCTGGCCCTGCTTGGGATCGAGGCGCAGGGCGGCTTGCAGGATGACCCGGGGTATGGAGAGGCAGGCTGGGTTGAGTGACCGAGTGGGTGGAAAGGGGTACATACAGCGCTGGGCCTGGATGGCGGCGAGGTTCAACGGCAGGCGAGTGGGGTAAAGCAGGGCGAACAGGGCGAAGACGATCGGCATGGCCAGCCAGGCCAGCGCCAGACGGAGGCTGCGCCTGGCAGTTGGCAAGGGGGGCGGCGGCGCCAGGGCGGCTCCTACTCCGAGCAACGCCCAGACCAGGAAGGAGGGTTTTGCGCCGAGCATCATGGCGTCAATGAAGCCATGGGCGAGGTAGGAGGTGATGCCGGCCAGGGCGCCGATGAGGAGGAGACGGTCGCCTTGCACCAGCGCTGGGTCAGCGGGGGGAGCAGCCGGCGGAACTTGGAGATGATTCTGGCGAAGGCGGCGGAGAGCATACAACGCCCAAAGGGTCAAGAACCAGAGGAAGGCAACTAAACCAGGGAGGCCGAGGTCGAGGGCGGTCTGCAGGTAGAGGTTGTGGGCGTGAGGCTCGGGGCCGATCAGGTAGCCGGTGTAGAAATAGCTCTGGACGGGGGGGAAGACGTTGAGGCCGATGCCGGTGAAGGGCAGGTCGTGGAGCATAGCGAGGGCGCGGCTCCAGATATCCAGGCGGAGGACCACAGCGATCCCAGCCGGGTGATTTATTGAGAGCAGGACCGATGCCAGGCGCTGTGGACCGATCCAGGCAAGCAGGGCGGCGCAGGACAGGAGGCCGAGTGGCAAGAGGAGCCAGAACCGGCGGCTGACGAAGAGCAGGACGATAAAACAGCCAACCAACAGGCCCAACACGCCCTGGATGGACTGCGTCAGCAACAGTGTGCTGACGCTCACCAGAAAAATCATGGCTATCAGCACCACCAGCCAGGGGCGTTCCCGCCAGCCGAGCAGGGCCAGGTAAAGGGGGGCAAGCACGCTCAGGCTGATACCCACCCAGCGTGGGTTGAACAGATCGCTGGCGCGCGGCACGCCGCTGCCGGGCAGGCCGCGGATCAGCACCGGCAGGCGATCGTACAGCCAGGGCAAATCGATCAGGCGCACCTGGCTCCAGTCGGTGCCCACCAGGCTGATCCCGGCTAGGCCCAGCCCAGCCAACGCCAGCGCCAGGGCGATCCAGGGGGCATCGCGGCCAGGGCGCAGGGCGCGGCGCAGAGTGGTGAAGACGATTAGGGCGTAGACCAGGCTCCAGAAGCGCGGCCAGCTCAGCGAACGGTCGATGGAGATGGCCAGACCAAGCAGGGCCATGAAGGCAAGGTAATGGAGTGGGATATCCAGGATGGCGAGGGGTGGGCGGCCGCGGACGATCCAGCGCCAGAGAGCGATGAGCCACGCCAGGATCAGCCCCAGCCACGGCCCCAGACTGGCGGGAAAGAGGAATAAGGGGGCCATGAGCACCAGACTGGCCAGAGAGAGCGGGTCGAGCCAGGCTGCTGCTCCTTGCTGGTTGGGGCTTTGCGGGTGACGATTAGGCCGTGTGTCGGTCATCACTCGGGTCTGGGGCACATGGAGATGATTCGTTCCAGAAAAGAAGAGGAACAATTTAGCCCGAGGATTCAATGTTTAAAAAGAGGCGGAGACGGCGGTAGGGTTTGGGGTCAAGGTCACGAAAGAGGAGAAACTCGACCTGCTGATCCTGGCCGGCCCAGGGCATGCGCCAGGCAAGGGGCTTTTCACTGGTTTCACCCGGCTCGAGCGTTAAGGGGGCAATGGCAGCCACCTGCTGGCGGCGAGATTCAATCCCGTTATCCTGCACCCAGGCTTCCACACGGTAGGTCTGGGCCTGGCGCTCGCGGTTGGTAATGCCGATGGTCACCTGGAGCGGCTGGCCCACAGCTCCCTGGCGGGGATAATTTTCGGCCAGGCCTTCTGATCCGAGCATGTAGAACTCGGTCATGAAGGAATTGGGGGAGGGTGTCAGGAAGATCCAGGCGGCAACCAGGGCGGTGAGAAGCAGCGCAGCGGTTATGGCGAACAGCAAACGGCGCTCGCTGCTTGGCAGGCCTGCCCACCAGCGGCGGGGACGCAGGCTCGGGAGATAGGCCTGACCGGCGGGCTGACGGAGGCGCTGCCAGGCGGCAGCGACCAGGAGCAACAAGACCAGCGCAGCCTGGCCAATCAAGACCGAACCGATGCGCAAGCCCCAGGGCAGGCGGTCCAGGAGCAGGGCCAGCAAAACCAGCAGGGCTATGCTCAGCCCCAGGCTGAGCCCAATGCGTTCGACCACATCCAGGTCGGTGGTAGCCGGAAAGAAGAGGGCCTGGAGGAGATAGCCGGGTACATAGAGCACGTAGACCAGGGCGAGGGGGATGCGCAGGGCGTACAGCAACCCGCCAGCAGGGCCATCGAACCAAGTCGGCGCCAGCCCGGCCAGGGCGAGCAGGGCGCCGAGCAGCACCCCGCCAGCCAGGATCAGCAGAAAATCTGCCGTGCGGGCAACAGCGGGCTGGGAGCGAACGGCTCCCTCAGATTGGCTACGCCCAGCGCTCAGCATAATTTCTCACCTAATACTTGTTCATACACGGCGATGGTCTGGCGGGCGGTCTGCTCCCAGGTGAATTGAGCGGCGCGGCGCAGGCCGCGTTCGCGTAACTCCTGGGCCAGATGGGCATCTTCCAGGATTTGGCGCATGGCGAGGGCAATTTGGTGGACATCTTTGGGATTAACCAAAATCGCGGCATCCCCGGCCACCTCCGGCAATGAGGAGATGTTGGAGGCGACCACTGGCGCGCCACAGGCCATGGCTTCCAGGACCGGCAATCCGAAACCTTCATAAAGACTGGGGAAGCAAAACAGGCTGGCGGCGTTGTAGAGGGCAGGCAGGTCTTTGTCGGGCAGATAACCGGTGAATTTGACCTGCTCTTGCAGGCCCAGGTTGGCGACCTTTTCAGCGACGGGGGTGGACTTCCAGTAGCTGGTGGCACCGACGATAACCAGGCTCCAGCGAGGCGATCCGGTGAGCAGCTCGTGGTAAGCGTCGAGCAGGCGGAGAAGGTTCTTGCGCGGCTGGAGCGAGCCGACGTACAGGATGTAGGGCCGCGAAAGGCCCAGGTAATCAAGGACGGGCTGGATCTCGGCTTTCTGAAGGATACGGAAGGTGGGCGCGGCAGCCAAGGGCGTCACGGTGATCTTTTCTGGGGAGATGTGCAGGTGCGCCTGCAGATCGGCTTTGGAACACTGGCTGATGGTCACCACGGCATGGGCGGATTGGACTGCTAAAGGCAACCACCAGCGATGGAGCAGGCGCTCCAAAGCAGCGCTGATTTGGGGATGGATGCTTGGGATGTCGTCGCAGATGGTGACCACCCGCCGGGCAGGGCAAAGGGCCAGCGGCATCACACCGGTGGGGTCATGGACCAGCGCCAACTGGCGGCGCCTGACATGGAATCCAATGAGGGCTTGGCCGAGAGTGAGCAGGGCAGGCAGCAATGAGGCGCCGCGCAGCCGGACGGTCTGCAGGTTGGTCGAGTCAAAACCGGGCGGCCAGCCGCCAGCCTGCAGCACCAGCGGCTGCAGCCCAAGCTGGCGGTAGGCATCCAGGAGGTGCAGGCTGTACTGGCCGATGCCGCTGGCCTGTCGATTGAGGGCATAGGTGAGTAAGCCCCAGGCGTGACTCATTTTTGGAAGGGCGTCAGCGGGCGGCGGTGATAGATTTGCGCCTGACCGTTATCGTATGTGACCAGGCTGTCCGCCTGAACTGGCAGCGACTGACCCAGGCGCAACTGATGAAGCAGCGTTGTTTGCGAGAGCAGGTAGTCGCGGGTACTGCGATCTGGGCGATATGAATCCAGGGTGATATGGACGGGTTCCCTCCCCGTCTGGATGACATAGCCAGCCCCAACGCGACCAATCGGATCGGTCCACAGGCTGCGCCCGCGCAGCGCCTGCTCAGCCCAGACCAGGGAAGCCTGCTCGGCCGGGGTGTAGAACACCCAGTAATTGCTCAGCAGCGGCTCGGCGGTGGCCTTTAACACCGAGAGCCCTATCAGAATGGCCAGCAACAGCCCGACTGCAGCGTGGCGCCAGCGAGGCGAAGCCGAGGCAAAAACCGCCCTCTCAGCCAGCCAGGCGCCGGCCAGCGGGGCGGCGAGCATGGCAAAGGAGGGGTAGATGCGATGCTGCAAATTGGCGGACAGGGCGCCGCTGACATCGACCAGGATACTGCTGAAACCCAAGAAGGCAAAAGCGGCATAAAAAGCCCACAAAGCCAGCTCGTGGCGGGCGGGGAGGGCTGCTCGATGGATCAGCCAGCGGTAGGACTGTCCAAGCCAGAGGAACAGGCTGAACGCGAGCAGCAGCCAATTGGCCAGGCTGAGGACGAAATAGACCTGCAGGCTGATCCAGCCAGAGTTGACCACCGTATAAGGATTGAGTGCAGCGCCTTCGACCTGGAGGAAGAGCAGGGCCAGGCGGTCGGCCATGTTCTGCAGGACGCGCAACTGGTCTTGGGCGGGCGGGTAGATATAAAAGATAAAGATTGACGCAATGACAAAGGAGCTGAAGGCGACATAGAGCAACTTGGTCACCAGCGGGCGGGCGGGGCCGCCAGCGGGGGCGAGACACCAGCTGACTAGTAAGAGCAGCGCCAGGGCCAGAATCACGGCCAGAATGAAAGAGGTGGCCATAAAGGTGTTGAAGGCGATCAGGGCGTAAGCGCAGAGGTAAAAGCCCACCAACAGGAGGGCAATCCGGCGGGGGACGCGCTCGCGCAGGCTGCGCAGCAGGAGGTAGAGACAGAGGAACATCAGCCCGCGGGTGAACTTTTCGTGGGTGCCGCGCAGCAAGGGGAAGACGAACTCTGGCTGGGCCAGCAAGACCAGGATGGCCAGGGAGGATGCAAGCCGGGAATGGGTGAACTCGCGATAGCAAAGCCAGGCGGGGAACACGACCCAAACAGCCAGGAGCGCCCCTGTGATGAGCTGGAGGAGGCCGAGGGGCAAACCGGTCAAGGTCGCCAGCCAGATGACCAGGACCTGATATCCATAGCCGTTCTGATAGGCCTGCCCGGCAGGGGCCAGGGCGCCAGTCTGGAGCACGGTGGTGGTGGCGCGTATAAATGCCTGGGTGTCGGATTCGCTCCACCAGCCGCCATAGCGCAGGAGGGCGTACGAGCCGATGAGCAGGGCCAGGCCGCTCAAGAGGAGCACATCCGCCTGAACCGCGCCACTTTGGGGTTTGGTTTTATCCATGTTCATTCTCATTAGATTCAAGACCAAGACGCTGGCGCTGCCAGAACACCCAGCCAGCCAGTCCGCTCACCAGGACCAGCATGGCGAAGGCGGGCAGGGTGCGGTAATTTTGGGTCGAGTCCAGCAGCACCTGGTTTGTGATTCTCTCTGGCAGGCCGACAGCGGACAGGACCAACCCCGCCTGGACCAACGAGTCCCCATTTTCATCGTAGAGGCCGGCAGACAGATAGCAGGCTTTGTCGAGCTGGGGCTGCCATGCCAACAGCCAGGTTTCCTGGCTCTCACCCGGCAGGATGAGCGGCTGGCGTAACAACTCAAACGCCTGGCCCTCGCATTCGGCCTGGACGACGGCCTGCAGCGCGGGGCTATCCTGGTTGCCCTGGTTGGTTGCCGCCAGCTCCAGCCGATCCGGGCCTCCAACCGACCGAGGATCAGCCGGTAATGGAGTCAAGGTCAGGCTGAGCTGAGGCGGGGTTGACGGCTCCACCCGGAAGGTATCGCCATTGTAGGAAACCCGGTAACGGCCGGGGGCCAGCCCGGCCAGGCCAAGCTCGTCCTGCCCCCGCACCTGGTAACCAGGGCTCAAGACCAACTCAAAGTAATACCGGCCATCGCGGTAGGATGGCAGAGCAGCCTGAGAGAGGGAAAGCTGCATAATTTCGGTCTCTAACCCGTTCAGCCAGGCAGATAGATCCTCAGGGTCTTTGGTTTGCACCGCGATCATTCGCTGGCGAAAAGATTCCCAGGAGGTTTGATCTGTGGGCGGATGCATTTCAAACTGGCTGATGGGGGTCGCAGCGGTGAAAAGCCGAATCTGCTTGTCATTGAAGTACAGAAAGCGGTCTCCCAATTGAAACAGCCCTTCCTGAGTTTCAGTCACCTGTTCTGGCCCTCTCGGCACCTCTCGTCGAGCCCAGCCATCTATGGTCGCGTCACCATCCAGATTATACAGGCGGAGCTGCTGGCCACTGCCCAGGTTGAACAGGCCGGCCTGAGCGCCTTTCAAGTGCAGGCGCCCATCGAGGGGAGAAAAATATAAGCTAATCGGTGAGGCTTCGCCAATGCGGTATTCACCGCGCAAGCCCTCTCGAATTATGTTAAAGGCTTCCAATTCAGGAAATTCGACCTGGCCAGTAAAAAACGGCACACCAAACTCATGCGGTGACAATTCATAGATCCCCTCACTCGTTCTATAGTGGACCATCTCTGGATCGACAAATGTCACCATTGGCCAAGGTTTATCAACTACCCATTTTGGAAAGTCTTTATACGATGGGGCATCAATGATATATTGCCCTCCAGCGATTGGCGTCTGGCCAGTATAAGGGTGAAAGCCCAATACCTCCACTTTGTAATCCCAATACTGGTCACCCACATTGTTGCGCCAGGAGTAACGAATACGCTCAAAACTCTGATCGGTATCTGGCGCCCAAGGATCATTATTTGTAAACCGCTCGGTGCGCAGGATTAAATTTGGATAACCAACGCCTTGTCCACTTAGATCATAGAAACTGAAAGGGCTTTCAAAATTTAGTTGATTGATAATATCCGGATATATCGAATTAATCGAGTAGATGGTGTAAGAGCAATTTTGGTTGCGAGCGGTTACCAGCTCAGAGAAAAAGCTGATCTTGCCCGTTTCCCAATCAACCACAATCGGCGGCCTGAATGTGCCTGGCTCCTGCTCATACGTTCCAGATGAAGCAACATATGGCCAGGCTGGAAACACACCCCGGTCCACCTGGGTCGGTGTGAAGCATTTGCGCTCCATGTAATTTGTGCGGTAATACCCTTTTCCCGGAAATTCGGGGATCAAGCGGCGTAAATCCCAATCTGGCAAACCATCGCGGTCTTCATCACGAACCTGAATTTCGACCACCAACTGACCTTGCTGGATTTCTTCAGGCCAGCCTTGAATTCCAGGTTCAGGATCAGAGTCTGCCCCCCACATGGCGAACATGGGAGCGTAAATTTGGATTTCTAAATTGTAATTGTTCAAGTCACCTTTTTGCCACCAGCCTTCTGTTGCAGTCATTACGATAGCCGGCCTGTTAGCTTTTACTATTTGGGCAAGATCCTGGTTTGAGGCCAGATCGAACCAGGCTTGATCTTTCGGCGGCTGATAGAGACGGGCAATCGCTGGACCATTGGTCGTCGTCCTGGTCAACCTAACAATTAAGCCTGGCCGATCCTGGGAGGAGCTGTCTGAAACATACAACAACCAGCCTTCACCGACTCCGCCGGCCAGGAGGGATTCCAGGGTTGATCCATCAAAACTGATAAACCTGACAGAAATCGTTTCTGCTGCATGGGTTGGCTGGCAGGAAAAGGCTAACCAAAGAAAAGCGCCAAGCACAGACACTATAGAGTAAAGCACACGTCTTGCCTTCCCCGACATCATCAGTTTACCTGCACATTTCGGGCTAGCCTGATTTTGCCATAAGCAAAGCCCGCTTTCAATAAGGAAAATACATCGATGGGTGCCCAAAAACGCCCTGCAGTTATTTTTGCAAATATGACCAGGGTCAGACCAAGCTGAATTAAGTAGGAGATCGAATATGCCAGGGCGGCGCCGTTTATTCCCCAATAGTAGATCATGATAATGCTTAAGACCAGATTGGATAGCGCTCCCCAAAAGGCAATCCAAGTAGGAATTTTGGGCTTTGTAATCGACTGAAAGAACGGCTCGATCGCATAGTAGGAGCTAAATGCCACCACGCCCGGTAACACCAACAAAAGAGGAACGACAGAAGGGCGGTATATTTCACCAAAAAGAATCGGGATAAGAAAAATGCTGCTGATGCCCAGCAACATCGCCCCCAGCAATTCGGCCAGGGTGATGATCTGGCTGATATGAACGGTGGTTTCTTTTTTGTCCGTATCTGGGAGGGCAGAAATATTGGTCAGCACCACAAAATTGATTGCAATCGGTAAGGTCCATAATTGCTCGGCAAAACTGATCGAAATGCTATAGTATCCCAGGCTTTCTGCACCACGGAAACCATAAAGGATGTAATTATCCAGCCGTTGGCTAAATAGTAAGAGCACCCGGCCCAGGTAAACCGACAACCCAAAGCGTAGCAGCGGCTGTAAATAGGCAAACCGCAGAGAAAGTTTTCGCCAATAGCCGCGGCCAGAGAAATAAGTTTTTGCGATAGCATCCAATACGTGGAAAAGTACAAAGATCTCGATAAAAGCGGCCAGAGAACCTGGGAAAAGAACTGAGATAATGACCACAAGCAGCGCCTGAAGCAGAGCACTCAGCATCGTCCAGGTTGTGACCAGCCTAATACGTTTCAGTCCATAAAGCGCACCATTCATGGTTATGCTGACGCAACAGGCTGCCGCGCCCAAGGCTATCAGATATTTGCCGTTAGCTGAGATGTCTGGCGGATCACTGATTGGATATTGCAAAACCAGAAAAGCAAAGACGAACGCCAGCAACGAGCTTACTGCACTCAAGGCGAGGATCGAGGCGAAGATTCTTTTTGGCTCTGCCTTTTTTGAGCTGATGAAATAATTGGCTGCAGTGTACAAACTTGGGTTGGCCAGGAAAGCCGTGGTCGTAACGACCAGCATCACGAATGCATAGTCTCCTTTGCCTTGTGGTCCCAGGATCCGCGCAGTGACCAGGGAAATGACAAATCCCGAAACCGAAGAGACGAGCATCATGGCGAAGGTCCAGACACTATTTGAGATTATTGTCTTCAAGGGGCGACCGTTTGGCATCAGAAAATTACCTTGGTCCCTTTCAAATAAACTGCCTCAGCCCGGTTTGGCCAACAGCATGACGAGATCCAGGCCAATCCAGCGATGGCCGGGTTCGAGAGCGTGCTTTTTCAGGCCGCAGGGCAGCCATTTCCAGAACACGGAGACGAGGGCCAGGCCCGGGGTGGCTGGGCGGGGCAATTTTCCGTCCAGTTGAAGGCGCAACGAATCTGGAAAGTGGACCTCGGGCTGCAGGCCGGAACGCAGGGCGGCCTGACGATATTCGCTAAGGGAGTAGATATGCTCATTCATCCCTTCCCGGCGGTCCTGCTCACCGAAATTGGCTGAGCGGTGCAGCACACCGGCCACCGGCTCATTCACCAAAACCGCCTGACCTCCAGGAGCCAGGCAGCGATGCACCTCCTGAAAAACACTTTCAAGAAGGCTGGTATGGTGGAGGGTGGCGCTAAAAAATATGACGTGTAAACTGGCATCCTGGAAGGGCAGGACTGACATGTTGGCGGCCACGCGGTCGAAGAGGACGCCAGTTTTGAATTGGGCCTCGCCGTCCTCGAGCATACTGGTGGAAATATCCAGGGCGATCCCCAGGGCGCCGCGCTCACAGATCATGCGGGTGGACCAACAGGTTGCCGCGCCAACGTCCAACACCCGTTTGTTTTTCAACTCAACCAGGCTGAGACCCTGGTTTACGTTGGCGGCAAATGCAGGCCAGATCCAGGGATGGGTGGGTTTGTCATTGATATAGGGCCTCTGGCGCTCGATATCCCAGTCTCTCTTTCTCACCCGCGAGTTTCTTTCGGCAAGGGTGCCTGCATCCAGCCCGGCGAGGAGTTCGACCACCCCGTTCAAGATGGGAAAGCGGTTGGCGCAAGCCGGGCAGCAAACAGCCCCTTCACGAATTTCTTGCTCGTTTGAGCGGTTTATTTCCAGCGACAGCGGGTGGTTTTTGCAATGAGGGCAGCGAAGGATGGCGAGCAAATCAGCCCGCATGGTGGGCCTCCATGACTTGCCGGTAAACCTCCAAGGTCTGGGCGGCGGTCGACTGCCAGGAGAACTTTTTGACCTGCTCCAGACCAGCGGAGGACAGGCTCGCCGAGCATTCCCGGTCGGCCAAGACCTGCAACAAGGCCCGAGTGATATCCTGGACATCCAATGGATCGACCAACCAGGCTGCATCCCCGGCAAGCTCTGGCAGGGAAGCTGCCCGGCTGCAGATAACCGGCAGGCCGCAAGCCATGGCTTCGAGGACCGGGAATCCAAACCCTTCTTCCAGCGAGGGGAAGATTAATAATCTGGAAGCGTTGTAGAAATACGGCAGGTCGTCATCTGGCACATCGTTGATGAAGATCACACTATCCTGGATGCCGAGCTCGGCGATCAGGTTCAGGTGATGTTGGCGCTGGGTGGGGTAAAGCGGACGACCGATCTTAAGCAAGACCATCTCAGGGAGGGTGTCCTTGAGCCGGGCGAAAGCCTGGAGCAGGCGAGGGACATTCTTGCGGGCTTCCTCGGTGCTGATGTGAAGCAGGTATGGGGTGTCTTGAGAAAGTCCGTAACGGGTGTAAAACCCGCCGGGGGGGCGCAGCGGGCGAAACTGTTGGGCGTCGATGCCTGGGTAGATGAGATGAATTTTTTCCGCCGGGATTCCGGCCAATTCAACCAGGCACTGGCGGGTGTATGCAGAGCTGGCCAGCACGGCGTCAGCTTTGTTGAGTGACCGGACGGCCAGGGAATCCAACCTGGCCTGGAGGGGATTACGATAGATGTGCATGGCGGGATCGCGCCGGTATTTGTAATGAATCAGGTCATGGACGGTGATAACAACCGGATGATCGCGTTTCCTGAGCAGGAGCGAAGCCTGACCCAGGCGGGTGAGGTGGACCAACCCAGACAGGCCGGGCGGCCAGCGCAGGGGATAATTTTGGTGAATAGCGAGCAGATCGTAGCCGAGGCGGTGCGCCAGGCGCAAAAGGATTCGGGGTAAGGGAGGTGGCGGAACCTTGACAACCTGGATGGACAGCGAGGGCGAGAGTCGAAATAATTTGAGCAGATTGTACTCATAGCGACTCAGCCCGCTCACACCACCATAGGCCTCATTGCATAGATAAGAAATTTGCACGGCAGGATTTACCAACGCGACCGGCGCGGGCGGCTCAACAGGGTGAGAAGGGTATAGGCAAGCATGGCCTGGTCGATCAGGAAATAGAGCGGGGCGAGCAGCGGAGTGGCGGGATGAATGGGGCCGACCCCGCTTCGCCGCCCAAAATCCAGATAACGCCAACGTGAGAGTACGCCAAAGACGAGCAGGCTGCCGGCAACTGCCCGAAAAAAACCGGAAAGCGGTGCCAGGAACAGAGTGGTCCAGACGAGCCCCCCGGTGAAACACTGGCCAAGCGCATCCCAGTATTGATCCCAGGCATGGAAGCGGCGGGAATAGACAAGGATGTTGCGCAGCCAGCGCGACTGCTGGTGAAGGTAGGGTTTCAAACGGGTCTGGAAATGAGTGGCGACAGTGCTTTCATGCACATAAAGGATCGGTTGTCCAAGAGCCAGAATCTGGCGGGCAAGAAGATAATCCGTGCCGATGGGAGCCGGATCTTTAAAGTCGCCCGTGGCAGCAAGCAGCGAGCGGGCCAGGGCGGCGTTCCGGCCGATCAGGCCTTGAACATAGCCAGGCAAACCGGCGCGCCCATAGAGATCGAGGCACCATTGCATTTGGACGAAGGGATGGTTTTGCTGTTCGGGCAGGGGCTGGAAACACCCGGTGGCGGCGAGCGTATTTCCAGCGACCAGTGGAGCCAATATTGCTTCAAGGGCCTGGTCATTGAACAGGCAATCGGCGTCGGTCAGGTAGATGATCTCACCCTTGGCATGCTCAAGACCCCGGCGGAGAGCCGCCTGCTTGCCTTCGCCAGGGCGCTGGCGCAGCACCCGGATCATCTCGCCGGAAAAAGGCATCGCCAACTCAAAGGTTTCATCCTCCCCTCCAGCCACCAGGACCAGTTGTTTGTGCGGATAGCGGATGGAAATGAAGCTGCGAATGTGGCACTGGATGCGGGGAGCTTCGTTCCAGGCGGCCACCAGAGCAGTCACCTGGGGGAGAGATAGCCAATCATCGAGCGGCGGCGGATCGGATCGACGGTGCCGCACCAAGCGGGTCTGGTCCTGCACCCACAGGCGCCACTGGCACAGGCCCACTCCTGCAAGGCCAGCCATTAGCAGCCAGCCGGAGTGGCAATTGGCCCAGCGGTTGAGTTGGCTCAATGCAGCCAGAAGGCCGGGGCGGCTTCTCTTGCCCATCTTTCTCCCTTGATCCAAAGATAGACCGTTTTGCCGGCAGACGTGGCCTGAAGGCGCTGGGAATCTTCGTAGAAAGACAACCGTTGGCCAGCAAAAGTGCAATCGAGTTGAAATTCCAGACTGACAGCAGATGGCAAGGCGGCGGGAGCGGCGCGGGTGGCCAGCCAGTGGAAGGCTTTATCGCACCAGCCGGCGACATGGAGCAGGTCGCGAAAATCGGGCAGCCCTGCGGGAGCGCCACCGGACTGAGCGTTGAAACCCACTGCAGCCTGGAACCCGCCGCTTTGGTCCTGGCCGGCAAGGAGGAAAGCCTGCAAATCGCCCAGGTCAGGGATTGGACAGTAGAGGCGCAGAGCATCTGCGGCAAGGAGCACATCGCCCAGGCCGGCGCGCCATCGCGGCCAGCGGTTAACCTGGCGGGCGGGGTAGAGGGCAGGGAGCAGCCCACCGGCTGGATCGCGCTGGCGCAGGACGAAATCCAAGGCGATCCGGGCGGCGTGAAGAAAATGCTCCTGGCCGGTCCACGTATAGCCCTGGAGGAGGGCGGGGACGCAACGGGCGATGTAATAAGGCATGTATTTGGGTATTATCTTCTGGCCAAAGCTGTTCTGGGCGATAGCGCCGTAGAGGGGGCCGGAAGCGGTGACCTGGTGGGCCAGCACCCGCTCGAGATTGGGCAGGGCGTATTGAGATGCCCAGCGGTCGTCGGCATCCAGCTCGCTCCAGGCAAAGAAGGTCTGGCTGGCGGTGGCGGCTTTGTTGGGCACGAAGGAGGCAAGCCGGGGGTGATCGCGAAAAGAGCGCGTCTGCGGATCCCAGAGCCTGGCAAGGTAAACCTGGCGCAGGTTGGCTTCGGCAGCGCGCCGATAAGCCTGCCAGGTAGGATCGCCCGCGAGGCGCAGCACGCCAGCCAGGCGCAACAATCCCAGGTCGGCCGCAGCTTCGTGGGGGGTGCCGGCAGAGGCGGGGTTGACCTCGAAAGCGGAGCAAGGATAATGACCGTCGGGAAGCTGGGCGCGCAGCAGATCATCGCCGGCGCGGCGAGCCCCGGCCAGCCAGCGCGGCTCGGCAGTGCGCTGCCAAAGGGCGATGTAGCCGAGCAAGATGCCCTCGTAACGCCAGTCGAATCCGGGTCCAGTATACAACAGAGACTGCCGCCACCAATGGGTAACCGGGCCACCGTAGCCAGCAAGGCCCGGGCTGGTTGGCCCTGGTTCCTGGGGGCCGCGGAGCGTCTCCAACCAGGCATCTAGGCGGGCCAGAGAATGGTCGAATTCCGTTGGCTGGGTCAGGGGCGAAGAGCCAGTATCAAGGCGCAGGTGGCCTGCCATGAACGCTTGAGGGGTTGGATGTAATGACGGCGTGCGGCGAACTCCAGGCGGTCGGCCAGGGCATGGAGGCCCAGGGTGCGGGCAAGCCGGGCTGAGGCGTTGGTTAAGATTGAGCGGCGGGTGTGGAGGGCCTGAGCGACTTCGATGATTAAGCCGTGCTGGTGAAGGGCGTGCAAAAGGGATTGCAGACCGCCTGGCTGCTGGCCAAGCGGGTTGCCATCCCAGATGCGGCACTCGGGCAAGCGCCGGGCAAGGGGCAAGGAGAGCAGCAACGCCAGATGAGCGCCAGAGGCCAACCGGGCATCCAGCCCGGTCAAAACGGAGCGCCAGGTCTGACGCTGCGGCTCCAGCCACAAGACACCCGGCCCGGGATGATCATGGCTTACCGGTAACCGCTGCAGGCATTCCAGCCGCAGGGCGGGCTGCTCGCAAATCAGGAGTACCGGGGAATGCCTGGCCAACCAGACGCTGGCGGCATCCAGGCCCAGGCGATATTCGAGCGGCGCCAGATCATAGACCGGCACAGCAGGATATGCCCCTGTGGCACTCCAACCCACGTCCGATGCGCTCCTTGAGGCGAATCCAGTTCCTCATGATCTCCAATCTATCAAGACGGGCTGTTCTTTGAGAACTCCTGCAAAGAGCAGAATGTGGTCTCAATCACCTGGGAATAAATTTCTTCCAGGCGTTGGCCAATCTGTTCCCAGTTGTATTTCTCAACCACCTTACGCCGCCCGGCAACGCCCATGGCACGCCGTTCTTCCGGTGGAAGGTTCAGGAGAAGCCTGATTGCCCCGGCAAGGCTGGCAGCATCCCCGGGTTTTACCAGGAGGCCATCCACGCCATGCTCCACCACACTGCGGACTCCCGGTAGATCACTGGTGATCACAGGTGTGCCGCAGGCCATTGATTCAATTAAGACCATGCCGAAAGACTCCTGGATGGTGGAGGGAAGAATGGTAACATCCGCGGCGGCGTACACCTGAGGCAGCTCCTGGTGATCCAGCCGGCCCAAAAAATGGACCTGGGCTTGCAGCCCCAGGCTTTCGGATAACCGCTGATATGCTGATTTCTGATCTCCATATCCGACGATCAGACAATGGATCGCCCGGTCTTGCAGATTGTGAATAGCCTGTAACAACACATCCACCCGGCGGTAATGGTGGGTCCTGGCCAAAACACCTACGAACAAAACCACATGATCGTCTTGATCGATGCCAAATCGTTGCCTGAGGGCAGGACCATTGTCCTGCAATCTGAAATTCCTGCTATCCACGCCGTTTGGGATTTCTAACAAATTGCCCGGCCGCCGGGTGTAGTATTTTGCCAAACGACTCGAGAGGGCGTGCTCACGGGTGACGCAAATCCATTTCCTGGCGCCTTTGGCGACCCACCCGGAGGTTAAGAAGTTGTAGGCAGCGAACAGGTAGCGGCGTTCGGCGTTGCCGATCAGGTCGTTATGATGCGTCATGACAAATGGGATGCGACGCGCCCCAGCGACAAAGCGCACCATTTCAGCGCCGAAAATAAACGGGTAATGCAGGTGAAGCAAATCAAAGCCCTGCAGGCTAAACAGACCCGGCAAGAGAGGGGCGTTGCCGATCTGTAACAGCGGTTTCAGTCGATGGACGTGGATGCCCTCAAAGGTTTCTTCGGCGGGGGCGCCAGCGACGGCGGCGGTATAGACGTGGACATCGTGACCGAGGCGAGCCAGCTGGAGGGCATTTTGATAGCATACCAGACCTGTGCCGGTCAAGTGAGGTGGATATGTGGCGGTGATGTGAGCAAGGCGCAATTTCAAACTACCACCATCCATACGTGAAGGATTGAGTCAAAACTGCCGAGTTGTTCATAAAGCTTGCGTCCCACGGCGAGGGCTGCACCAAAAATTGCGTTCACTCATTTAACATCTAAGTAGGGTGCTGCCGGCTGACCTACACCCCGGCGCAAGGTGTTGCCACTCAAGCGAACCTGTCACATGCTCCGCCCTTCCGACATCCTCGGCATGTTTGGAGCGATAAGTTGTTTCTTGCCTTCCTGCACCGATGGATCAAATTAAATCTTAACTCGCCGGTGTGCAGGGTCCAAGGCACCCACCTGGCAGATTGCGGCCACTGAGTTTATAAAACTTTAAGGCCGAGGATCGGTGAGCTGTCTTCGGCAGTTTCGCCCGCCGAGGATTTAAGGCAAGAAGGATAAAGCCCGGAAAGTACATGAGACCTGGTGATTTCCAAAAATAATAAACGAATGACAATTCCTGCCTAACGAACAATGCAAGAACAACTATGAACCGGTGATGATATGGCAGATGGTAACCCACTTTGTCAGAGCAAATGTTATCATAAAACTGGCACCTGTAAAAAACTCTCATGGGGCGCCCTGGGTTTTTGTCGCTGTATCAACTTTCACTACTGCTTCGTTAGCCAGCTCGGTTGCGCGGGTGGAATTCTCGGGCTTCTGGCGTTGCTGATTCAGAAAGGGTTTTCCAGCCTGGCGATTGGCTCTTACTGCTGGACTTTGAGCAGGGCATTCAACAACGCAAATATGCCGCTGAGATTACCTTAGACTGGCAGCGATGATATTAAAGGATACACGAGATTAATTTACATCGGGTAACAAATCAAAACCAATTTTAATGGTAAAATAGTTTAAATAAATCGGGTTTTAATCTTATAACCAAAAAAATAGTTGTTAAGCCAGGAGATACTTAGCGATACTGGTGTGTGCCAAAAGGGGAGGTGAATAGAGTGGGGATCAGATCCAATTACCGTAGACACCGCGCATCATCACAGGAATTTAGGCACCCCCCCGTCTGGGGGAGCGGCGCTGCTTGCAGTTTGGGACGACAGCCCGATGAGCGAGAGCCGGTACCGGGCGTTGTTATACTTTAACCTGAACGGGATTGAGATGGGGAACTACGACTCGCACTACATCACGATCCTGGACGGCGTGAATTCCATTGAGGTGGTCTGGAAAGAGGCGACAGTTGATGTTGCCACCGATGGGTACATGAGTAAATGATGCTGTGGCTGAATGGCGTGGATCGCTGATGAGATACCACCACCCAAGGGACGTACTACTTCGTTGCGTTTGAGTCGCAGCGGGCCAATGACATTGAGTCATGAGACCGGAGGCCTGGGAATTAACTCTAATTTCTAAACCCTCCAATATGTTTTTAGGGGAGGAGAAATCCGATGAACCATAAACGCTTTGTGATATTGCTGATTTATGTTTCGCTGCTGGCATCCAGCCTGGCTGGACCCTTTTCCCAGGTCACCCCGGCTGTGGCGGCTGATAAACAGCGCACCGATGCGCTGGTTTTAGTAAATTCAGCCAGCGGATTCTATGCGGATTTTCAACATTTCATCCAGCCCTATATTGATCATTTTGGTATTCCCTATACAGCATTGGATATCGCTGTTACTCCTGTCCCATCGAACTTGGGTGAATATGCTGTTGTGATCGTGGGCCATCGTCAAATCGATGTCGGCGATGTCTATCTGGATGTAACCGAGGAAAGCTACATTGTCGCTGCAGTGAATGGCGGCACGGGCCTGGTCAATTTCGATAACGACCTGGCAGACGCCGGCGGCGCGCCGCGCTACCAGTTTGTGCAGGATGTTTTCGGTTTTGGTTACGGGGGGGTTACTTCCGGGGCGGATATCACTTTTCCGGCAGCGGCGCCGCACTATATTACCGCCCGCCACGCTGCAGGCGAGACGATCACCACAGGCACGATGACCCTGGCCGGAATCACACTGCCTCCTGATGCTATCGGCATTGCCATCACCGGCACACAGCCGTTCCTGGCGGTAAAAAGTTTTGGTCAAGGACAGGCAGTGCAGTGGGGCTCTTATAATTGGATGTCTCACAGCGTAAAGGGTCCGGTATTTGGGCTGGATGACCTGGTCTGGCGGAGCATTGTGTGGGCGGCGCGCAAACCATTTGTGATGCAGGGGCTGCCGCATTTTGTCACCATGCGGGTGGATGACACCAGCGGTCCGCTTAATTGGGTGCATATCGCCAATGAGGTTGGATTTAAACCCTGGCTGGGTTATTTCCTGAATTATTTAGATGCTGCCGAGACTGCTGATTTGGCTGGGCTGGTGAATTCTGGCAATGCTACCGCTTCTTTACACGCTTTTACCACCCCCGATTTCTTTTATTTTGATCACAACAGTGGGACAGATTTTTCTGATGCGGTGATTGCCAGCAATTTCGCCACGGCTACGACCTGGCACCAGCAGAACAACATCCCAATCTCGAAATATGTGGTTGGACATTATTATGAGCTGGGCAGCAATGTCTTTGAGGAGCTTAAGGACTGGGGAGTTGAATTCATTGGAACGACCGTGTCACCTGGTAGCCCTGTTGCGGGTTCGCCCTGGATACCGCTTGGACCGTATCGAAAATACGAGGCCGGCAACGCAAACCAACAAAACGTGCCCTTAACCTACGCCGATTTTCTGCCCATCCCGGGACATCCGGAATTGGATGGGGAATTCTTCGATTGCATGACCGAATTGCGCGACATTTCCGGTTACGAATGGTATCCAAGTAACCTTTCCGTGTCGCAGAGCATTGCACAAGGCACACAATGGCTGACCCGCGCTTTTGACAGTATGACGTTGGCCACGCTGTTCACCCACGAGTACGCGATTACGCCGGTGTCTGAGGCGGATTGGCGCCTGACCATGCAGGGAATTGCTGACAATCTGGCGCCGTTCCAGCCGCGTTACGTCACGATTGACGAAGCCTGCCAGTACGTGCGCGCCATGCACACCTCCAACATTGTATCCGGGGAGTACGATCCTGCGCTGCGCCAGGTGACAACGAACTTTGTAGGCTCAAGCGATCTCCCGACAGAGTATTATCTGTTTACCGAAAACGGTGGCGTGATCCTGGAACAACTGGTACCCGGTGTACCTGTCTTTGATGGCTCTGCCCAGGTCACCTTCACCTTGCCCGGTCCGCTGGATCATATCACCGTCAGCCCGAACCCAGGCAGTGTGGCCATCGGTGGTACACTCCAATTCACCGCCCAGGGATACGATATCGATAACAACCCGATCCCTGGTCTTTCTTTCATCTGGAGCGTAGTCAACGGAGGCGGCAGCATTGACGCCAACGGCCTTTTCACCGCCGGTGTTACGCCCGGAACCTACACGAATACGGTGGTCGCCGCAGTGGAGAGCATCTCTGGCGCAGCGACGGTCATTCTCACCGAACCCGTTATGGATCATTTTTCGATAGATACGATCCAGAGCCCCCAATATGTCGGTGTGCCGTTTCGTATCACGGTCTCTGCCCGTGATGCGTTCAACAATGTTGTCATCACTTATGCCGGCCCAGCTTCCCTGAGCGATACGACCGGCACGCTGACCCCGACGGCAACTGGAGCTTTCAGCTCAGGAAGCTGGAGCGGATATGTCACCATTGACCAGGCAGCCAGTAATGTCGCCATTTCCGCCACAGATGGCACATACGAAGGTGTTAGCAATACCTTTGATACCGTGGTCATGCGACCTTGCCCATGCAATATTTGGGACAGCTCGGCCACACCGGCTAATCCGAATGGAACGGATGGTCGGCCGATTGAGACGGGAGTCAAGTTCCGCTCGGATGTGGATGGCTATATCACGGGGTTGCGTTTCTATAAAGGCAACTTGAATACTGGTACCCATACCGCTCATCTTTGGTCGCAGGATGGGACCATGCTGGCAGAAGCAATATTCACTGGTGAAACGGCCTCCGGATGGCAAGAGGTTTTGTTCACCACCCCAGTGCAGATCCAGGCCAACACGACATACATTGCCTCGTATTTCTCAGCCAATGGATATTATGCCCTGACGGCGGATTATTTCCAAGCGGCAGTGGATAACCCACCACTACATGCCCTGGCTAATGGTGTAGATGGGCCAAACGGCGTCTATCGTTATGATATTTCGGGTTTCCCCACGCAGACATGGGTGGGTCATGCGCCTAATTACTGGGTTGATGTGGTTTTTGCGATCGAAGTTGGTGATGATACCACCCCGCCGACGATTGTTTCGGTGGCACCCTTGAATGGGACGGCAGGCGTCAGCGTTGGTGTGAATGTGCAGGCTGTTTTTAGCGAAGCCGTTGACCCCGTGACCGTGACGGAGGCAACCTTTGAGCTGCGCGATCCGTCTGGCGCGCTGGTTCCTGCCGCAGTGACCTACAACGGTGCGGCGCACACAGCGACGCTTGACCCAAGCAGTGCATTGGCATACTCCACCACCTATAACGCCACCATCAAAGGCGGCCCAAGTGGGATCAAGGACTTGGCAGGCAATGCGATAGAAACGGATTTCACCTGGTCCTTCACCACCGGTGCGCCTCCACCCCCGCCGCCCGATGAGGGACCGGGTGGGCCCATTTTGGTGGTGGCTTCCACTACCAATCCTTTCGGGCGTTACTACGCCGAGATCCTACGCGCAGAAGGTTTGAACGCCTTCATGGTTACGGATATCTCCAACGTCACGGCGGGTATGCTGGACCAGTATGATGTTGTTATACTGGGAGAAATGCCTCTCACCTCTGCCCAGGTCACACTGTTTAGCGACTGGGTTATGGCTGGCGGTAACCTGATCGCCATGCGACCGGATGGACAGCTTGCCAGCTTGCTTGGCCTGGCGCCCACGGGCGGCACTTTGGCCGAAGGCTATTTGCTGGTGGATACGGAGAGCGGGCCTGGTGTTGGCATTGTCGATCAGACGATCCAATTCCATGGGACGGCGGACCTATACACGCTTGACGGTGCAACTCCAATCGCCACCTTGTACAGCAACGCTACGACCCCCACGGCAAACCCGGCAGTTACCTGGCGAAGCATCGGTTCAACCGGCGGTCAGGCGGCGGCTTTTGCCTATGATCTGGCTCGCTCGGTGGTATACACCCGCCAGGGTAACCCGGCCTGGGCGGGAGATGAGCGGGATGGTTTTTCTCCAATTCGCTCGGATGACTTATTTTTTGGCGCTAAGACCGGCGATGCCCGGCCAGATTGGATCGACCTGAGCAAGGTTGCGATCCCGCAGGCCGATGAGCAACAGCGTCTCTTAGCCAATATGATTCTATCGATGAACTCTGATCACAAACCGCTGCCGCGCTTCTGGTATTTCCCACGCGGCGAGAAAGCTGTGGTGGTGATGACCGGAGACGATCATACCGGTCTGTACACGAGTGGTCGATTTGATAACTATGTTGCCAGCAGTGCGCCAGGTTGCTCTGTGGCAGATTGGGAGTGCATACGCAGCACGGCCTATATCTATGAGAACAACTCTCTGACGGATGCTCAGGTGGCAGCTTACACTGCAAGTGGTTTTGAGGTGGCCGTACATGTAAATACAGGTTGCGCAAACTATACGCAGACATCGCTGGATTCAAACTTTACCTTGCAAATAAACGCGTTGCAGACTTTGTATCCTAGCATGCCATCACCGCACACAAATCGGACGCATTGTGTGGTGTGGAGCGATTGGTCTTCGCAGCCGATAGTCGAATTAGAACACGGAATTCGCCTGGATACCAACTATTACTATTGGCCGCCTGGATGGGTCCTCGACCGGCCGGGCATGTTCACCGGCTCGGGTATGCCGATGCGTTTTGCCAATGTTGATGGCACGATGATTGACGTTTACCAGGCAACTACGCTGCTGACCGATGAATCAGGCCAGAGCTATCCATACACCATCAACTCGCTGCTTGATAATGCCATTGGGCCATTGGGTTATTACGGCGTTTTTGTGGCTAATATGCATATCGATAGCCTTGGGTCGTTTGGCTCGGATTCTATTATCAGCTCAGCGCAAGCTCGTGGTGTGCCGGTTGTAACAGCCCGTCAATTGTTGGAATGGTTGGATGGCCGCAATGGCTCCAGCTTTGCCAATATCGCCTGGGCGGGCAACACACTGGCATTTGATATCGTAGTGGGAGTTGGAGCGAATGGCTTAAAGGCTATGCTGCCGGTAGGATCTGCAGTTGGTCTCCTGACCGGGATCACCCTGGATGGAAATTCTGTGACGTATACCACTGAGACAATCAAGGGGGTTGAATATGCTGTTTTTAATGCCAGCGCCGGCAGTTACATAGCGAGCTACGCCGAGGATATCACCCCACCGGTTATCTCGAATGTCACTGCCACCCCTCAGACGGGCGGGACGGCGACGATTGACTGGACCACCAACGAACCTGCCGACTCGTTGGTTCAATATGGCCTGACCGACAGCGAGCTGACGCTGACTGCCAGCGCCCCGGCGCTGGTAAGTTCACATCAGGTCATCCTGAGCGACCTGTCTCCCAACACGACCTACTACTACCGGGTGACATCGGCCGACGGAGCCGACAACAGCACGACCTCGCCAGCGGTCATCGACCCACCGGCGACGTTCATCACGCCCGATGCTTACGTCAGCGATACGATCACAGCGGACTTTTCTGCTGGCACTTTGGGAAGCTGCAGTGTGACTCAGACCGACAATGGCGAAGTGATGCTCTCGCCAACCGCGGGCGCTGAATTCTTTGGCGCCGAGCTGCCTGCCGGTTGGAGCGTAACACCTTTTAACGCCAACGGTACCTATTCCATGGGCGGCGGTGTGATCAATGTCAACGATTCGATTCTTGCTTATGGAACTTTGCCAGCCGGCTTTGGTCCAGGGCGAACGCTTGAATTTGTGGCGACCCTTCACGCGTACAACGCTCAGCATATTGGTTTTGCTACAGACCTAAACAGCGCACCCTGGGCGATTTTCAGCACCGGCTATCCGGGTGGAACGGTGCTGAAGGCGCGCACAAATGGAGCCACCCAAACAGAGACGCTGTTGGCCGACGTGACGCTGGGTGTGCCCCATCGTTTCCGCATCGAATGGACGAACTCCGCTGTCAGTTACTATGTGGATGGTATCCTGGTGGCAAGTCATACGAGCGGGGTTCCAACAGCCAACATGCGCCCCGTGGCGGCTGATGTGACCAACCCTGGCCCGGATGCAATGCTGACGGTGGACTGGATGCGGATGAGCCCATTTGCTTCGCCCTGCACCTTTGAATCGCGCATCCTTGACGCTGGCGCGCCGGTGAGCTGGGGTAATATTGCCTGGACTGGCTCTACCCCAAGTGGAACCGATCTGGTGATCAGTGTACGAACCGGAGATACGCCTTCACCGGATGGCACCTGGACCGCATTTAACCAGATCCTGAATGGATCACCCATCGGCAGCGCTTCGCGCTACATTCAGTACCGCGCCGGACTGTCGACAACCAACTCAAACCAATCCCCCAGCCTGGAGGATGTGACCCTGTACTACAACCAGGGACCGGATTTAACACCACCCCAGGTGATCGACCGTTCACCGTTACCTGATGCAACCGGCGTACTGGTGGAGAGCAACGTAATCGTTCAGTTCAATGAGCCGATGGACGCGGCCAGCATCACGGAGGCCACCTTCCGCTTGCGCGCAGCTGGCGCTACGAGCGATGTGCTGGCAGCAATCTCCTACGATCCTGCCAGCAGAATTGCGACGCTGGACCCTGCCAGCAGTCTGGATTTCAACACCCTGTACAACGTCACGGTGAGCAGCGCAGTAACGGATGCCAGTGGTAACCCGCTTGGCGCGGAGGAGAGCTGGAGTTTCACCACCGTTAGCGAATCGCATGTGGACACAAGCGTGGCAGACTTTGAAGCCGGCATGGGTACTTGCCGGGTGGACGGCAGCATCGGTGATGGCGCTTTGCGTCTGGATTTGACTATCGATGAGCCGTTTTCTGGAGTTAGCCTGCCGGTTGGTTGGTCCGGCGCTTCGTGGACAGGTGGGACGCCGGTGGTTGCGTCCGGTTTATTAACAGTTGATGGCGCCATTGCTGGAACAACCACAACCTACACTCCAGGAAGAGTGCTGGAGTTCGTGGCGACCTTTGGCGCAGAAAGATCTCAGCACGTAGGCTTTACGGATTCTCTGGCTTTCAATGGCCCATGGGCAATCTTCAGTACATACAGCACTGGAACTGGTCTTTATGCCCGGACCACAGGAGGCGGTGACACCTTGATCTCGGGTAACTATTTGGGGACGCCTCACCGGTATCGAATTGAATGGTCGAGCAGCAATGTCCGATATTACGTCGATGGGGCGTTAGTTGCTACCCACAATGTTGCGCCGAGTGTGTCATTGGTCGTTGTGGCGAGCGAGTACTGGCTGAACGGCCCCAGCCTGTCTGTGGATTGGTTGACGATTACACCCTATCTCTCGCCTTGCACCTTCGAGTCTGCAGTGATCGATGTCCCCCCGGCCGCTGATTGGCTCGATCTGACCTGGATGGGAAGCTTGCCGACAGATACTTCGGTGAGCATTGCAACCCGCTCTGGAAACACCCCAACTCCAGACGTTGGGTGGACTGGCTGGCAAACTTTGAGCGGCACCACGATAGCCAGCCCCAATAATCGGTACTTGCAATATCAGCTAATCCTGACCAGTGATGACGGCAGCCAGACACCGATCGTTGAATCAGTTACTGTCACACATGCTACGCTTGCCAACCAGGCGCCGGTTGCGGTTGAAGACAGCTATTTGACGAGTGAGGATACGGCGTTGATTGTCCCGGCGCCGGGGGTGTTGGGTAATGACAGCGATGCGGATGGGGACGACCTGATGGCGGTCCCGATGAGCAATCCGGCTCGCGGGCTGCTGACCTTCAACGCCGATGGCTCGTTCACCTATACACCCGATCTCAACTATCATGGGCTGGATAGCTTCACTTATGTGGCCAACGATGGGGCAGTCGACTCGAACGTGGCCACAGTGACGATCACGGTGGAGCCGGTCAACGACGCCCCGGTACTCGACCTGGTCGGCGACAAGTCTGCAGATGAAATGGCGGAGCTGACCTTTACCGCCACCGCGACGGATGTGGATCTGCCGGCCAACGCGTTGACCTTCAGCCTGGTTGGAGCTCCGGAAGGGGCGGGCATCGACCCAGTTACAGGCGTCTTCAGTTGGACGCCGGCGGAGGCGCAAGGCCCCGGTAGCTACACCTTTGATGTGTGTGTTGGTGATGGCTTGCTCACAGACTGCGAGACGATCACAATCATAGTGAATGAAGTTAACCTTGCTCCGGTGGCTCTGGATCTGGTTGTGACGACTGGCGAAGACACACCAGCGGCAGTAACCCTATCTGCAACGGACCCGGATGGGAATCCACTGAGCTACTCAGTGGTGAATGGGCCCGCCCACGGGTCACTGACCGGTGTTGCACCGAACCTGACCTATACACCGGATGCGAACTACAATGGTGTTGACAGCTTCACCTATCAAGCAAATGACGGGTGGGTCGACTCAAACGTGGCCACGGTGACGATCACGGTGGACCCGGTCAATGATCCGCCGGTCGCAGTGGACGATAGTTACATGACCGTGGAAGGGCAGGCGCTGAGCGTGGCTGCGCCCGGCGTGCTGGCCAACGACACGGATATGGAAGGCACGGCGCTGTCTGCAGTCCTGGCCACCAGCGTATCCCACGGGACGCTGGTGCTGAATGCGAACGGCTCGTTCACGTACACCCCGGACGCCGGTTACAGCGGTGCAGACAGCTTCACCTATGCAGCCAACGACGCGACGGACAACTCGAACCCTGCCACGGTCAGCCTGACGGTGATGCCGGACCTGATCTTTGGAGACGGGTTCGAGAGCGGGGATCTGTCGAAGTGGAGCTCAAGCGCCACGGATGGCG
>CAZDAU010000003.1:28575-59377 GCA_964503625.1 uncultured Anaerolinea sp.
TGGGGATGGATACCACCACCCGGGGGACATACTACTTCGATGCGTTCGAGTCGCGCAGGTAAAGATATGGCTGAAGCGTAAGTATCACTGGAATATCTGGGGCTGTCCAAGTCTTATTATTGGACAGCCCCTGTTGCATCAATGACGAAGCGGGGATTTTAGACCATCAGGTAGGGGATGGTGGTGGAGGCGCGCGGCAAAATGCCGACCCGTCCGTTTTTGGGCAGGCGGGCCAAGCAGGCGTCAATCTCAGCCTGCAAATCCTGGACTGGGTTCAGCAGCAGCTTGCGGGCGAAATCTGGGGCAAGCTCAGACAGGAAGCGCAGGTCCACGGTGGAGGCATCGCGGGCGATTTGGTAGGCTTTGTGTGGGCCGACCCGGAATCCCTCAGCCTGGAACTGTTCAAATACCTGCTGGAAAGATGTTTTCCCTTCCATCCATTTCTCATAGCTCTGGCTGCCAGTCCCTTCAATACACGCGGCTGCCAGGATGACGCCCCCGCCTGGGCGGGTGACCAGGCAGGCGTGGTAAAGAGCCTTTTGCGCCTGGTAAAGGTTGATGTCTTTGGGATGCCCCCCAGCGGAGACAATGAGCAGGTCGTATGGTGCGGGCACCTGGACCTGGCAGATCTGCCGTGCTAACGGGATCCCTGCCTGCATCACCAGGTGTGGCTCTCCGGCCAACGCCTGGACGATCTGCTTGTGTTGGTTCAGAATGGCGTTCAGCGCAAAGTGGACGCCAATCCGCTCACCGATGGCCTCCACATCCTGGCGGGCGGGGTTGTCCTCATATTCACCCAGCCGGGATTTGGGGTGGGTCATCATCGCATGGTTATGGTTGACGGTCTGCAACCCGGCCAGACCGATGGCGGCGCTTTTTACCCCTCCTGAAAACCCCTGGAACTGGTGCGGCTCGATGTTGCCGACGACAATCCGCAGTTCTGCCTGGGCGAAAACCCGGTTGATCCAGACCGGGGTGCCGTTAGGCGTCTGCCCCAGGTAGACTAGATTTGGCTCGTCGCGGGCGTCATGGCAGAGCACCGGGTAGCGTTCCAGTATCGCCGAGGGCAGGACCATGGAAAATTCTTCCACGGACATGGGGGGGTGGGTGCCGGTGGCGACCAGCAATTGGATCGCCTGAGGTGAAAGGCCCAGGGCCTCCAGGCGCTTCAGCAGCGGGGGAAGCAAGTGATGGTGGGGCACTGGGCGTGTCTTGTCGTTGATCGCAATGGCAACCGACTTCACCCCTCGGAAATCCTCCAACCGCCGCCCGCCGACTGGATGATCCAGGGCCTGCGCAACCGACGCCTGCGGATCTGGAGCAGGGGGGATCTCAGGTGGAAGGATGATCTCTGCCTGAATATCATCGGGCAGGTTGAACGCCAGGCTGGTCTTTCCGTAGGGCAAAGAGTAAGTTTTCATCGGGATGAAATAAGCTCAGGGGATTTTGGAAAGCTGGCTGTCCAAAATCCCCTGAAGCAGACACTAGGCGCTGCGGTAAAGCTTGGTAATCACAAACTCGTCGTGGCGCAGGGTCTCGGCGCTGGTCAGGCGGCCGTTGATAGTGCGGGCAAGCATGGCCATCGCTCGGTCGGCGGCGCCATCCAGGTTGTATTCAAAGCGGAGCAAGCCGGTGAGGTCAACATCGATATGTTCAGACATGGTCTCTACGGTGAGGGGATTGGCAGAGTGCTTGATGACCGGGAGAATCGGATTGCCAATGATGTTGCCCTGGCCGGTGGTGAAGAAATGGACCACAGAGCCGGCAGCGCAGCACAAGGTGACCATTTCGGCCGCTGCGCTGGACGAATCCATGAAGTGCAGGCCGGGGCCCTTGGGCTCTTCAGCCGGTTTAAGCACCGATTGGACGGTGCATCGGCCCATCTTTTCGACGTTGCCAAGAGCTTTTTCTTCAATGGTGGTAAGGCCGCCACGGATATTTCCCTGGGTGGGCTGGGAGCCGAGCAGGTCGGCGTCCTGGGAGTTAATAAAGTCCTGGTAAGCCTGGAAGGTGCGCATGAATTCGTCGCGCACGGCTGGGGTGGCGCAGCGCTCGGCGATCTTGTCCTCCGCGCCAGTGACTTCGCTGGTCTCGCCAAAGATCAGGGTCGCACCCATCTTCTCCAGGCGCTCAAAGACCCGCCCGATGGTCGGGTTGGAGGCCAGGCCGCTGGTGGTATCGGACTCGCCGCATTTGGTGGAAAGGGTCATCTCGCTGATCTTGATCGGTTCGCGCGGCAGCTCGGTGGCCCAGTGGACGAACTCTTTGGCTTTGCGAGATGCCATCTCGATCGTCTTCAGATCTCCCGATCGTTCGATGCTGAAGCCGGCGACCGGCTTGCCGGTCTCGGCAATGCCCTGAACAATGTAATCGGTCCAGTTTGGCTCAATGCCAATCACAATGACCGCGGCGATATTGGGGTTACGCCCGGTTCCAATCAAGGTCCGGAAGGTCAGGTCCAAATCTTCCCCAAACTGCAGCCGCCCGTAGGGGTGCGGCAAAGCCATTGTGCCGCGAATCAGGCGCGCAACGCCCTCAGCGGCTGCGTTGGAGATATCGTCCACCGGCAAGATCAACACATGGTTACGGATGCCCACCTTGCCGTTTGCCCGCCGGTATCCGGTGAGCTGGTAATCTTCGAAATGGAGTTCTTTAGCTGACATGGCTACCACCTGAGGGTCTTGAGATTGTGGACGTGAACATGAGCGCCGCGATCAATGGCCTGGGTGGCGCGCCCGATTGCCCGCCCGTATTCAATCACGTGCTTGTCTTGAGCCAGAGAGCGCATAGCGACCTTGTGACCCAAGGGAATATCCTGGACGATCTTCACGGTGCCAACCGGCTGGCCTTCCAGGGTAGCCGCGCCGATTTCGTCCCCTGCTTTGAGATCCATCACAGCGACGCCGACGTCGTCGTCTGCCTCGTGAATCAATATTCCGTACTTCATAATGTTCTCCTTATCTGATAAGTGATCAGTATCAGGCCAAATGGATGACCTGAGACTTTACATGAAACAAATCGTCCCATTGGAGTGACCTATAGAATGGGTTGAATGCGCTCACCGAAGAACATCACCTGTTCAATGGGAATGTTGCCCTGGAGCTCACCGGTGTGCTGCACCGCTGGTCCCAGGCTGAGCGATTGTTTTTCCCGGCCAAAGACCGGGTAGCGATCAATGGGCACTACCCAGTCGACGATTCGAGCTCCCTCCAACCTTTCCCCGCTCCATAGGTCGTACCAGTTTCCCGCTGGCAGGTAAACCTTCACTTCGCCGCCCGGGCGCAGGATCGGGGCAACCAGTAAGGCTGGGCCAAGCATATACTGGGTGTCGAAGCCCCATGCCAGCGGGTCCTCTGGGAATGCCAGTGGCATGGCCCGCATAACGGGCATCCCGCTACGGTGGGCTTCCAGGGCGCATTCCTGCAAATAGGGGATCAACCGGTAGCGAAAGCCCAGCCACTTGCGGATGATCTCTTCGGTTTGGCCGGGGAACTCCCAAGGCTCACGCGGGCTGGTGCCATGGAAGCGGGTATGGGAGGACAGAATCCCTGCCTGGGCCCAACGGATGTAGAGCTCGGGCTCGGGCATCCCCTCTCCAAGGACCCCCGAAGTCGACAGGTTGCCATAGAACCCTCCCACATCATGCGCGTAGAACGGGGCACCGCTCATCCCCCAGGACAGGCCGCCGCGGAGGCTGCCTGCCAGCCCTTCCCAGTCCCCCTGGGGGTCACCGCCCCATTGGATAGGGTAGCGCTGGCTGCCGGTCCAGCCGGCTCGCGACCAGACCATGCCATCCCCATAGAGTTGGGAGGCTTCGAACGCGCAGCGGTTGTAGAGCAAGGCATAAGCATTGTGCAGCCGAAGGCCGCGATCCTGGTTGAAGCCAACCACATCTTCGGGGACTGCCTCGCCATAATCGGGTTTCATCACAGCGACGCCGATCTCAAACAGGGGCTTGTGAGCGTCTCGGAACCAGGCATAGGCTTCAGGGTTCGTGAAGTCGAAGATCCCGGAAGGCTGCAAATGAGGGACAATTGTATCCATCGGCGGGGGGAACCAACGATGGATGTAGGTTGAACCATCTGGGTTGGAGAGAAAGAATTTGCGGGCGTCTAGCTCGGCGAAGAGTGGGTTGCGGGTAGAGAGATAGGGGTACTCCCAGAGGCACAGACGCAGGTTGAGATCGGCGAGCTGGCGGATGAAACCTGCCGGGTCTGGGTAGCGCTCGGGATCCCAGGAAAAGTCGAAGCGGGTCTCGGATTTGTGCCAGGCGCGCCCATCCAGAGTGATCACATCGCAGGGGATGCGGCGCTGGCGGAGCTTGTGAGCAACTTCGAGCAGCTCGTCGGCAGTCTTGTAATAGGCCCGAGACAGCCACAAGCCATAGCTCCACAGCGGCGGCAGCGGGGCGCGGCCGGTGAGCCAGGTGTATTTCTCCAGAATCTGGGCCGGGGTTTTAGCCGCGATCAGGAACAGGTCCAGGTTTGGCTCTTCAATCTTCAAGATGTAGCTGCGATGCGACCAGGGGGCGTAGCCAACGCCGTGGGTGACCCGTGCCGGGGTGTTAACGAAAAGACCCCAGCCCTGGCTGCTCCAGGCGAATGGGGTGTTCTTATAGGAGATTTCGGCGTTGACGCCGGTTGCATCCCGGTCCCAACTGGTCACCAACTGGCCGCGGCGGTTTAAAGGGCCAAATTTTTCACCCAGGCCATAAATGGCTTCGTGGCTGCGCAGCGCCAGGCTGACCAGCCATTCATCCGGTTTGTAGGCAAACGGGGCAAAGCGCAGATTTCCCTGAATCGTGCGGTCTGTTACCGATTCAAGCAGCAACTGGGTGCCGTCCAGCAGGCGCAAGCGCATGGGTTGAGGTTCAATCTCCAGGGTCAGCGGACCAGCCTGAAAGCGATATTTCCCTTCACCCGCCACAATGGCGGCGTTCATATTCTCAGGATCTGAGGCTAAAAACCCGTAGTCGGGCAGGTCCTTTTTCTGGATCCGCAAACGCAGGATTCCTGGCGCGTAAGCGCTGACTTCCAAAGGGCCTTCATCCGTATCAAACCAGGCGGTTTGGCTTTCTGGCCTGGTCAGGCTGAGCGCGGCGACCTGGCGAAATCCTTCTTGAAGCTTGACAAATTCCTGTTCAAACAGCATACGGGCTTACTCGTAAGGGGTCTTGTCCCAGAAACTGATGAATCGCCCAAGTCCCATCTGAGTGTAGGGATGGTCAAAAGCTTCCTGATAGACGGCGAACCCGGCGGTGACGATATCAGCGCCGGTCACCGCGGCATCAGCGATCTGCCGACCGTTGCGCACCGCTGCCACCAGAACCTCGGTGGAAAATTGATAGTTGTCGCGGATGGCGACAATGTCCTGGATCAGGTTAAAAACTTCTTCAGCGTTCGACTCTTTCCAGCCAATGAAGGGCGAGACGTAATAAGCCCCCATGCGCATGGCCTGCAGGGCCTGGACGGCGGAGAACACCAGGGTCAGGTTGGTGCGAATGCCCTTTTCCTTCAGGGACGCCACCGCTTTGAAGCCAGCTTCGGTGGCTGGCAGTTTGATGACGAAATTTGGGCTTATGGCTGCCAGTTTCTGCCCTTCTTCCACCATTGCCTTGTAGTCATTGTGGTGGGGATTTACTTCCACCGAAACAGTTTTATCGGTCCCGGCAAAGAGATCACCTATCTCCTTGACAACCTTTAAGAATGGTTTTCCCGAAGCCTGGACGTGGCGTGGATTGGTTGTGACACCGTCCAGATCCCACATCTCAATCGCGTGGGCAATCTCGTGGACGTGTGCGCTATCGAGAAAGAATTTCATGTGACCTCCGAGTAAAACACAAAGTGAAAATGCACAAGCTCCTGGCCAGGGGCCGTTCGCCTGCAAGGTTCGATGAATAAGTTATTTCGGCTCAAGATTTTGAGCGCTTAACGGCCTCCAAATCCGGTCATGGTGATGCCCTGGATGAAGTACCTTTGGGCAAAGATAAAGACGATCAGCACTGGGGCGAGCATCAGGGTGCCGGATGAGAAGACCCACTCCCAGTGTTGGACGTTCGAGTCATTCAGGGCGCGGATGCCCAGGGCGAGGGTCCATTTATCCATGCTGTTCAGGTAAATCAACGGTTCGAGGAAAGAATTGTAATGCTGGATCAGGGCGAAAACCGCGATGGTTGCAATCACCGGTTTTGAGAGCGGGAGCAAAATCTGGGTTAGGATCTGAATGCGGCTGGCGCCATCGATCAGGGCAGCTTCTTCCAGCTCCATTGGGATGCCGCGCAGGAACTGCACCACCAGGAAGATATACAGGGCGGTGGCTCCCAGCCAGTAGGGCACAATGAGCGGGTAGAAAGTGTCGATCCAATTCAGCTGGCGGAAGATCAAGAACCGGGGCACCAGGGTGATGACCTCGGGGAGAAGCATGGTGGCGATCATCAAACCGAAGAAGAACTGGCGCCCAGGCCAGCGCAGGCGGGCAAAGGCATAACCGCACATCATTGAAGAAACCACGGTGCCCAGAACGGCCAGCCCGGTGACGACAAAGGTGTTCCAGGCAAACTTGCCAAATGGTAATACTCTAAATATTTCGAGGTAATTTTTCCACTGCGGGCTGCGGGGAATCCAGACCATGGGGTGGACAAAGATCTCCGTGGAGGCTTTCAGAGACGAAGAGACCATCCAGAGTGTTGGCACCAGGAAGGTGATCAGGACGATTGTCATAACGACCTGCAAGACGCTCAGGCCGAAGACGCGCTTCGTGCCTGGTTTTATCAACGGCAGGCGGGTGGTAGTTTCTTGAGCAGGTGCGGATTTGGTCTGTTCAATGGTCATCCTATACCTCCTACTGCTCGTAATACACCCAGCGCTCGGAAGCAATGAACTGGGCGATGGTAAAGCCCACCACGATCAGGAAGAACTCCCAGGCCAGGGCAGCGGCGTATCCCATGTTGAAATACTCGAAACCCTGGCGATAGATGTTCAAGACAGAGAAGAGTGTGGCGTTTTGCGGCCCACCCTGGGTCATGATCAGGGCGGGGATGAACATCTGGAAGGAATTTACAATAGCAATTACCATGTTGTAGAAGATGAGAGGGGTCATCAAGGGGATGGTGACTTTAAAGAGACGGGTCCACCAGCCTGCACCATCCAGGCTGGCGGCCTCGTAAAGCGTTTCAGGGATGTTCCCCAGTCCGGCGATAAAGATCACCATCTGACGGCCGATCATCCAAAAGGACATGAAGATAAAGGCCGGCTTGGCCAGAGATGGCTCAAAGAGCCATTTCTGTTGGGGCACCCCAAACCAGCCCAGGAACTCATTCAAAATGCCATAATCTGGACTGAAAACGCGCTGCCAGACGACCGCACTGGCGACCAGGGGGACAATGATCGGCAGGTAAAAACCGGCTCGATATAGATCGCGCATCTTGAGCGGCTGGGTGAGGGCCAGCGCCAGGCCAAAGGAGATAACCAATTGCAGTGGCACAGCCAGGATGGTGTAATAGGCGCTGTTGTACAGGCTCAGGTTGGCAACGGGATCGCGGATCATTTTCACAATGTTGTCGAAGCCCACATATTTTGGCGGGGTGAGCAGATCCCACTTATGGAATGCCAACCAAATGGAGTAGATCATTGGAAAAGCGGTGAAAACCAAAAAGCCGATGATGAAGGGCGAAGCGAAGAAGTAGCCAGCACCCCATTCACGCAATTGACTTTTGCTGGGGCGTCTGAATCGACCGAAGGTTTGTGTGGCCATGCGCACCTCTTTTCAAAATGGGAGATATTGCGCACCGAGCGCAATATCTCCCAGGCTACTATCTGCAAGAGGGCTAAATCGAAGCCCAGTATTCGTCCAGCTTCACCTGAAGCTCTTTATCCACGGCGGCGAGGGCATCTGCAGCGGAAGCGCTGCCATTGATCATTGGATCCCAGCCGACGGGCTTGACGGTCTCGGCCCACATCTTGCTGCGCGGCAGGCCGCCGACTACGTCCACCTGAGAGTTTTTCAGAGCTGAAATGAACGCCTTGGCGTTCTTGAACTGGAACTTTTCCTCTACGGTGGGCACCCAGAAGCTTTCGAGCAACGAGAACCGGTTGGGCATGCGGCCGGTGATCTCGGCATAGATTTTGTCGCCTTCTTCGCTGGCCATGAAGCTGGCGAACTTCCAGGCCTCTTCCACGTTATCGCCTTTCAGCAAGGCCACGCCTTCGGCCCAGCCACGGTGCGGGCGGCTTGCGTCGGCCATCTTGGGCATCAAGACGACGTCGAATTCGATCTGCTTGTTCTCGGCGCGCAGGTCGGGGCTGTTCATCTGGCCGAACCACCACGGACCCTCATACTTCATGCCGACGGTGCCGTTTTGGAACTGGTTGGCGCCAGCGGAAAGATCGGCTGGGGTGGGGGCAATTTTCATGGTGTAGTAAACGTCCACAGCCATCTTCTGGACGATATCCACGATCTCGGGTTGGCTGAACTGCGCCTTCTTCGGGTCGATGATCGAGTCGAACTCGGTTTTACCCGTGCCGCGGATCCAGCCGATGTCACGGAACCAGCTGCCGTTGGCCTGCAGGCCATAGATCTTGTTATCGCCATCCAGCTTGGTGACCTGTTGGGCTTTTTCCATGAATTCGTCGAAAGTCCAGTCGTCGGTCGGGTAGGCCACACCGGCGTCATCGAAGGGCTTCTTGGCGTAGAACATCAGCATCGTCGCCAGTTGCAGCGGGATCAGGTATATCTTGCCGTTACGGGTGGTGCTGTCCATCACGCTTTTTACAGCCGACGGGTAAACATCTTCAAACCCATCGCGGGTCACCAACTCACCGATGGGGGCAAGCAGGTCCTTGTCCGCGTAGGTCTGCCACTCCCAGCCCTGGAAGGAAGCCACATCCGGAGGCGTGCCGCCTGCGATGGCGGTCTGCAGCTTGGGATAGTAGTTCGCATTGGGGTCGGCAACGGTGGTGACGTTAACGGTTACATTGGGATTCTGCTCCATGTACATCGTGGAGAGTTTTTCCCAGGCTGGAATATCGGCATTGTCACCCCAGGCCAGAAAGTCGACCGTAACGGGTGCCTTCGGCGGCTCGGTGACCAACGGGGCCGTGGTGACCGCCGGGGCGGCCGTCTCGGCTGGGGCTTGGGTTGCTGCAGGGGCGCAGCCAGCCAATATGGCGGCAGCAGCGCCGGTGGCGCCTATCTTTAAGAACTCGCGCCGTGAAAATTTGTTTTCCATCTTTCGCCTCCTGAATAGATACGTATACGTGTGTGTAACCGGTTTGGACTTTGTCTTTAGGATGGTTATATTATAACGTTCACCTCCTTTCCTTAACAACAATGGTTTTCAATCTGGCAATGATGATAGTCTGAGCACAGGCAAATTCACCAGGTTGGCAAAAGCTGCCAGGGACGCCAGATAATTTCCATAGACGAGCGAGATGTGGTGTTCCAGGCCTTGCTGGAGGAGCTGATCGAAGAACTGGCGGGCAGGGATTTCAAGGCGTAGAACGCCCGAAGTGCCCGAGAAGGGTGGCGGCGATTGGATCATCTCGCCCAGGCCCAGCACCAGGCGCAGCTCGCCGGTGGCCTGGCTCAGACGGGCGATGGTGACTTGCCCTGGCTTGAGCGGGAATTCCATGACCAGGGGGACGCGCCGGTTGGAATGGATGCCGCCACGCGGTTGGACGGTTGGATCGGCCATGGAGAGCGGCGCAAGCCCGCAGTGCCAGATGGCGATCTGATCTTTTTCAAAATCCATGGCCACAATGTCGGTGCCGAATGCTGGGTGCTCTTTCTGCGCATCGGCGCTGGCCAGCCATTGCAAGATGAGCTGGGTGACCGTGCCATTGATGTCCGCTTCGCAGCTACATGGGATCGGCGATTGCCCATTGAAACCGTCGCTTAGAAGAGACATAGCTCCGCAGGCGGCACAACCCAACTCGGTGAAGAACTCCGGCCAGCAGCGCACAGCCAGGCCATCCAGCTTTTCCTGGAGGGCAATCTCTTTCAGGGCCTGGTAAACGCTCAGCGAACCAGCCAGAGGCTTTTGATCCAGATCGGCCAGTTTATCCAGGCGGGTATCCAGGGCGGTGCGGACATCAGCCAGGCGGTCTTGTGGGATCTGGCGGGCGCGGGCAAAAACTTCCTCAAGCAAGATGCGGCGGATTTGGACCCCCAGGCGCGCTTCGAGCAGCGGCGCGTCCAGATGGCAGGAATCCATCCCTGCCGGATGCTCGCCAACTACCCCCAGGCGAGCGGAGTGCAGTTGCCGGCGCAGCCTGCCGGCCGCAGCCAGCGACCGGATCTGGCCGATGGTTTCGGGGTCTTTGGATGGGGCGTACGCGTAGGCGTAGTCTCGATTGCGCAAGGTCAGGGCGTGGCCGGCCAGGTTGATCCCGCAAAGGGAGTTCAGGCGCAGACGCCCTCCGCTGAAGGCTTCGGGAATCGCCCACAGGAAGAGCGGCGCATCAATGGCTTCAGCCAGGGTGGTGACCATGGTGCTGTCAGCAAAGGTCGCCTGGAAGACCAGCGCCAAATCGACCGGCTCGGCAGAGAGCTTTCGTCCAATCGTTTGGGCTGTATCCAGGTCGGTGATGAGTTTTCCCGCTTCATACAATTCAAATCCCGCCGATCTGAGCGCCTGGTGCGCCTGCCGAGTGACTTCTTCGGCCAGCGGGATGTCGAAGGTGGTACGGGCGAGCGGTAGAAACGCAATCCGGTAGGGTTCCATGTCCAGTCCTTGCCTAAGAAAAGCTGTTAACCGGCAAATTGAAAGCCTGCTGATAGAAGTAGCGCTGGAGCGCCAGGGCTGATGCGCCGATCACTCCGGCGCGCCAGCCGAAGCTGGTGGTTTGGACGCGCACTTTCTCGCCCAATCCAGCAAAAGCAGTCTCGCGCATGGTTTGCGCAGCTACCGGTAGGATCAGATCGTACCCTTGCGCAAACATCCCGCCCAGCAGGATCAATTCTGGGTTCAGCAAGTTGACCAGGTTTGCCAAAGCGATGCCCAGATAACAGGCGCGGGTTTCAATCATCTGCCGTGTTTCGAGATCGCCCTGGCGGGCGGCATTGAACACTTGCTCGATCATGTGCATGTCAGAGGCCTGTTTCATATGCCGGGCAAGTACTCCGGTCGGGTTCCGGCGAGCAATTTCTTTGGCTTCGCGCAGGATCACGGTCTCAGAGACCAGGGTTTCCAGGCAGCCGCGCTTGCCGCATCGACAGGCTTCGCCGCCTTCGGGGATGATAATCGTATGCCCGATCTCGCCGGCTCCGGTGTTGCTGCCTCTGAATACGTTGCCGCCGAACACAAAGCCTGCGCCAACGCCGGTGCGCCCATACACAAAGCTCAGCGAATCAACCCCCCGCCCGGCGCCAAAAAATGCCTCACCCAGCGCCATGGCGCGCACATTGTTATCCACGATGACCGGCAAAGTAAGAGCCTCTTCCAGCAAGTTCCGGATGGGGACATCGCGCCAACCCAGGTTGGGCGCAACCAGGTTCACCCCTGTCTGGAAGTTCACCAGCCCCGAAGCCCCCACGCCAACCCCCAGGATTTTCCCGCGGTCCACCTGGCTTTCGGCAATGGTCCGCTCTATGTGGCTGGCAATCTGGTCAAGAACCTCCTCGGCAGGGGTTTCTGGGTCAAAGTCAACAATGTTTCCGCACAGGGGCTCGGCAAACAGATTCACAACCGCCACCCGGAACAGGCCGATGCCGATATGGACGCCGACGGCAAACCGAGCTTCGGGCACCAAGCGCAGCGCCGTGCGCGGGCGACCCACGGAACGGGGTTCATGGGTGAACTGGGTGCCTTCCTCCGTTACAATCCCCTGGTCCATCATTTCTGCAATCAGGTTGGTGATGGTTGTGTTGGATAGGGAGGTCTTTTGGGCAAGCTGAACTCGGGAAAGCTGCTTTTCATGCAGCAAACTGAGCAGAATAGCCTGCAGGTTGTGCATCTTAACCAGACTGATATTGCTGCCCAAAAAGGTTTGCTCAGCCATTGATCTGATATAAATGGGTCAATTTTGGGTAATTAATTATTCAAAGTGAATAAATAATTAGGTTTTTTTATTGTATAATATTCGTGCTTCTCTGTCAAGATAAATCACAAATTTGGTTTTGTTCATGAGACAACCTGCGGTTATAAATTATCCAGAATCAATCCAACAACTCAAATTGGGCTTTGACAGCCTGAGCGACCTGTTGGCCGTCACATTCGGGCCCACCCAGGGGATTGTTTATGCGTCGACGGACCTGCAGCCTCGCCCGGAATTGCTCACCGATGCAGCAACCATAGCCCGTCGGGTCACGGAGCTTCCCGACCCACGTCAAAATGTGGGCGCCATGTTGCTGCGCAACCTGGTCTGGCGGATGCGCGACCGGGTTGGGGATGGTGGCGCGCTGGTCGCGGTTCTTGCCCAGGCAATGCTTTCGAATGCCCTGAGATACGTTGCCGCCGGCGCAAATCCAGTTCTGGTGCAAAAGGGATTAAAAGTGGGCGTCCAGGCAGCACTCGACCGCCTGGATGAATTGAGCCAGCCTGTTCAGGATCAACAAGGCCTGGCCGCAGTAGCATTTGGGGTCACCGGCGAGCCGGCGCTGAGCGACATGATCGGTGAGGTTTTCCACCTGCTGGGGCCGCTTGCTCATGTGAGCGTGGAAGATTACCTTGCGCCTTACCTGCAGCGCCAGTATCTGGAAGGCGGGTTATGGAAAGGCAAACTATCCTCCCCCGCTTTTATCAATTCGCATACCACGGCGCAGGCAATCCTGGCCGAGCCGCAGGTCGTCCTGTACGACGGCAACATTTCATCCATCGACCATGTGCGCCCGGCATTGGAACTGATTTCGCTGGTTCAGCCGCCGCACCTGCTTTTGGTGGCGCACAAAGTTGAGGGCAAAGCATTGAACCTCCTGTCTGCCACAAACCAGCGAACGGTCATCAAGATCATCCCATTCGGCCTGGAGCGGGCGGGGGAGAAAGCCCATGCTGACCTGGCCGACCTGGCCTTGTTGACGGGCGCAACATTGATCTCGCCCCAGACCGGGCGCAAGCTTGAATCTGTCCGAGCCGAGGATCTGGGCCGGGCGCGCCGGGCAGAAGCCGGCTCGGAAAGTCTGCTGGTGGTGGGCGGCGCTGGGGATCCTGACCGGGTTTTTGATCAGATTGATACCCTGTACAGTCGATTGGAGGCGCTGCCCTTGGGGGACGATGGACGCCCTGAGCTTGAGATGCGCCTCGGCCGGCTGTCCGATAAAATGTGTGTCCTGAAAATTGGCGCTTACACCCAGGCTGAGCGGGATTACCTTCATAATCGAGTTGTGCAGGGGGTCAGGGTCGTGCGCGCGGCGTATGAAGATGGCGTGCTGCCAGGCGGCGGCGCGGCTTACATCCATTGCATCCCGGCAGCGCTTGAGACGACTCGCGGCCTGGCAGAAGACGAAGCCCTCGGCGTCCGAGCTGTTGCCAGAGCGCTGGAAGCCCCAATGGCGCGGATCCTGCAAAACGCGGGTGTGCCGGCGCCCGGGGTGATTCTGTCGGATCTCAAGGAAGCCGGCTCCGGCTATTGTTATGATGTGCTTGGCGGTGATCTGGTTGAAGCTCGAACAGCGGGCGTCCTGGATGCGACCCGGGTGGCGCGGGCGGCCCTGGAAACGGCAGTCAGCGGGGCAGCGATGGCGCTCAGCACGGGAACCCTGGTGTTGAAGAAAAAGCCTAAGGTTTCCTACGAGCCTTGATTGCCTGACGGGCAGGGTGGCGATGGATCCCCAATGGACCTTCTCCGGCGCGGTCCAGGCTGCACGGTGGATTTCTTGAACGCGGTAGTTTGATTGAAGCGTTTATCTACCGGCTCTGCACGGCACCAGGCTGGCAGCAGGTTTATTCCACAATGAAGCGATCAGACCTGGCCAATTGGCCAGGCGTAGGCGGAATCTGGATAAATACCAGACTTTTATGCAAATATTGTATAATAATATCGACACTTATGCCTTTATAATCCATTAGACATGGCCATTATTGGGTTGGTTTTGGGGAAGCGGGTGGATCATGAATGTACAATCTTCTTTTCGGGATTATGCCCTACAAGGCCACGGCTTTCTGAGATGGCGTTGGTTAATCTTTGGGCTGTTGGTGTCTGGCTACATCTTTCTTGAGCTGAAAGAGCATCTGATTGTCGGCGGCCAGATTTCGGGTGATATGCTGCTGGAGATTGTGCTGTTTGCAACGCCATTGGGCATTGCTTTATTAATGTATGAGGCGTTGTTGGGGGCCATAGCCGAAAAAAATCGGGCCGTGAGCCTGCTCAATGAGAAAAATCGTCTGATCCTTCAATTAGCCGAGGCAAAGGAATGGGACGAGCTGGTTGATCAAGTTGTCCAATATCCGTCGTCTATTGCTCCAGTCATCCGGTCTTGGCTGCAGATCTATGATGATGATTTTTCTGCTCTCAAGGTTGAGGCAGTCTGGACGCCTGAAGAAGGTACTTCTTATCGCTCAACTTCGATGAATCCACCGCCGGAGTGCGGCTCTTGCCCCTTGCATTCTTCTTCGACCGAGACATGTCTGCAAGCCTGCGTGTTTGCTGCCCGAAACTCCATGGTGGCCGAGGAGAATGTGTACTGCTTGCCGATCTACTATGGCTCTGCCTTGAATGCGATGCTCGGTTTTGCGCTTCCCAAGGGAAAAGAGATCAGTGCGGAGCAGTCGATGATCCTGAGCGGGAATAGCGTTGAAATTGCAAGCGCATTGGAAACTGCGCGAGAGCAAAAGGCTCGCCGGATGAGCGATCTGGCGAATGCTGCTCGGGCGGAGCGGCTCATGATTGCCCGCGATCTGCACGACACATTGGGCCAGAACCTGGGTTATTTGCATCTTAAGCTGGATCAGTTTGCTCGAGACAATGGATTTCATGATCTGCAGGTGATTAAACCTGATGTGGAGCAAATGCGCATAGTGGCGGATGAATCCTACGAGCTGGTGCGCGGTGCGCTGGCGATTTTGCACCAGGACGATGACGCTCGCCTGAAATTGTGCGAACTGCTTGAAGTGCATGGCCAGATGGTTGCCAAGCGCGCTGGTCTTGAATTTTCTCACACCTGCAGGGGGAAGAGCCGCCATTTGCCGGTGAAAATTGTGCGCCAGATTTATTTTGCAGCCAAAGAAGCTTTCTATAACATTGAGAGACATGCTGGAGCCTGTAAGATGAGTGTTGCAATCGATTGGGGCGCTGAAGATCTCACGATTAAGATTGACGACGATGGTCAGGGATTTAACCAGCAATTGATCCAAAAAGGCCGCCATTTTGGATTGGATATCATGCAAGAGCGACTCCAGGCTTGCAACGGTCGGATGACAATTGAAACGACGCCAGGCTGTGGCACGCATATCGAGATGTGGCTGCCGACCACATCGTACCTCAATGAGTGAATTGCAACATACGGGAGCTCTGCTGATCTTGTTCAGGAAAATATTCCATGCGAATCATGATTGTTGACGACCATGTGTTGTTTCGAGAAGGATTAGCGGGTCTCTTGAACTCTGAGCCTGACATGAGCGTGGTGGCGCAGGCAGGCTCGGTGCGCGAAGCGATTCTTCAAGCGTATGAGCAACAACCCGATGTGGTGCTCATGGACTTCAGCCTGCCGGATGGCAGCGGCGACGAGGCATCCGACGCAATCTTGCAGAAGCTGCCGGATTGCAAGATCGTTTTCTTAACCGTGTACGAAGCCGATGACAAACTTCTGGCAGCCGTTCGCAGCGGGGCAAAAGGCTATCTGCTCAAAAATGTCCCCATTTCTAAGCTGGTTAACTCGCTGCGTGGCCTTCAGGAGGGAGAGGCGGTCCTATCCCGCAAGATGACCACCCGCCTGATGGCGGAGCTTTCGCGTGATCGCCCGCTGGACGAAAGTAAGAAAAACCTGGCCCTGTTGAGCGACCGTGAGCTGGATGTCCTGCGTGAGCTGTTGAGCGGCGCTTCCAACCGAGAGATTGCCCAAAAACTCTACATATCGGAAAACACTGTCAAACACCATATGCACAGCATCCTGTCTAAGCTGGAAGTTCACAATCGGCGTGAAGCGGTGGATCTGGCTCGCCGGATGAAGCTGGTTGGCAAATAACGTCTTGCTTGCTGGTCTGGCATGCTCTTTTTTGTTGACCTGAAACCTGCCACAGGTTTGGAACTCAGGCAGGTTTCCAGACAGCCTGTTCCATGCACGGAAATTAGTTCAAATTAAGCGAAGTGTTAATCAAGGATTAGCACTTTTTCCTTAAGGGCCATTCCAGAAATGGCCCTTTTTTATACCTTTTTTGTCTATGATGGTGGATAGACGGCTTTTGGAACATGTTGTATCTTTAGCCTGACACAACCCTGTCTCTGGAGCATAGCTGTCATGATCAAGTGCCTTCTAGCTCAAACCAACTCGAACATCCTGGATGCAGGGGTAGAACGAATTCTTTCCACCGCCGATGACCTGGATTTGGTCAGCCTTCCCATCAAGGACCGGTCTGGTTTGGTGAAAGCAATTCGGCAAAACCAGGCAGATGTGGTCATCCTGCAGGGTGACGACCTGGTGAATGAAGAATTTCTTGCCAGTTTGCTGACCACCCGGCCAGGTCTGCTGATTATCCAGATTGATGCCAGGGACAATCAGCTCCATATCTATAAACATCGTGACGTGTTTATCCATCATCCTACCGAGCTGATCGGATTTATCCAGGATCCTTGATCCTTAGTTTTCATCTGGCTTTATAGAAAAGAGGAGGAATTAGACAAAATGTATGACAGCCATCATCTCAACCTAATTGATGTCTTTTCGGATACTGAGAGGAGGAAAATTGTATGAGCAAGCTTCCAGGTAATTCATTGCAGAGGCGGGGGCGTTGGCAAATTTTTGCCCGCCTGTTAATGGTGATGTTTCTGCTGGCAACGTCGCTTGGCGTCTATCGCCCGGCGCAAGTACAAAGGGCAAAAGCGCAAACGGCCACCACGAACATGCTTACCTTGCGCGTTCAGAGCGCTCGCTCTGAGCCCAACCACCCAGGTGGCCCGGTCACTTTGGGAGACCCAATCCCGGAGTACAAGTTTCTGATCAATGTGGACAACACCGGCAATCCAAACCAGCCGCGCGATCAGGGCTGCTCACCAGATGATGCGGGCTACCCGGATAGCTGCGATTGGCCCTCCATCCGGGCTGTGCCGGGAGCAGCGCCGATCTTCACCCAGGGGGATGAAACGATCCTGAGTGAGGCGATGGGGATCTCCCTGCCGGATGGCAAGTACCTGATCTCGGTGCTGGCGGATGGTTACAAGCTCGGTGGGAAGCACTTCACGGTGCCGCTGGAGGATCCCGGCCTGGTGACGGTCGAGCTTCAGCCTCACCCATTGCCGACCGCTACCATGCGGATCAAGGTGTTTGAGGATATCTCACCAACCAATGGCCAGTTCGATGCGCCGGCTGAAGCAGGCCTTGAGGGCTTCCGTGCGGTTGTCAACGACATCCTTGGTCAGGTATCGGTAGATGTCTTTGGCAACCCGCTCTGCACCCAATATGATGCAGATATGAACCCAATCGGCTTCAACGAGTATGGCTGCCTGATCAGTGATGCCAATGGTGATATTGTTATCCCGAATCTTGGCCCGAACCGTTATGATGTGAACATGACCGCCCCGACCGGCCAGGGATGGGTGCAAACAACCACCCTGGAAGGCTCCCACAGTTGGGACACCTGGCTGCAGGAAGGCGGCACTGGCCTGGATAATGAATTTGTGGTCGCTGGCGAACCGTTCCCGTGGACGGTTTTCGGCTTTGTCAGGCCGACCAATACCCTGACCGGTGGCACGGGCGGCATTCGTGGCACGATTGTAGGCGCTTCGGTGTACGTCCCGTGGAGCGGCGGCACGCTGCCATACTACGGGCAGCAGTGGGGAGGCCTGAGCGGTGCCAAGGTCACTGGACCGATTTCCGATGCCTGGGTGGCCCTGTCTGACCTGCAGAATGGCGATACAGCGGTGTATGTTGGTCCAGCAAACCCCGATGGCACCTTTGAGATCAACAACGTCCCAGATGGCAACTACTTCTTCACCTACTGGGATTACCGCCAGGAGTATATCCTGGACTGGCTGCAGGTCACCGTCTCGGGCGGCCAGATCACAGACCTGGGCACGCCTTTCCTGACGGGTTGGTTTACCTGGGTGGAAGGATATGTCTTCAACGATCTCAATTCCAATGGCAAGCGCGATCCAGGCGAGCCGGGCATCGCCGACTACCTGGTAGTTCTCAAAGACCGTGATAATACCGAGATCGATCGCATGACCATCGCCGTCACCACGGACGCCAGCGGTTACTACCGTTTCGACCGGGCGTACCCGATGGGCTCGTGGATGATCCTGGAAGCCTACAACGACCGCTACTACACGACGGGCATCACCTACCAGGTGGAAAACCAGCCCGAAGAAACGACCGTGCTGGGCGCAGGCGTGGATGTGGGCGTCCTGCCGATTCTTGGCCACACCGGCCGCCTGGATTGGGGCGTGCGCCCCTATGCGCCGGGCACGAATGGCGGCATTGTTGGCACCGTGTTTTACGACACCACCCGCAACGAGCTGGATGCGCGCTACCAGGCTGTAGAAGGCTGGGCGCCGGGCATCCCAGGCCTGCGGGTCAACGTGTATAAGCCCAAGTACTGCGACTTTTCGAGCATTGCCTGCGACCCGAGTGGTGTTTTTGAACTGGCTGAGGATGGCTCGATTGCCAAAGATATGACTGCCGGCGGCGTCGTCTGCGGCACAGATCCCCTGGCAAACTGTGATCCAAGTGGTACCTGGGAGCTGGATGAATTTGGGGACTTCAAGGTTGGTCCGGTGGTCAACACCACCCTGACCGAGGTCTGGGAGCAGCCGACCGGCTGCACGCCGCGTGATTCCGAAGGCAACCCGGTCAATAACACCGCTTTCCAACCCGCGGATCCTGATAAACGCTGCCTGGAAGCGCCTCAGACAGGCTTGCAGTTCCAGAGCGGTTTTGCCACCCTGGATGGTAACTACGGCTTTGGCACAGTGTGGGCTTTGGATCCGATGGGCCAGCCGATGCTGGATGAAGATGGCATCCCCACTCAGCCAATGCCGGCGGGCGACTACCTGGTTGAGGCGGTCATCCCCAACGACTCCCTTGGCCAGCCGATGTACAAGGTTGTGCGCGAGGAAGATATCAACGTTTTCAACGGCGATGAGTTCGTCCCCCAGATCCCCCCGCCGGCTTGTGGTGGCCCAATGCATACTGTTGATGTGGCGGGCATTTTGCCGGATGGACCCTTTGCTGTTGAAAATCCATCTTTTGTTGAGGCCGGCGGCAGCCCATTTGAGGGAATGGACATGCCGTTGTGCAACGTTAAGCTGGTGACGGTCAGCAATGGGCGTTCGATTGCGCCGACCTTCAATTTGTTCACCGATGTGCCCATCCCAGGCAAGTGGAAGGGCTACATCATCGACGATCTGACCCTTTCCACTGATCCGCGCGATCTGAACTTCGGTGAAAAGGCTGGCGTCCCCAACTCGCCGATCGGCATCTATGATTTCAGCAACAAGCTGTTCACCACGATCACTTCGGATCCGAACGGTGTTTATGAAGTCTTGCTGCCCTCCACCTACTCGATCAACTGCCCCACACCCTCGGGGGTATGTCCAAATGTGTATTACCTTTTGGGCAACGATCCTGGCCAACCAGGGGCTTTGAACCCCAATTACAATCCGCAGTTTCGCACCATCGGAGCCAGCTTTGAAATCTGGCCTGGGGCAATTGTGCCCTCAGACCTGGCCCCCACGCAGATGGTTGTCGGGCTTCTGAGCCCCGGATCCACCTTCACACAGCCGGCTCAGTGCCTGATCAACAGCCGGGACACGGCTCCAACCGTGCCCGAGTTATTTGCGGTGAATGTGCCATACGTCACGGTTGATCCAGATGCCAGCATTGGCGGGGCCTTCACCATCTATGGACAGGGTTTTGGCGCTCAGGGACCACTCAGCCAGGTGCTCTTGAATGGCGCGCCGATGCCGGTCACATCCTGGAATGACACGCAGATCAACGTAACTGTGCCCGCAACAACGCCACGAGGCCCGCGCAATCTCACCATCGTTGCCCAAAACGGCAAGCGCACCGTCAATGGCTTGACCTTCCATGTCCTTGGTCCGGGTTACCGGCCAGATGTGTACGAGGTTGGCCCAGGCCGTGCGTATACCACGATCCAGAGCGCAATCGATGCGGCCGCTTCGCGGCCTAACCGGGACTCTTTGGTTGTGGTTTTCCCTGGGCTGCCAGAGCAATGGAATCCCAGCGGGGTTTACTACGAGAATTTGGTGATCTATTCCCCGCTCAAGCTGCAGGGCGTTGGTCCTGGAGGCGTGCGTAACGACCAAAGTATCGTGCTTGGCTCGGTGATCGATGGCCGGGGAGTTGCCGGAGACACCAACTATGCCGAGGACTGGCGGGTCTTTGTGGAGAGCCTGGAGTGGGATGGTAACCAGTCAATCTATGAAGGAGCTGTGATCTACATCCTGGCTGAAGATGGCGAGTTTACCAACACTTACCAGGCGGCAATCGACGGCTTCACCATCCAGGGCGGCGACCAGCAAGGCTTCCCCAACCTGGTGCCGACTGATCCAGGAGTGAAAAACATCGTTGCAGTCCAAGGCGGCGGCATCTTTGCAAACGCTTTTGCCCGCTACTTGCAGGTCACGAACAACATCCTGCAGAGCAATGGCGGCGCTTATGCTGGCGCGATCCGCCTGGGCACGCCGCATCTGCCTGGAGCAGCCAATGATAACCAGAATGACTTTGTGCGCATTGCATTCAATCGCATTCTGGCCAATGGCGGCACCAACCTGGCTGGTGCGGTGGGGATATTCTCCGGCGCCCAGAGCTACGAGGTCGCTTACAACGACATCTGCGGCAACTTCTCCGCGGAATATGGCGGCGGCATCAGCCATTACGGCCTCAGCCCCAACGGCACGATTCATCACAACCGGATCTACTTCAACCGGTCTTATGATGAAGGCGGCGGCATCATGATTGCAGGTGAGCTGCCTGCTGAGCCGACCACGCTCTCACCCGGCGCGGGGCCCGTGAGCATCTATGCCAACCTCATCCAGGCGAACCTGGCGAATGACGACGGCGGTGGTCTGCGCTTCCTGATGGCAGGAAACTTCATCTACGATGTGTACAACAACATCATCGTCAACAATGTCTCGACGCATGAAGGCGGCGGCGTCTCGCTCAATGATGCGCCCGCTGTGAGAGTGTACAACAACACCATCATCAAGAACATCACCACTGCAACGGCGGTCACAAGCGATGGCAACCCAGCCCCGGCTGGCCTGTCCAGCTCGCAGAACAGCGCCACACTCCAGGCCACCTTGCCGTCAGGTTCACCGATCTTCAGTGATCCGTTGCTGTTCAACAATATCTTCTGGGACAATCGGGCCGGCTCGTGGACCGGCGGCGGCGTGGCGGGCCTCGGTCTGGAGGGCGACCCCAACCCAATCAACTACTGGGACCTGGGTATTGCCGATGGCACGGGAATGCTCTCACCCACCAATTCGGTCATGCAGGTGGATAACGGCACCATACCAGACGCGTCCAACCTGCTGAATGTTGACCCAATGGTGATTGAGAATTACGACACCTCCATCGCCGTACTGCCCTGGCGCGGTAATCCTAATTTCGTCGATGCGCTGCTGGTAGCGGTGGAAGCACCGGTGGACCAGATGGGCGATTACCATCTGACGATTGACTCGCCGGCGATAAACCTGGGCGCGGCCAGCAAGAGCGGCATCGCGGCCCCGAACCTGGATTTCGACGGCGATCTCAGGCCGTCTTCAGGCGGCTTTGAAGCTGGGGCAGACGAGATTCAAGGCGCGGTTGCCGGTGGCTTCCCATCCAGCGGGATCGGAGTGTTGGATAACTTCAACCGGGCAAATGGGAGTGTGGGTCCAAACTGGGGCGGCAGCACCCAACAGTCGCTCTTCAGGATCTTGAACCAGCAAGTGCAGGTGCGCAGTACTGGTGGATTCCTCCGCTGGAATGCAACACTGGCTGGGGGTAACCAGGAAGCCTTCTTCACCTTCGCCAAGGTTAGCTCCACCGGAACCGAGCAGGGTCTGATGCTTAAGTTCAACGGCTCAAACCCGAACAATGCTTCGGCCTCGTTGATCCTGGCTGCCTACGATGCCAGCACCGGTAATGTGGCGATTAAAACCAAGGCGCCTACCCAGGGTTGGATCACCCGCGCTACCTTCCCCACGACGTTTGTCGCGGGCGATCAGCTTGGGGCACGGGCGCAGGCAGATGGAACCGTCAGCGTCTTCAAGAACGGCATCCTGATTGGCAGCATCAATGTTGCCATTGGGGCAAATCCCTGGCCGCCTACCTACGTAACCGGTGGTGGGGCAATTGGCGTGCGTTTCACCGCCTCGCCATCCTTCAACCCGCCAAATGACGCCATCTTCGATGACTTTGGCGGCGGGGTCATGCCCTGATCATCTATCTCTCCCGGCAGGGGGTTGGCCTCCTGGCTGACCCCCTCCGGCGTGATTTGCTCACGATGAGACTACAGGAGAAGTACAGTATGGCACACACACACTCTACGAATCGTATCAACCGGCGCGACTTTCTCAAGATCGGCGGCGGTCTGCTTGTCGCCGCGGCCAGTGCTCGGCTGCTGCCCGGTCTGCGGAACAGCCTCTTGCAGCCGGTGGAGGTCGCCAGCGCGCAAACCGGCTCGCCAAACCTGGTCTTTGCCGGTACCGATGGCTGGATCTATCTTCCGCCAACCCCGGCGGTGCCACCATACCACCCGGATACCCTGGCGCCGGCGCCATTCACAACCTATATGTTTGGTTTCCGCAATGTGACCGGCCTGACCGAGACGCAAATTGCAGCGCAGAAGATGAAAGCGCAGCACATGGCGCCTCTCTTCTGGGTGGACCAGTATGAAAAGACTGGCCAGGATTTTAAGGTCATGCTGACCAACCTGGGATTGCAAATGCGTCCCGACCTGACCGATGCCCACACACTCCACTGGCACGGCTTCCGCGATGCGATCCCATACTTTGATGGTGAACCGCATGGCTCGGTGGCGGTGCCGATGGGTAAGACCTTCACTTATGTTTACCGCCCGCACGAACCGGGCACCTACATGTACCACTGCCATGTCGAAGATGTGGAACACGTCCACATGGGCATGACCGGGTTGCTCTTTGTTCGCCCGGCCCAAAACGGCAACACGACTCTCTACCCGAGTGGGAAATACGCCTTTAACGATGGCGATGGCTCGACCGGCTATGATCGGGAGTTTGCCATGTTTATGAGCGAGGTGTGGGCTGAGGCCCACTGGGACGATGCTCACATCCAGCTGCCGGAGTGGAGCGACTACCACGTCGATTTTGCCCTGCTCAATGGGCGGGTTTACCCGGATACGCTGGCGCCCAATGCAGATATCGACCCATTCAACCCGGTGACCGACGCCAATGGCGATTTGATCCCGCCGGGCGGGTGGGGCGCTGGTCACGATCACCTGCAATACCAGCCTTACTCGGCGTTGGTGCAGTGCAATGAAGGCGAACGGGTTTTGTTGCGCTTTGCCAACCTTGGCTTCATGGGGGTGAATATGACCCTCGAGGGCATCCCGATGAAAGTGGTCGGCGAGGATGCCACACCCAGGCGAGGCCGGGATGGCACGGATACCAGCTACCTGACCAACAGCCTGTCAATTTATCCCGGGGCAAGCTATGACGCCATTTTTACTGCGCCGCCTTACATCCCTGAAGCGGCGGGATACAACACCTATCTGCTGTACGATCGCAGTTACCAGGGCTCGAATAACCTGGCCCCAGGCGGGTTTGGCGGGCGCATGACCGAAGTGCGTGTGTACCCTGCAGGCACGCTTGGCGCGCAGCAACTGCCCAACACTTAATCTGGACAGCCAGCGCATAAGGAGATCGAAAATGCACACTTTTCTTCGCTTCCGTAAACCTGTTGGGTTGTTGATGATCGCCGTGCTCTTGATGGTTGCCCTGGTAGCCAGCTCTGGCACATTGCCGGCCGCCGCCCAGTTAGGCGCAGCCGAAGACGGCATCATCTGCACCAACGGCCCGAGCTTCACCCTGACCACGCGCACAGGCTACATCGGCACGCCCGATGGCAACGTGGTTTATATGTGGGGCTTTTCGGCCGGCAATGACCCCTTTCAGCACCCTAGCCCGGTGCTGTGCGTGAACCAGGGCGATACCGTTACCATCATCCTGCACAACACGCTCTCCAAGGATGTGTCAATCACTTTCCCCGGCCAGGAAAATGTCCTGGCGAACGGTGCCCCGGCGCAACCGCAGTTTGACAGCCTGGGCACGCTCACTTCGCTGACCAATGTGGCCCCGGCCAACGGCGGCAGTGTCACCTACAGCTTCACAGCCAGCCGCCCCGGCACGTTTATCTACCAGAGCGGAACCAACCCGGCGGTGCAAGTGCGCATGGGCCTGTTTGGGGCTTTGGTTGTCCGCCCGATGGACGGCCAGAACTTTGCCTACAATGACAGCACTGCCACGGTGACCAGCGAGTTTAACCAGGCGCTGAGCGGCGAGGTCCTGCTGCTGGAGTCCGAAGTTGATCCAGCACTCAGCCAGGCGGTTGAATTGAACCGGCCTTACAACCTGAATAATTACCGCCCGCGCTACTGGCTGGTCAACGGTCGAGGTTTCCCAGACACGGTCGCACCCAACTTTGCCTCCTGGCTGCCATCGCAGCCGTATGGGGCGCTGGCGCACGTTGAGCCCACGGATGCGACGAACCCGCTGCCCTACCTGGAGCGCTTTTTGAATGTCTCCAGCCAGCCGCTGCCTTTTCACCCTCATGGGAAGAATGGCGTGATCATCGGCCAGGATGGATACCCCTTGCGCAGCGCCAGTGGCGGGGATTTGTCTTACGAGCGCTTTGCTCTGGTGGCTGCTGCCGGACAGACATACGACTCGTTGTTCCACTGGCACAACCGAGAGGGCTACAACCCGGCTTCTAACCCGGTTCCGGTGGTCGATCCTGGTTGGGCCAACTTGCAATACGGTATGTACTACAGCGGCAGCCCTTACCTGGGTGAGATGGGCCCAATGCCTCCTGGCATGACCTCACAGGTGGAATGCGGTGAGTTTTACATCATCGCCCACAACCACGCCCTGCACCAGCTCACCTCATGGGGTGTGCCGATGACCGGCCCTGCAACTTTCATGCGGGTCGACCCGCCCGGCGGCTGCGCGCCGATGCCCTGAGCCATACGCTCTGGAATAAGGAGTTAACCATGCGTACCAAGAATACTTTTACTCGTTTGTTGGTAGCAGCCTGGCTGCTGGTTCTGGCGTTGACAATGGCTATGCCGGTTCTGGCGCAATCACCGGCTGCGGACCTGAGCGTGACGGCAACGGTCGATCAGGCCAACCCGTTTGATGGCGATCTGATCGTCTTCTCTCTGACGGTCACCAATAACGGCCCAGATGCAGCCACCGGCGTCAGCGTCGCTGATACCCTGCCTGCGGGAGTGACCTATGTCAGCGATGATGGCGCAGGCGCTTATGCCTCTGGTGTCTGGACAATTGGCGGGTTGGCTGCAAGCAGCAGCGCTACCCTGAACATCACAGCGACGGTCGATGCCAATACCGATGGCAGCACCATCGTGAACACGGCGGTGGTTTCAGGCGCTGAGGCGGATCCCGATTCGGCAAACAATATGGCTTCGGCCACAATCTCTGTCCGCATTAATGACCTGTGCGCCCGCACTGGCGGCAGCCTGACGCTGCCTGTGGGTCCGGCTGTGGCATTCTGGGGCTACGCCCCTGGCAATTGCACCAGCGGCAATCCCCCTCAGTTGCCCGGCCCGACGCTGGTTTTCCAGCAGGGCGAGACAGTCAGCCTGACGCTGCATAACAACCTGGCAGCGCCCACTGGGATCAAGTTCAGCAGTTCTGGATTGCTGCCAGACCGCACTGGCGCGGCTGTGGGTGGATCAAAAACCTACACCTTTGTTGCCAGCCAGCCTGGCACCTTCCTGTACGAGGCCGCCGTGTTGCCCAACGCCCAACACCAGGGTCCGATGGGGCTGTTCGGCGCCATGATTGTGCGCCCGAGCGGAGCGCCGAGCCAGGCGCTCTCTAACCCGGCAACCGCCTTCGACAGCGAAGCGGTGGTGGTGCTCAGTGAAATCGACCCCGCGCTGAACAACAGCGCTGCACCGGATACCTTTGACATGCGCAAGTTCAAGCCGAAATACTGGCTGATCAACGGTAAAGCCTACCCGCAGACCAGCACAATCATGGCGGCCGCGGGTCAAAAAGTGCTGCTGCGCTATCTCAATGCCGGGCAGCAACCGCATTCCATGGCGATCCTGGGCATGAATCAGCAATTCCTGGCGCTGGATGGGATTGAAATGAACCACTATCGCCTGAGCCAGAGCCAGCTTCTGATGCCTGGTCAAACCGCGGATGCAATTGCAACGGTCCCCACGTCGGCTGCCGACGGGGCAAAGTTCCCCTTCTACGAGACCGGGCTGATGCTGCACAACAACGGGGCGGCCGGTTTTGGTGGTATGCTGACCTTCCTTGAAATCCAGGCTGGCGCACCGGGCGGCGATACGGTTGGTCCGGCAGCATCTGGCCTTGCGCTCTCTCCTAACCCCACCAACGGCAGTGCAGACGTCTTGCTGACCGCGACGCTGAATGACAGCGCATCTGGCGGCTCTGACATCACCGCCGCCGAGTACTTCATTGGCGCTCCTGGGACGGATGGAACGGGGCTCCCGCTCTCTCCGGTGGACGTTTTTGACTCACCCACCGAGGCCGCCACAGCCACGATTCTGGCTGCAAACCTGCCTGCTTCCAGCGGGTCTTACTCGATCTACGTTCACGGCCAGGATGCTGCTGGCAACTGGGGCGCGTTTAACTTCATCGTGTTGAACCTGGATAAAACCGGCCCGGCCACGAGCAGCATCGTGCTGACCCCAGCAGTTTCCAATGGCAGCGTGAGTATTGCTATCCAGGCCACCGGCAATGATACCGCCAATGGCGGGAGCAACGTGGTTGCGGCTGAGTACTTTATCGATGCCGCTGGGGCAGATGGGACTGGCACGGCAATGGCGGTCAATGCGCCTGCTCCGATCGCCAGCCTGAACGGCACGATCCCGGCGAATAGCCTGGCGCCCGGGTCGCATACGATGTATATCCACAGCCAGGATAGTCTGGGCAACTGGGGCGCGCTGGCTGGTTTTGTCTTCACCATAGACCAGACTGGCCCGACCACCAGCAACGTCCGCTCGACGCCTGCCGTCAGCAACGGCTCGGCCTCGGTGCGGGTGGATGCATTGGTTACAGATGGCAGTGCTACCGTGACAACCGCAGAGCTGTTCATCGATACCGCTGGCGCTCCGGGCACAGGCTTGCTGCTGATGTCGTTGGATGGCTCGTTCAATGAGCTGACCGAGGATGTCTACGGTTTCATCCCACAGGCACAGGTGAATGCCCTTTCCGCTGGCGCGCACACCATCCTGGTGCGCGGCAAAGACTCAGCAGGTAACTGGGGTACAGCGGCCAGTGGCAGCCTGACCATCGACAAAGTCCGCCCGACCGTTTCCACGCCCGTGGCCTCGCCCAACCCAACGGCTGGCGCTGCCACCATCACCCTCACCAGCACAGCCAGCGACGCAGCCAGCAACATCACCGCGGCTGAATGGTACCGTGGAACCGATCCGGGCCTGGGGCGCGGCACACCGATGTCGCCAACAGATGGCGTTTTCGATAGCTTGAATGAAGGCCTGACGGCGACAATCAGCACCACTGGCCTGCCGGCAGGTAACCAGACTTTCTATGTTCGGGCGAAGGACGCTGCCGGCAACTGGAGCCTGTCTGCTTCTACAGTGGTCGTCATCCAGGCTAACGATGTGATCTTCGCGGATAGCTTTGGATCAGGCAACACCGCCCTCTGGAATGGTGGGGTGAGCGGTCCGGCTAGCGTGACGGCTGCCGCCTCCATGGCAGGGACTCCAGCCTTTGGTATGCAGGTGGCTGTGACTGGCAACACCCCCGGCTTTGTCACCGATTTGTCGCCGGTCAACGAAACCAGCTACCACGCCCGGTTCTACTTCAACCCACGGGGCACCCTGACGGGCAACACCCAGATGGACATCTTTGCTGCCCGTAATGCGCTCAATGGTAACGTGGTTCGCGTCCAATACCGGCGCACCACCGCTGGCGGCGGGACTTACCAGGTGCGCCTGTCGGTCAACCGGGCTGGCGGCGTCACCAACTCGAACTGGATCACGATTGCCAACAACACTGCCCATTACATCGAGCTGGACTGGCAATCTGCAGCCAGTGCAACGATCCGTTTCTATGTCGATGGGGTCCTTCAACAGACCTTGACTGGCCTGAACACCAGCACGTTCACCATTGACCGAGCGCTGCTGGGCGCAACAGGCGGTCTGGTGGCTGCATCCTCGGGCACGCCTTACTTCGATCAGTTCGAATCACGGCGCTCAACGTACATCGGTCCTTAGTGTTTTTCTCGGCTGGAGGCCCGGACTTCCGGGCCTCCAGCCCCAACAAGTATCAGGCAGCTTTGGCAGAGACGTCTGGCTGGGAGGTTTAGTAAGATGGACATACAAGCAAAGAAACCTCAATCCTGGAGAACCATCCTGATTGTGGTTGGGGGTGTGTTTGTAGCGGTTGTTTTTGCCTTTTTCTTTGGCGGCAATACACCCGATTGGCAAGCTGGCAGTGCGGCAGTGCGCAGCATTGGACCGGCTCAGACGATTTCGAACCAAGAGCTGGAAGAGCAGTATGGTTTGCGGATCACATTGATAGGCGTAACTGCTGGCGGGGGGCTGGTTGACCTGCGCTTCAAGGTGGTTGATGCAGAAAAGGCCAAACTCCTGTTCAAAGATCATGACAATATGCCCGTTTTGATCCCCGAGGGAAGCAAGGTGCGCCTGGGCTTACCGGGCAGGCATAACACAGATTTCATCACCGGTAAAGTCTATTATATGTTGTATGGGAATGCCAATGGCGTTGTGCAACCGGGCAAGCCGGTTTCGGTCGCTTTTGGCGACCTGATCCTTGAGCCGATTATTGCGCAGTAGATTGTGTAATTAATACTTTTTGTGCAATTATTGTAGTGGATAATCATTTGGGAGAGGGCTATTTTATGAACGTTATTGTTCGGTTGATGATTATGTCCTTCTTGTTGGCCGCGCTGGTGCCCCCAGCAGCCCTGGCTTCGGCCGGGTCGTCGGTGGCGGATGGTGGCCGTTCGTTGGCGATCAGTCCAACGAACAAGATTGACGCACGCCTGCAGCTAAACTTGGGCCAGATGCAGGCCGCCGACATGACGACCGTGATCATCACGCTGGTTGATCAGGCAAATCTGCGCCCACATATCCGGCCGCGGATGTCTCCACGGGATAAAGAACAGGTTGTTCGGGCTTTGCGCAACCATGCGGAAAATTCCCAGAGGAACCTGCGGGGCTTGCTGCGTGCCCGCCAGGCCCAGGGAAGTGTGCGCGATTTTCATCCCCTGTGGGTGATCAATGGCCTGTCTGTTACAGCCACCGAGGAGGTGATTCGGGAATTGGCTGGCCTGCCGCAGGTGGCGAGTATCACCCCGGATGAGGTGGACATTGTGCCGGCTACTCCGTTGGCATACGCTCCAGCCCAGGCAAATTTGAACAAAGTGAATGCCCCTGCGTTATGGGATTTGGGCTTCTTTGGCCAGGGCGTAGTGGTTGCCAGCATGGATACCGGGGTGGATATAAGTCACCCAGATCTGAGCGCCACCTGGCGTGGAGGCGCAAATAGCTGGTTTGATCCTTATGGCCAGCACCCCGAGACGCCTACCGACGGAATTGGACATGGCACCTGGACAATGGGAGTCATGGTCGGCAGAGATGCAGGCGGCACCTCGATTGGTGTTGCTCCTCAGGCTCAATGGATTGCGGTAAAAATGTTCAACGACCGGGGCAGCGCAACGGCTACGGCGATCCACCAGGGCTTCCAGTGGCTGTTAGACCCAGATGGTGATCCAACCACTGCCGACCAGCCCCAGGTGGTCAATAATTCCTGGGCTTATGGCGCTCCGGGCTGTAACCTGGAATTCCAGGCCGATTTGCAGGCTCTGCGGGCGGTTGGGATTCTGCCGGTTTTCTCCGCGGGCAACTATGGGCCGAATGGTTCAACCAGCGTCAGTCCCGCCAATTACCCAGAAGCCTTTGCCGTTGGCGCTACAAACAATTTTGATGGCTCCTATGGCTATAGCAGCCGGGGACCAACCACTTGTGGCCAGGCTGAGGCTATTTATCCGAAGCTGAGCGCTCCGGGCGTGTCGATCCGGACCACTGATCTGTATGGCATGTATATTTCTGCGACTGGCACTTCGATTGCCGCGCCGCATGTTTCGGGTAGTCTGGCGCTGTTGTTGAGCGCGTTTCCAACGATGAGCAGCGTGGAACTGGAAACGGCGCTGACCAGCTCGGCTGTTGACCTGGGAAATGTTGGCCCAGATAACGTCTATGGCTATGGGCGGTTGGATATACAGGCGGCTTACTACTGGTTGCTCAACAATGGAAATCCGTCATCTACCGCCACGGCAACGCCTGTCTCCACGGAGACGGTGTCGCCAACGGTTTCTCCAACCCCTACAGAGACACTTCTGCCGCCTTCACCGACCCCGACGGCAACCCTGCCGCCCTCGCCGACCCCGACGGCAACCCTGCCGCCCTCGCCGA
>CAZDAU010000003.1:59477-115519 GCA_964503625.1 uncultured Anaerolinea sp.
CAACCCTGCCGCCCTCGCCGACCCCGACGGCAACCCTGCCGCCCTCGCCGACCCCCACGGCAACCCTGCCGCCCTCGCCGACCCCGACGGCAACCCTGCCGCCCTCGCCGACCCCAACGGCGACCCTGCCGCCCTCGCCGACCCCCACAGCGACTCTGCCGCCCTCGCCGACCCCGACGGCAACCCTGCCGCCCTCGCCGACCCCCACAGCGACTCTGCCGCCCTCACCAACCCCCACGGCAACCCTGCCGCCCTCGCCGACCCCGACGGCGCCCCAGGGGGACAGCATTTTCTTGGATGGCTTTGAGCAAGGCAGCTTGAGCGCCTGGAATGCGAGTGTGACCGGCGGAGGGCGACTGAGCGCCAGCACGGCTGCCAGCCTGGTTGGGGATTGGGGGATGCAGGCGTTGATCAACAGTGGATCGGCAATTTATGTTGCGGACCGCACCCCAAGCGCAGAGACCTCCTACCGGGCGCGCTTCTATTTCTCGCCGAATGGCGTCACCATCCCCAGCCGCAAGCAACACGATTTGTTCCTGGGAATCAACGCCTCGAACACCAACCTCTTCCGTGTCCAGATCCGTTATTCCAACGGTTACCAGGTGCGAAGTATGGCCAGGGACAATCAGGGAAGGGAGCATGTGACAAATTGGTATCCGATTGGCGCAAGCGGCCAGGTGATTGAGATTCAATGGCAGGCAGCTACCAGCTCAGATGGCAACAACGGCCTGCTGTCCTTGTGGTTGAATGGTGTTTTGGTTGAGACCCGTGGCGCAATACCCAATGGAACATTGCGGTTAGAAGAAGTCCGGCTTGGCCCCCAGTACATAGGATCGGGTATCAGCGGAACGGAATACTTTGATGCCTTTGTTTCCACTCGGAGCACTTATATCGGGCCTTGACTGAAATACAGGACACCGTATCTCTGGAAAGTGGATACTGCGCGCAGAGCGGAGTAGAGCTGGACAGGCAACATTTTGGCGCCTTTCCAACATACCCCGCTTTGCGCGCCCATTTTTTTCCCGGTTGCAGGGAATGGAATGCCAGGATGAGCAACTCATGAATGTGCCTGATCTTGGAATAAAGCAAAACCTGAACACAATTGTGCAAGGACGATCTGTTGTCCACGCACTGCTTTTGGGTGTGGTGCTGCTGATTTCACAGTTTGGAGGGATTTTTTCCCCCGTCATGCCGGGACAGGCGGCCAGCGTGATTGCTGTCACGACAGCAAGCGATTCGATCAGTCCAGATGGGCTGTGTTCCCTGCGGGAGGCGGTGATTGCTGCAAACTCCGATGCTGCTTTCAACGGCTGCCTGGCCGGCTCGGGCAACGATACGATTGATCTAAGCTCAAATTTCCCATCGCCGACCACCTTCCAGATCAGCATCTCCGGCGCCAATGAAAACGCTGCCCTGACTGGCGACCTGGATCTCCAGGGGACGCTCACGATCATTGGCACCGGCCAGGATATTACCCAGATCAGCGGGAATGGTTTGGATCGCGTCTTCCAGACTCTGGCAAACTCCCGGGTGAGCATCAGCGGCGTTACGATCCAAAATGGGAACCCAGGCGTTGGTATAGCTGGTGGGGGAGTCCAGGTGGATGCAACCAGCGCCCTGACGCTAACCCTCAGCACAGTCCAGAACAATATTGCCGAAAATGGGGCCGGCATCCAGGTAGCCGGAACGCTGACAGTCAGTGACGCAACCGTCGCTGGGAACCAGGGGGGCGGGATCAACAACCTGGGCGGCAGGGTCACATTGACCAGGGTCAACGTGACTGGCAATAGCACGCGCTATGGCCTGCAAAACACCGGCTCGGGCTCGCTCAGCATGTATGGCGGGCAGGTGAACAATAACCTGACCGGCGGCATATTCAATGACTCAGGGTCGGTTTTGCTCAGCGAGGTCAAAGTGGAAAACAACACCGGGGGTGGAGTTTACAACACAGGGGTGGCCCGGGCTGTTTTAAACATCGAACGCAGCCAGATTAACGGCAACAGCGCCTTCAGCGGGGCAGGAATCTTGAACATGGGTGTTGGCGCGACCGCCACAATTTCCCACAGCCAGATCGGCGGCAATATCGCTACGGGAAACGGCGGTGGGGTGAGCAATAACGGCATCATGACCATTTTGTCCAGCACAATCATCCAAAATCAAGCTGGAAGCGGGGGCGGGATCAATCACCTTGGCGGCCAGTTGAGGTTGACCAATGTCACCATTGCAGACAACCTGGTTACGGATAATGGCGCCGGGCTATACAACCGCAGCGACACAACCATTTTGAACTCGACAATGAACCATAATGTGGGGGGTGGCCCAGGGACTGGCGGAAATATTTTCAACGACACCGCCTCGATCAGTTTTCGCAACACAATCCTGGCTAACCCGGCCAATGAGGATAATTGTTTCAACAGCGAAGGTTTTATCACCTCGTCGGGGAATAACCTGGAAAGCGCCGATACCTGTAGCCTGGACAAGTCAAGCGATCAGATTAACACAGATCCCCTGCTCGGCCCAATACAAGACAATGGAGGCGGCACATTCTCCTTTGCGCTGCTGGCGGGAAGCCCGGCGATTGACGCGGGCGACAACGCATTCTGCCCCACAACGGACCAGCGCAATGTCGCCCGTCCGGCGGATGGAGATGGCGACGGCAACGCGATCTGTGATATTGGCGCTTATGAATACACAGGCAGCCCGGTTATTACTGAAATGCTGTTTCTCCCGCTGATCTGGCGGAGCATCCCCTAGTGTGCATTCTTGCGCAATTGAGTCCTGCCATTTGTAATCGTTGCTGATACCGACCTGTTTGACAGTTCGGCGGTTTTTTTGTATCATCCATCTCAGACTGGCTGGATTTCAATCGTTGGATCCAGGCTGGATGGAGATGGACATGCTCGTTCCACATATCCTCGTTGTTGGCAGCTTGAATATGGACCTGGTTGTTCAGATGCCCGCCATCCCAAGGCCAGGTGAAACACTGCTCGGTGGTCGCTTTGCTACGTTCCCGGGTGGCAAAGGCGCAAACCAGGCGGTGGCAGCCGCGCGTCTGGGAGCGCGAGTTACCCTGGTGGGCCGGGTGGGCGGTGATGCTTTTGGCGAGCAACTGCTCAAGATTGTAAAAAGCGAGGGGATCGATACTCGCTTCATTGGGGTGGATGAGAACAATCCCACTGGCGTTGCATTGATCACGGTGGACGCTCAGGGTCAAAACAGCATTGCTGTTGCATCAGGAGCAAACTTCACCTTGGGCCCTGAACATGTCTGGGCCGCCTGGGAACAACTCCCCCAGGTGGATCTGTTGGTGATGCCCCTCGAAACGCCAATGGAAGCTGTTTGCACAGCCGCACGAATCGCCAAAGAGCGTGGAGCGCGGGTGATCTTGAACCCGGCGCCGGCCCGTTCTCTGGATCAAGATCTTCTGCGAATGATCGATGTGCTGATCCCCAACGAAAGCGAGACAGAGCGCCTGACAGGTCAGAAAATCCAAAACGATGAAGACGCGCGGCAGGCTGGTGTGGAGTTGCTTGGCCAGGGGGTGGGATGCGTGGTGCTCACTTTGGGCGAGAGGGGCGCTCTCATTGTTGAGGGCGCGACACAGGCGCCGAGATGCGAGCTTATCCCTGCTTTCTCTGTCAACGTGGTTGACACGACCGCCGCCGGCGATGGGTTCGTTGGGGCTTTGTCCACTGGCCTGGGGCAGGGACTGCCATTGATCGAAGCGGCCCGCTTTGCCAACGCGGCTGCAGCGATCTCGGTCACCCGAGCAGGCGCACAACCGTCGTTGCCATACCGCAGCGAGGTAGATCAATTTTTGATGGCAAGGCTGGGCTGACTCTGCTCAATCCTGGACCATTGGCCATGGTTTAAGCATTTTGTTGACCCAAAGCAGCTCTTTTCCCGGATAAACCGAAATTATTTATGCAACTTTTATGGTCCGGACTCAGCAATTTGATTGACTTAATTGTACTAAGATCATATAATTTATCCAGTAACAATATATTTTCCGAAGCTGTTCATTGGTTCTTATGGAGGGTTATCCGATGTATCATTCACGACGTCTAACAGTTATTTTGGTATTGGTGGCGCTTATGCTTGCTTTGCCCACCACAGCCCTGGCCAGCAAGAAACTGTTCCAGGCTCGTCTCAACACTGGCTCAGAATTGCACCAGGTTGTTGGTTCAAGAGCCAGCGGCTCTGCCTCCTTTGGTTTCGGATTGGACGGCACCATGCAATTCCAGATCTTTGTTGCCAATCTGACTGGCCAACCAACGGGAGTTCACATTCACGGCCCGGCGGACGCCACACAGAATGCGCCGATCATCCTCACCTTGTGCGGCAATCCCGGTCCTGCCGTGCTGGCCACTTGCTCGTTCAGCAATGGCACAATGAGCATTTCCGGGGCCATCACACCCAATAACCTGAGTCAATGGGGAATCACCGCACAGACGTTGGTTGGCTGGATGGAGGATGGCCTGACCTATGTCAATGTCCACACGGCCCTGAATCCGGCAGGTGAAGTACGCGGCCAGATCTACCTGCGCTAAACGATCGATCTAAGTACTCTCCAATTGAATAGCCTGAACAGGGTGGGATCTCATCGAGATCCCACCCCGTTTCTGTTTTGGAACAAGCGCCGAGACACTTACGGTACAATAAGACGGGCTTAAACAGCCTCTTCTCCTGGCAGCTATCACCCGTTGAGAGGTTTTGATCGAAAAGGAAAACCGGGTACACAATGCAGTCGGTCCAACAAACGAAAATATCTAGGCGGATTGCCACGCTGGGGTGGGTCTGCCTGACGCTCTTGTTAAGCGCCGAGCTTTGCGTTGGCCCGTCGTTTGCTCCGGTGCCGGAAACCCAGCAGTATCTCTCACCGACGCCGTCGGCTGCGCAGTTGACGGGCGAGGCGCAGATCAGCCCATCGGTCAATCCTGTTCCCAGCCCTTCCTTTACGCCGGTGATTCATGACATTCGCCTGAACACCGACGATTACCCAAACGGACAGATCCCGCGGTACAGCAAGCTGGAGATCACCTTTCAAGTGGACACCGAGGCTGCTAATCTACAGCTTCCGTACGATGCTGCGCCGCCGGCTGGCGTCCAGCCAGGTTTGGGCATCAGTGTGGATGCCTTGTTTACACCGGATGACTGGCAAACGGTCTACCGCCAGCCGGCGTTCTATTACCAGGGCTTCCTGGACGAGGTGCGCGAGGGTCAAGAATGGTTCTATCCGAACGGCGAGGATTCCTGGAAAGTGCGCTTTTCACCCCCTGCTGCTGGGATTTGGAAGTTCAGGTTGACAGCGAAAGATGCCAATGGAGCAAGCCAGAGCCAGGACCAATTGTTTACAGTAGTTCCATCGGATCACAAAGGCTTTGTGCGCCTCAGCCAGCGGGATAAGCGTTACTTTGAGTTTGAAGACGGCACCTATTTCCCTGCTCTGGGTTACAACATGAATTTTGATCATGTCAGTTGGGACAACCCGATCCTGGATAACCAGGAAAATTTCCAGATCATGTCGCGGAATGGCATCCAACTGGTGCGCATCTGGCTTTCTCAATGGGGTATCTATGGCCCGTCCTGGAACCCCTGGAATTCTATCGATCCTGAATTGCACGGGCAATACATCCCGTTTTCGAGCTTGACGTTCAACCAGCCTTATCCGGGCAGCGATGTTGCCATGCGCCTAGACGCATCCCGGAACCCGTGCATGTTCCTGGGCTTCATGAAAGCGCGCCCGGCGGTCCAGCCGAACACGCTTTACCGTGTCCGTATTCGTTTCCGCGTTGCCGGGGTGGCAGGGCCGCGCCAGGCAAACGCGCCCTATGGTTTGGTGGCCAAAACTGGCGGTTGGTTATGGGGCAAGGACAATGCCTGCCCGGACCCTGGCAGCGGGCGGGTGCTGACGCCGCATATTCACCAGGACACGTCAGGCTGGCAGATTCTGGAAGGCAGTCTCACAACCAGCAATTCGAGCTTCTTGCCTTATTTTTACCTGGCGCTGGAAAATGTCAGACAGGGCGCGGCTTTTATCGACCGCGTTTGGATTGAAGAAGACCTGGGCAATGGGCGTTATGGCCCAAATATCTTGCCCAAACCCTGGATGGCTCATCATCTCTACATGGAGCAGCGCAATTCCTATGCCTTCGATAAATTGCTTGGGTTGGCCGAGCGCTACGGGATCTACCTGCGCCCGGTGATCCTGGAAAAAAACGATTGGATCTTCAACCGGATCGACCATCAGGGTAATCCGATCCTGTACAACCCACAATGCGAGGATAGCGACCCGAGCAATGACCCACTTCAATGCCCTGGAAACAGCTGGTTTTATGGCCCCGGCCGGGGAATGAGCAAAGTTCGCTGGATGCAACAGGGCTGGTGGCGATATCTACAGGCCCGCTGGGGGTACTCAACGGCGATACATTCCTGGGAGTTGCTCAATGAAGGCGATCCGAGCAGTGATCTGCATTTCACCCTGGCCGATGAGTTTGGCCAATACATGCACCAGTTTGCTCCAAACGATCATTTGGTCTCAACTTCTTTTTGGGATTCATTCCCCAGAGATGATTTCTGGACTAACCCGGCTTACCCCCATGTGGATTTTGCCGATATTCACCAGTACGTGGATCAGGGCTCGCCGGGCTATCATGACACTGCCTGGGGCACCTATGCCCTGAGCATGGAGATTGGCGCAAACCGGCCCGGCGGCGCTGCCAGGCCGGTGATCCGGGGCGAGACCGGCTTCACCGTTCGCGGGTCTGAGCCCCCCAGCCCTGAGCTCGTTGCAGATCGAGATGGGATCTGGCTACACAACTTCATTTGGGCAGGAATTAACCCTGGCGGCCTGATCGAGTCATACTGGTACGAAAACGATCACATCTATCGGCCCCAACAAAATCGCCAACTCCTTTTTGATCACCGCTCTCAATTTGCTGCCTATTACAACTTTATCCGCGATATTCCATTAAGCAACGGCTTCTATCAGGATGCCCAGGCTGTGGCATCCAATCCGCGATTGCGCGTCTTGGGGCAAAAAGACCTGATGAATGGCCGGGCGCATTTGTGGATTCAGAACCTTTTTCACACCTGGAAGAACGTGGTGGATGGCGTTCCTGTTCCAGAGGCAAGTGGCTCAATCTGGATCGCTGGGTTTGAGCCGGGAGCCAGTTATTCGATCCAATGGTGGGATCCATACGAACCCGTACCAGGTCGCGGGCTGATTCGCACGGATCTTGTTACTGCCCAGGCTGACCAGACGCTCACCCTGAGCGTGGAAGGGCTGAGGGATGACGTGGCTGTAAAGATCTTGCCCAACCAGGTTGTGAAACGCTTACCCCCTGCGGTCGTTCCATGGTTATCGATTGTTCGCCGCTAAAGCCCTTGTTTGGCTGATAAGCTGGCCTTGAGCTGGTTTACGGATTATTTTTAAGGGAAATTGGAAACGTAGAAACCAAAAACCTGGTATATAATATCGCTGGGTGTCAAAATTTGAGTATCTTCAATGCAAAGGACATCAACCGATGAGACACGGTGGAATGAGGATAAGACTGTTACTTATTGCGCTGATAGTCCTTACGCTGGTTAGCGCCAAGGGTGACAGCAATAAGTATGCAGCTATCACAATAATTAACAAATCAGGCCAGGAGATAGCGGTGGGCCTGGTCTCCACAGATAACAGCCGGATCTATTATATTCCGATCCCCAAGGGAGATCGGACCAGACCCTCAACCTATCGCTTTACCGTCGAGCAAGACGAGTATCGAATTCGGGTCTACTATATGGAAACTTATGATCCGAACTCTGGTACGCTTTGCCGGCGGCTGCGGTCGAGCACCCTGGTTGCTATTCGGAATATTCGCATTACGGTAACGGAATGTTATGGCCAGGCGCCAACCCGCGGTGAACCCACCATGGTGAAGATGGGGCGTTGGGGCTGTATTTATTGATGCTTGGCCCTCCGCTCGAGCTAGATTGGGTAGGCGTTGCACGCAATAGCTGGCAGCGCCGTTTTTTTAAACAGCGGTGAGCATACGCTGCCGAGGCTCTGGCGGCTGTCTCTGGCACATTTGTGCCATTCGCGATGGCATTTCTGCACAATAGTCGAATAACAGAAAATAGTACCACCATACTATTGAAAACCACGCGGAGTGACGATTACAAATCATTTGACTTAACCTAAAATGTAATTCAGATTTATTGAGTCGACTTAATCGTTTAAACATTATTGGAATTATTGTGGGACTACTGTAACAAGGTCATTGGTCAGCGAACTGTTTGCGGACACCATTGATCCCAATAATTGGCTCAAACAGTTTGCCCCGTCTGCCAGGATTGGACGGTCTGAACTTGATTCTGATGGACGGATGCGATTGCCCTGACCCGGTAATTTCGTCACGTTAAGTAATCTCTCACGTCTTACGTATGAGTTGTTCTGGTGTTCTATGAACAAGCTCAAAAGAGCCTGCGTTAAGACCTGTTAGGGGGCTGCCAGGCTCTCTCATATTTATAAGGGCCCTTGCTGAGATGCAGAGCATGTCGGTAGGGCGGAGCATGCCAGCAACCCGCTTGCAATGCTCGGACGGAATTCATGAAAGACACATCATCCCCTTTGCAGGGCATTAAACTGTATATCTCGCGCCAGGCCAGCGGTCTGGGCCGCTATGTATGGGAGCAACTGGTCTATGCGTTGATGGGCTGGGTGCCGACCGTGATGGGTATTGCTTTGCGAGGCTTGTTTTATCGTTTGATCTTGCACATGGATGGCTGGGCAGCAATTGAAAACGGGGTCCGTTTGCGATTTGCGAACCATATATTTTTAAGCCATGGAGTATACTTGGATCAAAACACTTATTTGCATGCCTGCCCAAATGGGATTCGGATTGGGGAAAACTCTATCGTGATGCATGGGGCGGTTTTGCATGTATACAACTTCCGGGACTTGCCCAAGTCTGGCATCACCATTGGAAGGGATTGCCTGATTGGCGAGTATAGTGTGATTCGTGGCCAGGGAGGGGTGCAGATTGGCAACCGGGTCTATACTTCTCCATTTACTCAGATCATTGCGGTCAATCATGTCTTTGATGACCCAAACCAACCGTTCATCGACCAGGGTATTACCGCCGAGGGTATCGTGATTGAAGATGACGTTTGGCTGGGCGCCGGCGCAGTAATCACCGATGGCGTCCACGTGGGCCAAGGGTCTGTGGTGGCAGCCGGCGCAGTGGTGACAAAGGATGTCCCTCCACACACCATTGTTGCTGGGGTGCCTGCCCGGCCGATTCGTGAGATCACCGGCCAGGAAGCTGCCCCAGGCAAACGAACGATTTATCATGCCAAGATGGGAGTTAATTGATGGCAACGTTATCAATCGTAATTCCGGCCTATAACGAAGAAAAAGGCATTGCGGAAATTGTTCATCGCGTCCTTGCGGTGCGCCCCGACCTGGATAAAGCTGGCTTTCCCCTGCTCGAGCTGCTGGTGGTTAACGATGGGTCGAAGGATCGCACTGCCGAAGTGACTCAGGCGATCGAAAAGGAGGACAGTTGTGTTAAGCTGATTTCGCACCCGAAGAACCGTGGCTATGGTGCAGCGCTGAAGACCGGCTTTTCGCGAGCTCAGGGAGACCTGGTTGGCTTCCTGGATGCGGATGGCACCTATCCGCCTGAGTATTTCCCACAGCTTTGCCAGGCAGCCCAGAATGGCGGCGACTTGGTCATTGGTTCGCGGATGTCTGGCGCAGAGAGCAAAATGCCCGTAACTCGGCGGATTGGTAACTTGTTCTTTGCTGGCTTGCTCAGTTCGCTCAGCCGCCAGCGGATCACCGATAGCGCCAGTGGAATGCGTGTTTTCAAGCGCAAAGTGCTAGAGAGGCTCTACCCCTTGCCCGATGGCCTGAACCTCACTCCGGTGATGAGCGCCCGTGCTGTCCACGAAGGGGTGACCATGGTTGAAGTGCCAATCCCATACAGCGAGCGGATTGGTCGTTCAAAACTGAGCGTCTTCCGCGATGGCTCGATCTTCCTGCGCTCCATCATCTGGACCGTGCTTTTGTACAATCCAGCAGGGATTCTGGGATTGATTGGGGTAGGGGGGCTGCTTGTCGCCCTGCTGGTGGGCGCCTGGCTGATTTTTGCCCGCCTGAGCGGGGTGACTACCATTGGTCCGCTGGGCGTTGCCGCTTTGTTCTGGGGCCTGGTTTCGGGCGTCACCGGCATCAGCATTCTTGCCCTGGGCCTCACTTTCAATTACCTTGTGTCCTTGTTCAACAAACGCCCGATCCAGCGCGGCATGTTTGGCCGCCCATTAACGAGTGGATCGCTGGAGCGGCACTTCGGTTGGATGGGCCTGGCGGCGCTGTTATTTGGCGTGGCGGTCGCCGTCATCAGCACGGTCCTCGGCACCCAGGGATGGGATGTCGCCAGACTCTGGCTGTATCTTTTGGGCAGCGCCATGTTTATTCTGGTTGGGGTACAATTGATCATCTATTGGATCCTGATGTTGGTGCTGGAGGAACTCAGCCAGCGCGAAAGCATGGTCGAACGAGATATGCAAGTTGTAACAGTTCAATCGAAACCATAACCGAATTATGAAGATTACAGGTAGGTGAACAATGAGTGATGTGCAGAACGATCCAAAATGGCAGAATCTGGGCAGCCGCAGGCTGCCTGCGGTGCGCATGGCGAATTTCCCCGACGCAGATAGCCTCGTCCAGCAGGTCGCGTTGGAGATGCCGCGCTCGAAAGACGCGGTGGATATTTTGCTGGTTAATCCGCCGACCCCCGACGGTGAATTGTGGATCCGCACACAACACCGCGTGGGCCGCCGGACTCGTGAAAACATGGTCTGGCCTCAGGTTTCGCTGGCCCAGATGGCAGCGCTGTTGCACCCGGTATACACCGTGAAGATCATCGATGCCAATGCTGAGCGTATGCGCTGGCCCGAATTCACCCGGCTGCTGGACAAATACCAACCCAAGTATTACCTGACCCAGCTCACTGCCCCAACGCTTGAGAATGACATGTACGGTTGCTTTCTGGCAAAGGCGCGCGGTGCCAAGACCATCGTTTTTGGCACGCATGTTACCCCCATCCCGCGCGAAACCATGCGGCCGTATCCCAGTCTGGATTTTGCCCTGGTGGGTGAGCCAGACTTGACTATCCGCGATCTGTTAGATCACCTGGAAGGCAAGATTGACCAGCGCGCGGCGGAGATTCGTCACCTGTTTGATACCCATGATCCAACCTATAAGCCCTCCTTCAACCCGGATGGCAGCGTGGATCTGTATGGCATCAAAGGCCTGGCCTGGCGCAACGGAAATGACATTGTGGTCAACTTCCCGCGCCCGTTCCTGGCGAGCCTGGACGATATGCCAATGCCGATGCACGAGCTGTTGCCGTTGGACAAATATCGCATGCCATTGATTAAAGGGCCGTTTACCTTCATCGTCACCAGTCGCGGCTGCACGGCCGGTTGCACCTACTGCATCAAGCATGTCAGCTACCAGTTTTCGGTTCGTGTGCGCTCGCCCAAGCTGATCATGGAGGAGCTCTGGTATCTCAAGAAACTGGGGATTAACTGGATCCACATGTACGCCGATCTGTTCACCGCTTCCCGGGAGCAGGTGGTTGAGCTGTGCAAGCTGATGATCGAAGAAAATATCAACATGCGTTGGATGTGTAACAGCCGGGTGGACTACGTGGATGAAGAGATGTTGACCTTGATGGGCAAGGCGGGTTGTTACCTGATTTCCTGGGGTTTGGAGAGCGGCAATGAACAGGTGCTGCGCCACGCTCGCAAGGGCATTTCGTTGGACAAAGTCCAGAAGGCGCTCACCTGGTCCAGGAAGGCTGGAATTAAGAACTGGGGTTATTTCATCATTGGCCTACCGACCGAGACCGAAGAAAGTATCCGCCAGACGATCGATTTTGCCAAACAATTGCCGCTGGATATTGCCCTGTTCCATATCGCTGCGCCCTATCCTGGCACGCCCTTCTTCTTTGAAGTCGTGCGCAACGGTTGGTTCCGTCCTGGCACCCGCTGGGAACAGGTGGATATGGACAAAGAGACCGTTTTGGATTATCCAGAGCTACCAGCCGAGCGCTTGATGTACTGGCAGAAGCGCGCTTTCCGAGAATGGGCTTTTCGCCCCGGGCCAATGTTCACTTATCTAAAGATGCTTGTATCAGACATTTCCACGTTCAAATCGGCGGTGAAAGTGGGCCTGGAACACTTGCAATGGTCCACCGGGAAGAAAGAGTTTGCAGATTAGGTCAATGAGCCGAAGACCCTGGCTGGCTTTTCTATACCTGGCCTGGGTGTCGCTCTGTGGTATCTGGTGGTTAACAAATGGGGGGCCGGCCTGGCAGCCAATCCTGATGGCTTCAATCGCTATTGGGCTCAGCGCCATCGCCGGCCACCTTCCTTTTTGGCGCACGTCATTCACGCTTTTGCTCTTTCTGTTCAGTCTGACGGCGCTGATGGGTGTTTGGGCATCTTATGATCGCGCCGCTGCCTGGGATAAGTTTTGGGTCCTGGCATTGGCGCTATTCATCTTTGATGCCCTGGCCAGCCAGCCCAGGCAGAACCTTTTCCTGCTTTGCGGGCTGATTTGTTTATGGGGGGCGTTGCTCAGTTTGAATTTCTTGCTGGTGAATGACTGGCGCACGCTGCCGGCCGATTTCCGGATTATCACTCGCATTGGACTGCAATGGATGTCAATCCGCCCTGCCTTGCAGGGGTATGTGCTGACGCCCAATGTCACCGCGGGGATACTGGCTGGTTTCTTTCCATTCACCCTTGCGCTTGGTTTGTCAGCCTGGCAGGAAAAAGAAGCTTTGCAGAATCACTGGTGGATCATCGCAGGAGCTTTTTCTGCGGCAGGATTGATGTTGCTGACCATTTTTTTGACCAGCTCGCGCGGCGCCTGGATTGCCCTGGCAGTGGGAACAGGCTTCTGGTCCGCCTGGGTGGTGGCCGAAAAAATAATCAAAAGCCAGGTGGGGCGACGAAAGGCCTTCCTTGCGACTGCTGGGTTTGCCGCCATTGTTATTGCTTTTGGGGTGCTTTTCACCTTTCCTGGCATTTTCAACCGTGTCCTGGCCTTGGCGCCAGGTCTGCCGACTGGCCAAAGCAGGCTGGGCATTGACAGGCTGACTTTGCCATTAATCGGTGATTTCCCATTCACGGGCGGCGGTTTAGGCGCATTTGCTGGTCTTTTCTCGCACTACATGCTGGTGATACCCCATTTGATGTTCACCTATAGCCACAACTTTTACCTGGATGTGGCGCTGGAGCAAGGCCTGGCGGGAGTGGCGCTGTTATTGATGATATTCCTGGGAAGCGCGGTCTTGCTGTTCCGGTCTTCTGGGTCCGGCAGCGAGCCTGCCGGCAGGAAGCTGTTGCGTCAAGCGGCTCTGTCATCCCTGGTGATCATCGGCTTGCATGGGCTTGTCGATGACCCGTTTTACGGCATCCGGGGGACGCCGTTTTTGTGGGTTGTGCCAGGCATAGCGGCTTTTATCCACCCGGAAGCCAGATCTATTCGTGATTTTTTGCCGGCTGGCCTGCGCGATTTGAGCGGCCGCCGGGGGATTTACACCAGGCTGGGGTTGGCGGGCGGTTTAATCCTGGCTGGGTTTGCGTGGGTTGCACTCTACGGTCCAAACCGCCTAGGGGCCGATTGGCTGGCTAACCGGGGCGCGGTCTTGATGGCCCAGGTTCAGCTGCGCCGCTTTCCCCAAAATGTGTGGGACCATGAAGATGACCTATCCCAGCTTGAGCCAGCGCAAGGATTATTGGAGCAAGCGGTTCAGCTTGATCCTCTCAATCTTGCCGCCAACTACCGCCTTGGTCTGATTGCCTTGCAGAGGAAAGACTTTCAACAGGCGGTCGGCTATCTGGAGGCGGCTCTCCAACGGGGCGCTGATCACCGGGGTGTGATCAAAAACCTGGGCTATGCCTATGTCTGGGCTGGCCAATATGACCTGGCGTTGCCATTGTTGGCTCAGATCCCCGAAGCAAAACAGGAGCTGCAAACTTATATTTGGTGGTGGGCTGCCCAGGATCGCAATGACCTGGCGCAGAACGCTGAGCAAATGAAAACTCGCCTTGCAGGGGGAACTTCTCTGCTCTCTAAGCCAGCCTTTGTCTCAAACGCTGATCAGCATGCTGTTTTATCCATCCGGTAATTTCTTGTGAACCGATCATTTCCTGCTTTGCGCGGCCTGGCAATTGTCCTGGTTGTGCTTAACCATTCCATCCATATGACCAGCAATTCAGTCCGGTCTCAAGGCGTTGCCATCACAGCGACCTGGGAGCAGGTCTTGTTGTTCTTCTTCTCCGGGTTAGGCGCAATCTATGCAGTCCCGATTTTCCTGTACCTTTCTGGCGCGTTTTTTGCCTATGCTGCCAGCCAGGATAATCTCAAAGCCAACTACCGCGTGGTCTGGAACAATGTCAAGCATGTGGCGATTCCCTATCTGATCTGGTCGGTCATTTTTTATATCGAAATTTTGTTGCTCCATGATAAGCGTTTTACCCTCTTGGAGTATGTAAAGCACCTGCTTGTTGGATACCCGTTCAACTTTGTGCCGCTGCTCATCTTTTATTACCTGGTTTCCCCGCTTATCATTCGCGCAATTCGCTATCTGGGTTGGTGGGTAATTGCGCTGATCGGCCTGTATCAGCTTGTGCTGCTCAACCTGGTCAATCCTGGGATCCTGGGTTTTGAGTTTCCAGCCTGGATGAGCATCTTTTCACCGCCTGTGCTCTCGAGCACCCTGGCAGAGTGGGCAATCTTTTTCCCGCTCGGGTTGATTTACGTCAAACGGATCACCAGCCAGACCGAGTTTGTTGAAAAAACCAAATGGATTTGGGCAGGCCTGACTGTGGTCTTGTATGCGCTGGCTTTGCTGGATGTGCTGAAAGTCTTCCAGGTGCCTCTGGCCCGCTATCTTGCCGCAGTGCCGTTCATGTTGCTGGCTTCGATCTTCAAACGCAATTCATTCCCCTTTGTCAAGCAATTCGAAGTGCTGGGTAAAAAGGCCTATGGCCTGTACCTGATGAACCTGCTGGTTCTGGATATTTTGCTTTACCTGCTTGAAAGCCTGATACCTGGCGTAATGGCTTATTATCTGCTGCTTATCCCGGTGATGTTTGTCCTGGCCCTGGTCATCCCCTTGTGGATCATCAATCGCTTTGAGCGCTTGCATCACCCTGTGTTTCAACGCTATGTGTTCGGCTAACGCCGTGCGCTGGCAAATCATTGCGGCGCACCTGGAGCGCTGTACAGATATACTCCAACCCGGGAGGCATCCTCCAACGCTGCGACAGGTGCGCCGCACGGCTCGTCAGAGCCCTCAAGGATAGCTGTTCTCAGCGGGCCTCGAGCGCTGCGACAATATTCTGGATGAAAAACAAGTCGCCTCTTTCAAACGCTGGCGCATCCAGGTATTTGGCTAACTCGGCGCGCGATTCCTTCAGGATATAAGCCTTGGCCTGGAACATTGCTGGGTAGTTCCAAAGCGGCGACATGACGCCCTCGCTGCTCATCGACTCGTAGCGTGAGACGAACCAATACGGGGCGATATAGTTGTACTCGTTAAAGGCCGTTTGCATGATTCCCAAAGCGTTCCGGTTCAGGTAATCGCCCAGCTCTGGCGTCATAAACATGAAGTTGCGGGCAATGTTCAATGAGCGCTTATGGTAGTAATTGTCCAGGTAAGGCGTGTCCTTGGAAAAGATCGACACACGCAGCTGGTAAAGCCGGTTTAGCTCATTGGTGACCTGCGTCCGAAGCTGGGCATCCTGGCTGGTGCGCCCGGCCAGTTCCTGGAGCCTCAGGAAGCCCACATAACCCGCGATAAAAGCGTTCAGCTCGTAGGGCCTTTCTCGAAAGTAATCTGCAGTGGCAATCGCCGGCACAGGCACCTGTAGCTTTGTCTTGGCAAGGTCATAGGCACGGCCGGCCTGAGCTGGAGCAACATGCTGAACGTACTTCCACATGGCATAGAAGTTTTGTGGCGGATAGAACCAGGCAAATCCATAAACCGTTTCGGACTTGGGAAACTCACTGAACGATGATTGAACGTCTGGGGGAATGGGCATGGATTCACGCGCTGCTCCGTCGATCCAGCCTGTCTTGGCATACATAACTGGGTCGAAGTAGCTGCGATACTCCTGCTCCAGATAGGTGCGCAACTGAGATTGCAGGTCGGCGGAGAGATGGGGGTAAGCGATTGACAGCGTATAGAGCGTATCCCCGGGATTATCGAAATAATCCGCCAGTTCTTTGTAGAGGGAGAATTGCCCGGCGTTGTAATATCCGGGGCGCAGGTGACCTGCCTCGATCATCTTGCGGATTTGTTCTTCCAATCGAGCCTGGAGATCGGCCTCCGTCAGCGGTGTGGATGTGCTGGGAGCGCTCTGAACGCCGAGCAATGGCAATCTCCCGATCTGGGCGCCTGGCCCGAATGCAAAAACCGTGTTGCTGCGATGGATATACAGCCGGCCTTTATAGGGGATGAGCGGGTTTTGGTCACCGTGATTGTGGTAGATGCCATTGATGCTGGCGGTATTGCCCTTATACCATCCCTTTAGCCTGGGCCAGCCGGGCAATATGGTCCACATTGGGTCATAGCCAGGGGCAAGATCGGTCAGATTATAGGACCACACCGTGGCGGTGGGCAGGTAGCCACGTTCGATGCTAAAAGCATCTGCCAGGCGATCGCAACACAGGCTGCGATAAATGAGGTTGCCGCCGCCAGAAATTGCCTGTGGCTCGACGATGGAAGCTTGTCCGCCGACCAGGCTGAAATTTGTGGTGCCAAACTGCCAGCCCATGACTTTACCCTGTGGGTCGCCTGTCTTTTGATAGAGCTGGTTGAAGTACAGAATTCCGTCCTGGCCGACAATCGGTGGGTAGCGGCTGCCTGATTTGGTGCCCCAGTGAACCAGCGGAGCATATTCTGGCCTGCCATCCCGGTCTGAATCAAATGTGTACTCGCTGCCATCCTGCCTGTTCAGGATTACCACGCTCCTGCGCCAGGGTTTGTGCTTGTGGGGATCGGTTGCGGGATTGTTTTCCAGGTATTCAGCCACTCGCCCAGCGCTGATCACCTGGTAACCATGCGACCAGACCTGGGCAGGCAGGACTGGCCCGAGCAGGGTGCCGTCTGGCTCAGTTGGAAACAGATCATCCATCTGGATACTGGTGAATGTGTCCTGGGGGGCACCATCCAGGTTAACCAGGCTGCGGGTTCCCGGCTCAATGCCGGTTCGGTAGGCAGGAGATGTCGAAAAGATCACCTTATCTTGGTAGATCACCGGCCAGTAGGAATGATAACCCTCGCCGGGCAGCCTGGCCGATTTCCAGACTAAATCCCCAGTATGGACGTTCACAGCATAGGCATAATTGTCATTGGCGGCAAAGTAAACCACACCTTCTTTATAAGCTGGGGAGGTGTGGATTGGACCCCCGGCTTGGAATTTCCAGATCAACAAACCCTCATTGGGCGCGCCGGCAGCGCCAATAGCGTATAAGCCGCCATCTCGATTGCCCAGGATGACCTTTCCCTCCACGACCAGTGGGTTTGTATCGTAGCCCGCTAAAGCGCCGGCATATTCCCAAAGCTGGGCGCCATTTGTGACACTCAAGGCGTGTAACTTTCGATCATAGCCTGCCACATACACCACGCCTGCGGCCACAGATGGAGAGTTGCCCAGGGGAAGCTCGGTATTGTATCGCCATTCAATATTGCCGTTGTCGGCATTCAGAGCATACAGCCCGCGGGCGGTGGCCACAAAGATCTTGTTATCGCTGGCAATCAGTTGAACGTTTTGGGAGATGTAGGCTTCAATGGGGCGGTACCATTCAGCATGGAGTGGGCCTTGCACTTCTTCTGGGCTCCAGGACGTGCGTTCGCTGTTTGCGGCGACCATCGGCCATGGGGCGCCGGTGCTTGGCGGACGGGTTGTTGCGGTGCTCTTGGTAACAAACGGCAGCACAATTTGATATGGATCGGTCGGCGCTCCAGGCGTGGGAGCAGGGGGTGTCTGACCCTGGGCTATTGTCTCAAACGGGCTGACGCAAAAATTGATCAACATGACGATCACCAGACCTGTGATGAGTTTTGTCATAATTGTTCCTTTCAAAAATCGATTTTTGGCGCGTTGATCCATGCCGGATATACCCAGCCCATCCAGGCGGTTTACGATTACCCCTGGTCAACGCGGGAGGCAAGCTAAGTGACTTTTATTTTGCCTTGTTGTCTATTGCGAGACGCCATCCCAGCCAGCGACCCTGGCCATCAGGACCCAGAAGGCTTTGGCAAGGCGGAGATGGCCGCTGGAAACACTACCCAGGTGCCCGCCATCCCATTCGGTGGTGTAATCCTGGCAGAGTGCAGGCAGATTCAAATAGTCATTGGGCAAATTTTCACAGCCGTTGCTGCCACAAAAACTGACGCCATCGCGGTTATCGTAACAGGGTGCGCCGCTATCGGTATAGGACTCAATTGCAGCGACATCAAATAACCACATATTGTGCTGTTGTGCATAGGCCCGCATCTGATTGTTGAAATCTTGCGCCACCTGGGTGCCTATGCTGCGAGCCAGACTGGTCGTCCATAGAATGTAGATCTTGTTGGGGTTTTGCGCCCAGAAGGCCTCCAGATCGTAAATGTCGTAGGCTCTGGCATTGTTGGCAAAAAATCCCGTGGTTGGGCTGGCGATATTATCATAATCCGCCACGTTTAGATAGCTGAACTGATAAGAAAGAACATTGTAACCACGGCTGATGTAAGTGGGGCCAAGTTCTTGAATAAAGTTCTGCGTCAACTCACTCCAGGTGCCCATTCTGAATTCGTAGGTCCAGTTGCTTCGGTTATAGATGGTTGGACTGGGTGTAAATTGGATCCTCAGCGGGACGGCGCCGTTGTTCAGGTCGATTTGGGTGAAGGTTTTCCAGTTCCAATTGGCATCGAAATAATCGTTGCGGCAGGCCGGGGAAGAAGTTGCCCAGCTTGAGGCGGTCAGACAATCCAGCGATTCATTGATATTCTGGCCCACGGAGCGATCTGAAAAAAGCACTCTCATGTTCCTGGCAAGAGTCAAATATTGTGAAGGTATGCTTGAAAATAAAGCAACCGAGCGATGATCGATGGTCCGCGGATGACTTGAGCCAGGTGGGTAGGTGACCGGAGGGATTGACTTGGATACCAGTGGCAGGTATATGACAGAGTCAGCCGACGGCGCGCTTGGAGCGCTGGGAGCCGGAGTTGGATCCGGATCTTGTTGACTGAAAACCGGGTGAGATGACGGAAACAGCAAAACCAACAAAGTCAAAACGATCGTTAGTGATTTGCCCAAATTCATGCAGGATCTCCCTTGGCTAAGTGCTTGGATTTCTTTAAGAGGCCGCCAAATTCACTCCCGGTCTATCCCACCGGTAGATGAAAGTGGATGAAAAAGATTATGAGAGTGAAATTTGTAGTGGTTCAATTTCATTAAAACATATCAAGCCCCCATCATAGCCTAACAAAAAAGATAGTTGCCGGGAAATCAGGCAAAAAGTCTTAGTAAATTTGTACTAAGGGAGTATCTTATTCAAACGTTAAGTGTTATAAATCTCCGTTGTGGGATAATATAGAGTTGTGGTAAAAGATTCAATAAACATGAATAAAACCCTTCCTTTCCTTCGCCTGCTATCGGTTTTTCTGATTATGACCCTGCTGCCAACCTTCAACAAGGTTTGGCCGGTGAATGCACAATCGCCTGAAGACACCTCGTGGACAACACCAGTTAATCTTTCGAACTCAGGACTGACCAGTTTGCCCAGTATCGTCAGCGATCAAAACGGCACCGTACACGTGGTCTGGCAAGACGAGACTTTGGGAACGATGTACTCGCAACTGAAAGACGGCCAGTGGAGTCCAGCCGCAGCAGTGAAATCTCCTTTTGAGCTCTACGCGCCGACTTTTGTTGACGGTGGCAATTATATCCACGCTTTCTGGCTTGACAGTAACCGGGCTTTATATCATAGCCGGGTAACTGTTGCCAACATCAATGCCGGCAGTTGGGAAAAAGCAAAGCGGCTGGCAACCGGTGTAGAAGATTTTAAGGTTGTTTATCAGCCAGAAAATGCCCTCCACCTGGTTTACTTGACCTCCCTGGAGGACAGCAGAAACCAGGCAGGCATCTATTACCTGCGCTCGATGGATGGTGGGGTGCGCTTTGAGGCAGCAAAACCAATCTACACTTCACGCTACCTCCGCGATGTGGACCCGTCGATGTTCAATGTGGATGTTGCTGTAACCGTCCAGGATGGCCAGCAAGCGGTTTACAGCGTCTGGAATAATCCTGCGCTGAAACGGGTGTATCTCTCTCGGTCTTTGGATAACGGGGTGAATTGGGAAACGCCTTTTGAGGTGGATGGCCCAAGCGATGCTAATGCTACTGTTTCACCCTTTAATCCCATGCTGACCGCTTCTGGCACTGAGCTTCTGGTGATCTGGCAATCGAACTTGCAAAGTGGTTTTGCCTGCTCACAATACTACCAGGAGTCAAATGACGGCGGTGCTACCTGGGGCGAGCGCTCAAGGATGCTGACCGAGTTTGTTGGTTGTCCTCAAGAAAATGTGCTCCTGAAAGTTGACGAGGAACTTACCTTGCTCCAAACGACCATCCGGGATGAGGTCTATCTGGTGGCATGGAACGGAGAAGCCTGGAGCAAGGCGTTTTTGCAACCCCCGCTCGCCAGCTTTAATGATCCGTATACGAATGAGCCAGTCACCTTTCGCTGCCGACAGAGCGTCGTCAATATCGGAACGACGCTGTTTGTGGCGGGATGCAATCAGGATGGCAACAAAGATATTTGGGTAAATTCCAGGCTGATCGGAGGGGTTGAATCCTGGTTCCCTTCCACCACCCTTTGGAACGATCCGATCATGGTGGTCGAGTCGCCTGATGAAATATCGAACGTGCAGGCGGTTGTGGACAACAACGGTGTGTTCCATGCCTTCTGGCTGCAAGTCGATCCTTCGGTGGATGCTGCCAATTACCGATCAATTTACTATGTCCGGTTTTTGAAAGACTCGTTGACGCAGCCGGCTCGGGTCCTGGTTTCGCCGGATAAAATGGTTGAAGATTTTTCTGTAACTTATGATTCCAGCAGGGATCGACTGGCTATTGTCTGGTCTACTGGCACAACCGGTGATATCTATTACAGCTGGGCCGATACTTCACGGGCAGCCAGCACTTTTGAGTGGGCCAAACCTCTCGCTTTGCCCAAGGTATCGCCATTGGTAAAATCGCCCAACCTCTTAATCACTCCAGACGGCACAATTTACGTTGCTTTTGCCATTCCCGTCAATGAAGACCGCGGCATCTATTTGCTGTCTTCATCGGACGGGGGGGCCACCTGGGGAGAAGCTCTCCAGGTTTATGGCGTGGTTGAACCAGAATGGCAGGCGATTGATAATCCCAAGCTGGCCTCCACAGGGGATGAAGTTCTGCACGTCATCTGGGTCCGCAACAGGATTTTTGGCGACGTGGGTCTTGTGGGTTTGTACTACTCCCGCTCTGTTGATCGCGGACGGACCTGGAGCAATCCGCAGGTGGTTTCAAATGAATTGATCCAGGGAGCCTGGATCTTGGATGGAGCATCTGAAGGTGTGCACCGTTTCTGGCTCTCTTCCGTGGGTAACGAAACAAGCTTCTATCATGATGCCTCCATGGACCAGGGAGTGAACTGGCTGATTCAAGATAATCTGACCGGCTTTGGAGAACTCCCTGGCATTGCAAGCCCGTACATGGATCCGGTTGGAATGGTTAATTTTGCCCAGGCTGTTGCCAACTCTCCGGAAAACCTCGTGATTAATCACCAGCAAAGCAATGGTGGTCGCTGGGCAATCCTGGACAGCCTGGCATTGGGGAGTGAAGGGCTTGAAGAGGTCACATCCTTGAGCGCCCAGGAGTTGCCAACCGGAAGGCTGGTGGTTGCATACACATTCCAGGAAGCGCAACCTGTGGAGGGTGAACTGCCTTTCCGTCTGTACCTGGCTGCGCAAAGCGTGGAAGCGATCCAGACCACAGCCACGGCAGAAGTTCGCCTGGCAACAGCGGTGCAGCAAACCCAGATCCCCGTTTTGACCGCAGAGACCACAAAAGCGGTTTTGACGCCTGAACCGACCGAGAGCATCACTCTGCCAACGCCGTACGCCCCGGTATTAACGGTTGTGGCAGAGGATCAGCCGCTATCTATTGACACAACCACTGGGCTTGTCCTGAGCGGTGGATTGGCTCTGGTAGTGGTGGCAGTTTTCTTCTTGTTCACGCGTCTGCGACGGTCTTGAACCTGTGATTATGCGGGAGGTGGTTGGCTCAAGGTTGCCAACCAGCAATTCGTGCCATCAAAACCCACATAGCCTTGGCCAGGCGGATTCCGCCGGCCGAGACGCTTCCCAGATGACCCGCGTCGGGCTCAGTAGTATAATCCTGGCAAATGGCTGGGATTTGTAACCCGTCATCTGGCTCGTTTTCACACTTGATTGTAGAGCCGTCCGCACGCAGGCTGCAATATTCGATTGCATCCCGGTTGTCATAACAAGGAAGGCCCTGGTCGGTGTGTGATAAGATATCTGCAGCGTCGAGCAGGATCAGATTGTTTTCCAGGACGTACTGGCGCATCTGGTTGTTGAAATCGACCGCTACCTGGGTGCCGATGCTGCGGGCAAGGCTGGTGGTCCAGTAGAAAAAGGTCTTGTCTGGATGCTGGGCGATTAAGTTTTCCAGGTCCTTGTAATCGTACGAAGCGGAGTTTTCAGCAAAAAAGCCTTTGTTGGGGTCGGCGATGTTGCTGAAATCAGCGACGTGGAAATAGTTGAATTGGAAAGAAAGCACATCCGTCGAGTCCAGGTAGGATGGGGCGATGTCATTGATGAAAGCCTGAGCCAGGTCTGTCCAGCCGCCGCCCTTCGGCTCAAAAATCCAGTTTTGGCGGTTGTATTTGACTGGATCAGGTGTGAACAGAATCCGAGGTGGAACCCTGCCAGATTCGAGATCAGCGCGATTGAAGGTTTTCCAGTTCCAATCTGGATCGATGTAATCGTTTCGGCAGGCTGAAGGGGATGCAGCCCAATTGGGAGAAGTCAGGCAGCTAAGCGTATCATCGATATTTTTCCCAACGGATGCATCGACAAACACCATTTTCAAAGCTCTGGCTTTTGATAGGTATTCCTCGGGGATCTGTTCGAAAAGATCGACCGAAGTGTGATCCACAATGATTGCCTGGCTGGGTTGAGATGGTTGGGAAGGGGTGTCGGTGAAGCGTGTTGTTGGTGATGGCGAAAGCATCGGAGCAGGGGTGGGGCTTTCACCTTGTCCAGGCAGAACTGGGCTTGCTGTGGGTGTTGATGAGATTGATGTCGGAACATCGGTTTGTGTTGGAGCCGGGCCTGACTCCACGGTTTGGGTTGGTGGGGTGGTGGCAACCGGCGTGGAGACAGGTGCAACGGTCGAAAACCGGGGTGTGCAGGCTGAGAGAACCAATAAGAGCATCAGGTTGAGTACGATCCGTCGTTTCACAGTCGATTATCCTTTCTGAAACCTATTGCTGTATTATACATGACGCTTTGTTTATCATGCTGAATGGAAGATTTGCGGATAAAGAGTGGCCGGACCCATGAACACAATCAAACGTTTTTTATTAACCTTTGTCCTACTGCTGACCATGATCGCCATTGCAAGTCCAGCTGCAACGCGGACCCGGGCCCAATCGGGTGATATCGTGTGGTCCGAGCCGATCAACATCTCCAATTCGCCAGATTTGACCTCCACCGACCCATTTCTGCTGGCCGACCCTGCGGGCGGCGTGCATTTGTTTTGGGCTGAAAAAGCCAGCGCCGGTGCGGCGCTGAATCCGGATACGTTGATGTATTCTTACTGGGATGGCGAAACCTGGTCCAGGCCCGTTGATATTTTCTTCTCGCCAGAATCGGATGGCAATCCGATTGTTGGCTATCCCCATGCGGTGATGGATGAGAGCGGTCGAATTCACCTTTTCTGGCTCTCAGAGCCGAATTACCCGTATTACGCGCTGAACTACAGCTCGGTCCCGGCTGGGCAGGCGGAATTTGTCTCCGCCTGGGAGCCGCCGGTCCAACTGGCGGATGACTTGACGGGGACAAAATACTCCATCCAGGTTGCCTTTACTCCTCCAGATACCCTGCACCTGATCTACGCCAGCGGTGCCCAGGGGGAGCATCCTAACGAAGATCGCACCGTCCGGTATGCTCGCTCCACCGACCTTGGCCAGACTTGGTCTGAACCCGTTGACCTTTTCACTTCGCCGGTGCTCTTGTGGGGCACCAGCGATACGCGTATCGTGGCGGCGCCACCCAACAACCTGTATGCATCCTGGACGCTTTGGGGCGATGATGGGAACGGATATCAGGTTTATTTTACCCGGTCGAAGGACAATGGTCTTACCTGGGATACGCCCATCGTGCTGGCGGAAAACCGGGATGATGAATATGAACGGGACTGGAACAACCTGGTCCCTTTAGATGATAATCTGTTGATGGCGATGTGGGAGGGCGGCTGGCGCGCTTATCGTCAGGCTCAATACTCCCGAGATGGCGGGGCGACTTGGTCTGAGCCGATCGACACATTCCCCCGGCTGATTGGTGACAATGGTTTTGTTGAGTTTGCCCGGGACAGCAATGGAACCTGGCATTCATTTGTGGCTAACCGCCTGAGAGAGGGCATTGAACCTGCCTTGATCTCGGATGAAGTCTCTTTGTGGCACAGTGTCTGGCAAGGTGGCACGAACTGGAGGGAGCCGACCCAGGCAATCACCGGCGCCCCTGCAAAGGCAATGACCAATCCCAAGGTAGCAATTGTGAACGGTAATCGGATCGTGGCGGCCTGGTATGGCTCCCAGATCTACGAGATCTATGTTGCGACAGGGGTGATTCCGGGAGCACCAGCCATACCCCCGAAACCCTGGCCTGGCGCTGAAATCTATCAAACGCCTGCGCCAACAGCAGAACCGCCCTCGCTGCAAGCCACGGAAACGGTTCAACCTACACCAACGCCGTTTATTCCCAAAGCCAGCAGCGAGGCGCAAGACGTTGCGACCTTCAATATTCTATTTGGGGTGATCTCCTCGCTGATCATTGCCCTGGTGATGGTGGTGATGGTCATGTTCCGGGGGCGGCACGGCTAAGCACTTGCCTGCGTTCTGGGCATTCAAAGAGCTGGATCAAATCAAAATGAGATGGAAAGAATGAAGGAATTGACGGATACACCAGTGACGGTCTATACCTCTGAGTCGCAGGTGCGCTCACCGAGACGCCTGATCAAGGCAATGTTTCGCGACCTGAAAGCTTCCCGTGAGCTTTCCTGGCGGCTCTTTATGCGTGATCTTTCGGCGCAATATCGCCAGAGCATGTTTGGTTTTGTTTGGGCCTTTATCCCGCCCATTGTCACCAGTGCGATTTTTATTATCTTGCAGAACCGGCAGATTGTAAACTTTGGTGAAACGGATATCCCATATCCGGTGTATGTGTTGGTGAGCGTGGTGTTATGGCAGCTATTCTCTGAGAGCTTGAACGCTCCTTTGAAATCGGTTACTGCCGCAAAGCCCTTGCTGGCAAAGATCAACTTTCCCCGCGAGTCCTTGATCATCTCAGCCTTCTACATGGTCCTGTTTAACATGCTGATAAAACTCTCGATCATTTTGGTGGTATTGCTGGTTTTTCAAATGCCGCTGACCTGGGGATTGTTGCTTGCCCCGCTGGCTGTGCTAATGCTGAGCCTGTTTGGTTTTGGCACTGGCCTGGCGCTCACGCCGGTTGGGATGTTGTACACAGATATTGGCACGTCCATCCCAATTGCCACCCAGCTGCTCTTCTTTGTCACGCCGGTGGTCTACCCGCCGCCTGAAACCCCTCCCTTTTCTTGGATAGTGATGTTGAATCCAATCAGCCCGCTGTTGATTGCAGCAAGAGATTTGCTCACTGTGGGAACGATCTCTAACCCGGTATCTTTCACAGTTATGAGTATCTTGACACTGGTGCTGTTGCTGTTAACCTGGGTGATGTATCGTTTATCTTTGCCAATCATCATCGAGCGGATGAGTGCATAATGTCGGAGCCTTTAATTAGAGTTGAGAATGTCGATAAAAAATTCTGCCGAAGCCTGAAGCGCTCGCTTTGGTATGGCATGAAGGATTTGGGCGCGGAACTGGTGGGGAGCAGCAAGTTTCACGAAAGGCTGCGCAAGGATGAATTTTGGGCCACCCGTGGGGTTTCATTCACGGTGGATCGTGGTGAAGCGCTTGGCCTGATCGGTCACAATGGGGCTGGAAAGACCACCCTGCTGCGCATGCTCAATGGCTTAATTAAACCTGACGCGGGCCGAATTGAAATCCGCGGCCGCATGCAGGCCCTGATCGCCCTGGGAGCTGGGTTCAATCCGGTGCTCACGGGTCGGGAGAACGTATATGTGAACGCCTCTGTGCTGGGAATTCCAAAGGCGGAGATCGACCGGCGCTTTGACGAGATTGTTGAGTTCTCAGGATTGAGCGAGTTTATTGACATGCCGGTGCAGAGCTATAGCTCTGGCATGGTGGTCCGCCTGGGATTTTCGGTGGCTGCCCACCTTGAGCCAGATATCCTTCTGGTCGACGAGGTGCTGGCGGTGGGTGATCTGGCCTTTCGGACCAAATGCCAGGTGCGCATCCAGGAACTGAAGAAGGCCGGCGTGGCCATTATCTTTGTGTCGCACAATTTGCATGCCATCAACCATGTGTGTTCGCGTGCAATTGCCCTTGAAAGGGGACAGGTGCTCTTCGATGGGGAAGTGGAGAAAGCAATCGATGTGTACCGGGCCTCGTTGATCAAGATCGATTCCAGCATGGAGAAGATGATCCGCGGCGGGACTGGTGAAATACGCATCCTCAAACTGGAAATCCTTAATGCCGCTGACCAGCCTCAAGATGAGTTTGAGATGGGGGATTATGTCAAGCTTCGCCTTCACTACCAGGCGGAACAGCCGGTTGAGAACCCAGTCATCAACCTGACGATCAACATCTTATACGACCAGCAAGTTACCGGTATCCGCTCGGATGTGGATAACTTGCCAGTTGGCAGATTAGAGGATGTGGGAAGTGTGGATATTATCATCCCCAATTTCAATTTGCTGCCCAATGTTTACACATTCGATGCCGTCTTATTTCACCCAGATGGTTTCACTTTTTATGATCGGCTTAACAAAGCGGCGCATCTCAAAGTTGGCGGCGGTTTGAGAATCAATGGCACAGCTTACCTGCCGCACGAATGGGATTTTTCCAGGCCGGGCAATTTACTCAATCCCACAGCGGATACCACAGCCGTGGTTGAGCAGGTCGCCAATTTGAATTCATGAGCAACGAGCCAGTTTTTATCGTCGGTGTGCCTCGCTCCGGAACAACATTGCTGGCGGCGATGTTGGCCGCTCACAGCCGGATTAGCTGCGGCCCAGAGACGCATTTCTTTCGCAAGTTGGCTTCGGTTGATGCAGATGCCTTGGTACTGCCGGCAACCTGGCCACAAGCAGCGGTCGACTTTGTGTGTTCGATTGCACATGCCAGTTTTTCCGATCGCCAGCCGATCCCATTGATTGAAAAGTATCAGATTGATCGCCAGCAGATTGACGCTTATCTGCGAAGCAAAGAGCCATCCGTTTCAAATATGCTTGCCTCCGTCACCGAACAGTACCAGCTAGCAATGGGGAAAGCCAGGTGGGCTGAAAAAACCCCAGATCACATCCTGACTCTGGGACAGATTCGCAAGCATTTTCCAAATTCTCCGATTATTCGCATCATCCGCGACCCAAGAGATGTTGCTCTCTCGCTAACCAAGGTGCCCTGGGGGGCGATGTCTTTTCTTGAAGCGCTGTTGCTGTGGAAGCGACTCGATGAGGAGAGTGAAAGCTTCTTCCAAACCGATGGTCTCACTTATAGCCTACGCTATGAAGATTTAATCACCTGCCCGGTTGATGAATTAACCAGGCTATGCCAGTTTATCGGCGAAGATTTTGAAGCCGGGATGTTGGACACTTCCAAGACAGGCAGGCAGTTAAATGCAAGGCAGGTGCCCTGGAAGAACAAGGTCAGCCAGCCAGTGGATGGCAGCAATCTCTCGGTTTGGAAAAATCAATTGTCCGAGCCAGAGCTTCAACTGGCAGAATCAATCCTGGGGGGGCGCCTGGTTGCCCTGGGATATCCTCGCGGAGCAAGCTTTACCCGCCTGGGGAATGTTTACCCGGCGCTTTCTCTGGCCACAAAATACGCCCAGGAATTTCAAGGCCTGGCTTCCAGCGGTATTCGCCTGTGGAAAGAGAGCGATAACGAAGAAGCAACTGTCCAAATTTATCTTGGCGACCCAATGCATGAGGATTGGTTGCCTGGCAACAGAGTCCAACATCTTCTTGGCGCGGGCCGCTTCCTGTTGAAAATTTTCAAGGCAATTCAAGCCAGGCAGGCAATTTATTGGATTGCTGGCAAGACATCCAATGACTGGAGCGGTTTCAGCGCAGCCTTGATCAAAAAGGTGTTGGCGCCTTACAAAGTTGGGTCTGGATCAAACTGAATATTTTGCCCCGATTTTGGCTGGGGATTTTTTTATGAAAAGCTTGAACAGCGGTTCCCATAGACTGGTCATTGAAAACACACGTGGCTGGGCGTCCTTGGGCCTGGGGGAAGTGTGGGAGTACCGCGAGCTGCTTGGATTCCTCATGTGGCGAGAAATCCAGGGTGTTTATCGTCAGACTGCTCTGGGTATCAGCTGGCTTTTCCTGCGCCCATTAGTCAATGTAATATTGCTGACCTTTGTTTTTGGCACCATTGTCAATGTGCCTTCTGATGATGTTCCTTATGCCTTGTTTTCCCTGGCTGCGCTCCTGCCCTGGGGATTTTTCTCCAATGCCGTCCAACGCGCTTCGCGCAGCCTGGTGGACAACATGCACGTGATCTCGAAAGTGTATTTCCCCCGCCTGGTTGTCCCCATAGCTGGAGCAGCCTCTGGCTTGATGGATTTTGCTGCTTCATTGGTGATCTTATTCCTGGCGATGCTGGCTTATCGCATGCCTTTGCGAATCGAAATGGTCTGGCTGCCGTTTTACCTGCTGGTGGCATTCATCTTTGCTCTGGCATTGGGTCTGTGGTTGGCCACGCTTTCGGTCAAGTACCGGGATGTGTCTTTTGCGGTCAACTTTCTGTTGATGGCATTGATGTACGCCTCGCCGGTCATCTACCCGGTCAGCATGGTGCCAGAACCTTTTCAGACGGTGTACCAGCTCAACCCGATGAGCGGTGTCATCCAGGGTTTTCGCTGGTCGCTCTATGGCAGCGGTGAGCCGCCCGGGTTTATTTTCCTGGTTTCTGTGGGTCTCACCATCCTGGGCTTGATCAGCGGAATGTTTATTTTCCGGCGCACAGAGCGGACAGTGGTGGATATCCTGTGAGCGACCAGGCGATCATTGCTGAAAATCTGTCAAAACGCTACCGGATTGGGAAAAGGGTAGATCCTTCCCGCTCTCGGGTGGATGCCGTCAGGATGCTGTTCTCGCCTTTTGCTTACCTAGCGAGCACCCTGCGGGAGCCCAGCGAAGAAGAAACGCTATGGGCGTTGAAAGATGTGTCCTTCACAGTTAAATCTGGTGAGGCCTTGGGGATGATTGGCCCAAACGGCGCAGGGAAGAGCACCCTCTTGAAGATTCTGGCACGGATCACAGAGCCAACCAGTGGGCGGGCAATTTTGGATGGCCGGGTCGGTTCATTGCTTGAAGTGGGTACTGGTTTCCACCCAGAGCTGACCGGTCGGGAGAATATCTACCTGAGCGGTGCGATCCTGGGGATGAAGCGGGTGGAGATCGATCGCAAATTTGATGAGATCGTTGCCTTTGCCGAGACGGAGCGTTTCCTGGATACCCCGGTCAAGCGCTATTCGAGCGGGATGTACGTGCGCCTGGCCTTTGCAGTTGCTGCCCACCTGGAGCCGGAGATTTTACTGGTTGATGAAGTCCTGGCAGTGGGAGATGCCGCATTTCAAAAGAAATGCCTGGGCAAAATGGGTGATGTGACCAGCCAGGGTCGGACAGTCCTGTTCGTCAGCCATAATATGGTGGCGGTGCAAAACCTGTGCAGCCGGGCCATCTGGCTGGATCATGGGGGCATTGTCCGGCAGGGAGAAGCAAACCAGGTGGTCACTCAATACCTGGCTGCTGGGAATCAATCAGTCTCCGAGCAGTTCTGGCCCGATATGGCTCACGCGCCGGGCAATGATAGGGTGCGCATCCGCCGGGTGCGGGTGCATCCCCAGGATGGTTCGCCAAACGACCCCATTACGATGGACACGCCGGTATTCATTGAAGTGGAATACTGGAATCTGCTGTCCAACCAGGCCATCAGTTCTTGTTTGCATTTCTACACCGAACAGATGGTTGTGGCATTTACGTCTTCTCCGACTGACTCGGATGCGGAACTGGCCCTCCGGGCAAAGCCAGTGGGTCTTTACCGCGAGGTTTGCATAATCCCCGGCAATTTGCTCAATTCCGGTCTGTACCAGATCTGGTTATTAATGGTGGTGGATGCCTCTAAGGTTGTCTTTCGGCTTGAGGACTGTGCAGGATTTGAGGTGCTGGACCTGAGCGTACGTCCTGGAACGTGGTATGGCAAAGAGCCTGGATTTGTCCGGCCAATTCTGGAATGGCAGACTGAGGAACTCGCTCAATCCCCAGCCAGCGGGTGGTGAGGCGTTGTCCAAGGTCCTGCCGATGTGTGCGATGCCTCCATCCGGTTATCTGCACCCAGCCTATGCTGCTTCCCTGGCAGAATTTGGCAGCCCACGCGAGCTGCCCCTCAGCGGCGGCTGGATCCTGGAGCGCCCAATCTCTGGCTACCAGGATCGCGACGCAATCGGCTGCTACCCCTTATTTGCCTGCCAGGATTGGCGCCGCCTGCACCAGGACTTGGATGAGATTGGCGATGACCTGGTGTGCCTTGGGCTGGTTACCGACCCCTACGGAGATTATGACGAAGCCTACCTGCGGTTCTGTTTTGGGGATGTCATGATACCGTTTAAGAACCACTATGTTGTTGATTACAAAATCAGGAAAGATCGCCCTTACGATATCGATACCCGCAGGGAAATCCGCAACGCGTTCAGGAATCTGCAAGTAGAAGTTTGTCCCAACCCGCACCAATATCTGGATGAATGGGTCAGGCTGTATGATCTGTTGATTGAAAAATATCAAATCAGATCACTGAGGGCTTTTTCCAGGCTTTCGTTTGTCCGCCAATTTGAAGTGCCGGGTTTCCTGATGTTCCGGGCATATCAGCAAGATCAAACCGTTGGGATTGCCCTGGCATATACCCAAGGCGAGGGAGCTTTCTTACATCTGACGGGCATGAACCAGGCTGGTTATAAATTAGGCGCATCCTACGCGCTGTACTCCTTTGCAATTGAATACCTGGCTGGTTCGGCGCGCTGGCTGGATTTGGGAGGAACACCTGGCGTGGCTGAAGGGCAGCAGGATGGGCTTAAGTATTTCAAGATGCACTGGGCTACGGGGACGCGTATGACCTATTTTTGTGGGCGAATTTTCAACCGTCAACGATATGCCGCCATTGCCCAGTCCACGGGGACGGTGGGGCCGAGTTACTTTCCCTCGTATCGGCAAGGCGAATTTGGCTGAACAAAACACGGTAAGCAGGTATAATGATGTGGGGACTATGCATAGACAAATTAGAGAGATGGCTGCCCATAAACGATCCAATCCTATGAAGGTTACGATTGACGATCTGGCAATTTTTGGCGGCGAGCCTGCCTTTGATGAAAAGCTGCATGTTGGGCGGCCCAATATCGGTGACCGTGTGCGGTTATTGGATCGGATCAACGACCTGCTGGACCGCCGCTGCCTGACCAACGACGGCCCATTCGTCAACGAACTGGAGCAGCGGATAGCTGACCTGGTTGGCGTTGAGCATTGCATTGCCATCTGCAATGCAACCGTTGCTTTGGAGATCACCATTCGGGCGCTGGGCATGGTCGGCGAAGTGATTGTTCCCTCCTTCACCTTTATTGCTACTGCCCATGCCTTGCAGTGGCAGGAGATCACGCCGGTCTTCTGCGATATCGATCCAGCAACGCACAATATCGATCCTAAGAAGGTGCCTGACTTGATCACACCACGCACCAGCGGGATCATTGGGGTGCATTTGTGGGGCCGGGCATGCGACGTGGATGCGCTCAGCCAAATTGCCCAGGTGCATCGCCTTAAACTGCTTTTCGACTCTGCGCATGCCTTTGCTTGCTCGTACCATGGGCAAATGGTTGGAAATTTTGGCGATGCTGAAGTGTTCAGCTTCCATGCGACAAAGTTTCTCAACACATTTGAAGGCGGCGCAATTGTCACTCATGACGCTGAACTGGCCAAGAAAATCCGCCTGATGAAGAACTTTGGTTTTTCGGGCTATGATCAAGTGATCTACATTGGGACCAATGGCAAGATGAGCGAGATTTCGGCGGCCATGGGTCTGACGGGTCTGGAGAGCCTGGATCAGTTCATCGAGATTAATCGGCGCAATTATTGCCAGTACCAATCGGTTTTACAGGGGCTGCCCGGCGTACAATTGATGCGTTACAATGAGGCTGAGAAGAGCAATTACCAGTACGTGATTCTGGAGATTGATGAGCAGGCTGCCGGGATCAGCCGTGATCATCTGGTTGAAATATTGCATGCCGAAAATGTGCTTGCCCGGCGCTATTTCTATCCCGGTTGCCATAAGATGGAACCATACCGTTCAAAATTCCCCAATGCGGGTTTGTTATTGCCAGAGACCGAACGGTTGGCAAAAAGAGTGTTGGCGCTTCCGAATGGGACTGCGGTTGGAGTTGAAGACATCCACCTTCTTGCTCATATCCTGCAGGTCGTCCTGGCCAATAGCAAAGAGATCGCGGATAGATTAGATCGATTGGTGCTGGTAAGGCCTTGAGTCATATCTACCAGTCAAGGGAACATGGATTTCAGCATCCTGATTTGCACCCGAAACAGGCACGATAAGTTGTTAAGGTGTATCCATTCCCTGCAAGAGGCGGACCTGGGAAACTCAAGTGAAATTGTGATCGTTGATCAATCCGATCAGGCGCTTGAATTAGAAACCAGCGCAAATCTGCGATATTACTGGCGCAAGGGGAAAGGTCTGGCCAAAGCCAGGAATGAAGCGATCAGGCTTGCCAAAGGGGATATCGTTGCTTTTACCGATGATGATTGCCTTGTGACCCAGGATTGGCTTTCCAATATTCAGGCGACTTTCGAAGCTTACCCTGAAGCTGTGGGTGTTTTTGGGCGGGTGATGGCTTATTCAGCGGAGAATGAGCAGGTGGTTCACCAGCATAAAAACACGCTCTTTGGAGAAATAACTTTTGCCGAAAAACCTGGACCCTATATTTGTCCGGGCCTGTTTGCCAGGCAAACGGTATCCATTCATAATCAGCCATGTATGCCGTATGCAAATCTGGGTGGTGGAAACAACATGGCGTTCAGGCGCTCGATCTTTGATCAGCATGGAGGGTTTATCACTCAGTTAGGTGTTGGCACTTGGCTGCGATCGGCGGAGGACACGGAATTTCACTATCGGCTGCTCAGAGCTTCCTGTACGCTTGTCTACACCCCCCAGGCTCTGGTTCTTCATGATAGCTGGATTGACATGCAGCAATACGCGGAACGCCAGGACAATTACAGAATCGGTGGAGTTGCTACCTGGTGCTATTACAGCTTAAAAGGGGACCAACTTGCCTTTTCATTTCTAAAGCATCGATGGCGGGGTGTCAGCAGGGAAATCTTGGACAATCGCTCTGGGAAAGGCCCAATTGAACGAGTAAAGTTTATGCTCAAAAAGCGAGGTTCTTTCTTCAAGGGGATTGTGGGTGGTCTTATTATCTATCTTCTGAGCCTGTTGAGACCAGCACGCTTATATCGATGAGGTTGAGAAAGAAAATGAAAGTCAGTGTCCTGATACTCGCCTATAACCATGAGCCGTATATCGAACAGGCTGTTTGGAGCGCTGTAATCCAGCGCACAAACTTTGATTATGAGATTGTTGTTGGCGAGGATTTCTCAACAGATCGAACGCTTGAGATCCTGTATCAGATGAAAGAAAAATATCCCGAGAAGATCCGTCTGCTGACCACGGATCACAACCTGGGGATGGCTCAAAATTACATTCGCACCCTTCAAGCCTGTGACGGCGAGTATATTGCATTGCTGGATGGAGATGATTACTGGTGCGCAGAAAACAAATTACAACAGCAGGTGGAGTTCCTGGATCAGAACCCGGATTTTTCCATTGTCTTTCATGGCGTTTTGCGAGTGTATGAAGACGGCTCTCAGCAGTCAAAGGAAGTCTATCCGCCTGGAGGCAGGGACGTATTTGATATCGATGACCTGATCCGCTCCAATTTTATTCCAACCTGTTCGATATTATTTCGCAATGGACTGATTGGCGAATTCCCGGATTGGGCATTCTCGATGAACATGCTGGACTGGCCCACGTTTATCCTGGTTGCAAAGCATGGGAAGATCAAACTTCTCGATCGGTTGATGGCAGTTCATCGAGTGCATTCATCGGGCGTTTGGTCATCGATGAACATGATCAAACGGCTGCTGGCAGATATCAGTTTTTATGAGAAATTAAACCCTTGTTTGGATTACAGGTATACTGAGACAATTCAGGCTAATCTCGATCGTAATTGGAAAAGGTTGATGAACGAGTATTATGATCAGGCGGTTACTTTGGGCTCTACAAAAGCTGGATTGAATTTTGCTCAAGAAGCCTGGGTTTCTCTCAAAGACCACGATTCGTTTCCACCAAAATGGAAAAAGGAGTTATCCCAACGAATTTACAGCCATTATTTGTACACAAGCTTTGAAAGTGGCAATTATCCGGAGGCCTGGGCGGCCTGGCTGGGCATGATGGTGAATAATCCCAGGCTGTTGTTGAACCGCGGTCTTCTGCTTCTTGGGATGGAGGCATCTTTCAATGGTCGTTGGCGCTACCAGATCCAGAAATTGTCACGCGTCCACAGACAAAAGAAATGAATCGTGCAAAAGTCAGTGTTCTGATGTGTGTCTTTAATAGTAGCCAATTTCTTTGCCTGGCGGTTGATAGTGTATTGGGACAAACTTATGAAAATATCGAGTTAATCATTATTGATGATAGTTCAACCGACGACTCCTGGGAGATTGCCTGCAGTTATGCGGATCTTGATCCGAGAATCAAAACGATTCATAGCCCTGCCAATGAAGGAGCAAGCGCAGCCTTAAACAGAGGCCTTCGGATCGCGGGAGGAGATTACATCACCCGGCATGATAGTGATGATGTGATGTTGCCGGAACGTCTTGTTGAGCAAGTTCTTTACCTTCAAAACCATCACGAAATTGGTGCAGTTGGGACAAATGTAATATTTATTGATCCGGATGGCAATGAGATAGGACAATCTTCCTTTCCGTTGACAAATCCGGAAATCCAGGAAGCCTTGCCAGATTATATGTGTTTCTGTGGCCCTACGCTGTTGATAAACCGGGAGGCTTTTGTCAAAGCCGGTTATTATTTTGTGGAAGAATACCGGACTGCCCAGGATTATGACCTATGCTTGCGCCTTTCCGAAGTGACTCAGATGGCAAACCTGCCGCAACCTCTCTACCAGTATCGCCAACATTCCGAATCGGTCAGTGTTGCCAAGCGGCATCAACAGCTCTACTTCAAAGTCCGCTCGCTTGAGCAGGCTGCCAACCGCCGTTTTGGACATAATCCACCTTCACAATACATAGACTATATCGCTCGCGATTTCTTGCGCTCAGCAATCCTGGGTTGCTTCAGCAACGAATTGACCAGCAGTAAAAGATGTTTAGAAATTGCTTTACGCTACCGCCCAAATCTGCTCAGCTCAGATACTTTGCAGCCCTCTCTGGAAGAAATCATTAAACGCTACCTACCAGAACAGCCATTGCAAGCCCGTGTGGCCATGGTGAAGCGCTTGTTTCAGGATGTGCTCCCCCAGCAAGAGCAACTGGACCGCCTGAGATCTCGTTTGATTGCTGAACTCTACATCGTGGAAGCATTTGCCAGTTATCGTAACCCTGAGGGGCGCGCCATTGCGCCTGAATTGCTCCGGAAGGGCGTTCAGCACGATCCGCGTTGGCTCACCAATCGTGGAGTCGTTTCAATCTTGATGAGGCACTCAATTTTTGGTCGCACGCCAAAAGCCTGAATTAAATAGACCTGATGGCAACCACCTGGCAAACCAATTCATCGTCTTCAGATAACACAAAAATACTCGTCCGCTTTATCCTGTTGGTGCTGGCCTTGTTGGGTTTCTTCAGCGTGCTCATCAGTACGCGTTGGGGGGTGGGCACTTCTCCGGATTCGGTGGTGTACATCATTGGAGCACGCAACCTGGCTCTGGGGCAGGGCTTCAAAATGATTTCAGAGAGCGGCGAGTTGAAAGCCATCACACACCGCGCACCGTTTTATTCGGTTGTTCTTGCTTTGATTGACCTCAGCGGCCCTGATCCGATCCAGGGTGGGCGCTGGTTGAACGCATTGCTCTTTGGGGGCAATATCCTATTGGTGGGTTTTCTGTTGCAAGAACTGCTGCCCGGCCAGACGGCCCAGGCGCATCTGGCGCCAGTGATTGGAGCAGGTCTGATCCTGTTGCCGGCAATGTTGGTTGAAATCCATAGTATGGCATGGAGTGAATCGCTGTTCATATTCCTCACCCTGGCCGGTTTCTGGGCTTTGGGTGGCTCGATCACCAACAGCTCACGCGCATATCTGGCTGGATCGGCGATCCTGATTGCGCTGGCTTTTCTCACCCGCTACATTGGCGCGGTGCTGGTGGCTACCGGGGTGCTTTCGATCTTGCTCTTCTCGTTGCAATCTGTGCGCCGCAGGTTGGTGGATAGCGCGCTTTTCAGCTTAATTTCGGTTGGGCCGATAGCCTTCTGGCTGTTGCACAACGCGCTGGCCGGGGAATCGGCGACGAGCCGCGAGCTCCTCTTTCACCCGATTACTCGCCAGCAAGTCAACTGGGCGTTATCCACCCTGGGCTCCTGGGTTCTGTTACCCGATAGCAGCCCGGGATGGCTGAAAATATTGCCTTACCTGGTCATTGGCCTGTTGGGCACAGCAGTTGTAATCGTCAGGCATCGGCAGTATAGGCTTCCATCGAATTGGCAGCGTTGGGCCACGCTCTCTGGGCTGCCACCAATGATCCGCATCCTGATGGTCTTTATCCCATTCTACCTGGCATTTCTGCTGGTATCTTTGACCTTTTTGGATGCCAACACACCGCTGGACTCGCGCATCTTATCGCCGGTCTATGTGACTGGGGTCATCCTTGCGGTTTATTTTCTGGCCGATGGGTTGAGGTGGTTGCACAGGCCTGCGGTAGTTCGCTATGCTTTGATCAGTCTGAGCTTTGTGTTCTTGGCGGCCCTGGCGGCGCGTTCCCTCAATTACATCCAGAGCAGCTATGCCGGTGGGATTGGTTTCACCAGTCGCTGGTGGCGCGAATCGCCCACGCTGGCTGTTTTGCAGAGCTACGCTCCCACCACAGTTGTTTATTCCAATGCTCCCGAAGCGCTCTATCTGTATACCACGCGCGATGTGCGACCGATGCCAAAGAAATATGAGAGCGCCAATCTTCGCCCCAACCAAAACTACGAGGCCGAGCTGATGGCACTCAAAGAAGATGTCTGGAGACGGGGCAGCATCATCGTATATTTCGACCCGATGATACGATCTACCCTGCCTGCCGAACGAGAAATTCTGGAGACATTGGGCTTGAAAATCCTGGAGCAGACCGCGGACGGGGTAATTTATGGTATAAAAGGGCAGCATCCGGCGGGTAGCCAATAGACTATGACAACAGTTAGTGTGATCATCCCGGCTTATAATCAGGGCCACTACTTAGGTGAGGCCATCCAGAGCGTCATTGACCAGACCTACCCAGATTTTGAGCTGGTGGTAGTTGATGACGGTTCCACCGATAAGACGGCACAGGTTGCATGCAGCTTTTCCGATCCTCGTGTTCACTACATCCACCAAGAGAACCGGGGGCTTTCGGCTGCCCGCAACACCGGCATCCTGCGCTCCAGCGGCGAATATCTGACTTTTTTGGATTCGGATGACATGTTCGTGGCCGATAAGCTCGAAACGCTGGTCAACGCCCTGGAACGAGATCGTGGGCTGGGTTTTGTTGCCGGTCAGGCGGTCTTGATCGATGAAAACGGCCTTCCTTTAGGCAAAGTTTTTGACACACCGTTACCCGAAAACCCGGTGCACCTGTTGCTGTGGAACCCGTTGCACGTGTGCAGCGTGATGCTGCGCCGCGAATGGCAGCAGAAAGTGGGACTTTTTGACGAGAGCCTGCGCGCTTACGAGGATTGGGATATGTGGCTTCGCCTGGCACGGGTTGGTTGTCGCATGGGTTGGGTGCCGCACCCGGTTTCTTTTTATCGTTTTCACACTCGCCAGATGACGCGGGATAAAGAGCGGATGACCACGGCCACTTTTGCCGTGTTGAAGAAAATCTACAGCGACCCTGACTTGCCAGAAGAGTGGCTGGCGCTTAAGGACAAAGCCTACAGCAGCGCCTACCTGCGCGCCGCTATCCAGGCTTTTCGAACCGACGATTTTGATGAAGGCGCCGATGCCCTTGCCGAAGCGGTTCGGCTGGACCCCACCCTGATGGAACAGAATGGCGATATTCTAGCCGACCGCCTGTTGGGTCTGTCTGATTCACCCAAGGTGATGGACCGGCTGCCTTTCCTGGAGTCGATCTATCATCACTTGCCCGAAAGCCTGGCTGTGCTAAAAAGCCAACGAAACGTACGCCTGAGCCAGGCTGCTGTGGAACTCGGATTTCGCTCTTATCAGGCGGAGGACTATGTGCGGGCTCGGCACTTTATGTGGCGGGCAATCCAGTATCAGCCGCAGTGGCTTGCCAATCGCGGGGTGGTATCTGTGTTATTGAAATCGAGTCTTGTTCCCCGCCGCAAGATCGGCCCAAAATTCCCAAAATCGACCAGGCTCGCCTGAGCGGGCTTAAATTTTAACGCACGGATTTGTGAGGGATTGTGCTATGTATTATTTACGTCCACAGGTGACCGCCTACGTGATCCTGTTCATCGAACGCGATGGCAGCACCTATTTGACCAGCATGCTGATGGAACATCCGGAGATCCAGGCTGAATACGAAAAGTTTGCCGTCCTGCGGCAACAAGGCGCGGATGGCAAAGGGCAACTGGAATGGCTGGATGCCTTTTTGACCCCGCCCTGGATCGGTAAAAAAGCCGCCCTGGGCTTTAAAACCAAGCTGGTGGATGTGCTGGACCTGGATGGCTTTACCGGCTTGCTGCGCCGAAAACACTGCCATATCATCCAGATGCGGCGGCGCAATATGGTCAAGGCGGTTGTCTCTCGGATCAACGCCCGGCGCTTGTATGAGGCCTCGGGAAACTGGAATCTTTACAAAGAATCCGACCGCCTTCCACCGCTGGATATTGACCCAATTCAGTTTGATCAGTACCTGGAAGAGCGGCGGCAGGCTGATCAGGCGTTGGATGATTACACGGCTGGGTTGAGCCTGCCGAAGATCAAAGTTGAGTATGAAGACCTGCTGGTGAACCGCGACCGGGTGATGAAAGAGCTTTTCGATTTCATCGGGGTGCGGCCGCAGGAATTGAAGGGCAAGACCTTGAAAAACACCCAGGACAACTTGCGCGAAGTGGTGCTCAACTTCGACGATCTGCGCGCCCGCTATATCGGCACGGTGTACGCGTCGATGTTTGATGAAGTCCTGGTACCCTGAAAAACGCTCATAAACAGTCAAGGATAGCCAATGCCAGGTCTGGTAGGTTACATTTCAAGTCATGCGACAACCACCGCCACCTTCAAGCTGGCGACAATGGCGCAGGCTCTGGAAAGCGATTTTCGGTTCAAGCAGCATCTTTATGAGGGCGCCGGTTTTGGTTTGGGGCGGGTCAGCCTGGGCATCCTCAATCCACAGCCTCAGCCGGTCTGGAATGAGGAGCACAACCGCTGTGCAGTTCTGGAAGGCGAGTTTTACAACCAGCAACCGCTGCGTCAGGCGCTGGAGCAGCGCGGTGTGCGCTTTCAGACGCAGAGCGATGCAGAGCTGGCTTTGCGGTTATATGAGGCATATGGAGATGACTTTGCTGTCCAGTTGAATGGTCTGTTTGCCATTGCAATCTGGGATGGCGTCCAGCAGAAGATGCTGGTCATCAATGACCGCTTGAGCAACCAGCCCATCTATTATGGTCAGACCCGCAATGGGTTGGTGTTTGCCTCGGGTGTGCGCGCCTTACTGGTGGATCCGGCGCTCCCTCGCCAGACCGACCGTCTGGCAATTGCCCAGTTCCTGGTCTTTGACCATGTGCTGGACGACCGCACCCTGTTGGAGCATGCCAGGCTGCTGCCGCAAGCCAGCGTCTTAACCTTCCGCCAGGCTGCCGCAGCAGGCGAGCAACTGACCATCCGGCCATACTGGACGCTCAAATATGCTGAAACATATTCAGTCCGCAGCGAAGACGATTTTGTGGCCGAGCTGAAACATTTAATCCGCCAGGCGGTTGCCCGCCAGGCGGGTGGCGAGATGCCATTGGGCGTCTTGCTCAGCGGTGGCCTGGATTCGCGGGTCTTGCTGGGAGAGCTGGTGGAGATCCTTTCGGGCGATCATCTGCACACTTTCACCTGGGGCATACCTGGTTGCGATGATTGCCGTGTGGCAAAAAAGCTGGCCAGGGTGGCTCACACGCAACACCACTTCTTTGAGCTAAAGCCGGATTGGCTGTTGCACCATGCGGATGAGGCCGTGCGCATCACAGATGGCATGGGCAATGTGACCAACCTGCATGCCCTGGCAAACGCCGCACAAGAAGCCCAGATTGCCAAAGTGGTTTTTAAGGGCTTTATGGGCGACGCCATGATGGGTTATGCCCTGATGAAACGCTTCTGGGGCGACTACGATGAGGAAAACTGGTTTAAGGCGCACCTGCAAACCCACACCGAACACGGTGTAATTGCCTTCAATTCCCTGGAGCAAAGGTTGCTTTTCACTGAAGACTTCCAGCGCCAGGTGGGTGACGGCGTTTTTGAGAGCTATCGGGCGGGATTAAAACGAGCCGGCTCGCACCAGCTTGCAGTCCAACGCCTGTACTTCGATATGACTCAGCGTGTTCCGCGTATGACCCTCAACGGCGTGGAAGTGATGCGCAGCCACGCACCGGTGCGCCTGCCGTTCTGTGATAATGACCTGTACGAATTCACGACCCGTGTACCGCCCGGCTACCTTTTTGAGCGCCGCCTGAGCGCCCGTGCTTTCACTGAAGCCCACCCGGCCCTGGCAAAAGTTCCGCTTGCTGTCGATGGCATGCCAATGATTGCTTGCTATGGTGAAATTAAAGCCCGGGTTTGGAAGCTGTTACAATGGCACCTGCGCAACCACGGACTGAGCAACCTGGCTGGTCCTTATGCCAGGCCATACAAGGATTACAACCTGTGGTTCCGATCCTTGTTGCGGCCATGGGTGGAAAGCACGTTGCTAAGCCCGGCTGCACTTGAGCGGGGCTACTTCAACCCCGACTATCTTCGCAATCTGGTTTCCGAACACATGGCTGGCGCCAATCACGCAATCCGTTTGGGCGCTCTAATTTCGGTGGAGCTCTGGCACCGCCAATTTATCGACTGAGAAATTATCCGCCAGGAGAATATATCATCTATGCGAGTGGGCGTTGCAATCGAAGAAACCTGGTCTTTTTTCAACGAAATCTATGCTGAGCTCTCTCAACATCACCAGGTAAGTCAGTTCAAAAGACGGGTAGTTTATCCGCCATTCTTTCGCGAACGCGCGAACCGTTATCTGTTCCGGCGCGATCTGGGCAGCCTGTTACAGGAGAATCAGGTGGTCTTCTTTGAATGGGCTTCGGAATTGCTGATTGCCGCCTCGCATATGCCAAAAACCTGCGCTATCGTTACCCGCTTGCACCGCTATGAGATGTATCAATGGGTTGACCAGATCAACTGGGACGTGGTGGATAAGGTTATCGTGGTCAGCCAGGCCAAACGGCGGGAGTTTGTCGGCCTTTTTCCTGACCACGCCAGCAAGGTTGTGGTCATCCCAGAAGCCACCTCCCCAGAGAAATTTAAGTTTAATCAGCGGACGTTCAACGGTGATATCGGAATCCTGTGCCACCTGACGCCACGCAAACGGGTTTATGAGGCAATCCTGGATTTTTATGAACTGCTGCAACAAGAAGACCGCTATCACCTGCACATAGGGGGCGGAAGGCATGTGCTGCATGGCGACTATTATGTGGCCATGCACAGTCTTGTGCAACGCCTGGGTCTTGAATCCCGGGTGACCTTCTATGATAACGTACCCGATCCGCATAACTGGTTTCCAAAAATCGATATTTTCCTCTCCAACAGTTATTCAGAGGGATTGCAGCTTACCCCCATGGAGGCGATGGCCAGCGGCTGTTATACGCTTTCACATCATTGGGAAGGTGCCGAAGAGCTGTTGCCGGAGGAGAACCTGTTCTACACAGGGGCAGAATTGCGCCAGAAGATCCTGGAATACAGCCACGCCGATGAAGCCGAAAAGCTGCGCCGGCGCCAGGCTTTGCGAGCCACGGTGTGCGAAAAGTTTGATATTCATCAAATCAAAGTCCAGATCCGCCAGCTTGTTGAAGATGTGGGGCGTGCCTGGTAGCTCCTGGCGAGGGCGACCATGAAGATTGGTTATGTGATGCAGGAAGGCGGCCCAGACGTGCGCCAGCGGCCGCTGACTGGGCCAGCCAACCATGTGGTTAAGGTCTACCAGGAGTTGAGGGGGCTGGGACATGACCTGCGCTTCCTGGCGCGCTATAACGGACGGATTTGGCTTTCGAGCGACCTGGAAACTTTCGAGCCGGTCCTGGTGCAGCGCTATGACCGGGGCTGGCGGCGGGTTTTTGAGCGTGCCGTGCGGGGTGTCCAGGCCCGGTTGAGGCTGCCCTATGCCAATTGGTTCGAAAGCCAGCGCTTTGCTGAGGCGATTTGCCAGGAGCTGGGCGACCGGGATTTGCTCTACGAGCGCTTTTTTTGGATGAGTTACGGCCCGGGGATGGCGGCCCGCAGGATGCACATTCCACTGGTATTTGAAGTTAACAATGGTGATTTTGTCACCGAGCTGGAGCGGCTGGGCGTTGCGCCAAAAGGCTGGCATCGCTGGCTGGCGCTGCAGATCATGCGCCGGGTGGTCCGCCTTGGCGATTGTGTTGTAGCCACGGGGGATGGTCATCGCAAGCGGTTCATCGAGTGGTGGGGGATCGATCCTGGCCGGGTGGTCACTGTGGAAAACGGTAGCGATATCGCCAACATTCTCCGCCGGGAGCAACTGCGCGCTTTCCGGAAAGCTGCTGGTGAAGAGGCCCAGGCGCCAAATCAACCGGTTACACTCGCGTTTGTGGGTGCTTTTGAGCCCTGGCATGGCATCCTTGTTCTGCTGCCGGCCTTTGCCCGAGTAGTGGCCCACAATCCAAACGTCCGACTGGTGTTGATTGGATCGGGTACGCAGCAAGGACAAATCATTGATCGTATCCAGCAGTTGGGTTTGCAGGATCATGTGGTGCTCACCGGCCAGCTTGACATCCATCAGGTGGCTCAATGCCTGGCGGATGCGGATATTGGGGTGGCGCCATATTGTGGTTGGATGGAGTATTCCGGTTTGAAGCTCTTTGATTACAAGTCTGCTGGGTTGGCCACGGTCGCATCCGGTAAAGACGGGCAGCCCGCCACCCTCCAGCATGGGGTGACTGGATGGATTGTGCCGCCATGCGATGAGAACGCCCTGGCTGAGGCGCTGATACGCCTGGTCAACGACCCAGATTTGGTGCAGCGCGTGGGTCGCGCTGCTCGGCTCGAAGCCGAGCAGCGACACACCTGGCGTCACACCGTCGAACAACTGGATCAAATCTTTGCTGGGGTTAAAAATGGCTGAGATGCTTCCAAGGCTGGTCAGCATCATCATGCCGGTATACAACGGCGAGCAGTACCTTCGCCAGGCAATTGACAGCGCCCTGGCGCAGAGCTATCCAGAGTGGGAACTGGTTGTAGTGGATGATGGCTCCGGCGATGGGACGGCGGAGATCGTTCAGTCCTACTCCGATCCACGGGTTCGCTACACGTATCAGGAAAACCGCGGCCAGGCGGCGGCGCTCAACCGGGGCCTGGAGCTGGCCCGAGGCGAGTTTGTCACCACCCTGGATGCAGATGATTGGCTGCCTCCCAACAGCCTGCAAGACCGCCTGGCTTGCATGACGGAACACCCTGAGTTTGGCGTTGTTTACGGCGATGGCAATTATTGCAACGCAGCCGGTGAGACGGTGCTGCGTTTCACCGAGCACATGCCCTCTGGCGTGACCGGTGATGTGTACGAAACTTTGATTGTCTCGCCCTTTTATGGCACTGGGGCGGCGGTTTTGGTACGCCGGCAATTGATTGAGCGGTTCCAGATTTATTACGACGAGGCTATTGTCTGGTGTCAGGATTGGGATTTCTACATCCGCCTGGCGGAAAAAGCCCACTTTGGCTTTGTCCCTTCCGTGGTTATCTTTTACCGCCTGCACAGCGCTGGAATGACCTTGACCATGCCGAGTGGGCGGCGGCTGGAGTCGCTCTTGCGATTGCGCTTCAAGGTGCTTGCCTCGTCCCGCTTCCTGCGGGCATCAGAGGCGCAAAAAGCTGCGTTTTTCTATGATTTCCTGGTTAAGGATCTGAATGGCAGGGTTTCAGACCAGGAGAGGGTATTTGCCAGCCCGGCGTACGGTTCGATGTCCTCGCCCCAGGCCTCTCGCCTGCTCCGGCTGACTGCGATTGAATACTTATTGCAGTTGGAGAACATCCCAACCGTCAGGCGCTGGCTGGCTGCGGCCTGGAGGAGATCACCGCTTGAACCCAGAAACGCGCTGGCAACCCTGTTGTGTTATCTTAGCCCGGCTTTGGCAAAAAAAGTTGTCCTTCGCTGGAAGCACAGTCTTGGCCTGCGGCAGCAGACCTCGCCCTTTGAAATGGCTGGGGCTTCAGTGGGATCTGTCAGCAAAGGTTGAGCGAAGTTTTCCCAGAAAGGTTGAATAACCTGCGTCTATGAAACGACTGTTCCGTTCGCTGGTGGATGAGCGTATTCGAGATGGCTTGTGGGCCTGGCGCAGCCGGGGCGATAAATCGGTGCTGGCCGCGGTGACGCATGACATGCGGGGCCTGCGCTATGAAGCTGGCTCGGACCCGGAGCACCTGACTGCCACCATGGCCTGGCTGTGCGCAGCCCAGGATGCCATGCCTGCGGGCGGCGTCTCTGCCTTTTATGATGTGCGCGCCGGCGCCTGGGGGCCGCCCTATCCGGAAACAACCGGTTACATCATCCCAACTTTTTTTGACTACGCTGCTTTCAATGGAGATGACACCTACCGAACCCGCGCGGTGCGAATGGCCAACTGGCTGGTGACCTTGCAGTTGGAAGAAGGCGCTTTTCCAATTGGCCCGTTGTGGCCGGATTGGGAGCGCGCTCCGCTGGTCTTTGATACAGGGCAGATCATCCACGGGTTGGTGCGCGTCTACGAGGAGACCGGGCGGGAAGATTTCCTTCTCTCTGCCCGGCGCGCTGCTGACTGGCTGGTAGAAATCCAGGACGCCGATGGCGCCTGGCGAAAGTTCACCTCCCTGGGCATTGTCCACACCTACAATGTGCGCACTACCTGGGGGTTGCTGCGGCTGTACCAGGCCTGTCAGGACCAGGCCTACCACGATGCGGCGGTTCGTAACTTGAACTGGGCGATGGAGGATCAGGATGCCGACGGCTGGTTCCGCAACGCCCATTTCCGCCCAGGAGAAGATCCCCTGACGCACACCATTGCCTATACCATCGAAGGTCTGCTGGAATCAGGCGTCTTGTTGCAGGATCAGCAAATAATCGATGCAGCGCGGCTTGCTGCCGATGCGCTTCGATTGCGCCAGAGTCAGGATGGTTTCTTGCGAGCCCGTTATGGGCCAGGCTGGCGTTCGGATTTGAATTGGAGTTGCTTGACCGGCGATGCACAAATGGCGATCCTGTGGCAGCGCTTTTACCAGCTTACTGGCGAGCCGGCTTACTTGCAGGCGGCGGAAATGACCAATACCTACGTCAAGCAGTCCCAGAACCGGGGGGCGTCTTTGCCCGGGGTGGCGGGCGGGATTGCCGGATCGCAGCCAATCTATGGCGATTACGAGCCTTACCGCAACCTGAACTGGGCGGCCAAGTTCTTTGCCGATAGTCTGATGCTCTCGATCCAGTTGCAAAAGCGTCCCTGATATGCGTCTCCTGTTTATCAACAGCCGTCCAGATGCCGTGCGCAGCCCCGGCGGAGACACCATCCAGGCGCAAAAAACGCAGGCTGCCCTGGAAAGTTTGGGGGTGCATGTGGAGGCGCGCGCAGCAAACGACTTAGATTCTCTGCCCGCCGTTGACCTGGCTCACATTTTCAACATCCAGGAGCCCGAGCCCGCCTGGGCGGCGTTCCAGCGTCTGGAAGGAGCGGGCATTCCGGTAGTGCTATCGCCGATCTACTGGGACATGCTGGCCTACTGGTATGAAATGGCGGTTCAGAGCGTTTCACTTTGGAAGCAAACGGCCCGGTTTTTGGGCAAAGGCACCGTGAAGCGGATTTATCTGGCCTGGCAACGGTTGAAAGCGCCCGCCAGGCAAGACTGGCAAACTCAGCGCCGGTTGCTGCTGCACGCCCGCCGCGCACTGCCCAACTCGCAGTCAGAAACAGACCTGTTGCAGCAATTTTTCAGGCTGGGAAAGGATTTCCAGCGCAAGGCGGACGTTGTTCCCAATGCGATCGATACCGACCTGTACGAGACGCAGCCTGCACCTAGCCAGGAGTTCGAGCAGCAGTATGGTGTGCGCGACTTTGTCTTGCAGGTGGGCACGGTCAATCCAGTGAAGAACCAGTTGGGCCTGATTGAAGCCTTGTATGATCTGCCCATTTCGCTGGTTTTCATCGGCCCGGTGCAGCCAGCCTACCTGGCCTATGGTGAGGCTTGTAAAGCACGCGCGGCCCAGCGCGGGCGGGTGATTTTCATTGACCAACTTCCCCACAACCAACTGCCGGGCATTTACGCCCTGGCGGCCGTCCATGCGTTGCCAAGCTGGCGGGAGACGCCCGGCCTCGTCAGCCTGGAAGCGGCCGCGGCAGGCTGCCGGGTGGTGAGCACCTCGATTGGTTCCCCCAGGGATTATTTTGGGGACTTGGCCTGGTATTGTTACCCCGATGACCCTGCCTCGATCCGTAAGGCCGTTGAGCAAGCTCTAAAGGCCCCCCGCTCCCAGGAATTGCGCCAGCGCGTCCTGACCGAATATACCTGGCAGCGCGCTGCGCAGGCGACGTTGAGCTCATATTTACAAGCTTTAAAGGCAGAACCAATCGCATGAAATTTTTAGTCGTTGTGGGCACCCGACCGGAAGCCATCAAGCTTGCGCCCGTCATTCACAAATTGAAATCATATCCTGCCGAAGCGCAGGTATCGGTTTGTTCGACCGGTCAGCATCGCCAGATGCTCGACCAGGTTCTGGACCTGTTTCAGATCCACCCTGAAACCGATCTGGCGCTGATGCGTGAGAACCAGACGCCCAGCCAGGTGGCTGCTGGGGTGCTTGCCACGCTCGATCCTTTGCTGGCCAGTCATCAGCCGGATTGGATGCTTGTCCAGGGGGATACCACCACCGTGATGGCTGCCACCCTGGCGGCTTTCCATCGTAAGGTGCGCGTGGCGCATGTTGAGGCCGGCTTGCGCACTTACGACCGCGAGAACCCCTTCCCAGAGGAGATGAACCGGGTGGTAGCCGACCATGTGTGCGACCTGCATTTTGCGCCCACGGCTCAAGCTCGTGCCAACTTGCTGGCCGAGGGCATCCGGGAAAAATCGATTTTTGTCACCGGGAACACCGTTATTGACGCCCTGCTTTGGGCGGCAGAGCAGCCTTTGACCGAAACTGCCCACCTGGAGCTGGAGCAGTATCGATTGCTGGGCCTGGCTCAGGGGGAGGCGCGCCGCCTGATCCTGGTGACCGCGCATCGCCGGGAGAACCAGGGCGAACCGATCCGTCAAATTTGCCGTGCCTTGCGTCGATTGGCGCTGGAGCGTCCTGATTACCCGATTGTCTATCCGGTGCATCGCAACCCGAACATCTGGGAGCCAGTTCATGAGTTCTTGGGCGAGGTCCCTGGAATCACGCTAACCCCGCCGTTGGATTACTTGACGCTGGTTCACTTGATGAAGCGTAGTGTTCTCATCCTGACCGACTCAGGCGGCATCCAGGAAGAAGCTCCCAGCCTGGGCGTGCCGGTGCTGGTCTTGCGAAAGACAACCGAGCGACCCGAGGCCGTTGATGCAGGGGCTGTGCGCCTGGTCGGCGCCGATACAAATTTGATCCTGAAGGAGGTGGACCGATTGCTGGATGATCCGTTGGCCTACCGGGCAATGGCTCAGGCGATCAACCCTTACGGTGATGGGTTGGCATCCCAGCGTATTGCGGATGTGCTTTTCCTGGGGCGCTGCAATGAATTCCGGCCTGGTGCATCGAAAGCAAAATGATCTGACCAATACCGTCACAATTGTCATGGATACCCGTCTTAGTTCTTGTACTTGAATTTTTTGCCTGCAGCATTTTTCTTTTGTCCTTTTCTTTCATTTTGTTTCAATATTGCCTGAAGGAGGTTTATTGCTATGAACACGAATGTGGATTATCTGGTGATTGGCGCTGGCCCGGCAGGGCTTCAATTGGGCTATTTCTTTGAGAAGAACCACCGCAATTATCTTATCCTGGAAAGATCGGATAGCCCGGGCGCTTTCTTCAAGAAGTTTCCCCGCCACCGCATGTTGATTTCAATCAACAAGGTCAACACAGGTAAGGACAATCCAGAGACCAACCTGCGCTGGGACTGGAACTCGCTCTTGAGCGATAATCAGGACTTGTTGTTCAAGAATTACAGCCAGCGATACTTTCCCGACCCGGACGATCTTGTGCGCTACCTGGCGGATTATGCCCACCATTATGACCTCAAGGTGAAATACAACACCACCGCCGCCCGAATCAGCAAGAAAGAGGGCATGTTTATCGTCACCGACCAGAATGGGGATACTTTCACAACCAAACGCCTGATCTTGGCCACCGGCGTTACGCAGCCATTCATGCCGGATATTCCGGGCATTGAACTGGCAGACCAGTACAAGGATCATTCCCTTAACCTGGCTGAATATAAAGATAAACGGGTCATGATCATTGGCAAGGGAAACTCTGCCTTTGAGACCGCTAATTATCTTTCCGAGACAGCAGCAGTAATCCATCTCTGCAGCCCGCACTCGGTCAAGTTTGCCTGGGATAGCCATTTTGTGGGCAACCTGCGAGCGGTTAACACTTCGTTTCTCGACACCTACCAGCTCAAATCGCAGAATACCGTCATCGACGCAACCATCGACTGGATCCAGAAAGAAGGCGACAAGTACAAAGTCCATATTTCCTATACCCACGCCAAAGGCCAGACCCGGGTGCTTTCCTATGACAAAGTAATTGCTTGCACGGGTTTTCGGGTTGACACTTCCATGTTCGATGCGGATTGTCGACCGGAGCTGATTCACTGGGACAAATTCCCCGCCCAGACTGCAGAATGGGAGTCGGTCAACGTCTCGGACCTGTATTTTGCCGGGACCCTGATGCAGGCCTGCGACTTCAAAAAGACCATGTCTGGGTTTATCCATGGTTTCCGTTACAATGTCCGGGCGCTGAGCCAGATCCTGGAGCTCAAGTACCATGGAGTGCCCTTGCCCAAGAAAACCATCCCGGCGACGCCTGAGTCCCTGCTCCAGCATTACCTGGACCGGATCAATCATGGCTCGGGCATCTGGCTTCAGCCGGGCTTTATGTGCGATGTGATCGTGGTTGATGACCAGACGGGTACAGCGGATTATTACGAAGATATACGCGTGGACTATGTTGCTCACGGGCAGCTTTCCCAAAATCCGCACTACTACACCATCACCCTGGCTTACGGTCACCATGAAGGCGACCCGTTCAGAATCGAGCGCGATCCCTCGCCCGATAAAGCTGATCAGGCCTTCTACCTGCACCCGATCATCCGCCGCTTCAATGGTCATCAACTGGTCTCTGAGCTTCACGTTCAGGACGATCTGGAAAGCGAATGGTTCCTGGATGAGTATGTCCAACCTGCTCAGGCGTATTTCACGGCTCAACTGGGCCAGATAACGCCTGATCACGCTTATGCAGATTGAGCTTGCAGGAGCGCCATCACGCTAGCCGCCTGGCGCTTGGCCGCCAGGCGGATGAGCGGTTTGGCGTGAGCAGCTATCTGGAGCTAACTCATCATGGGTACTGTAGACGTACCTGTTGAAACTGTATCCGTGTCGGTCCCCGCTGCGCCGGCTCGCTTCAAGGATCTGCGTTATTTCACCTGGTGGATGCCGCTGTTTGTTGTATTGTGGTCAATTGTGTTTTGGAACATGTTTCCAGACCCGGTTGGCCTGTTGAAGCAGAACTGGCCTTTATTCTTTGTGGGTTTGATCGGCGCGACGATTGGCAACGCCACCGCGGTGGGTGGTGGGATTGTTTTCGTGCCGGTGATGATATTTGTTTATCATCTGCCGGCAGTTCAATCCTTGAAGCTCGCCCTGGCCAGTCAATCGTTCGGGATGACCAGTGGGGCAATTGGCTGGGCCACGCGTGGGGTTGTGAAACCCAAGATTTTGAAGGTTGCCACGGCTTCCTTGCTGATTGGTGCAACTATCAGCTCCATAGTGATCAAGCCGAATGCCTTATTGGTCAAAGGTTTATTCGGACCGGCCTCGGTTTTCATTGGCATCGTGACGCTGTTGATGCTCAACCGGCACGGTAATCATGACGACTTGCCCTCTCGGGGCGCTTACTTTTGGCTGGCCATCATCGCCTTCATTGGCGGCATGCTCACCGGCTGGGTAGCCATCGGCGTCGGCGAAGTCGTTGCTGCTTTCTTAATGATTGTGTATAGTTTGCGGGTTGAACGCGGCATTGGTCTGGGGGTGATCCTGCTTGCAATCAATTCGATCTACCTGACCCTGGTCCATCAACTGTTCCTGGGTGGAATCCCCTGGGAAATGGCCATGTTTACCGGGTTTGGTTGTGTGTTTGGGGGCAGGCTGGGGCCTTACCTGGGCCAGTGGATTGGCCCACGCCGTTTGAAGATCGGGTTTGCCGCGATTGCCATCATCGATGGTTTAATCTTCATCACGCAATTTATACTCACCGGCGCAAAATAATCCGGAAGTAAATCAGATAAATCTGGTTTATAATCCGGCGAAGCCGGCTGGTCTGGTCTTGTGGTTGAACGATCATCTAAATTTTGTGTCTTTAGCGTTGTAGAGGCTCTATTGCTGGCCTCTGGGAGATGAGTATCATGGATTTTTCTTGGAGTGAAGAGCAACTTGCTTATCGGCAGGCAGTGATTGATTTTGCACAGAAAGAATTAAACGGTGACATCCTTGAAGATGACCGCCAGGGAAGCTTTCCGCGCCAGAAATGGTTAAAGTGCGCCCGCTACGGAATTCAGGGGCTGCCTTTTCCTGAAGCGTACGGCGGAGCAGATGCAGACATCCTCACCACCATGTTGACGATGGAAGGGCTGGGATATGCCTGCCGCGACAACGGCTTGATCTTTGCTATGAACGCTCAAATGTGGAGCGTGCAGATGCCAATCTTCAGCTTTGGCACGGAGGAGCAAAAGCGCAAGTACCTGCCTGGCCTGTGCAACGGCGAAATTATCGGTGCGCACGGGATGAGCGAGCCTGATTCGGGCTCGGATGCGTATAGCTTAAGAACCCGAGCCAGGCGGGTTGAAGGCGGGTATGTGCTTAACGGCAGCAAAATGTTTGTCACCAACGCGCCGGTTGCTGACCTGGCGGTTGTGTTTGCCACCGTTGACCCAGCCAAGAAGATGTGGGGCGTGACCTGCTTCATTGTGGAAAAGGGCACAGCTGGCTTCAGCGTCAGCCGGGAGCTGGACAAGATGGGTTTGCGCACCTCGCCAATGGGCGAGCTGATTTTCCAGGATTGCTTTATTCCGGAGCAGAATCGGCTTGGCCCGGAAGGGGCAGGGGCAAAAATCTTCAATCATTCGATGGAATGGGAGCGAAGCTGCATTCTGGCCAGTCACATTGGCGCAATGGAGCGACAGCTTGAATCAAGCATCCACTACGCCCGTGAGCGGGAGCAATACGGGCAGCCGATCGGCAAGTTCCAATCGGTTGCCAACCGCATTGTGGACATGAAGGTGCGCCTGGAAACAGCCCGCTTATTGCTGTACAAAGTGGCCTGGCTGCACAAGGAGGGCAAATCGGCGATTCTGGAAGCGGCGATGGCCAAGCTTTACTTAAGCGAGGCATTTATCCAATCCAGCCTGGATGCGGTGCGCACCCTGGGCAGTTACGGTTACATGACTGAATTTGAAGTCGAGCGCGATCTGCGCGATTCGGTTGGCGGCGTGCTCTATTCAGGCACTTCTGATATCCAACGCAACATCATCGCTCGCCTGATGGGCCTGTAAATCTTTGCTCAGTTTAAATTGGTGTTTTAGAAAGGAGGTATCATGGCAAGATTTTTACTCACCCATGCTGTAACTGCTGGGGCAGAGCGCTCTCCGGAAAAAGAAGCGGTGCGCTTTTCGGGCAAGGGCCTGAGCTACGCTGAGCTTGAGGCGCGCACCAACAGCCTGGCGCGCCTGTTGATTGAACAGGGTGTCAGGCGCGGCGACCGGGTGGGTATCTTCATGAATAAGAGCCTCGAATCGGCAGTTGCCATTTATGGCATTATGAAGGCTGGGGCAGCCTATGTGCCGCTTGATCCATTTGCACCGGTGGCGCGAGTGGCCTTTGTGATCCAGGATTGCGGTATTCGCCACCTGATTACCAAAGATGCAAAGGCCGGGCAGGTGCAAGAAATCCTGGAGCTGCACCGGCAAGCCGGCGAGTCACCGCTGGAGTGCCTGGTTGGACTGGCAGAGTTGGAAGATCCAGGGGTGCGCTGTATCCCCTGGGAGGATGCCTACCATGTATCCAGCCAGCCGCTGTTGCACAATTTGACCGAGCAGGACCTGGCTTATATCCTCTATACCTCGGGCTCCACCGGCACCCCAAAGGGCATTATGCACACCCATCGCAGCGGCCTTTCCTTTGCCGAGTGGGCAGCGGATGAATATGGGCTCCAGCCGGATGACCGGTTGAGCAATCACGCCCCATTGCACTTCGATCTATCCACCTTTGATTTCTTTGCCGGGGCGATTGCCGGGGCAACGACCGTGATCATCCCTGAAGCGCTGACCAAGTTCCCGGCCAACCTTTCCAGGCTGATGCAGGATGAAAGGATCTCGGTATGGTATTCGGTGCCTTTTGCGCTGATGCAGCTCATGGAGCGTGGCGTGCTGGAAGCGCGTGACTTAAGCGCTTTGCGCTGGCTGCTCTTTGCTGGCGAGGTCTTTCCCACCAAGCACCTTCGCCAATTAATGTCGTTGCTGCCGAAAGTTCGCTTCAGCAATTTGTTTGGGCCCACCGAAACCAATGTCTGCACATACTACCATGTTCCGGAGCCGCCCGAATCGGATGACCCGATACCAATCGGTAAGGCTTGCGCAAACATTGAAGACCTGGTCGTGGACCCGGATGGGAAGCCGGTGCCTGCTGGGGAAGTGGGTGAACTGTTGATCCGCGGCGGAGTGGTCATGAAAGGCTACTGGGGCCAGCCGGAGAAAACCAACAACGGCTTTTTCAAGCGTCGGGTTTTTGGCGATTTTGATGATATATTCTACCGCACTGGCGACCTGGTGCACCTGGATGCTCAGGGCAACTATCGCTACCTGGGGCGCAAGGACCGCCAGATCAAGACCCGCGGCTACCGGGTGGAACTGGATGAGATCGAGGTTGCTTTGCTGGCTCACGAAGCCGTTGAGGAAGCGGCGGTTTATCCCATCCCAGATGGACAGGGTAGCAACCTGATTGCTGCCTCGGTCATTCCTGCTCCAGACAAGGAGCTGAGTGAAAGCGCTCTGGTTGAGCACCTGGGCAAGCGGCTGCCACCATACGCCATCCCGGTTCAGATTGAGCTGGCTGCGGATTTCCCACGCACTTCCACAGGTAAGATCAACCGTCGCGAGCTGCAAGCCGCGGCGATTGAACGACAGCAGGCTATGGAATCATCCAGGCAGGATGTTTAAATCCCTGCTCACTCATTTTTTTCATTGTGAAGGAGATGGACGAATATGGACCGCAAGACTGCATTGATGGACTTTATCAAAAACGAAGTCATGCGAAACAAGAACGCCAAGCTGAGCGAAGACGAAGACCTGCTCAGCGCAGGCATCCTGGATTCGCTGGCTATCTTGCAACTCGTTGCCTACATCGAAGACCAGTTTGGCATTAAGATACCCGATGAGGATGTTGTCTTTGAGAATTTTCAAAGCATCAGTTCTCTATCTGCCTACCTGGAGCGGTTCAATTAATTCCTGGGTTAAGCGCTTGCGGGTGAGAATAGGGTGGTTCTAAGATGATTGTCTCCCGGCTGGGATTGATAAGCTTTTGACCAATGATCAGGCGCCTGCTCATTTTCAATGGCTTGGCTATTGTCTGCGCGGTGACCAATCATGCACTCGTTTGGGAATTAACGGCGATGTCATGGTGGGCTGACCGCTACCTGCCCCCAGACATTCTGTTGAACCATGCCCCGCTGGAGAGCTGGCGTTTTTTTATGGTCAAGCTGATCCAGCAGATAGTATTCTTTGCTGTTTTTGTCTTCTTGTTCATTTCGGGCTATTTTGAAGCAATCGCTGCGGGAAGACAGCAGAAAACTGTCCCCTGGAAGTTGGTCCTGCGGCGGGTTAAATTCTTGATCATCCCCTATCTGGTATGGACAGCCGTCATTCTGGTGTTGAATGTGCTGCAAGGCCAGTCCTATACCGCCTGGGAGATCGTAAAGATCATTTTGCTGGGAGGTGCATCACCGCCATACTACTATGTCATTTTGTTGATCCAGCTTTACCTGCTGAGCCCTTTGCTTGTGCCTTTTGCGCGGAATCGGTGGAGAGTTCTCCTGCTTATCACCGGTATATTGCAACTGTTTGTCCTGGCTGCACATTATGCTGCCATTCTGGGGATTGAGCCGGCAGGATTGGAGCCGCTGGCAAACATCCTGCGTGCCTGGCAGTTGATCGGCTATGCCTTCTGGTTTTTCCTGGGCACAACCATCGGATTTCACTTGCGGGAATTTTCCGCCAGGATAGCTCGTTGGCGATGGTTCATCCTCTTTGGTATGATCGTTGCATTCATCATTGGTTTCATTGAGTGGAACATGCTGATGCAACTTTCCAGCCGGGAATGGATCTCACCGCAGGTTCTCTTTTTTAACCGGGTGTTTGTGCTATTGGTCTTACTGGCATTTATAGCCTTTGATAATTGGGTGTTGCCGTTTCCAAGGCTGTTTAATCGATTGGGTCCAAAATCCTATGGCATTTATCTGATCCACGTGATTGTTTTGGAAGCGACCGCCAGATTGGTGTATCACGTTGCCCCTGGACTGCTTGCTTTTCAGTTCCTCTTCTTGCCGGTCCTGGTTGTGGTTGGCGTTGGTGTTCCGGTTTTCATGATGGAGGTGTTTGATCATGCCGCTTTGAGAAAGTATTACAAATATATATTTGGTTAGGCGAATCTGAACGCTTGAAGGGGGATCGATTCTGGCGATCAGTCTTGCTGATGATACCATTGGCTCAATCCTATCGGTTTATTTTATATTCATTATATTTGTACTAGCGACCTGACACTTTAAAAACAGAACAGTTGATCGGCACGAGATCTCCAG
>CAZDAU010000004.1:0-7314 GCA_964503625.1 uncultured Anaerolinea sp.
AGTAATCTCACTACGCCCTGAACGTAGCGCGTCTGCCAGTTCCGCCACTTCGGCCAGCGTCATTCCGTGCGCGGGTTATTTTACCTTGAATTTGATTTTTGTCAACCTGCATTTGTTTGCATTGTTGCCTGCATTTCTTTGTCGCTGGATGGCGCCCATGCTATAATATAAATAAGATAAGGCAATGGGTAATTGGTTAGAACAGGTCCTTAAACTTCTCTCCACCGAAACAGGCAGCCTCGCTTATCATCTGGTGCTGTCCTTTTCTGTTGCTGGCGCTTTACAGTTGGTCTTAAATCAGGGGGCGCAGGGCTCTGCCGCGCGCTGGCGTCGCTCGCTGCTCGGCCTGGGCATCCTGCTGACCTTGCAACTCACCCTTTTTGTCATCTCCGGACTGTCCTGGCAAGCCATCCTGGCTGGGGAGCAGATCCTGCCGCCCCTGGACCGGGCTTTCACTTTGCTCAGCCTGATCATTATTGTCTGGCTGTGGTGCTATCCAGACCCCGCCCCGCTTGCAGATGCGGGCACGCTGCTGTTAGGCCTGCTCGCTGCTGCTACCGCGGTGATGGGCGTGCTCTGGTGGCCCATTCAACCGGTGGACCTGGCTTTTAACCACACCGCCGCCGACATTGCAGCCCAGACGATTGGTCTGGTGGTCTTGCTCTTTGGCGTTTTGGTTTTGCTGGCCCGGCGACCCGAAGGCTGGGGATATGGTCTATTCATGTTTATCTGCCTGGGAACCGGCATCACCCTGCACCTTCTGCTCTCGCCCAACGGCGGAGATTACGCCATCGCCATACGCCTGGCCCAGATGATTGCCTACCCATTCCTGCTTTTGCTGGCGCAACGCTTTCCAACGGTCATGGAACACAGGCCTGCCCTGGAACAGGCTTTTCCTGCCGCTGCGCCGGCTGCCCAGGGCGAAACCAACCTGCCCGGCGGCGCTCAAACCTGGCAAACCATAAACGAGCTGGCCGGTGAAAATAACCCCGACCAGGTCGCCCGAGGCAGCACCGCCCTGCTGGCACAAGCCCTGGACGCCGATCTCTGCCTTCTGCTGGCTCCACCGGATGAAAGTGGTCGAATCCCTGTGCGCAGCGCCTATGACCGAAATGCCAAGCGCTACCTGGAACCGGTGAGCCTGGATGGACGCCAGCTGCCCACCATTTCGTCGACCTTGCGCATGGGCCGCACCCGGCGACTACCTGAAAACAGCGCCGCACTCGACCTGCCCGAGCTGGTGCGTGCCCTGGGCATCGAAAGGACTGGCAACCTTTTGCTCTCCCCCGTGTTGGACAAGGATGGCCGCCTGATTGCCAGCTTATTGCTGCTTTCGCCCAACACCGCCAGGGATTGGACGCCCGGTGAGATTGATGCACTGTCCATGCTGAGCAAACTGCTGGTGCAGTTCTTGCAACGCAGTCAGGAGATGATTGCCTACCAGCAAGACCTTGCTCAATCGCGCCAGAAAGTGCGCCTGGCCCAGGAACAGGCCCAACAGGCTGTGGAGGAGCGGCAGAAATTAAGCGATCAGCTCGCAGTGCTGCAAGAAAACGCCAGGCGGGACCATGCACAACTGGTCGCCCTGACCGCCGTTGGCGCGGCCCATGAAGCCACCCAAAAGACCCTGGCTGAGCTGAGAGCCGAAAACGAGGAACTCAAAGAAGCCGCCCGCTTGACCGAGCGGACTTTGGGCCAAAAAGTGCAGGCATTGGAAGGCGAGTTGCGCCTGGCGCTGCAAGAGATCGCCCTCTTGCAGCAGTCCATAAACGAGGCCAATGAGTGGATTTCTTCCACGAATACGGTTGCACCTGAAGGAGCCCCTGCCAGCACGCAGCTTGCCACAATTGTGGCCATTGCCCAGGATATGCGCCAGCCGCTTGCCTCGGTGGTCGGCTATATCGATGTGCTTCTCAGCGAGTCCATTGGCATCCTGGGCGCAAACCAGCGCAAGTACCTGGAAAGGATGCGCATCTCCACCGACCGCATAAACCGCCTGATTGATGACCTGGTGCAGGCAACCTCCCCGGAGAGCAACGCCGCGCACCTGGAAATCGAAGAAGTGGACCTTGCCCAGATTCTCCAGCGCGCTGCTGCAGAAAGCAATCAGCTATTGAGGGATAAGCGCATCTCGCTAAGCCTGGACCTGCCCTCTCAGCCTTTGCGGATCAGCTCGGATCGGCAGGCGCTGAAACAGGTGTTCAGCCAGTTGCTCAAAAATGCTGGCTCGGCGTCACCCCAGGGCGGGATCGTGTCGGTCAAGGCTCGCATGGATGTCTCCGAAGGCGAAGTGGACTATGTGCTTGTCCAGGTGGCCGATAGCGGCGGTGGAATCGCCGCTCATGATTTGATCCATGTTTTTTCCAGCCAGCCCAAGGCCACCAGGATTGACGGAATGGGCAGCTCTGGCGTGGATTTATCTCGCGTCAAAACCCTGGTTGAAGCGTTGGGGGGCCGCACCTGGGTGGATAGCGAACCAGGGAACGGCGCCACCTTCTCGGTATTGCTTCCGGTTACTCCACTCCTGGAGAGTGGCAACGGGCGGAGCAAAATAGAATGAGCGGCATCCGGACTGTGTTCCTGGGTCTCTTCATGGCGCTGGTCTCCAGCGCGATCGTCCTGGGCAGCCTGTCGCTTTCCCTGCTGGAGGGCGGCCGCGGGCTGGTCCAGGCGCCCACGTTGGCGGGCGAGATGGTCTTTGAATCAGAGCCGATCCTTACGCTGGGAGGCAGCGGCGTTACAACCGAGGAGATCACATCCAACACGCAGGCAGAAGCGCCGACCATCTTGACTCCCACCCCAGGCGGCTGCCCTCATCCTGCCAATTGGATCGCAATTGTCATCCGTCCTGAAGATACCTTGAAGAGCCTGGCGCACCGTTACGATACCAGCGTCTATCTGCTCAAGACCAACAATTGCCTACCCACAGACACCCTGGTCATGAACTCCACGCTGTATGTGCCAAATGTCCCCCCCCGACCCACCCCTACCCGGCCGCGCCCCACCTATCCCTGGACTTATCCAACGGCTTACCCGACCGTTTCATATTGGCCCACCGCGACCCCCTGGTTTCCGACCTCCACGCCGGTGACCCCGCCCACGCTGCCGCCAACCACACCTCCGACCCTGCCCCCACCGCCGCCGCCCACGGCCACGCCGCTGCCGCCGCCCACCGAGCAGCCACCCACGGCCACGCCCCTGCCGCCGCCCACCGAGCCGCCCCCCACTCAGCCGCCCCCCACTCAGCCGCCGCCCACCGAGCCGCCGCCCACCGAGCCGCCGCCGCCCACAGCAACCGTGGAAATCTACCCGTTCCCATAGGTTGAAAATCTACGCTGCCAGAGGAGTATTCCGTTGAAGACTCGCCAGAACCGCCCGCTGCACCTTGCTTACCTGACCATCCTGCCCATCCTGCTGCTGGCCGTCTTCCTATCGGGCTGTGGGGCGCCGCTGGTCGCTGGCATGCCTGTCTCGGCCGCTTCGCTCCAGGGCACCCTGCGCGCCACGTATGTCCTGGCGCCGGCAAACGCCACCGCCACGCCCACCCCCTTCCAGCCGCTTGCGCCGACCCCGCTGCCCCAGATGTCAACAGCCGTGGCGAGCCAGGGCGCGGGTGCACCCGCACTCATCCCCACGAACACGCCCACGCCAATGGCCACCCCCACCCCACAGATTACCCTGCCAGCAGGCGGCCTGCCCGAAGAGCCAGCCCTGGCCGCGTTGCCCAGCCAGATCAACATCCTGCTCTTGGGCGCCGACCGGCGCCCCTGGGACCGCTCGTACCGAACCGACACCATCATCCTGCTTACCCTGAACTCCGACCTGGGCCAGGTGAACATCACCTCCTTCCCACGCGACCTGTACATCACCATCCCTGGCTTCGGCATGGACCGGATCAACACCGCCTGGACACACGGCGGCTATAAAATGCTGGAGCAAACCTTCAAGCACAATTTCGGCATCACTCCCGATTATCACGTCCTGGTTGAATTCTCGTCGTTCAAGAAGATCATTGACAACCTGGGGGGGCTGGATGTCAACGTGACCGAGCCTGTATCCGATTATCGCGCCGGATACTGGGTCACCATTCCCAAGGGCAAGGTCCACATGGACGCCGACACCGTGCTGTGGTATGTGCGCACACGCAAGACCACCAACGACATTGCCCGCAACCGCCGCCAGCAAGAAGTGCTGTTCGCCATCTTCGAAAAGCTGGTCTCGATGGACGCCATACGCCGCGCCCCAGAGTTTTACGATATGTACAAGGAGACCGTCAAGACCGATCTCACCCTGGTGGACGCGCTCAAATGGCTGCCCTTCGCAGCAAAGATAGCCGAGACGCGCAACTTTAAGACCTTTGCTTTGACCTATAATCAGGTTTATGACTATATCACCCCGGGCGGGGCCATGGTGCTGGTGCCCAACCAGCAGGCCATGATGAAGGTCATCCGCAAGTCGCAAAACTTGAAGTAGACCTTTGGCAAAATTGTCGGCTTCTTCAGGATATTCCATTGGCTCTTCAAGGAAAAGGCTTTTACATCTGGCAAATCCTCCGCACCGAGGGCGGCAACGCGACGGCCATCGCCAACCTGGCGGTGCAGGCCGGCCTGACTCATACGCTGATAAAAATCGCTGACGGCGAGGATCCTTACAACGTGGACCGGTCCACCGGCGCCGACCTGGTGCCGCCGGTGCTGCGCGCCCTGCGCGATCGCAATATCCAGGTCTGGGGCTGGCATTACGTCTATGGCTACGAACCGGAAGGAGAGGCGGCGATTGCGATCCAACGTGTCCAGGAGCTGGGCGTGGATGGCTATGTCATTGACGCCGAGTCACAGTATGAGGAGCCAGGCCGGGATGTCGCCGCCCGCCTGTTCATGAGCCGCCTGCGGGCAGCCCTGCCCACCTTCCCGATCGCTTTGAGTTCGTTTCGCTTCCCCACCTACCACCCCAGTTTCCCCTGGCAGGCCTTTCTGGAAGGGTGCGACATTAACATGCCCCAGGTGTACTGGGTGGGGGCCCACAACCCCGGCGACCAGCTTATCCGCTGCCTGCGCGAGTTTGAAGCCATCACCCCCTTCCGCCCGATCATCCCCACCGGCTCGGCTTACCTTCAGGGCGACTGGCAGCCCACCCCCGCCGAGATGGTCGAGTTCATGGACACCGCCCGCAATTTGAACATGGCTGCGGCCAACTTCTGGGAGTGGGCCCACACCCGGCTTTACCTGCCCCAGTTGTGGGATGCCATTGCGGCCTACGATTGGCCGGTGGACCCCACCAGTCAGGATATTGTGCCGCGCTATTTTGCCGCGCTGAACGCCCACAGCCCTGCCCAGGCTGCCCTGCTTTACGCCAGCAATGGAGTGCACGTCACCCCGCAGCGAACCATCCAGGGTACCGCGGCCATCCACCAATGGTATGAGACGCTCTTCGGCCAGGTTTTGCCAGACGCATCCTTCACCCTGGTGGAGGAGAGCGGGACGCAGGGCTCGCGCCACTTCAATTGGGTGGCCGAATCCAGCGCCGGGACGGTGAGCGACGGCCAGGACACCTTTGGCCTGGTGGATGGGCAGATTGTGTATCACTATACCCAGTTTACGGTAACTCCATGAGGCTGTAAGATCGAAGCGCCGCCTGGCAGGCAACATTGACTGCCAGCCGGCTGGCAATCGCGCCCGGGTCAGAGCAACCCGCCTGGGCGTGTTTTCTGTGCCTGGCCGGGAGCTCATGCCTGGCTGGTTTACCGGTGCGCAACCCCTTTCTTTGATTGTGAATTTTCCTAACCGACAGCATATCTGGAACCGTAAAGTGCTATAATCAAAGAAAGCATTCCGTCGCTCAACCCTGTCCGGCCTTGAGCTGCCAGGCCGGTTCCCATCCAATCATCTCTGCCGAACATCGCCGTACAGCTATCGACTTGTGAGTCAATCTCTCACCCAAGGAGTGTTTGTGATGGCCGTAATCACCATTTCCAGAGAATTTGGCAGCGGGGGGGAGGCTCTTGCAAAGAGCGTCGCTCAGCGGCTGGGCTATCATTTCGTGGATAAGGAGTTCATTGGCGCCCTGCTCAGCCAATATGGGATGGTCGAATTCGACCGCGAATACGACCAGACGCCTGGTTTTTGGGAAAAGTTCAACGCCTACCGCGGCCAGCGCCGAGACCAGATGGCCGCCATGCTGAACCAGGTGCTGAAGGCGGTGGCGCGCCACGGGAACGTGGTCATCCTGGGGCGCAGCGGTTTCGCCGTCCTGGGCAGCTACGCCGATGTCTTTCACCTGCGACTGCAGGCGCCCCTGGCTTCGCGGGTCGAGCGGGTGATGGCGCAGCGCAAGATCACCTACGAGGAAGCGGAAGCGCTGGTCAAAGAGACCGACCGGGTGCGGGTATCGTTCGTCGAGGAGTATTACCACGTGCCCTGGCAAACGATGCAGGCTTTTGACCTGGTGATCAACACCGCCAAAATCACCCCCGCCTTTGCCACAGCCTGGGTGATCGAGGCGGTGAAGGCTTTTGTCCCTCGCCCCGAGGCTGGCGCCCTGCTGACCGCCTCGATCCAGGTCGATCCGGTGCTGGAGGCGGCGGTCTCCGACCAGCTCAAGTGCAAGATCACCCACCGCTAAGAAGCCAGGCGCCGCGAGGGCGCCGCGGCCAGAAAGCCCGGCTTTGCCGGCTGCATCAAGCGCAGCTCAAGCCGGGGGCCGGGCTGGACGAGCCTGGCGAACAAAACCCCGGCGCCTTCGCCTGGGTCGGGCCTCAAGGTTTCTCGTCCAGTTGAGAGCGCAGAGCCTGGACAGCTTCCTGACGGACTTCCTCTGCCCGGGTTTGTAAAACCGAAACCAGTTGGGCGAACTCTTGCTCGCCCAGTTGCTGCTGGATTTGAGCAAAAATGCTGTTGATCAATGCAGCCTCAGATGCAGCATGAATCGCGCCAAAGATCTGACCGGCCAGATGCCAGGCAGCCAGGGCCGGAACGGCAAATTGAAGGCTCCAGAAGGATTGGGCCTGGCCTTTCAAGGACAAAGCCTGGCCCCACTGGTCGTCAATCTCACGCAGGATGTTCAAAGCTTCATCAAAAAGAAGCACAGCCTGCGCATGGCTGCCTGCCGCAGCCGCAGCCCGGCCCATATAGCCCAGGTCTGCGCCCATCCCAAGCCGGGCATGAATCTGATCGTGAATTTCCAGAGCTGCTCGAAATTCGCTGAAAGCGTTCTCATAATCCTTTTCCGCCATGCGAAGATTGCCCAATCCCTGGTGAAGATTGGCTTCGCCCAGGCGGTCGTGGATCTCGGTGTAGATGGGCAGGGCGCTCTCGT
>CAZDAU010000004.1:7414-10184 GCA_964503625.1 uncultured Anaerolinea sp.
ATCGTCCACCCGCACCGCCAGGTCGCCCAGCGCCTTCAGCGTGTTGGCTTCGCCCAGGCGGTCGTGGATCTCGGTGTAGATGGGCAGGGCGCTCTCGTAGGCCCGGCGCGCCCCGTCCAAATCGTCCACCCGCACCGCCAGGTCGCCCAGCGCCTTCAGCGTGTTGGCTTCGCCCCATGGATCGGAAAGCGCACGGCAGGCCTCCAATCCAAGCCGGGCAGCAAGTTGCCCCTCCATGATCCGGTCGCTTCGCAAGAAGATCAGGGGCAGATGGGCTGCAAGCATGCCGGTTGGCGATGTTTCTTCGTCCGCATTCCTGGTGCGGGCTGGCCGGCGCGTATCCAGACAAGCCAGCATATTTTCGGCTTCCAATGCCAGCAAACTGAACGCTGCCAGGGCCTGATTGGTTCCCATCATAGCATAGAGCGCCGCGCTGAATTGGGCATAGTGACCGGTCGCGCCCAAAGACAGCTCCTGGCGGTCCTGTGTGCTGAGCAGGCGTTCAGCGTAAGATGTGACAAAAGGCGGCGTGGAAAAGTATTCAATTTCGTCCATTGCGCCTGGTTCGCCAGCCAAGGCTTTCGCCGGGGATGTCATCAGCATCTCTCGCTCGACCAGGGAAGCCCGTAGCAAAGCCTCCATTTCAGCGCGCCAGCCTTCTCCCCAGATGGCTTGCAGATCAGCCGGTAATGCCCCGCCTGGAAGCAGGCCCATCAGGCCGAACAGGCGCACGGCCTTGCTGTTGCGTTGGCGCAAATAGTTCACCGAGATATTGATCGTGGCGGTCAGGCTTCCGTCTCGGTCATCTTCTGGGAAGTCGGGGTTCCCCAGGATCTTTTCGCGCTCATCGGCCAGCGCCTGCTGGAGCTGTGGCAGCGATTTATCTGCCAATAAGGCTGCCGCCCAGCCGATTGCCAACGGGTTGCCCGCCAAAAATTGGAGCACAGGGTGCCGGGCCAGGGCCTGCTGAATTTGCCAGATGGATGGCTTTCCCGAGAGGCGGACTTCGCTGGCTGAGAGCGGGCGCGGAGACAGGGCTAAGAACAGCTGCGCTGCATCCAGCGGCAGCAAGCGGCGCAGGTCCCATATTTTTTCGGTTGCTCCCTGCAAGACGGTCCCCACAGCCTGGCGTGAAGTGATCAGCACTCTAACGCCATTTGCTTGCAGCAGCCCGTTCAGAAAACGACGGAAATCTGCGTGAGCATGGTGGAGCAAGTCTTCGCAGTTATCCAGCACCAGCAAGGCGCGCAAAGGGCGCAGCGCCAGGAAAAGCTCAGCTTCACTTTTTGCCTCGCTGTTGATTGCCAGGGCGATGATTGCCCGGGCGGTGTCGATGGTAGTGGCCCCGCGCAGGGAGCAAAAGTAGATCCCATCCCGCAGCCGGATGCGCTCTCTCTCAGCCAAAAAATGGCCTGTTGCGATGGCCAGTTCGGTTTTGCCAACCCCGGGGCCGCCGCGCAGGGTGACCAGCCGTTCCTTGAGCACCAGGGCAACCAGCGCCTGCATATCCTCATTGCGTCCAATGAAGGTGTCTCGCGCCGCTCGCAGGTTATGCGGCGGCAGGGGCGGGGTCACATTCTGCCAGGCGCCGGACACCAGATCCTTGAAAATTGTGGCATCATGAGCCCCGGTTTCCGGCAGAAGCAGGAAACGGTCTGCATCCAAAGCTGCGTAACCAGGCATGGCTTCCACCGAAGCCCGCCCGATCTGAAAGGCCTGGCGGACGGTCTTTCCCAACAGCAGCGCCAGGTAAAACTGGCGGGTGAACTGGATCGCAGCTTCATCATACACGGCTGCATCGAGCCGGATGGCAACGACATGGGGAACGCCTGCCGCGGCAAAGGCATCCCCTGTGATGCGGGAATGACAGGCGCTGACAAAAACAAATTGTATTTGGCTTGCGCCGTCTGCAGAGAGCAAGCTCTGCAGCAGGTCGCTGTCCAGCCTGTGCGCAGCTCCGTATCCATCCTCAAAATAAAGGAAATCAGGGCTTCCATGTCCGCTGTAATGCAGCGCCTGGCAGCCCAGGCTGGCCAGCGTGCGCAAGTTATCGGCAGTGGCTGCTTCCATCCGCACGCGCACCGCTTTCCCGGCCTCCGCAAGGCTATCCTCAAGAAGCTGGCGTTCTTTGTGGAAGTTCAGCCATCCGATAGGGTGATTTTTTCCTTGAGCGTCGGTGTAGACCAGCGGCGCTGAAAAAAGATATGCCAGGTCGATCACAGGTTGCATGTTTTTGTCCTCCCGAGTGTGCGCCAGCGCCGGGTTTCAACCCAGGCGGTGTTCATGACGATGTTTTCTGAGTCTTTGGATTCGGGGCTGCACCGGTGGCTGCGTCTTCTTCCGCCAGCGGCAGAGTCATTTGCGTCGCCTTGCCTGCCACCGGAACCTCCTGCCTCGGTGTAGTGGCGGCTTTAGCCGCAGGTTTGCTCTTTGCTCTCGCTTCAGCCGCAGGCGTGCTGTTTGGCGCCGCCTTGGCCTTCGGCCCGCCCTCTGCCGCCGGGGCCGCTTTCCCCGCCGCCGAAACCTCCCGCCTCGGCGTAGTGGCGGCTTTAGCCGCTGTCTTCGTTTTCGTGTTCGGCGCAGCCCTGGCGGTTGGCCCGCCCCCTGCCGCCGAAGCCTCCCGCCTCGTTGTCGCCCCGGCTTTAGCCGCTGGCATCGTCTTCGTACTCGGCGCAGCCTTGGCAGTTGGCCCGCCCCCTGCCGCTGGGGCTGCCTTCCCCGCCGCCGAAACCTCCCGCCTCGTTGTAGTAGCGGCTTTAGCCGCTGGTTT
>CAZDAU010000004.1:10284-13072 GCA_964503625.1 uncultured Anaerolinea sp.
TAGCCGCTGGTTTGCTCTTTGCTCTCGCTTCAGCCGCAGGCGCGCTGTTTGGCGCCGCCTTGGCCTTCGGCCCGGCAACGCTCTCCCCGCCGCCCGGCCTGGATTTCGTGGCTGCTTTGCCCACACCGGCTGCTTCCCCGGCCGTCACCAACCGGGTGACCAGGTCGCCCGGCTTCAGCTCCAGGATCGTCGCGCCGCGCGCCGCCCGGGTCTGCAAGGGAGCCTCGTCCAGGCGGATGGCCTTGGGCAGCAGGCGGTTGCTGTGCAGCGCCGCCCGGGCCGTGCCCTTGCCCACGGCCAGCCCGACGATACTCTCCTTGGGGGCCAGCTTCCAGGCCTGCACGCCCAGCCCGTAGCGTCCCTGGCGCGGGAAATGGTCCGCCGGGACGCGCTTGGCTTTGCCGCTATCGGTGACCAAGAAGACCTCCCCCAGCTGGGGCAGCAAGGCCGCCCCAGCGACAAAATCACCCACCCCCAGCTTGATCCCCATCACCCCGGCCGCGGCCAGCCCCATTGGGCGAACCTCGTCCTCGCCAAAGCGGATGGCCATGCCCTGGGCGGTGACCAGCAGCAGCTCGTTCTTGCCCGTGCTGAGCAGCGCCCAGCCCAGCCGGTCGCCCTCGTTGACTTTGGCCAGCGTGAAGGTGTTGGCCGACGGGCCGGGCAACTCGCTCAGGGAGGATTTCTTAATCAGGCCCTGGGCAGTGACGGTGATCACAAAACCAAAATCGCCGTTCTCCCCTCTTCCAGCGTTTTCTGCGCGGCCAGACCTGGGCGGCACGCTGAAGACCGCCGCCAGCCGGCTGCCCTCCCGCAGCGGCGAGACCTTACCGAGGGGGACGCCATCCAGGGGGTTGTCCGATTCTGGGATGGCGTGGACCGGCACAGCCGCGGCCTCGCCGCCCTCGCCCACCAGGTAGAGCGTGTTGCGGGTGTTGGCGCGGGCCAGCCAGGCGGGGGCTTCCTTACCGCTCAGGCGGGGCATCTCGTCTTCATGGCTGCGCGAGATTAACCCCTCCGCGGTGACCACCAGCCAGGTGTCCTTCTCGGGCACCAGCTCCTCAGCGGTCAGCAAGGAGGCGCGGGTCTGGCCTTCCTTCAACTCGACGATGTGCGTCCGACGGCGGTCGCTGTAGGCCTCCCGCACCGCGCCCAACTCATCACTGACCACCTGGCGCATTTTCTTGGGCGAGCGCAGCAGCGCCTCCAGTTCCTTAATCAGGGCCAGCAATTCCTTGTATTCGTCCTCGATCTTCTTGCGCTCCAGGGCAGCCAACCGGCGCAGCTGCATGTCCAGGATAGCCTGAGCCTGGACCTCGCTCAGCTTGAAGCGCTTGACCAGCCGGACCCGGGCGGTCTCCACATCCGGCGCCTTGCGGATGATGTCGATCACTTCATCCAGGTTTTTCAGCGCCGCCCGCAGCCCTTCCAGGATATGCGCCCGCTGGCGGGCTTTCTCCAGGTCGTGCTGGCTGCGCCGGCGGACGATCTCCTGGCGATGCTCCAGGTAAACCCGCATCGCCTGCTTGAGGCCCAGCAAGCGCGGCTCGCCGTCCACCAGGGCCAGCATGTTGATGCTGAAGGTGGTCTGCATGGGGGTGTGCTTGTACAGGTTGCGCAGGACAAGTTCCGGCTCGGCGGTCTTGCTCAGCTCGATCACAATCCGCATTCCCTGGCGATCAGATTCATCCCGCAAGTCGGTGATGCCCTCCAGCTTCTCCTCCCGCACCAGCTCGGCAATGCGCTCGATCAGGGAGGCTTTGTTGGTCATGTAGGGCAATTCGGTGACAATGATCCGGCTGCGGCCGCGCTCCATCTCCTCCAGGTGGGCCCGGGCCTGGATATTCACCCGGCCACGCCCGGTGCTGTAGGCGCTCACAAGGCCTTCGTCGTCACTGGTGTGGACGATCACCCCGCCGGTGGGGAAATCCGGCCCCTGGACGAAGCGCATCAGGTCTTCGATGCCGATCTCGTCCAGCTCCTCCCAGCGGGCGAGCATGAGCTGCATGGCATCCACGATCTCGCCCAGGTTATGCGGCGGGATGCTGGTGGCCATGCCCACGGCAATACCGGTGGCCCCGTTGACCAGCAGGTTAGGCAGGGCTGCGGGCAGCACCACCGGCTCGGTGAGCGTGCCATCGAAGTTGGCCCCAAAGTCGACCGTGTCTTTGGTGATGTCCGCCAGCATGTGCATGGCCGGATGGTGCAGGCGAGCCTCGGTGTAGCGCATCGCTGCCGGGGGGTCGCCATCCACGCTGCCAAAGTTACCCTGGCCGTCCACCAGCTGGTAGCGCATGGAGAAATCCTGGGCCATGCGGGCCATGGCTTCGTAAACCGCCTCGTCGCCATGGGGGTGGTACTTGCCCAACACTTCGCCCACGATGCGGGCGGACTTCTTGTAGGGCGAATCGGGACGCATACCCATGTCGTACATGGCGTACAGGATCCGGCGGTGGACCGGCTTCAGCCCATCGCGAGCATCCGGCAAGGCGCGAGCTACGATCACGCTCATGGCATAATCCAGGTACGCCTGCTGCATCTCACGGTCAATATCAATTTTTTGAACCAGGCCAACTTCCATTATCTGCCTCCGCCGCTTGGGGGTAATTGGGTACTCAGCAATAACCGGGTCTATTGCTCTGAGCGGCTGAAGCCGCCACTACGAAAAAACAAGCTGGATTGATTGAACGCTGCACTTCCAACATCTGCCTCCGCCGCTTGGGGGTAATTGAGTACTCAGCAATAACCGGGTCTATTGCTTTGAGCGGCTGAAGCCGCCACTACGAAA
>CAZDAU010000004.1:13172-112800 GCA_964503625.1 uncultured Anaerolinea sp.
CTGGATTGTTTGAACGCTGGACTTCCAACATCTGCCTCCGCCGCTTGGGGGTGATTGGGTACTCAGCAGTAACCAGGTCTATTGCTCTGAGCGGCTGAAGCCGCCACTACAAAAAAACAGTTATATAGAATGTTTGTGCGAGCAAATTATATCATCTTGCATCCGGACGGGGTTTCCAGTATCATCCACTGTTGAAAACCGGCCCAGGCTGGTTACCCGGATCTGCGCCGGGTCGCCACTGGGTCGACAAGAGGAAGTTGTATGGAAATTCGACCCCTCACCCTGAACGGCAAAATCATCCGCCTTGAGCCAATGAGCGAGGATCACGTGCCCGCTCTGGCCCGGGTTGGACTGGAGCCAGGCATCTGGCAGAACATGGTCTATGGGCAGATCAACACGCAGGAAGACCTGCGCGCCTGGGTGGGCGAGATGCTGCGCCGCCAGGCGCTGGGCAGCGACCTGCCCTTCACGGTGATCCTGCAGGCCAACGACCAGCCCATCGGCGCCACACGTTACATGGAGATCCACCCTCAGCATCGCAACCTGGAGATTGGCGGCACCTGGTACGGGCTGGATTACCAGGGCAGCGGGGTCAACGCCGAGGCAAAATACTTGCTGCTTCGCCAGGCCTTCGAAGTGTGGGGCTGCATCCGGGTGCAAATCAAGACCGACGTGCGGAATATTCGCTCGCAACGCGCCATTGAGCGGCTGGGGGCGGTGCGCGAGGGGGTGCTGCGGGACCACATGATTTTGCCGGATGGCCGCGTGCGCAGCTCGGTGATTTACAGCATTCTGGCGGCGGAATGGCCGGTGGTCAAAGCGGGCCTGGAAGAGCGCCTGGCGCAACTTGCCAGCGGTTAAGCAGTATAATTCGGGCATGCCTGCGGAAAAGCCCCCAACGCCAGCCCCAATCAGCCTGCCTCAGCTGCTCTGGCGCATCTTCAAGGCCGTTATCCTGTGGATATCTGTCAACCTGGTCACCTTTGTGGCCGTCTCTTTTACTGTTTTCATCCTGCTGAGCGCACTCGGCCTGTCCGACCCCGACGAGGCGTTCAGCCTGGCCGTTGTTTGCGCCATCCCGGCCGCGTTGACGGTGAGCAGCCTGGTCGCAGGGCGCAAGCTGATTTACCTGGCCTGGAAACGCTACCGCTCTTGAAATCACCTGCCCAGAAACCAAGTCCCACGCTTGAAACTGACCCAACCAATCCTGTAGCCCCAATTCGGAGAATGAAAAATGCCTCAGATCAGCATCGATGCCCCCTACCTGACCCAGACGCTCAGCCAACTGGTTCAAATCAACTCGATCAACGCCTCACTGGTCCCCGACGGCCCGGGCGAGGCGCAGGTCGGCGCATACCTGGCGGAGGCCATGCAGGCGCTGGATTTGCAGGTGAGGGTGGATGAGGTCGCCCCCGGGCGGGTGAACGTGATCGGACGGCGGCCTGGGCGCGGCGGCGGGCAGACGCTGATGTGGAATGCCCACCTGGACACCGTCGGTTTGAACGGCATGGAGCAGGCCTTCACGCCCGCCATCCGGGAGGGCAGGCTTTACGGCCGCGGCAGCCAGGATATGAAAGGCAGCCTGGCAGCCATGCTGGCAGCGGTCAAGGCTTTGAACCAGGCCCGGATTGAGCTGGATGGCGACCTGTTGCTGACCGGGGTCGCTGATGAGGAGTACGCCAGCCTGGGGAGCGAGCACCTGGTGAAACATTACACCGCCGATGCTGCTATCGTCACCGAGCCAACCGATCTGGCGCTGGCCGTGGCGCACCGGGGCTTCGCCGGTTTTGAAGTGGAGACCATCGGTCGGGCGGCGCATGGCAGCCGGTACCAGGATGGCGTCGACGCCATCCTGATGATGGGGCGCTTCCTGGCCGGGCTGGACAAGCTGGAGCGGGAGTTACTGCGCCGCCCGCCTCACCCCCTGGTCGGCCCGCCCTCGCTGCATGCCTCGATCATCCGCGGCGGCACGGAGATGAGCACTTACCCGGCTTCTTGCTACCTGATGATCGAGCGGCGCACCATCCCAGGAGAGAGCGTGGAGCAAACCGAAAAGGAGCTGCAGGCGATCCTGGATCGCTGCGCTAAGGCCGACCCGCGATTCCGGAGCCAGTTGAAGACTCTGATCCACCGCCCGCCTTTTGAGGTGGATCCCCAAACCAGGATTGTGCAGGCCGCTTCTGAGACTCTGCGGGCGCGCAGCGGCAGGCCCCCCAAATTGCATGGCGTGTCCTTCTGGACCGATGCGGCCCTGTTTGCCCAGGCAGGCATCCCTTCGGTGCTGATTGGCCCCGCCGGCCAGGGGCTGCACTCTGCTGAGGAATGGGTGGACCTGGGGTCGTGCGTGGAGCTGGCCGAAATCCTGGCCCGGGTTGCGATCCGATTTTGCACCAAAGGAGAGCAAGCATGAACCCGCCCCATTTTGAGGTCATCGCCCTGGACGCCGACGACACCCTGTGGGACAACGAATACCTTTACAGCGAAGCTAAAAAGAAATTTGTCCAGCTGCTCTCGGAATGCGAGCAACCGGAGGAGTGCGAACGACGGTTAGACCAGATTGAAATGGAAAACGTACGCCACTACGGTTACGGTATTAAGAGCTTCATTTTGTCCATGATTGAGGCAGCCCTGGAGCTAAGCGAAGGGCGGGTAGCCGCTGAGAAAATTGCCGCCATCCTGGGCTTTGCCCGAGAGATGCTCTCGGCGGAGGTGCGCCTGATCGACGGCGTGGGGGAGACGCTCGCCGCCCTGGCGCAAAACCACACGCTGATGTTGATCACCAAAGGCGATCCTGCTGAGCAGCAGCGCAAAATTGAAGAATCCGGGCTGAGAATCTATTTCCGCTGGGTGGAGGTTGTGGCCGATAAATCGCCGGCGGTTTATCGCGCCATCCTGGAGCGTTACGGCATCCCGGCAGAGCGCTTCCTGATGGTGGGAAACTCGCTTCGCTCAGACATCCTGCCGGTGCTTGAAATTGGCGGGCAGGCGGTGCTGGTGCCCTATGCCAACACTTGGGCGCACGAGATGAGCGTGGGGGAGATCCCCCACAGCTATGTCACCCTGCCAGACTTGAGCTTGTTGCCGGAATTTGTACAAAAATTCAGACCTAAACCGAGAGGGTCAGACCAGCCTTAACACCCACAGCGTTGGAACCTGCAGTAATACAAGTTGACGTAAAAAACATCCGCCTCCTACCGCAATTTTTCCCAGTTGGCATAAATATTGCATAATAATAGCATATGGATAGCGTAAATTTGCATAAAATCTTGCCGCTAGACAGGCACTGTTATTTATGCTATATTTATGTTAAATTCACAATGGATTAATCCATCTGGAGGCAAGGATCCAGAGACCAGAACTGGTCGCTTAACCAATCGGGCATGGCCGATATGGGGAGGTGTCTGGGGAGCCAGTAGCGAAACCGGCCAAACGCGCCGGTTTGTATTTTTAATCTAACGGGCGCAACCCTATATCGGGCAGTTGAACCATCCTATCCGTGAGGAGGATTTTGATGAAATTCACTCGAATTACCATTTGTCTGGCAGCTATGCTCCTGGCAGTAGTTGTGCTGGCAAGCATATCAGCCGCCCAGGCCCTGGGCGTAGTGACCGGCGATCCAGTCATCGATGAAACCACCTCAGGCAACTGGATCGGTCAGTATGGCGCCTGCAGTTACATGCTTTCCGGTGCAGTAGCGCCTTTTGGCTGCTCTGTTCCGGTGCTTCCCGGAGTGGATCGCAGCCTGCCGCCCAGCATGCCCTACTGCGAGGGCGGGTCCAGCGCAAGCTACCTGGGCGGCGGCTCCTTGGAGCTGATTGATCTGTTCGACCTGGACGTGAGCGGCGATGGAGTCCGGGATGTCAGCTATTTCCCCTATGCTGGCTGCCCTGGAACTCTCACCGGCGTGCTGCGCAATCCGGTTGGCACCTGCTCCACGGTCAATGCAGCGCTGGCAGCCGGGGAGACCACCTGTTCGGCCTTACCCCTGCGCTATGAGGTGTCTGGCCTGGCCCCGGGGCGCTACCAGGCGGCGGTCTATGTGATGGATAGCGACAACCTGGGCATTGTCCAGCAGGTCGAACTGTGCATCGCGGGTGAATGCGCTGCCGAGACGGTGAGCAACGCGGCCAGTGGAGTCTACCAGCGCTTCCTGGTGGACGTGGCCGCCGGAGATACGCTCCAATTCAGCCATAACCTGGGCGCAGGTAGTTCATCCAGCAAGGTGATGGTTCAAGCTGTGTTCTTTGACCCACAGCCCGACGGAACCAGTTGCGAGACAAAAGTGTGCCCGGCTGGACAGGATGCCGACACTCGCGGCGCCTGGACCACCGTGTTCAGTCAGTCTGCCCTGTGGGAGGGCAATCTTGAATACGGCAACCTGGGATACATCCTGTTCAACCGCCAAAACCCGGTGAACCAGCCGGAGATCTGTACAGATATTGCCAGCCACATCCTCAGCGGAGGGTTCGCCAGCCCGGTGACCGTCACCCCGTTGAACGGGGCCAACGTGACCTGGGACACCAGCAACCCTGCCAGCCCAGACCGGGCCATGGCCTGGGTGTGGAGCGAAGATGGGGACATGCGCGCCCTGCAAAACCCCAACCCGGCAGTCACCATCCGGCGGGCCTCCACATGGACAGATAGCGGAGAGCGCTTTGCCCCGCAATACGACGGCGATTTGTTTGTGGACATCTCCAGCGAACAGCAGGGACTGTTCAAATTGAGTGTTTACGCCGTGGATTATGACGGCCCTTCACCCGAGTGCGGTGAGCTGCGCAACCAGGTCTACCACCTGTACGACTTTCACACGACAGAGGAGCTGGCTCCCGCGGTGGAGCTGGGCGACTTCACCCAGGGCAAGTATGTAAGCTGGACGATCAGCGGCCCGTTCAAGGTCACCCTGCGGGCAGATGCAATCCACGCCTGCAGCCCTAATATCAGCGCTGATAACGCCATTGCCTCGGGCATCTTCATCGACCCGGCGCCGGACTATAACTGCCTGGGTGAGACCGGCTGCACGCGCACCTTGGGTTACTGGCGGACACGCACCCAATACGGTCCCCAACCCTATGACCCGGGCTGGGAGGTGATCCGAGGCCAGGATGTGAGCGGGCAACCAGCGGTTGGAGCGGATGTGGAGTTCCTGGACACCGGGCTATCGTATTACCAGATGATCTACCCGAAGCCAGACCTGCTCGATTTCTACCCTATCCTGGCTGGCGAGTACATCGCGGCTGAGCTCAACTCACTCAACGGAGCGGTCATGCCGATTCGAGTGCGCATGGCATTTGACCGGGCACGCGAAATTCTGATCAAATACCAAGACACTCAAATCATCAGCATTCGTAGCCGGGATTTTCGGATCGTCTTGCAATCACTCAAATTGTTGAGCGCTTTCAACACCGGGAAGATCGGGCCGGGTCTGTGCCCCGAGCCGTAGAGCGCCAACCGATCACTCGCACAATCCAATCCCCGAATATCGCCGCCTTCCCGGCGGCGATATCATTTTTCAGATGCGGAGGGCCACCCAGGGTCGGCTCCTCAGCGAATGCAACCCTGCTGCATAATACAGCAATGAGCATTGTAAACTGCCTCTACCGAGGGACCTGTGATCTGGATGCTATCCTCAACTTGTTCACCACGTTCCGCCCGCGCTCACGCCTGGCCGATTATCCCAGCGCTGCGGACTTATTGGCGCTGCTCAGCATGGCTGAAGTGCAGAGGCGCACTCGCCTGTGGTTCGACCAGCGAGGCCAGTTTGCCCGTTACGCATTCGTCGATGAGCTGTGCAACCTGTGCTGGGAGGATAAGGGATCTAGTGGTTTTTTGACCCCCCAGCCCACAGCGGCCGACCGCTGGCCTGGTCGCGCAGATCGTAGGTCTGGCCGGTGGCGTCCAGGGTGATAGAGCTGGCAGCAAATGCACCTGCGGACTCATAGAAACCCACCAGGGTGATCCCTTCACCTTGCTGCAATGCAATCCCCAGTTCATAGACAAAACGCTGATTGCCCAGTTGCACCGCCACACTTTGGCCATCATCTGTGATCAGGGTGAAATTTGGCGCAGCAAAAGCGCTGACTACGCCGTGCAGGGTAATGGTCTCATTTTGGGCCGCCTGGGAGTTGGGAACACCACCGCTTAACCCCGCGCCTCGCGAGGCGCCGTGACCCTGACCGCGGCTGCCCTGTCCATTTTGCCGGCCCTGGCTGCCACCCTGGGTGGGCGCCTGTCCGTTGAGATCCTGCGGATATGAGTCCTGCTGGCGGCCGCTACCCCGGGTTGATGCACCGGCAGCCGGCTCTTTAACTGGCGCCCCACTGGCCAGATCGGAAGCCGAAGCAACCGCCGGAGCGCCGCTGGCACCGCCAGCGCTTTCTGCACTCCCCTTGCCAGCAAAAACATTATACGCACTGAAAGCCACGCCAAGGCCAACAACTGCCAACAGGCTGATCACCAATACTTTCTTAATCATCGGAAACCTCCTTATCAAGGTTATCTACTTGTCTGGTTGCTATACCGGATATGCTGACCAAGTTCTGACCAGCCAGCATGATTCCCAGTATAGTGGCGGGGTGTGAAAAACTGGTGAACAAGATGCGAATAATTTGTGAAGGATCCAGTCAATCGTTCACAAATTCTTCACGCCTTCAGCACAAGTTCTTCAAGACCGATCATTACAATGTTGCACATATCCTGATACGAAGCAGCGGTCTTTGTTTGTATTCTGACCGCCTCCCAATGGAGGAAGCAAGATGACAGAACAATCACCCCAACCACCCCCGCAAGGAGAGGTTCCTTCCATGATCAATCGGATTCGCGAGACCCTGGTTCCGGCAGGTATCCCAACCGATGACCGTGGGCGCATGCGCATGGTGGTGGACAGCCTGGTGCTGCACCTGCATCCGGCAAAAATCCCCGAGCGCACCCTGCGCTGGCGCTACACCTGGGGTCTGGGAGGGCTTGCTGCCCTGCTGATGGTCATCCTGGGGATCACTGGAATTTTCCTGGAGATGAATTACACCCCCAGCCCAGCCCAGGCCTACCTGGATATTCTGGATTTGCGCTCGAACACCTGGTTTGGGGAACTGTTGCGCAACCTGCATCGTTGGTCAGCCAATTTGCTGATCATCGTCAGCCTGCTGCACCTGTTGCGAGTTTTTTTCACCGGAGCACATCGACCGCCCCGGGAGTTGAACTGGCTGCTGGGGATCGGGATGCTGCTGCTGGTGTTGGGCGCCAATTTTACCGGCTACCTGCTGCCCTGGGATCAGCTGGCTTTCTGGGCAATCACCGTCGGGACAAGCATCGTGAACTATATTCCCCTGTTGGGCGGGTTCTTCAGCCGCCTGTTGCTCGGCGGGCCTGAAGTCAGCGCGCCAACCCTGTTGAATTTCTATTCGCTGCACATCAGCTTCATCCCGCTCTCCATCCTGGCGCTGATGTCCTATCACTTCTGGCGAGTGCGTAAGGACGGCGGCCTGACGATTCCACGATCTGTGGATGAAATAGCAGAGCCCAAGATGGAACGGGTGACCACCATCCCCCACCTGGTGCGCCGCGAGCTGGTCTGGGCGGTGGGCTGGATCGCCATCCTGATGATCTGGTCCATGGCGGTTCCAGCGCCGCTGGAGGGCATTGCCAACCCCTTGGTCAGCCCAAATCCAGCCAAAGCGCCCTGGTATTTCATGGGTATTCAGGAATTGCTGCTCCACTTCCACCCTCTGATTGGGGCAGTGGTGATCCCGGGCCTGGCCCTGGGCGCGCTGGCCCTGCTGCCTTTTTATGACATCGACGTTCGCAACGTGGGAATCTATTTCCGCTCACGCCGCGGCCGCTACCTGGCCCTCCTGGCGACCGGCCTCTCGCTGCTGCTCACGCCAGCCTGGGTGGTGCTGGATGAATTTGTGCTGGACTGGGCCAACTGGCTTCCAGGCTGGCCCAGCCTGATCTCAAACGGCCTGATCCCGTTTGCCATCCTGGCCCTGGGGTTGATCGGCCTGGATGAGTGGGTCAGGCGGGCGCTAGCCGCAGATAAGGAAGAGCGCATTCTGTTCCTGTTCGTCTTCTTATTCATCGCTTTGCTGGCGCTGACGGCCATCGGTATCTTCTTCCGCGGCTCTGGGATGAGCCTGAACTGGCCCTGGGCGATCGAGATCCACGCTTGAGGCCGAGTCTTCTTAGAGAGGTGTCCAATGACGCAAAATCAATCCGTCCCCCGCCGCGACTTCCTAAAGATCACCTGGCTTGCCCTGGGCAGCGTGGCGGCATTGGAAATGGGGGCAATCAGCCTCGCCTATATGCAGCCCCGCCTGGCCGAAGGTGAGTTTGGCGGCCTGATTATCGCTGGAAATGTGGAAGATTTTCCACCCGGCTCTGTGACGCACATCCCAAACGGCCGTTTCTATCTCTCCAGGCTTGAAGATGGCGGTTTTCTGGCGCTGTACCAACGCTGCACACACCTGGGTTGCAACGTGCCCTGGGACCAGACCCAAAACGCCTTTGTTTGCCCCTGCCACAATTCGCAGTTCACCACAGAAGGTGACGTGCTCAACCCTCCTGCGCCGCAACCGCTAGACCTGTTTGCGGTCAGCATCCAGAATGGGCAGGTAATCGTCGATACCAGCAAGCCCATCTCCCGCCAGCAATCCGAAATTTCACAGGTGGTGTATCCATGAAGCCTTACCAAAAACTACCCACTGCAAGCCTTGAAGTTCTGATCGGCATCCTGGCGACTGGAATGATCGTCACTGGATTAATGCTCTATGCCCTTCTTGAGCCTTACCGGATCGACAACGCTCAGGCCAGCCAGTTGGCTTTCGATCTGAACGATGCAATGACCCTGTATGCCGAAAATTGCTCAGTCTGTCACGGCCTGGCTGGCGAGGGCATTGGTGCCACGCCGCCGCTGGACAACCCCGCCTTAAGCCAAAGCGACCCCCGATCGCTGAGCAAGATCATCTCGCGGGGCTTATACGGCACATCCATGCCCGCCTGGAGCCTGGAAGACGGCGGCCCGCTGAGCGACTACCAGATTGACCAGCTTGTCCAGCTCATCCAACATGGCGACTGGCAGGCCACCCAGGACCGGGTCGTCAATCTGGGGCTGGCCCCGCTGGTGCCTTTCATCGCCGAGCCCGATACAGCCATCCTGGAAAGCCTGAAGTCCCTTCCCAATAGCGATGGGCTGGTGCAGGGGGTGACCCTGTACGCTGAAAACTGTGTGGCCTGCCATGGGCCAGACGGCGCCGGGACTGCTCTGGCGCCAGCGTTGAACGACCCGGCGGTGCGCCAGAAGACCAGCGATGAGATCGTGCGCACCATCCAGCTCGGCGCGCCGGGTACACTGATGGCAGGCTGGGAGAAAACGCTGGAGGCCGAACAGATCCAGACCCTGGCGACCCTGATCAGCCGCTGGGATGAAGTGCCGACCGGCGCTATCCCCGCCCCCAACCAACCAATCCCGGTCACCGAAGAATCGCTGGCCTTGGGGAGCGAACTCTACGCAACCAGCTGCGCCAACTGCCACGGTCCAGAAGGCCAGGGCAGCCAGCGGGCTCCCTCACTGAACGTAAAAAGTTTCCTGGCCGAGACCAACGATCAGGCCATCCAACAGATCGTCACCCTGGGTGTACCAGGCACCTCCATGCCAGCCTGGGGCGACCGGATGACTGAAGCGGATATCCAGGCAATTGTTGGGTTCATTCGATCCTGGGAGCCCACTGCCCCCGAGGTGGCCACGCCTACCCGCGTGCGAGGCCCATGGTGGCGGAATGCAGGCGGACCGGTCCTGCCAAGCGGCGGCTCGAATGCAGGCACTCAAGGGGCTGGATCAGGCGTCGCCCGGGGGAAAGTCGGCAGCCAGGGAGCAGGTCAGCTAACCGCCGGTCACACGCAAAGCACCGGCCAGAATCCAGGCGCCAATTCTCCCTGGGCTCAGCCACAGGCGAATGGATGGCAAAGTCTGGATCCTCGTTCAGTGGTGCTGATTGGGCTGGTTGCCCTGCTGGCCCTGGGATTAATCAGCATCAGCCTGCTGCGGTTGAAGCGCCTGCCCCCGCCTGCACCCAGATAAAAGCCCCCACTCAGGAGCGCCAGGGTTCAATCGAGAATGAGCCCTGGCGGCAAACTTCAATCGTCGCCGCCAGTGCGCCCAGGCTGGGTCTCAAGGCCAGGGCAGGGTCATCCGGCTCAAAAAGGAAATAAGAGGCCGGCACCTTCACCGGTTCGTAAGCCTGGTAAGCCCGGTCAAGAGCATCGACAAAATTAAGCGCATCCTCCAACAGCACAAGCCGGCTGCGCGCAGACCGGGCGCCAGCGTACTCAGGCAAAACAGGCAGGTAACTATCCAGGATAGCTTCCAGCCCGTGAGAACGGCTAAAGCGCTCCCTCCAGGGCCAATCATCCTCCCAAACACGGGCCGACATTCCGGCGTGCAGCAAATCTGCCTCAGGCAGCTCCGGCTGGGCGCTGCCCATTGGCTGCCAGCCGTTTGTCAGAGCCAGCCGGAGTATCTCCCTCCAGGCGAAGGTAGAGAGGCCCAGGGAGGAATGGTTATTCTTTTGATTGCGAAGACGCACAGACACGTTTTCTGCTCCAAACCGGGTTTAATATCTCCGGATTATACCTATTCCTGCTTCGAAAGGCAAACCTTCTTGTTCTTTGATCCACGGCTTTGGGTGATTCAGCCGGCCTGGCAAAGCAAAGCTCTTGAGAGCGCGATCCATGGATGTTCCACCAGGCGTTGCCCTTTCTTAAATGTCTTTGGCCGGGCCTGTCACCTGGAGCACAACGTTCAGGGTATCGACCAAGCTGCCGCCGACCATCACATCAAACAGGCCTGGCTCGACACGCCATTGCATATTTTGATCTAGGGAAGCCAGTTTCTCCGCAGTCAGCACGAATTCGACCGTTTGCGTTTCTCCAGGCCGCAGGCTGAGGCGGCAGAAGTCTTTCAACTCTTTCACGGGGCGGGTGATGGTGCTGACCTGATCATGGATGTAAAGCTGGACAATCTCATCGCCGGCGCGGCTGCCGGCGTTTGTCACCTCCACCTGGACGCGAGCAGATTCACCCGGGGCGATCTGAGCGGGCGATAGGCGCAAGTTTGAATAGCTAAACTGCGTGTACGAAAGCCCAAAACCGAATGGAAAGAGCGGTTCAGTGCTGGTAAACAGGTAGCCACGCCGGGCAGAAGGCTTCTGGTAGTAGTACACCGGAAGCTGCCCAACAGAGCGAGGGAAAGTCACCGGCAGCTTGCCGCTGGGGTTGACCTCGCCAAAGAGCACCTCTCCCAGGGCCGTGCCGCCCTCCTGGCCCAAATACCAGCACTCCAGGATTGCTGGGGCATTCTGGGCAAGGTAATTAATCGTCAGCGGGCGACCGTTGGTCAGCACAACCACCACGGGTTTGCCGGTCTCCAGCACGCTGCGGGCCAGTTCTTCCTGGCGGCCAAGCAGGTTCAGATCATCCCGGTCACCCAGGTGGTTAAACCACCAGGCTTCGCGACAGGTAGACTCGTTTTCTCCAAGGGCCAGGACAACCAGGTCCACCTGGCTGGCCAGGCGCAGTGCTTCGGCTATGCGCTCGTCATCCTCAGTCGGGTCCGGGAGATGCACCTCATCCTGTGCCCAGCCGCGCCAATCGTTGGCAGCGGTGGAGATGCGGCAGCCTTCGGCGTATGAAACGGCGATTTGCCCGCCAGCAGCCTGGCGGATGCCTTCGAGCAAGGTCACGCCGCGGCCAGGATCTTCGGCGTAACCACCCAGGTGCAGATCCGCAGCGGTGGGACCAATAACTCCAATGGAACGCAGGGCGCCCCGATCGAGCGGCAGCAAACCCGCCTCGTTCTTCAACAGGACAATTGCTTGGCGCGCCGCCTGCAGGGCAAGCTGACGGTGCTCAGGGCTGTTGGCAATCCGCTCAGCTTCATCTGGGTCGGCCTGCGGCAGCTCATCGAACAGGCCAAGCAAGAACTTGGCCCGCAGGATGCGGCGCACAGCGCGGTCAATGGCGGCTTCTGGCACTCGGCCGGCGAGGTGCTCTTGGAGCAGAGAAGGGTAGCAGATACCTTGTGGAACTTCGCAGTCCACCCCTGCCAGCAAAGCCATGCGGGCTGCGTCGCCCGGCTGGTCGGCAACATGATGAAGGATAAGCAATTGGGGGATAGCAAAACCATCCGAGGTGACAAAGCCCGGGAAGCCCCACTCCTGGCGCAAGACCTGATCCAGCAGCCAGGGGTTGACATGGGCGGGGACGCCATCGATCTCGTTATAGGAAGCCATCACCGCCTCCACATGGGCTTCCTTGACCGCAGCCTCAAACGGCGGCAGGAACTGTTCGCGAATCAGGCGCTCAGAAATATTGCCCGGCGCGGCATTTGTGCCGCCTTCTGGCTGGCCGTGAACAGCGAAATGCTTGGCGACGGCAATCACATGCGTGGAGTCGATTGGGCGGTGGCGCCCTTGTAACCCGTGGATGGCCGCCACACCCATGCGGCTCACCAGGTACGGATCTTCACCAAAAGTCTCCTCAACGCGCCCCCAACGGGGATCGCGCGCCAGGTCCAACACCGGGGTGTAGACATAATTGCTGCCGCGGGCGCGGGTCTCGTGGGCAACGGCGGCAAAGATTTGCTCGATCAGGGCTGTGTCCCAGGTGGAAGCCAGGGCGATTGCCTGGGGAAAACTGGTTGCGCCCACCCCCATTAAGCCATGCAACCCTTCCTCGTTGAACAACGCCGGGATGCCCAGGCGGGTTTCCTCCACCAGGTATCTCTGAATGGCATTGGTCAGCTCGGCGGCGGCGCGCGGCGGGCGCTTCTGGGATGGGCGGCCAAGCTGGCAGATTCCATTGCGGAACAAGCTGGCCATCTTTTCCTGATCCAGCGATCCATCCGGCTGGAACAGAATACCCTCCATCTCAACAGCGCGGCCCACGCAAAATAGCTGGGCAATCTTTTCTTCCAAATTCATATGGATGATCAGATCAGTCAGGCGTTCCTGTAAGGGAAGCGATGGATCGCGGTAGGCGGGCAGATCGATGGAACCAGTTGAAGCCTTGGTTTGCGTCATAATGAGATTCTCCTGTGTACTAAACTGACTGATTATACCGATACCTGCCGAGAGACGCAAATTGGGCACACCAAGTGGATCAGCCTGCGCCCAAACCGAGGTAAAATAAGCCTCCACTCATATTATCTTTCCTGCCAGGTACAGGGATACAATGCCAAAAATCTCCAAAACAAAGTCTTGGTACAGCAATCAGTTGCATAACACCCGGCGCGTCTTCAATGAATTCCCACGCCAGTTCTGGATACTCGTAGGCGCAAGTTTCATTGACCGCCTGGGCGGGGCGATGCTCTTCCCCTTCTTCACACTGTACATGACCCGCAAATTTGGCATTAGCATGACCCAGGTGGGCGTCTTTTTTTTCCTGTTTGCCATCTCCAGCGTTGTCGGGAGCATGATCGGGGGAGCATTGACCGATCGCTTTGGGCGCAAAGGCATGCTCCTCTTTGGGTTGATCATGAGCGCCCTCACGGCCTTGCTGATGGGCATCACCAACCAGATCGAGGTCTTCCTGCTGGTGGTTATCGTGGTGGGCATGCTGGCAGACGCAGGCGGCCCGGCTCAGCAGGCGCTGGTGGCCGACCTGCTGCCGGAGGAGAAGCGGGCTGAGGGCTTCGGCATCCTGCGAGTGGTTTTTAACCTGGCAGTGGTGATCGGCCCGCTGATCGGCGGCCTGCTGGCATCTCAGGATTACCTGCTGCTGTTCATTGCCGACGCTATCACCAGCTCGATCACCGCTGGGGTGGTGTTCCTGGCGCTCAAGGAGCCTCAGCGATCCCAGCCAGAGGAAGGCCAGCCGCAGGAGAGCATCTTTCAGACCTTTGCTGGCTATGGCGTGGCGCTGCGGGATAAGGCTTTCGTCTGGTTTTTGGGCGCTTCAGCGCTGATGGTGTTGGTGTATATCCAGATGAACACCACTCTGGCGGTCTTCCTGCGAGACAACTATGGAGTCAACGAACAGGGCTTCAGTTACATCCTGGCTCTGAACGCGGCGATGGTGGTGCTGTTTCAGTTCCCCGTCACGCGCCGGGTATCCCGATATCGCCCCCTGCTGGTGATGACCGCCGGCACGCTGCTTTATGCTTTCGGGTTTGCCATGTACGGCTTCGTCTCGCTGTATTTCTTTTTCCTGGTTGCGATGGTGATTATCACCATCGGCGAGATGATGGTCAGCCCGGTCGGCCAGGCCATCGTGACCCAGTTCGCCCCAGAAGACATGCGCGGCCGATACATGGCAGTGTTTGGCTTCAGCTGGGTGATCCCGTTCGCCATTGGACCTTTTTTAGCCGGGCTGGTGTTGGATAACTTGAATCCCAACTGGCTTTGGTACGCCGCCGGGCTGCTGGGCATTGCGGCTGCAGCAGCGTTCTACCTGCTCGAAAAGCGCGTCGACAAGGCTCGTTGGGCGGTGGTGGAGCGCCGCCTGGAGATCATAGAACAGCTTGAAGAAGGGAAAATCTCGGCGCACACCGCCAGCGAGATGCTGGAAACCGTGGATCACGGTGCCTGGGCACGCCTGGTGCCTCCGGCGGAGAAAGCCGTCGAGCGTCGCCACCTGCACATACGGGTCAGCGACCTGAACTCGGGCATGATGAAGATGGATTTGCGTCTGCCAATGGGGCTGGTCAACACCGTTCTTTACACCGAGGGCACATTTTCCGCCGAGCTGGAGGAGGAAAACGTCAGGCGCCTGCGTGAGCTGCTGGCGCGGGACGGGCTGCTTCAAACGCCAGAGCATCTGGACACAAACGGTGAGCGGATGGAAGTCTCACTGGAGTGATTTGCCGGGCGACCTGAACGCATAACAACTCCTTTCAAACAAGCATTCTTTTTTGGAGGTTCACCAAGCATGTGCGGTATTTTTGGGATCGTCACCGATCATGAACAGCCGCTTGGAACAATCTTGATTGAAGCCGGGCGATGGCTGTCTTACCGCGGTTATGATACGGTGGGCTGCGCCACCCTGCACACCGACCATCGTATTGACCTGCGCAAGGACGCTGGTAAGATCGATGAAGTTGCCGACCGCTTCAAGTTCGCCGAGATGAGCGGCAGCCGGGGCATCTTGCAGCTTCGCTGGGCCACCTTCGGCCGGCCATCGCAGGCTAACGCCCAACCGCACCTGGATTCGGACGGCGACCTGGTGGGGGCGCACAACGGCAACGTGGTCAACAATATCGAGCTGCGCCAACAATTCATTGCCGAAGGGATGACGGTGCGCTCGACCAACGATGGTGAATCGTGCGTGCATGCTGTGGAGCGCTACATCGACCGGGGATATGATTTTATTGAAGCCATTCGCCGCGCCTACGCCGACCTGGAAGGCGATTATGCGTTTGTGATCGGCCGCTCGGGCGAGCGGGAGCTGTATGCCATCAAGAAAGGCTCCGGCCTGGTGATTGGGATTGGTGAGGGATTCACCTGTCTCTCGTCTGACCTACCCTCGATCCTGCCGCTGACGCGCCAGGTGGTGCGGGTGCAGGATGGAGAAATCGTCACCCTGCGACCGGATGGCATCGCGCTTCACCGAGTCCAGGATGGCTCGCCAGTGGAGCGGGAGATCGAAACCATCACCGAGACGATGGAGTCGGCCCAGAAGGGCGGATACCCACACTACATGCTCAAAGAGATCCATGAGCAGCCCGGTGTGGCTGGAGAATTGCTGCGCCTGCTGGAGCGCTCGCCGGATGTGGAGCGGATGCTCGAGCGGATGAGCTCCGCCCGCCACCTGTACCTGGTGGGCTGCGGCACCAGCTATCACGCCTGCATGATCGGAGCGGTTTACCTGGCCCGGCTGGCTGGCCGGCCGGCGTTCCCGGTGCTGGCGCCGCAGTTCAACGCCCAGTACGGCCCGGCCGTGGGACCCGAAGACGTGGGTATCTTCGTAAGCCAAAGCGGCGAGACTAAAGACGTGATCAATGCCGTCCACGTGGCTCAGGCCCGCGGCATGGGTGTGCTGGGGCTGGTGAACGTGATCGGCTCGACGCTGACCCAGGTGAGCGAGGTTTACCTGCCGCTGGCCTGCGGCTACGAGATCAGCGTCCCCGCAACCAAGACCTTCTTGAACCAGGTGGTTGCTTTCTTTTATTTGGCGCTGCGCATGGGCAAACACCCCACCGCTCCACTGGCAGAGGCGTTACCGGGTTTAATCCAGCACACTCTGGAGACCGCTGCCCCACAGGTGCAGGCGCTGGAAGCCCAACTGGCCGGGCAGGACGACCTCTACTGCCTGGGTTACGGGCTGACTTACCCGATTGCCCTGGAAGGGGCATTGAAACTCAAAGAGATCACCTATGCGCATTGCGAGGGGATGCTGTCCACCGAGTTCAAACACGGCCCGCTCTCGGCCGTGCGCGAAGATTTCCCGGTGCTGTTTGTCGCAGGACCACAGGATGTGCCATTGATTGTCAGCGGGATCAACGAAGTCACCTGCCGCGGCGGCCAGGCTATTGTGATTGGGCCAGATGACAAGCGACTGCGCTTGAATGCCCATCACCTGATCACTTTGCCAGAGGCGGATCCAGAGACAAGCGCCCTGCTCTCGGTGCTGCCGCTACAGTTGTTGTCTTATCATCTGAGCCTGGCGCGCGGCTTTGATCCTGATTTCCCCCGCAACCTGAGCAAGACACTGACGGTAGATTAGGCTGCCCAGGCAGGGGCATCTTAATGGGCAATCAAAGACTGCTCTCAGCCTGGGACATTGCGATTTAAACAACAATCAAAGATTGCCCTCGGCTGCTGAAGGCTCAACCGGACAAATCCTTCGCCAGTTCCGCCACGCTTGATGCCCGCAACTCGCCCGCTGCGTATATTTCCACCACCGAAAAATCAGCCTGCAAACTTGCCAGCCCTGGGATTGCCTCCCGGTAGCCCAAACCATGAAGACACCATAAAGCCATGCCACGCACCTGGGGGTCGGCATCTGCCAGGCAGGGCAGGACCAGCGGCGGGGCAATTTGGGCCGCCTGCGGCCTGCCTGGAGCGATCCGGCCAACCGCCCACAGCGCTCCCGCTCGGAAACGGGGCGCGTCTTCAGCTTCCATGTCCAGCACATAGATCAGCGGGGAGACGAACTCATCAAAGAGACCTGGGCAGCGAGCCAACGTCTCGCCAATCAACTCTGGGGCGTGCCAGCCAATACCCCCCGATTCGTCGCTCAGCAGCCAAAACTGACGCCGCAGGTGACCGCGCACAAATTCTGGGTCGTCCTTGGCGATGCGCTGCGCCGCCATGCCAAAGGCCTGAACCGCCCGCCAGCTCAGCAGGCGGTCCGGCTGGTAACTCCGGGCGGAGAGCAGACTCAGCAGGCGTCTGTTCTGCGCGGCGGCCTCAACGATGGCATCGAAACAGGCCGACTGGAGCAGGTCATTCAGGGGAACGGTGTCCTTAGAGGCCATTCTGATGGACGACCCATGTCATTAATACCTGAACCCTCTCGCAGAATGGAGTGGCGGCAATCTGCCAGAAAATGACTGACATGATCGCTACGCTCCATCATAGCTACACGCCGTAGAGATAGTAGCAGGTCTGGCAACCCTCCGGGGCGGGTGGCAGCTCAAGGGTGGTCTGATCCGGGCCGCCCAACATGCGATCCAGGGTCGCCCGACGCTCAACCTGCAGGCGGTTTTCATAATACTGACGAAACTCCTGGTAGGCTGGCCTGCTCCAAATGTCTGCCAGTGATTCCCGTTGAATGTTGCCGAAGCGCTGGCAGGGTGCAAGGATGCGCCGGCCGTCAAACACGCGGCTTTCGCCATAGGTCAGGGTGATGCAAGGTGAAACATCACCTTCCCAGTTGAAGAAGACGCTCTTCAACGGATCGTGCTCGCAGATGATCGCTTCGTGGGGCTGCATCGAATACAGGCGCAGCGGCAAACCCAGGGCTTCCGCTTTCTGGCGGGCGTTATCCAGGGCCTGTTGAAGTGCACCATCCGGGATCTGGTCATGGGAAAACACCCGCCGAGAGTCATCCCCGTCCTTGACAATGACATCCAGGTTTTTAGCAATCACTTGGTCAACCCCCAGGCGGTGGGCCAGCTCGATGTAGGCCGGAAGCTCATGAAAATTCTCCTCCTCCCCGGTCATCAGCACCATCACCATCATCAGCCGCGGCTTATCCAGGCGGCGCTCGCGTTTGAGCTCGCTCAAGGCAGCGATATGCCCGGTGACCATGGCGAACTTGGCTCCAAAGCGAATGCGCTCGTAAAGATCCGCCGTGGCCGCGTCAACGGAAAACGATACCCAATCCAGGCCAGCCGCCACCAGGCGCCCAGCAATATCGGGAGTCAGGCGGATGCCATTGGTGCTGAAGCCCACCTCGCAGCCAGCCTGGTGGGCAGCCTGGACCATCTCGACCAGGCGCGGGTTCTTCAAAGGCTCACCGCCACCTGTCAGGTCCACGCTTTCGGCCTGCTCTAAATAAGGGATCAGGCAAGCAAAAGTTTCCCAGGACATAATGGCCTCAGACGGTCGTATCTCGTTCCAGGGGCACATCACGCACTCCAGGTTGCAATCCAGCGAAGATTCAATCTGGAAAAGTTTGTACGGGCGGGAAGGCCTGGCCTGGATCAGGCGATTGATCTTATTAATCAGCGTCATCATGAACCTCGGGACAATCCTGAGAAATAATAGCTGTTCGGAAAAGTTACATGGGAGACGACCATTCTGATGGCCTGACGGTTGTAGAATACCGGCACAAACAGCAAAAATCGGTTAAACTTGCGCTTACAAGAACTGGCAAACGGAGCAAAAATGGCACCCAAAAAGACCTCAACTAAACCCGGCGCCAAGACAAAAACAGCCCAACCCCTGTGGTTGCGAGTGCTGCTCGCCCTGACCCTGGCGCCATTGATCCTGGGTGTGGCGCTGATCGGCGCATGGTCGTTGGACATCACCCTGATCGGCGATCTGGAAAGCCAGATCTTTATTGGATTATTTCTCATCCTGGTCAGCTTCACCTTATCCAACCTGTTGCAGAAGAAATGGGGCCTGTTTGCTGGCTGGGGACTGCTGACCATCGCTGACCTGCTGCTCCTCCGGCTGGTCGATCTGCGCGTCCAGGTGGTGGCCCTGGCGCTTGCAGCGATTGGGATGGGGTTCTTGATCATGGAGTTCTACCGCCAGATGCGCAGCCAAAGTCAGCCTGATTCCAAAGGCAGAGAGTAAGCTACCAACCCATTGTACAGTTATCCGGGGGGATATTGGATTAAGCCACTTCCCTGGCAATCTAAGACTTTTCTTAGATTCAGCCTGGCATTTCCTTACGTGCACCTTTCGTGAAATTATATACAATCTTATCGGACGAATTGCGCTGTTCTGTTAAGCAGGACACAACGTGACTGGCGCTTAATCCTTGCCTCATTTTTCACACTCTGTCTGCAGGATCAATTGGACGCGATGAATTTCCGCCAATTCACCAGAAGAGGAGGTGCCATCAAGAAAGAAACGCCTGGCCTGCGCTGGGCGCCGGCAGAGGGAGGCCAGCCCCAGCTGGGGAATTCCTTGAAATTGCTCCCCGTATCCAATCCATTTCCAAAGACTCCCCAAAATAACCTTCAGGAGAAACAAACATGAAAGCAAAAATCACTGAGGACTGGTGGTCAGTCATCATCGCTTTCGGCCTGATCATCCTGGCTCTGGTTGGGATAATCTCGCCCACCTGGATGAAGTTCTAGGCGAACAACTGGAATGTGAGGAGAATCAGATATGTCAACCAAAGCTGTAAAACAAACTGAAAAGAATAACGATCTGGTCGGCATGTTGCTTGGCCTGCTGCTGGTTGTTATCCTGGCATTCCTTGCTCGCTGGCTGAAGGACCAGGTTTACGGTGTTAAGGATCTGTTCGGCATGGGAATTCCCGGCAAGGTTCTGGAATATCCCCTGTGGGCCGCCCTGGTGGGCTTGATCGCCAACTGGATCTTGAAGACCGTCAAGATATACGATTACCTCAAGCCTGGCTTCCGCACTGAACTGTTCCTGAAAGTCGGTCTGGTTTTGCTCGGTTGTACCATTAGCTTCAAGGTCATTCTGACCGCCGCTGCTGGGGCCATCATCCAGGCGCTGATCATGGTCACGGCGGTGTACTTCTTCTCCTGGTGGCTGGCAGGCAAGTTTGGCCTGCCCGACACACTGCGGGCGGTGATGTCCACCGCGGTGTCCATCTGCGGCGTCTCGGCAGCCATCGCCGCTTCCGGCTCGGTGCTGGCCAAGAAGGAAGAAATCACCTACATCACCGGCCTGGTGATCGTTACTGCCCTGCCTTTGATGGTCATCCTGCCCCTGGTTGCAGCAGGACTGAACATGCCTGAGGCCGTGGCCGGCGCCTGGTTTGGCGGCAACATTGACACAACCGCGGCTGTGGTCGGCGCGGGCACGATTTACGGTGAGACGGCACAGCAGATTGCCAGCATCGTCAAGTCCACCCAGAATGCTCTGATCGGCGTAGTGGCGTTCCTGCTTGCGCTGTACTTCACCACCGTGGTGGAGGGCAAGAAGGAAAAGCCAAGTGCATCGATCATCTGGCAGCGCTTCCCGAAGTTCGTCCTGGGCTTCATCGTAGCCTCCCTGCTGTTCACCTTCGGGGTGATCCCGGCGGCGTCTTCGAAAGAGCCGAACGCAGGCAACGCCATCGTGGCGATGAAGGACTGGGCATTCTGCCTGGCCTTCGTCAGCATGGGCCTGGAAATCACGGTCAAGGAATTCCGCAAGATGGGCTGGTCCCCGGTGATTGTGTTCCTGATTGTGACCCTCTTCAACACACTGCTGGCGCTGGTGGTCTCCTGGATCATCTTCGGCTATCTCTTCCCGCCAACCCTGTGAGCGGGATCACGACATTGCTGCTTCATCCACTTACGAGCTGCAGATCGTTGGGTTAAACCAGAGGGAAAACGGCGCTGGCTGCCGTTTTCCCTCTGCTCAGCAACGACCCGCAGCCACACGGAGGTAAACCATGCCAAATGCTCAGGACTCAGACACCCCCTTGCTCGATCAGCTCGAGGATGGCCCCTGGCCGAGCTTTGTAACCGAAATGAAAAGGTCAGCCGAAAAGAAAGAATCGGCCAAAGATCTGCTGCGCCAGCTTGAGCGCTCCTACAGTGACCGTATCGGCCATTGGAAACACGGCGGCATCGTCGGCGTGAAAGGCTACGGTGGCGGGGTGATTGGTCGATACACCGACCTGCCCGAGGATTTCCCCGGAGTGGCGGAGTTCCACACCCTGCGGGTGAACATGCCCGCCGGCTGGTTCTATACCACGGATAAGCTGCGCGAGCTGTGCGATGTCTGGGATAAGCACGGCAGCGGGCTGACCAATATGCATGGGGCGACGGGCGATATCATTTTGCTTGGCGCGCCCACTGCAGCCTTGCAACCCTGCTTCGATGACCTGGCCGAGATTGGCTTCGACCTGGGCGGTTCGGGCAGCGACATGCGCACACCCAGCTGCTGTGTTGGTCCCGGCCGCTGCGAGTATGCCTGCATTGACACGCTGGACCTGCTCTACAGCATCACGATGGAGTTCCAGGACGAGCTTCACCGACCAATGTTCCCTTACAAATCAAAGATCAAGATCTCCGGCTGCCCGAATGATTGCGTGGCCTCGGTAGCCCGCTCAGATTTCGCCATCGTTGGCACCTGGCGTGACAATATCCGCATCAACCCAGACGAAGTAGCCGGCTACGCCAACAACGGGCTGGATATCCAGGCCGAGGTGGTTGATCTGTGTCCCACCGGCTGCATGAGCTGGGATCCTGCCGCCAAGTTGCTGACCATTGATAACGCAGAGTGCAACCGCTGCATGCATTGCATTAACATCATGCCCAAAGCCCTGCGGGTGGGCAAGGAAAAAGGCGCCACCTTCATGGTGGGCGGCAAAGCCCCCATCGTCCACGGAGCGCTGCTCTCCTGGGTGATCGTGCCCTTCATGAAGATCGAACCGCCCTATGATGAAGTCAAAGACCTGGTTCGCCGAATCTGGGAGTGGTGGGACGAGAATGGCAAGATGCGCGAGCGTTTGGGCGAGCTGATCAACCGCCTGGGGATGCGCGCTTTCTTGAAAGCGGTGGGCCTGCCGCCAACGCCGCAGATGATCCGGGTGCCGCGGGCCAACCCCTACTACTTCTGGGATCCTGAGGAGGTGAAGTGATGAGCAGCAGGACCGACTTTGGCCCCCCTTACTACAAAGAGATGCTCCCGCCTGTAATTGAGAAGAATTACGGGCAGTGGCTCTACCACGAGCGGGTAAAGCCGGGAGTTTTGAAGCACGTCGCCGAATCGGGGGATGTGCTCTACACCGTGCGGGTCGGTTCTTCGCGCCTGGTCAGCACCGATTGGATCCGGGATGTATGCGCCATTGCCGACGAATTCTGCGGCGGGCACCTGCGCTTCACCAGCCGGCACAACCTGGAGTTCCTGGTCTCAGACCCAAGCAAGTTGGAGCCGTTGATCGATCACCTGAACGCCAATGGGTATCCCATCGGCGGCACCGGCCACGCCATCAGCAACCCGGTTCATACCCAGGGTTGGATCCACTGTCACACGCCGGCGACTGACGCTTCGGGCATCGTCAAGGCAGTGATGGATGACCTGTATGAGTATTTCGTTGACATGAAGCTGCCCGCTTATTGTCGCATCTCGCTGGCCTGCTGCCTGAACATGTGCGGCGCGGTGCACTGTTCCGACGTTGCCATCCTGGGCATCCATCGCAAGCCGCCACACATCAACCATGACCTGGTGCGGGCAAAGTGCGAGATCCCGAACGTAATCGCGGCCTGCCCCACAGGCGCCATCCGCCCCGACCCCAAGAACAAGACCCTGACGGTCAACGAAGAAAAATGCATGTACTGCGGCAACTGCTACACCATGTGCCCCGGCATGCCCCTGGCGGACCCCACTGGGGATGGCGTCTCAATCTGGGTGGGCGGCAAGATCTCCAGCGCCCGCACGCCGCCAAAATTCTCCCGCCTGGTGATCCCGTACCTGCCCAACAACCCCCCGCGCTGGCCCGAAGTGACCGCAGCCGTGCGCAACATCGTTGAGACCTGGGCAAGCCATGCCCGCAAGCATGAGCGCATGGGCGAATGGATCGATCGCATCGGCTGGGAGCGCTTCTTTACGTTGACGAATATCCCGTTCTCGGTCCAGCTCATCGATGACTTCACCCTGGCCTCCGATACCTACCGGTCCACACCCACGTTCAAGTGGTAGGAGGGTCAATCCCATGTCTGACGAAGTGACGGAAGAGCTAAAGACGCAGATCGTCGAGTTCTTCAAGCAAAAGAATAAGATGCTGACCAGCCGGGACGTTGCTAACGGCTTGAGCCTGGATCATAAAATCGCTAAGAAGGCGCTCACCGAGCTTGTGAACGAAGGCACGTTGGAGTTTACATCCTTTGGCGGTGCAACGTTCATCAAGCTGCCGGAGAGCTAATCTTAAAGCGCCGGGCGCGCTGCGCCCGACTACCTGCGTGCTGAGGATCATCGAAGCACAAAGAGGAGGTATGAATGGCTGTAATTGAACTGGACGGAATCACGGTTGATGTAGACGAGGACGGCTTCATCCAGGAACCTGATTGCTGGAACGAAGCCCTGGCGGCTGCCATCGCTAAGACCGAGGATGTTGTAGAGCTGACCGAAGACCACTGGAAGGTGATCAACTATCTGCGCGATTATTACAAGCAGTTTGGCATCGCTCCCATGATCCGCAAGCTGTGCAAGGAAACCGGTTTCTCGCTGAAAGAGATCTACGATATGTTTCCCAGCGGCCCAGCCAAGGGCGCCTGCAAGATTGCCGGCCTGCCCAAGCCAACTGGGTGTGTGTAGGTTGTAACTGGGATTTTCGATCCCAACATCCGAGAGCTGTGGTCTCGGATACAACAGGATAGCAGGCAAGTATTATCGGTAGGGGTCAGGGGCGGGGGCAGCGACTTTCCCCCGCGATCCCTGACCCCTACCGGCTGTGTAGAGGCAGTCAATGGATGCATCAACTGCGCTGTGGACACTGATATCCCTGTTCGTGATCGGCATGGCCTATTTTGCTGCGGCGGCATTTATCTTTGGCCTGTTGTTGCGGCTTTATGGCTACCTGCGCACGCCGATGCCGCTACCCGCGGCAGCCACACCCGCGCCAGAATCCGAAGCTGGAGCGACCTTGCGAGTGGTGGGCGATGTTTTGGTCTTTCCCAACCTGTTTAAGGCCGATCAATGGCTTTGGATTGGAGCATGGGTGTTTCACGTTGCCCTGGCGGCGATTCTGTTCCGCCATCTGAGATACTTCACTTACCCGGTCCCTGAGTTGGTTTTGTACATGGAGCCGGTGGCGCTCTTCTTTGGCTATCTGTTTGGCATTGCCACCCTGTATTTGATCTGGCGGCGGCTGGCGCTACCGCGCACGCTGTATTTATCCAATATCCCCGATTATTTTGCCCTGGCGCTCTTGGGAGGGATTGCCGCAACCGGCATCCTGATCAGCTACTGGTTGCACGCCAACCTGGTGGATGTCAAAGCGTTTATGATCGGCCTGCTGACGCTTCGACCCGTGGCGCCGCCGAAACACCCGCTGTTCCTGGTCCATTTTACCCTGGTCTCAATATTGATGATTTATTTCCCCTTCAGCAAATTGCTGCACGCCGGCGGCATTTTCTTCAGCCCCACCCGCACGCAACCCTATCAAATTCAGCGGGATGGGCAGCGTTACACCAATCCCTGGGACCAGCAGCCCTGAGCGTGGGCGCTGGCAGGCAACCCTGGAGCAACCATGAAGTTTGACGAAACCCCAATCATCAAAACACCTGCCCGGGACGGCATCCTGGCGCCGCCACCGCTGCGCGAGAATGCCAGCCTGGAGGTGCGCTGCTATCCCAGCAAAGCCAAAGATACCCAGGCAATCAACTTAAGCCACGAGCGCGACCCCAACTGGCAAGAAAAAGGCGTCGCCAAGCTGGGCGAGTTGCTGGAGAAAAACAAAGCCTTGCGGGTTTTTATGGATATTTGCGTACGATGCGGCGCATGCACTGATAAATGCCAGTTCTACCTGGGCACTGGCGATCCGCAGAATTTTCCCGTCGCCCGGGCCGAGCTGTTGCGCAAGGTCTACCGCCGCTACTTCACGCCGGGTGGGCGGATGATGCCTGGGTTGAACGATGCAGCAGACTTTGACGAGGAGATGCTGCAGAAATGGTACACCTACTTCTACCAGTGCTCCGAGTGCCGCCGCTGCTCGGTGTTCTGCCCGTATGGCATCGACACCGCCGAGATCACCATGGCAGCCCGCGAGATCATGGCATCCATTGGTGTTTCCACCAAGTACGTCACCGAGGTGGTCGCCAAGGTGTACGAGCAGGGCAACAACCTGGGCATCCCACCCGCCGCCTGGAAGGATAACTGCGAATTCCTGGAAGACGAGGTGGAGGAAGAAGTTGGCAAGCGCATCCCTTTCCCGGTGGACGATTATGGGGCAGAGGTACTGCTGGTGCCGCCCTCCGCAGACAACTTTGCCAACACCGACACGATGATCGGTTATGGCAAACTTTTTTACGCACTGGGCATCCGCTGGACCACCAGCACCTACTGCAACGAAGGCGGCAACTTTGGGCTGTTCTTGAATTACGAGAACATGAAAAAAGTCAACCGGCGCATCATCGATGCTGCCCGGATGCTGGGTGTGAAGACCATCATCTGGGGCGAGTGCGGTCACGCCTGGCGGGCGGGCATTTTCACCCCCACGTTAAGCGGCTCCATGGATATGTTTGATCCGCCCTACCCCTATCACATCAGCCAGTTCATTGTCAAAATCCTGCGCCAGGGCGCCTTGAAGGGGCGCATCGATAAGAGCGCCAACGACGATTACCTGATCACCTACCATGATCCTTGCAACCCGGCTCGCGCCGGGCAGCTGCTTGACGAGCCACGCGAGATCATCCGGGCAGTGGCCAATCGCTTTGTTGAGATGCCCGCCAACACGATCCGCGAGAAAACGTACTGCTGTGGGGCAGGAGGCGGGCTGCTGACCGACGAGTTGATGCCGATCCGCATGGCGGGAGGCAAGCCGCGCGCCATGGCGGTCAAGCACACCGGGGCGAATTACCTGGCAACAATCTGCGCGATCTGCAAGGCGCAGCTACCCGAGTCGATGCACTACTGGGATGTGCCGGTGAAGGTGGGCGGGACAATCGACCTGCTCGCCCGGGCGCTAAAATTGTGAAACCAAGACGGAGAATGATCATGCGCAAGCTCTTGTTGCTCCTGCTGCTCGTCCTGGTGATCCTGTTTACGGTTGCTTATTACCCCAATCCGGTGGAAAAGCCGGAAAAAGACGGCCCCGGGCCACTGGCGGTGTACATCTCCCCCCGTTATGCCGTGCCTGAGTATCACAGCCCGTTGGATTACTGGAAAACCCACCACACCGACATGGTCAACCGGGGCGACCTGACCCAGGCCGACTGCCTGTACTGTCACGAACCCGAACGCTCGTGCAACAATTGCCATAGTTACGTTGGCGCCAATCCAATCATTAAATAGCATGAATCAAATGACCCAAACCACGCCTGCATCCAAATCGCCTGCTGCACCGACCTCGCCGCTGGTCACCCGGCGCAATTTTATCCAGGTCGCCCTGGCAGCGCTGGGCGTCACCTGGCTGGGGCTGCTGGTGCAATCCTGGCTGTTTCCATCCCAGACTTCCACTGCGGCCGCCAAACCGGTTCAGTTCCCCCTGTCCGACCTGCCAGTTGGCGGGACAAAAACGGTTGCCTATGGCGGCACTCCTGTGATCGTGCTGCGCACCGCTGAAAGCATCCGTGCGTATTCGATGATCTGCACCCACCTCGGCTGTACGGTGCAGTGGCAGGAAGCGCCTAAAGAGTTTTATTGTCCCTGCCATGATGGGCGCTTTGACCAGTTTGGTGAGGTGCTCGCCGGCCCGCCGCCGGTGCCTCTGGAGCAGATCCCTGTGAGCGTGCAAGGCGAGACAGTCACGGTTGGCGAGCCGGTTTGAGTCCGATTGCAAGAGACGACGAGGCGCGAATGAAACATTACACGGTATTGATCCTTTTCTCTGCCCTGATTTTGCTGGCTGTGCTGGCAACCCTGGCACACCCACAAGCGGCCAGGGCACTGCCGGAATATTCCGCTCAGACCAGCGAGCCCTGTGCCAGTTGCCACCTCAGCCCATCGGGAGGCGGGCCGCGCGGGCTGCGCGGCCAGGCCTGGGTGGGCAGCGGTAAGCCCGGTGCGGTGCCAGCCCTGGCCGATGCCCTGGAACTGCTTGGCATCCACCTGCAGGTGGACGAGCGTGAGTACCGGGCCAGCGGGGGGCCCATCCCGCCAGCCCAACCCGTGCAGGTTGATCCGGCTCAGGCGCAGGACATGCACGATCATCTGAGCAGCTTCGATGGAAATTAGCGCTATGGATGCCAACTACACCTCAAACACAAAGCCGAACCTGACCCGGCGTGAGTTCATCCGGGCCGGAGCAGCCGTCACTGCCTTGGGAGCAGCGGCGCTGACCCTGGGGCAAAAAATGAACACCGCACCTGCGATGGTGGAGACGTTTGAGGAAGCCGTCGTCAAGACGACCTGCGCCTTGTGCCCATCCGGCTGCGGGTTGGATGTGCGAGTGGTCAATGGAAATGCGGTGAAAGTAGAGGGCAACGCCCTGCACCCGCTCAACCAGGGCGTGTGTTGCTTGCGCGGCCAGGCATCCTTGGAAGCATTGTACAGCCCAGAACGCCTGGCCCACCCCCGCCGACAAATGGGGAAGCGGGGCAGCGGCGATTGGCAGGAGATCAGCTGGGATGAGGCCCTGGCCCTGGCTGCAGAGAAGCTCGGGGTGCTGCGCCAAGAGCGCCAGGCGCATCGCCTGGCGCTGGTGCATGGTGAGCTGCGCGGCCAGATGCGCGCCTTTGTTGGCCGCTTTCTGGAGGCTTATGGTTCGCCCAACCTGATCAGCCGGGAAAGCCTGGCCAGCCAGGCCGCCCGCCAGGCTATGTTCCTCAGCCAGGGGATCAATGGCTTGCCAGTTTACGATCTTAACAACGCCAACTATGTGATGACCTTTGGCGGCAACCTGCTGGAGACCAGCCGCAATGTGATTGTTAACCTGGAGGCGATTGCGTTTATGCGCCGCGGCCGCCCGCAGCGCGGCAAGCTGGTGGCAGCGCACCCGCGCCTCTCACTAACCGGGATCAAGGCCGACGAGTGGGTGCCCATCCGGCCCGGGACTTACGCCGCCCTGGCTCTGGGCATGGCAAACGTGATCATCAACAGCCAGCTCTACGACAAGAGCTTCGTGCATGATTTCACCTTCGGCTTTGAGGATTTTAAGGACGCCGATGGCAAGACTCACCAGGGATTCAAGAGCCTGGTGCAAGAGCAGTACGACCTGGAGCGAGTGTCGTCTATCACGGGCGTGCCTACCGAGACTATTGCCAGGCTGGCGGGTGAGTTTGCCACCAACCGCCCGGCAGTGGCCATCCTGCCTAACGAGATCAGCGAGCTTTCCAGCGGCAACAGCCTGTACACCGCCCTGGCGGTGCATGCCTTGAACGCCCTGGTTGGCTCGATCGACGTTCCGGGTGGGGTCCTGGTGCAGCGCTTCCCGGAGGTGGCCGAATGGCCCGAGTTCCAGCCAGACGAGGCGGCACAGGCGAGCCTGAGCCAACCTCGGCTGGACGGCGCAGGGTCGTCAGAGCTGCCCCTGGCAATTTCAGCTTACCAAAACCTGGATGCGGCCATCCTTTCTGGGCAACCCTACCCGCTGGAGATCTTGATTCTGCTCAACGCTGACCCGCTATTCGATGCACCCAACCATGGACAGATGCTGGCCGCCCTTAACAAAATCCCCTTCATTATCAGCTTTGCGTCCACCCTGGATGAGAGCGCGGCGATGGCTGACCTGATCCTGCCCGCCAGCACTTTCATGGAACAGTGGGGCGATGACTATATGGAGGGCGTGGGCTACGCAGGGGTCTCTTTGCGGCGGCCAGTCGTCGAACCGGTGCTGGATAATCGCAACCCAGGAGATGTGCTGTTGGAGCTGGCAGCACGGCTGGGCAGCCCGATGGCCCAGGCATTGCCCTGGAAGGATTACCAGGAAGTGGTGGCCTACCGGCTGGCCGGAGCGCCGCTGGAATGGGAGAAACTGGACGCCAATGGTTTCTGGGCCGAAATGGTGCACTTCAACGCCGAGCCGGGCAGTCCTGCCTGGGGCCGGGTAGTTGGCCGAGACCGGCTGCGCGCGCCCAAAGACGGCCGCTTTGACCTGTTCTCGCGCGAACTCTTTGCTCTGTTCGGAGGGGATCAGGCCCAGGACCTGGCCTGCCTGCCACACTTTGAACTGCCGGCATCGCTGGATGAAAGCGCTGCAATGGCTCCGGAATACCCCTATTTGCTGATCCCAGGATCGCTGATCACCGAGTCGCAGTCCTGGCAGGGTATCTTGCCAACCCTGCAAGAATCGCTGGGGTTGCAGGGCAATGTCAAGTGGTCTAGCTGGCTAGAGATCAATCCCAAGGCTGCTGAGGCGCTGCACCTGAAAAATGGCGACCTTGCCTGGGTGGAATCGCCGCTTGGGAAAACCCAGGTGCCGGTGCGGGTCTATCCCGGCATCTGGCCAAACGCGGTGTTCATGCCATTGGGGCAGGGGCGCCACACGATGGTGCAATGGGGACCCAAATCCCCTGAGCAGATGGTGGTAGGCAGCAACCCCAGCCGCCTGGGCCAGATCTCCAGCGAGCCAATAAGCGGCCAGGCGGTGAGCAGCCCGATTCGGGTAAAGGTGTACCGGGCCTGATCGATGGCCGGCCAATCTTGAGGAGGTATGGATGTCACGCTGGGGTATGGTAATCGATCTGGACAAGTGCTTTGCCTGCCAGAGCTGCACGGCAGCTTGTCGCATGGAAAATAACACGCCCGTTGCTGGCCCAGACCAGACCGACATGGGCCGGGCCATCCTGTGGAATGAGGTGCTGCCATTTATTGAAGGGGAATACCCGCTGGTGCACGCCACAATGATCCCCCGGCCATGCATGCACTGTGATAACCCGCCCTGCACCAAGGTCTGCCCGGTTAAAGCAACGTATAAAAATGAAGAGGGCATTGTGGTGGTGGACTATGACCGCTGCATCGGCTGCCGCATGTGCACCGTGGCCTGCCCCTATGAGGTGCGCTACTTCAATTGGTACCCGCCCGAATGGCCGGAGGCGCTGAAGCAGCACCTTAATCCTGACCCGGAGACGGCGCCTCGGCCCAAGGGCGTGGTGGAAAAATGCACCTTCTGCATCCAGCGATTGCGCAAAGCGCGCGAGCGCGCCGCTGCCGAGGGGCGGACTTTCCAGGCCACCGATTATATGCCTGCCTGCGTGCAGACTTGCACCGGTCACGCCCGCTACTTCGGCGACCTGGATGATCCAAACAGCCTGGTCTCAAAACTGGCTCACAGTCCGCGGGCTTTCCGACTATTGGAAGAGCTGGGCACCGAGCCCAAAGTGTACTATCTGAAACAGGGGTAAGCGACTATGCACCTGCATAACCAACACGAAGATACGATCCTGGCGCCCATCCGCAAGCCTTCCATCGTTGACCGGCTGATCTGGCTGTTGCTGGGAGGCCTGTTTGCGGTGGGCCTGGCTGCCTGGATACGCCAGTATGTGCTTGGCCTGGGCGTGACCGGGCTGAACCGACCGGTCTACTGGGGTGTGTACATCACCAACTTCGTCTTCTTCATCGGCCTGGCCCACTCCGGCACCTTCATTTCGGCGATCCTGCGCATCGCCGGACAGGGCTGGCGCAAGCCGCTCACCCGGGCCGCCGAGGCCATAACCGTTTTCAGCCTGCCCTTTGGTGTGGCCTCCATCCTGGCAGACATGGGGCGCCCGGAACGGGTGTTCAATGTTATCTTCTTTGGACGCTACCAATCGCCCATCCTGTGGGACTTCACCGCTGTAGGGCTATATTTTCTGTCCAGCATTGTTTTCTTTTATCTCTCATTGATGCCCGATATTGCCCTGTGCCGAGACCGGTTAACCAACTTGCCCGGTTGGCAACAGCGCATGTACAAAATCATGGCTCTGGGCTGGCAGGGGCGACCGGAGCAATATCATCGCCTGGAGCGCGTATTGGACGGCATGGCAATCTTCATGACCATGCTGGTAGTCACCGTCCACACGGTGGTTTCCTGGATGTTTGGCATGACCCTGCAGCCCGGCTGGCACACGGCGCTGATCGGGCCTTTCTTCTTGCTTGGAGCGATCCTTTCCGGGACGGCGGCGGTGGTGATCGTGCTGGCAATCCTGCGTAAGATCTATCATTTCGAGCAAATCCTGCACCTGGGATTGTTCAATTCGATCCGCAAGCTGCTGATCACCTTCACCCTGGGTTGGATTTACATGATGATCGCTGAATACCTGACCACCGGCTATGGCAACATGAAAGAAGAAATGGCAGTTTTGCTTGACAAGTTCACCGGCACCTATGCCCAGATGTTCTGGGGCATGGTGATCCTGGTGTTCGTGCTGCCCCTGATCATTCTGGTCTTTAAGGGGAAGAATCACATCGGCTGGATGGTCACGGCAGGCGTGATGATTAACATCGGCATGTGGATCGAGCGCTACATCGTGATCATCCCCAGCGAGATCAGCCCGCGCCTGATGACCGAAATGGGTCGGGGGATCTATCTGCCCACCCTGACCGAGTGGCTGATCACCCTGTCTTTCTTCAGCGGGATGATCCTGCTGTACCTCCTCTTCACCCGCTACTTCCCGATTATCCCGATCTGGGAGACTGCGGAAGAAATGCCAGAAGCGCAAACCATTGAAGGCGAATTGGCAGTTGGAGATTAGGAATGATGGATATTTCAAGCCTGGCTTACGCCTTTATTAATACCCCCGGTGTGGGCGGTGTTGTGATCCTGCTGGTCTTTCTGACTGCGTGCAGCATCTATTATGCCCTGACACGGTGGATCATCGCCGGCGGCGACCATCCCACGGACAGGAGTAAACAAGAGCATGAAGGCTAGAGCAATTACCCCTCCCGCCATGGTTCTCCTGCCAGTGATTCTGATTACGGTGCTGGCGTTCAGCGCATTCTTAGCAAAGGCAGCGCCGACCGAGGCCCAGAAATCCTGGCAGCCAGGAGCCAATAATCCAACGCCCATCGCCAGCAATTACTGCCTGAGCTGCCACACCCCCGGCGACTCACGCCTGGATGACCCCACAGCCTGGCAGGGAGGGATCGCCGCGGCCAGCAACTCGCCTTGCCCAGCAATGAAAACCATCCAGGAAGAGCTATATTACACGGAGCGCTTGCTCCTGGCAATTGACCGCTACCGGTCTGACCTGCCAGGCTATGTGGACGCCAGCAGCCTGGATGGCAGGCTGGCTGCCGGGCAGCAGGGCTACCTGCGGCTGCTGGACGCGCCGGTGACCAGCCTGGACGCCTTCACCGCAGAGGCGCAATCGGTGCGCTACAAGCTTGGAAAAGTGTACAGCGGAATTCAGGCGCTGGACGAGGCGGCCAAGCGGAGGCGTGCCTTGGTGGCGGGGATCGTGGTCAGTTTGGTCCTGCTTGGCTCGTTGGTTTGGGGGTTATACAACACCCGCCACGTGCGGAAAGCGCAGCCTGTCCGCAGCCGCACGGCCATCTTGGGCGTGGCTGTTTTCTTAATCCTCGTTTTTGTTTTCTTTGCCCTGCCCTTGCTGCGCGTGCCCGCTGAAGAAGTGGTCACCGATGCCGAAGCTCAGGCGCTACAGACCACCCTGGATACCGCCCAGCGGGCGGCGACGGCCGGCGACCGATCACAGGCGCGCGCCTGGATCCTGGGCAAGGTAGCTGCAATGTGGGCGCCAATCGACCCGGACAGGGCTGAGGCAATTCTGGCGGAGGCGCAGGCGGCCTCCAAACAACAGCGCGCGAATGCCCTGGCCCTGTGGGGCGAGGCGGCTTCCGCCCAGGAAGCAGCCACTGGCGACCTGGCAAAGCTGGAGACTGCCGGGCTGATTTCCAATGAGCTCAATGCAACCCGCGCTCGAACCTGGGATCTGCGCCTGATCGCCCAGGAATGGCAGCCGATTGACCCCGGGCGGGCAGACCAGATCCTGGAAGGCGCCCTGGAAGCCTCCGCACAGGCACAGGGCATCTACCGCGATCTGGACCGGCGCGGGATTGCCGCAGCGTTTGCTGGATCGGATCTGCAGCGCGCTCTGGAGATTGCCGGGCAGATTCAGGATCCAGAGCTGCGCGCCTGGGCCTTGCGGGAGATTCGCGGGGATAGCGCCGAGCCGCAGGCGACCGCAGGCGATCCAGCTGCCCCAGAAGCCCAAACCCTGGCCCTGCTGCGCAGCGGCCTTGCAGGTGACCGGACCATCTGGCCAGCAGCCTGGGAGGCCAGCCTGGCGATCCCAGACGTTTTTGAGCGCGGGCGCGCCCAGGTGGAAATTGCCCGCGGCTGGGCAGAGAGCGAGCCAGACCAGGCTCTGATGGTTGCTCAACAAATTGAAATTCCACTGCTGCGTGATCGCGCCCTGCGTTTTGTCATCCTGAAAACGGGAGATGCGTCACTGTTCAGTCAGATCGAAAACCCCTATGATCAAGTGATGGCGCTTACCGCCCTGGGCCGCTACAGCGAAGCAGAAGCGCTTGTTGGCGACCTGAAAGAGACCTACCCGGTGGTGAAGCTGGTCCAGGCGCTGGCAAAGGTGGACCTGCAGAAAGCCCTGACCCTGGTGGACGGCCTGCAGCGTGAGGCAGATAAGGCAGAGGCATTGCGGACCCTGGCCGTGCTCAGCCGAGACCCGGCGCTTTTCGAGCGGGCCCTGGGCATGGCGCTGGCAGCCCGGGTGCGCAACGACCCGCTGGCCCCAGTCCAGGCTTCGCTGGACCTGGCGGATGCTTTTCTGATGATCGATCCTGCCCTGGCCCAACAGGCCCTGGCGCAGGCCTATGAGATTGCGCAACGGATATCGGTTAAATAAAACCCAAAGGTCTCCTACGACCTTCAGGGACAGAAATATGAGGAGCCATCATGGATCTTGTCAACATCACCCGCATCATCGCTTGGATCGGCCTGGCCCTCGGATGGCTCGGCATCCTGCTGCGCCTGGGCGAGATCATGCGGCGCCCTTTGAACAAAGATTACTCTCCGCGGCGCGGCTCTGACCGCCGCGGCGTCCTTTACGCCTTCACCCTGGGCATGGCGCCCTGGGAAAAGGAGAGCACCCGCAAGCACTGGGTGGCTTACTTGCGGGGCATTTTCTTTCATGTGGGCGTGTTCACCGCTTTCGGCGTTTTTTTGGCCAGCCCGTGGCTGGAGGCGCTGCCGCCCTTTGTCACCTGGACCGCCCTGGCGCTGACCGCTGCCGGAGCCCTGTTTGGCTTCGCCGGAATCGGCATGCGCTGGATGGGCGAAAACGAGCGGGCGCTCAGCCTGCCAGATGATTATTTTTCAGTCTTTTTGAGCTCACTTTTTACGGCCCTGGCCTGCGGCGTACTGTTTTGGCCTGGGCTGCTGGCGGTTTTCTACCTGGCAACGGCGCTCCTGTGCGTCTATATCCCCTTCGGTAAAATCCGGCATTGTGTGTATTTCTTCTATTCGAAGTTCTTCTTTGGCAAGAACTTCGGCCACCGAGGCGTGCTTGGCCCAGACAACCAGAAGGCGTTGGAGTGAATCGATATGGCAGATGAGAAACCTACGGATGGTAAATTTGCCGCTGAACGCTATCAGCTTACCGATGAAAAAGCCAGGCTGGCGTTGGATGTGCTGCGCCAGCGGCTGAACCGCCAACTGGAAGCCTCGCTGGAGGTTTGCGTGCGATGCGGCCTGTGCGCCGACTCCTGCCATTATTATGTGGCTAACCCCAGGCCAGAATACGTGCCTGCTTACCGCGCCGAACAACTGCGGAAAATTTACCGCAAGCTGAGTGATCCGCTGAGCAAGGTTTCCCCTGGGTGGACTGGAGCCGCCGAGCTGGACCAGGAGATGGTGGAAAAATTGATCTACACCGCCTTTGGCTCATGCACCATGTGCGGGCGCTGCGTCATCAATTGCCCGGTGGGTGTGGATACCCGGCACATTGTGCGCACCGCCCGGGCAATGCTGACCGCCATCGACATGACACCGGAGGGATTGAGAGCCACCGTCAACGTCCATCTGGAAAGCGGCAATAATATGGGCGTTGGCGAGGAAGATTACATTGAAACGGTCAAGTGGATGGAGGAAGAGCTGCAAGCTGAGCTGGATGATCCCGGATTGACCATCCCCTTCAACAAAAAGCGCGCCCACGTGGTGTACACTTTCAACCCACGGGAGGTGAAATACTTCCCCTACCTGATCCAGGCGGCGGCAAAAATCTTCACGGCTGCCGGCGAGGACTGGACATTGAGCACCGAGAACTGGGACGCCACCAACTATGGCTTGTTCTCTGGCGACGATGCCGCCGCGCGGACCATCGCTGGGAACCTGGAGAAAGCGGTGAACAACCTGGGCGCGGATGTTTTGGTGATGGCGGAGTGTGGGCATGGCTACCGCTCGCAGCGCTGGGAGGCTGAAAACTGGCTCGGCCGCAGCTATCCCTTTAAGGTCACCAGTTTTGTCGAGATGCAGGCTGAATACATCCGCCAGGGACGTTTAAAGCTTGACCCCATAGTCAATGCCAAGCGGGTGACCTACCACGACCCCTGCAACCAGGCCCGCCAAGGAGGTGTTATCCACGAGCCGCGCTATATCCTGCGCCACGTAGCTATTGATTTTGTCGAAATGGAGCCGCACGGGGTGGATAACTTCTGCTGCGGCGGTGGTGGCGGGATGCTCTCGATGAGCGAATTTGCGAAAGACCGCATTGCTGCTGGCAAGGTGAAAGCAGATCAGATCCAGGCCACCGGCGCAGAGATCGTGGCCACCTCGTGCCATAATTGCCTGGACCAGCTTGACGAAATCCGCCGGCATTATAAACTAAAGGTGAAGGTCCAGAACCTGAGCGAGCTCACCGCTGCTGCGATCGTCTGGACGAAAACCCAGGACAGAAAATAACCCCAGCGTGGAGGAACTTCATGTACATTATTACCATTGACATCGATAAGTGCCAGGCTTGCGGCGACTGTGTGGATAATTGCCCAAACTTGCTCTTCAGCATCACCGAAGAAGATGGCCGGAAGTACGCCATGGTCAGCGGAGACCCCGACGAATGCATCGGCTGCCTGTCGTGCGAGGCTTCCTGCAGCGAAGGGGCCATCACCGTCACTGAGCTCTAAGCCACTGAGCCTGAGTTAACCAGCGGACGACCCGTTGGCCCCAGCCACCCCTCTACCCCGCCTGGTGATCGCCGCCCCACAAGGGCGCAGCGGCAAAACCACGCTCTCCTTGGGCATCTGCGCCGCGCTGGCCCGGCGCGGGTTGGATATCCAGCCATTTAAAAAAGGACCCGATTATATCGATCCTTCCTGGCTCAGCGAAGCTGCCGGGCGCGCCTGCCGCAGCCTGGATCCTTTCTTCCTGCCTGGGGCGGCGGCGTTACGGAAGGCACTCTTGAAAGGCGCCCGCCGGGGCGAGCAGGCAGCCGACCTCTGCCTGGTGGAAGGCAACCACGGCTTGTACGACTCGCTGGAAGAGGACGGCAGCGGCAGCAGTGCAGCGGTGGCCCGGATCTTGGGGGCGCCGATAATCCTGGTGGTCAATGCAGCGCGCATGTCGCGCAGCGCAGCCGCCATGGTCCACGGCTACCAGACTTTTGAGCCCGATACCCCCATTGCAGCCGTCATCCTGAACAACGTTGCCCAGGGCCGCCACCTGGCCAAGCTGCGCCGCGCCATCGAAAGCCACTGCCGCATCCCTGTGATCGGCGCACTGCCGCGGGACGCCAACCTGACGATCCCAGACCGCCACCTGGGTCTTGTGCCACGGGGCGAGGACCCCGGCCTGCTCCCGGTCATCCAGGCTTGCCGCCAGGCTGTGGAGCGCTTTGTGGACCTGGAAGCCCTGCTGGCAATTGCGCGTTCGGCGCCCGCCTGGGAAGTCCCAGGCGAGCCGGTCGAAGCATCCAGACCTGCGCAAGGCCAGCGCAGCCAACCGGTCATCGGTGTGCTGCGTGACCAGGCCTTCTCCTTTTACTACCCGGAAAACCTGGAAGCGTTGGAAGCCTGTGGGGCGCGACTGGTGTTTATTGATGCCCTGCACACATCCCGCCTGCCCCGGGTTGACGCCCTGTATATGGGTGGAGGCTTCCCTGAGATCTTTATGGAGACTCTGAGCCAAAACACAGCCTTCCGCCAGGATGTGCGCCAGGCTGCTGAAGATGGGCTCCCGGTGTACGCCGAGTGCGGTGGCTTGATGTACCTGTCGCAGCGGATAAGATCAGCCGGTCAGCAGGCAGAGATGGCCGGCGTCCTGCCATGCGAAGTGGAGATGACACTCACCCCACAGGGGCACGGTTATGTGTTGGCCGAATGCACTGGCCAAAACCCGTTTTTTGCTGTTAACACCCGGCTGCGCGGCCATGAATTTCACAATTCACGCCTGACTGGCCTGCCAGAAGGGTGGCCAGCCGCCCTGCGGTTGGAGCGCGGGGCGGGCATCGGCGGCGGGCGGGATGGGCTGGTCTATCGCAATGTCTTTGCCAGCTACATGCACCTGCACGCTGCCGGGGCCCCTGGCTGGGCGCAAAGCCTGGTCGATGCGGCCCAGCGTTTTGCGGCCTAAAAGCCATCTGATGCCTCCTTTAGCTACTTGCCAAAGATTCAATTTCACCCAGCCCATTTGCCAAATGCCGCCTTAAGACCTGATTAGAGTATTCCCAATTGATAAGAAACTTAGTAAAATAAAGTTGGAATTCATCGGGCTGACCTTCGCAGCAAGATCAAGGGCAGCCTTTTTTTTTCAATTGCAGGAGCGCGCACCATCAGGTGCAATATGATTTACCAAAAGGTCGTCGAATACGTTGATATCCAGGCGCCGCGCCAGGAGGTGTTCAGCCTGATCACTCATATTGAGCGGCGCTTACAGCTCAGCCCATTGTGGGGCGTAGCCAGCCTGGAGGCCAAAAACGGTAATTACCCCCAGGTGGGCAGCACCTACAGGGTGCGCCTGGTGGAAGGCGAGCAGCCACCCTACGAAACCATCGTCACCGCTTACGAGCCTTATCAAAAATTCGCCTATTGCCTGGACGTGGACCGGCAGACAAGCGTCACCTGGACCCTGCAAGAGATCAAGATGGGCACCCGGCTGACCTATGAAGAAATGTTTTTGGTCGATGAAGAAGCAGAGCAGGACTTTATTAAGTCGGTGCGCGGTGTGGTGCACAATTGGCTGGCAAACATCCAACGCTACGCTGAACTGCGCCAGAGCAAAGCCAAGCGCCTGGCGCGCTGGCTGGTGGATCATCTGTATCTAGGCCTGCGCCCTGACCAACGGCGGGTGATCCTGACGATCTTGTTCATGCAGGCCGTGGCCGCAATCGCCTTCATCATGGCTGCCCTGGGCATGGGGCTGGTTTCCCTGTTTATTCGGTGATAACCATTTGATTTTTCTTATTGTGGCGTTTTCGGGCGAAAAATTTGCCCCAAAACGCCACCGATTTATCTTACCCAAAGTCTGTCAGGCAGCTAAGAAGGCTCGTAGCAGCACCGGAAGCCAGTATCATCACTGCGGTGCATGGGCGCGGCCCAGCTTCGGTAGGCACAGCGATTCAGGAAGCGGCCTTCCCGCCAGGAACCGCCGCGCAACATGGCTTTATCAAAGGCGGCTTCGGTAGAATTTACCATCGAGGTACCGCCGGTTTCATGAAAGCGTGGCAGCGCCGAAAGCGTATCCAGCCGGTGTACCAGCGCCTCCCGCCCATCCTCAGGGTCGTAGGGATACGGCCGATATAGCGAAGAGACCCACTCCTGCACATTGCCCGCCAGGTCGGCCACGCCATAGGGGCTGTCGCCCTGGGGCGAGTACTTTGTGACTGGGGTGATAGCTAGCGGCACGCTGCGGTCACGAGTCTCTTTGCCGCTGGCGTTATTGCAACGCCCAGGCTCCCACTGATTCCCCCAGGGGTACACCCGCCCATCCGTCCCGCGGGCGGCCTTCTCCCATTCCGGCTCGGTCGGCAGGCGCACCGGCAGGCCGGTGACCTGCCTGGCCCACAGGCAAAACGCGGCCGCATCCAGGAAGTTCACCCCCACCACGGGGTGGTCGGCCTGGTCATCCGGGAACTTGCCGCCCGCCCAGAATAATGGCGCCCGGTGGCCGGTGGCCTGGATAAACAAGTGGTACTGAGCGTTTGTAACCGGATAGCGCATGATGTAGAACTCAGAAACCATCAGAATGTGCTGGGGCATCTCAGCTTCAGAGGCTTCCGGGTCTGCCTGGCGCTTGCTGCCGATGATGAATTCACCAGCCGGGATGTAAACAAAATTCAAATCTAATTGCATAATTTACTCCATGGTAGAAAATTGGATGATGCTTGAGTTTCAGGCGATCCCGTTGGGGGTAACCCAGCCCGCCCGAGCGGCGTAACGCAGCAGATCAACACTGCTGCGCACACCAACTTTGGTCATCAGGCTGCTCCGATGGACTGAAACCGTTTTGGGGCTGATGCCCAGAAGATGGGCAATTTCTTTATTACTCTTGCCTTCAATCAAGTAATGGAGGACCTGCATCTCACGCTGGGTTAAACTCACTTTGGGGTCCGGTTCTTTGGCCTGCGGCTGGGTCAGGTTTTCAATCACCTGACGGGTAATACTGGCTTCCAAATAGGCGCCATGCTCAAAAACCTGATGAATAGCCGTCACCACTTCCCGGCCGCCTGAACGTTTTAGCACATACCCCGACGCCCCAGCGCGCAGCATTGGCTCAACGTACTCGTGGTCATCATGCTGCGTCAGGATCAACACGCGCACCTGTGGGAAACGAGCTTTGATTTGCCGGGTCGCCTCTAATCCATCCATCTCCGGCATGGAGACATCCATCAGCACCAGGTCGGGCAATAAAGCCTGGACTCGTTCAATTGCTTCGCGGCCATTGGCGGCCTCGCCCACCACATGGATATCCTCCTGCCGCTCGAGCAGCGAGCGGATACCATCCCGCAAAATTGCGTGGTCATCCACCACCAAAACCCGAATATCAGCCATGAGGAGCCTTCCCGTTCCCCAGCGGCACGCGAATATTTAATTGAGTGCCGCTGCCAGGGGTGGATTGGATTTCCAATTCTCCGCCCAGCAATTCCAAACGTTCCTGCATCCCTAACAGGCCCAGCCCACGCGGGTTATCTGGGGAGAGGCCCAACTCGTATGGATCAAAGCCAATGCCGTCATCTTCGACGCACACACAGACGTTTTCCGGATCCATCGCATAGGTAATGGAGACATTACGCGCCGCTGAATGGCGGGATATGTTTGAGACAGCTTCTTGCATCACCCGGAAAATTGCCGTCTCAACTTCGGGGGCCAGGCGGTGGGTCTCGCCTCGCTCTTCAAAGCGGATGCGCACACCTTTCGCCTCCAGCCGGGTTTTGGTCAGCCAACGAATCGCCGGCACCAGGCCAAGATGATCAAGCACCGAGGGGCGCAGGTCAAAAATCAGTTTGTGCACCCCGTCCAGGGTGTGTTGGATGAGCTCGTGCATCCCATCCAGCCGCTGGCGCACGTCTTTCAAGCTACTCATCTCACGGGCTTCTTCAGAAGCAAAGAGCAGAGCCGTGAGCGACTGGCTGGTCTCGTCGTGCAACTCGCGGGCGATGCGACGGCGCTCTTCTTCCTGAGCGTTGATCGCCTTCTTAAACAGCTCACCGCGCATGCGCTCTTTGATCTGGCCTTCCTCGTACAGGCGGGCATTCTCGATGGCCACGGCGATCTGGCTGCCAATGGCTTTGAGCAACTCCTGCTCGTCGACGTCAAAATCCCGATCCTGCCGGGTGCCCACGCACATGCTGCCAAGAACGTAGCCCTTGGCTGTCAGGGGCACGTGCACCAGCGTGTTCAGCTTTTCCTGCTGCAAAGATTGCGCCCGCCGCCCGTGAAAACGGGAAAGATCAGGCACCACCACCACCCGACCATGTTCAGCCACGCCGCCGCAAGAGCCATCCAGGAGGCCGGTATCTGCGGCTACCCGAGCGGCTTCTTCCGAAAGGCCGCGGTAAGCCGTCAGGCGCATCTCTCCACCTTGCTCCTCGATCAGAAAAACTGCGCCAACGTCCACCTGGGTCAAGCGCAGAACGGCATCCAAAGCTCGTTCGAGGATATCTTCCAGCTTGAGAGATTGGTTCACCGTGGCAGCGACCGCGTTCAGGATGGATAACTGCTGGTTGCGCCGGATGAGCGACTCTTTGATCTTCTTCTCTTCACTCACATCCCGAGTCAGCTCCACCACCCGGCTAATCTGGCCATGCAGATCGCGCAAGGGCGAGGCAGTAATTTCACGGTAAATTGGATCATGCCCAGGGCGGCCATCCAACACGTGGGTAACCCGCACCGTTTCCCCACTTTGCAAGACAACAGGGATGGGGCACTCCACATCGCCAGGAGCGCCGGGCAGCTCCGGATGACAGCCTTGATAGCAGGGCCGGCCAACAATATCCTGGATCAAGCCGGTATAATTCTGAGCAGCCCGGTTAGCCAGCTCAATACTGAAATCGGCAACTTTGATCACAATCAGCTCATCGTCAAGGGCATCGATGATGGCGCGTAAATCATCCCGCACTGCCTGGGCCTGCAGTTGCGCCGCCAGGGCGTCCTGGGTGCGCTCCTGCACACGACGGTCCAGCTCGCGATTGAGAGAGTTAATCTCCTCAATCGAGGTCTGCAATTGCCGGCGCATTGCTTCAAAATTCTCCGCCAGGGCGCCAATTTCATCCTGCCGGCGCCGTCGCAAGGCAAACCAGCCGGTGAAGAGCTGATCCAAAGGGGTGGTCAGATCGCCGGCCTTGATCCGCTCGACCGAGTCTTTGAGCATCTGCACGGGCTTAATCACACTGTTGGTGGTCACCAACACCAACACCATGGCACCGAGGATGCTTGCCAATCCCAGGCTAAGCGTTTGAATCAGCAGGCGGTTGACTGGCGCCATCAGCTCGCTGGCTTTTTGGCGCACCACCACCCCCCAGGGCGCCTCGGCAAGCGGGGCAAACGCCACCACCTCTTCATGCGACTCGGCCGTTTCGCCTCCGCCGCAACCCAGACAGGTCTCCACCATCGGCTCGCCAGACTGGAACATCTTTTGCAGCTCTTGCGGGGCGCTGGCGGCCAGGGCGCGCTCAGGATGAGAGCTGATCAGCACCCTTCCCTGGGCATCGATCAGGTCCAATGTGCCGGTTTTACCGAGGTCGATTGCGCTTTGGAAAGGAGCAAGACTGGCGCTGCGAAAATTCATTGTGACCACCAGCCAGCCATCCAAATTACCGTCCGAGTCCAGGGTGGGCTGTGTGATCATTGCCAGTGGCTCACCAGCCGGCGAGATCACAAGCCTGGGTGAAGTTTGGGATTGGGTTTTCAACAAGTCCGGGGGAAATCGTGTCAACCGGTCCCGGTCGCCGGCGCTGCTGATGATTTCCCCAGTCACATCCAATAAATAGATCCCCTGGCCAAACTCGGCCACGTGGCCGAGGGCATCCTGCAGGGCCGCCTGGCGCTCGGCTTCGGTCAGGCTCTGCAATGTGCTGTGCTCGGCGAACAACTCCAGGACATTGTGCACATGCCTGAATGTTGAGTCCAGGCTGGCAGCGCTCAATCGGGCAAGCTGGACTCGCTCGTTCAAGATTTGCCGGGTGGATTGGCGGGCGGCGCTGATGCCCAGGAACAGAAAAATCGCAATCAGACCCACCACGCCCACTTCCACCAGCAGGCCCATCTTGGCCCGCAGGCCCACATTATCCCAGCGCTGCTCCAGGCTGGTGGTGGTGAAACGCCGCAGCCGTTCTTTCCATTTCAAAGAGTGGTTTTCTATTGGGGTCATTAGCTAACCTGTTCGACACGTAAACATTATGGAAGCTACAAGTCAGCAACTTTGGCCATTGGGCCAGGCCACTCGCAATAACGCGCCCGGCCGCAATGCTTGCACACACCCTCTTCCAGCAGTTTCTCGTAAACGCCCTCAAACTCGCCCATCAAATCATACCATTCAAAGGTGCGCCCAATCGTCACCCGCAGGGGTGTTTTGGGCATCTTGAAAGCTTGCCGGGCCTTTGACCCATCGAAATAGAACATCTTGGATTCCAAGCGCAGGCGGTTTCCGGTGAGCGGAACCGGGCCGCTGCTCTGCGGTTGGAGTAAATCAGTCAGGCCGGCGACGAGCGAGACCTGCCAACGGGACATGACCTTGAGCTTCATCCCACAGCCGACCACATTGGCAATCGTGCGGTAGAGCTGTAAATAAGTCATATTTTCGCCAGCCAGGATGTAGCGCTCTCCGACAATGCCTTTGAGAGCCGCTTCAATGTGTCCTTGGGCAACATCGCAGATCGGGACCACATTCACCCCGCCGGGGGGAATGAGCGGCGGCACGCAGTGTTTGACCACCTCCACCACCATGCCGCTGGACACTTTGCGGATATCCCTAGGACCAATCACCGTGGTCGGGTTAACAATCACCGCCGGCAGTCCTTTTTTGACCAGATCCAGGACAATCTTCTCGGCCAGGAACTTGCTGTGCCCGTAGACGAAACGCTCCGGTTTGACGTTGAAAGTATAGCTCTCATCAACAATTACATCTGGGTGAATGCCCATTGCAGCGGTGGAGCTTGTGTGGACCACCCGCCCCACACCAGACCGCAGGGCGGCTTCCATCACATTGCGGGTGCCCTCCACATTCACCCGGTACATCCAGTCAACGCCCTGCCGCCAGTAATCCACCACCCCGGCGGCGTGGAAAAGGACATCAATGCCCTGCATCGCCTGGGGGAGGGTTTCCGGCTCCAGGATGTCTCCGGTCATGTATTCAAAAGGCCCGCCTTCCAGCAAGATCCGGTTCGCCCCAGGCCGCTCCAGGATGCGCACCTGCCAGCCATGCTCGATCAGGCGCAAGGCAATGTTCGACCCCAGGAAACCCGTGCCGCCGGTCAGGAGCGCGACCGCCATTTCACCAAAGCCTCCACCAGGCCTTCGACTGTGTGCTCGCCAGCGACCAGATCAACTCGGACTCCCGCCTGCTCTGCAGCGTGAGCCGTTGTTGGCCCTACACACGCTGACGTCATCCGGTCCAAGATCGCCAGCGCCTGCTCCCGCTTAACAACCGTCTCAAGCATGCCAAGCAGCCCGCGCACCGCCGAAGGGCTGAAAAAGACCACCACATCCAGCAAGCCGTTGATCAATTCCTGCATCACCTGCAAATCTGGCTCAGCTGCGGCCACGGAATATGCGATGGCTGTCTCCACAAAGGCGCCTCTGGCTTGCAAAGCCTGAACCAGGTCGGGAGGGGCGATCTCGGAACGCGGCAGAAGAACACGCTGACCGCTCAGGTCGCCCACCTCGGCGGCCCAATCCAGGCCCGTGAACCGGGAGGGGACAAAATCCACCCGCAGGTGATAGCCCGCCAGCGCCTGGGCTGTGGCCTTGCCCACCGCCCCCAGCCGCACCCCAGGCAGGATGCGCGCGTCGTAACCCTGGTCAAACATGCGTTCAAAGAAGAACTGAACTGCGTTGGCGCTGGTGAAGACGATCCAGTCGTAGGCGGGTCTCATGCCAGATGCAAGCACGCTGCCGGCCGAATGCGCCAGGCGATGAATGGCGCGATCCAGACTGGAGGGATCCACCGCCGGTACGATGCGAGTTGCAGGCAGGTTGAGCACTTCGGCTCCCAGGTTGAAAAGACGTTCATCCAGATCATCCCGCTCCAAAGAGGCTTGCGGGCGAGTATTCAATATTCTTAAGCCCAGCAAGGGCCGCGCCTGGGGCAGGTCAAACCAACGCAGCTGGCTGCGCAGGCGGACCACTTCGCCAACAATGGTGATCGCCGGCGGCTGGATATCCTGAGATTGCTCAACAATGTTCTCCAGCGTACCCTCCACCACCTTTTGGTGGGTTGTTGTTCCTTGTTGGATCACCGCCGCGGGAGTATCCGGCGAGCAACCGCTCTCAATCATACGCTGGACGATGGCGGGCAGGTTGGTCACTCCCATCAAGAAGACCCGGGTGCCCGCGCTCAATGCAGCGCAATCCAGCGCCCCGGCAATATCATCAATACCCTGCGAGCGGTGTCCGGTGATGATAGCAAGGCTGGCAGCCATTCCGCGTTGGGTCACCGGGATGCCCGCGTAGGCTGGCACAGCCACAGCGCTGCTGACGCCAGGGATGACTTCAAATGGGATGCCCGCTTCGACCAGCGCTAAAGCCTCCTCGCCGCCACGCCCAAAAACAAAAGGATCGCCGCCTTTCAAGCGCACCACCACAAGCCCGGCACGGGCATGCTCAACCAGCAAGGCATTGATTTCTGCTTGAGGGATCGGGTGATGGTCGGGCTGCTTGCCCACATCGATCCAGCGCGCCTGAGGCGCATGGCGGCGCAACAACGGGCTGACCAGGCGATCAAAGACCACCACCTGGGCCTGCTGCAAACATTCCAGCCCGCGAACGGTGATCAGGCCTGGGTCACCCGGCCCAGCGCCTACCAGGTAAACCCTTCCAGAATTTCCTGTTTTTGCATGAGGGTCAGCCCAATCGTTCAACCACCATTCTCCACACTCGCCGATAAGATTTGTTGCGCCCTGGCACGAGCAGCCTGCTTTCCGGCAGACTTCAGGATCTCCAACAGATCGGAATCCACAAGGCGCAAAGCGGCTTCCAGGCGCGGCTCACCTGGGGCAAAGCGGGCCTGCAGCTCGGGCCTCAGCTCCGCCAGCAGGCTGGCCAGATCGCCGTATTCCGGTCCAATAAGCGCTTCCAGTTTCTCGCGCAGGCGGCGCGCCAGGGCCGGGCTGGCTCCACCGGTGGTGATGGCAACTTTGACTTCGCCGCGCTGCACAACCGCCGGGACAATGAAGTTGCTGTGCCTGGGATCATCCACCACATTGACCAGGCAGCCGCGCCGGACCGCTTCGCTCCACACCGCCCCGTTGACCGGCGGGTCATCGGTGGCAGCAATCACCAGGAACGCGTCTGCCAGGTCGCCCGCCTGGTACAACCGTGGGACCATCTCCAACCCGGCGTACAAACCAGCCAGGTGATCAAACTCAGCGCAGAACTGTGGACTGATGACGATAACCGGCGCGCCGGCCTCCAACAGCGCCTCGGCCTTGCGCGCCGCAACCTTGCCGCCGCCAATCACCACCACCCGCCGGTTTTCCAAGCCAACCAGACAGATTGGATAAGTCTTCACGGACTCCTTTGTACCATAGTTGTTATCTTGTCGTCAAATGATAGAAGTCATGCTTCGTGGATTATTCTGTTCATCAACTTTCAAGTCTCACTCATCCAATCATGATCTGCTACTCATCAAATCCTTACCATAAGCTCTGGATTTCTCTATTTGCAACTGGATTTATCGACGTTATAGTATTATTATTGTAATTAAAAACCAATCTTAACCCGAAAACGGCCGATCATCATGCCTATCCAATGCCTCGGTATCGATCACAAAAACGCCCCCATTGAACTGCGTGAAAAGTTGGCTTTTAGCGATGACCAAATCCGGATGTCGCTTTCCCGGATAAGCTGTAGCGCCGATTGTCCCAATACCAGCAAAATGCTCCAAGAGATGGTCATCCTTTCGACCTGCAACCGCACCGAATTGTACGCGGTCAGCATGGAGCCAGCCTTCGAAGAGCTGGAAGCGTTTCTGAGCGATAACTGCCGGGGTGTCTTAGGCGCAGAGTTGGATTTTGACGAAATTCGCCCCCGTCTGTTTCGCCTGACCGATCGCGAAACCGTGGAGCATTTGTTTGCTGTCGCCTGCGGCCTTGAATCGCAGGTGCTGGGAGAGCCACAAATCCTGGGGCAGGTCACGCACGCCCTGGAGCTGGCGCACGGCGTGGGCGCAGTGGGCACAATACTCACCCGGCTGTTCAAGGCCGCCATCCATGTGGGGAAGCGCGCCCACACCGAAACGCACATCAGCAAGAATCCCACTTCTATCTCATCATTGGCTGCCCGGCTGTGCGAACAAAGTGTTCGCAACCTGGCAGAGGCCCAGGTGGTCATTGTGGGCGCGGGCGAAATGGCCCAGTTGGCAGCGGAGGCTTTGCGCAAACGCGGTGCGCAGCACTTGCTGGTACTCAACCGCACCCTGGAGCGGGCTCGAACCCTGGCCGATCACTGGCAGGCATCCTACGATACCTTTGAGAATCTGGAACAGGCCCTGCGCGGCGCGGATATTGTCATTGCATCTACCAGCGCGCCGCACCTGGTGATTCATTCCGAGATAGTCACCCGGGCAATGGTGGGCCGGAAACCGCGCCCGCTGGTGTTGGTGGATATTGCTGTGCCGCGTGATATTGATCCTGAGGTGGGCAACATCCCGCACGTGCGTCTTTATGACATTGACCATCTCAGCGCGCAGCTACAAGGCGCCCTGGCAGAGCGAGCCAGCCAGATACCGCTGGTGGAGGCCATCCTGGCTGAAGAGACCGGGCGCTTCATGGGCTTTATGGAATCGCTGGACATGCTGCCGCTGATCGCTGGACTGCACCAACAAGCCGAAGAAATGCGCAAGGCAGAGCTTCAAAAAACACTCCGCCACATGCCCGATCTCACCGCTGAAGAGATTGCTCGAATCGATGCGCTGACGCGTGCGCTGGTCAAGAAGATGCTGCACGCCCCCACCCGGCGGCTGCGCGCCGAGTCGGCTTGCCCCCATGCCCCTCAGTACGCCACTGTGGCCCAAACGCTGTTCGATTTGCCAGGCCAGGACGTGGTGTGCCATTTTTCCGGCAAGACCTGCCCGATAACAATCGAGAATTAGAGAAAAAACTGAATGAAGCTGATCTTTGCCACTCGTCCCTCTCAATTGGCTCGCTGGCAAACCCGCTGGGTGATTGAAGCGCTGCAGCTGGCCTGGCCCGGATTGGAGTGCGAGGAGAAGATCATCACCACCCAGGGCGATCAGATTCTGGACAAACCCCTGCCCGAAATTGGCGGTAAGGGCCTCTTCACCCAGGAGCTGGAATCCGAATTGATTCATGGCAACGTCCACGCTGCTGTACACTCATTGAAAGATTTACCCGTAGACCTTTCGCCTGGGCTGGCAATCGGCTGCATCCCGGCGCGAGTCGAGGTTCGGGATGCGGTTGTCTCAAGCAACGGTTGGACCCTGGACGGGCTGCCCACTGGGGCGCGTCTGGGTACGTCGAGCCTGCGTCGGGCTGCCCAGGCGCTGCACCGCCGACCGGACCTGGTTGTAGAGCCGCTGCGTGGCAACATCGACACCCGCCTGCGCAAGGCCCGCGAAGGTCAATACGACGCCATCCTGCTGGCAGGTGCCGGGTTGATCCGCATGGGCTGGGAGGCGGCTGTCAGTGAATGGCTTGATTTAGAAGTCATGCTTCCTGCCCCCGGGCAGGGAGCCCTGGCTGTCCAATGCTGCGACCAGGATGCCGACACACGTCGCCTTTTGTCCGCCCTGGAAGACCCGGCTGCACGCGCGGCTGTCACGGCTGAGCGCGCCTTTCTGCAAGGCCTGGGCGGCGGCTGCTCCGTGCCAGTGGCGGCCTATGCTTGCCCAAAGGTTGGGAACCGGGCAAATGACCAGGATTGGCAACTGATCGGACGGGTACTCTCGCCAAACGGCCGGCAGATGATCCAGGTTGAGGGGAATGGCCACGATCCGGTTGAGTTGGGGGCGCGGCTGGCTCAAAGCGCCCTGGATCAAGGCGCTGCAGCGCTGTTCAGCCTGGAGATCCCAAAGCTTAATAATCCATGAAGACTGTGGCACAAACAAAAATCGTTAAACGTTGAATATGGAAATACTTATGAATCCTGAAATCGATATTTCACTTGGATCGCGTCCAACCAACCTGATTCGCCGCCCACGACGGCTGCGGCAGAGCGCTGCGCTGCGCGCGATGGTGCGCGAAACGGAGCTGAACCAGGCCGATTTTATTTATCCGTTGTTTGTGCGCCACGCCGCAAAAAAGGGTCAAAACGACCCCATAGAAATCCGCTCCATGCCGGGCGTTTACCAGTGGCCGGTGAACCTGCTTGCCCAGGAGGCAGAGAGCATCGCCCGGCTGGGCATTCCGGCGGTCATCCTGTTTGGCATCCCAGAAGAAAAAGACCCGGTGGGGCTGGAGAATTTTGCGCCAGATGGCGTTGTTCAGCAGGCCATCCGGGCCATCAAACAGGCTGTGCCAGAGATGGTGGTGATTACCGATGTGTGCCTGTGCGAATACACCGACCACGGGCACTGCGGTCTGTTGAACACTGGCGATAACCGCCACCCACACCTGGCGGAGGGCTATGTGTTGAATGACCCGACTCTGGAGGTGTTGGGCAAAGTGGCGGTCTCGCACACTCAGGCGGGCGCAGACATCGTTGCTCCAAGCGGGATGATGGATGGCATGGTGGCGACAATCCGTGCGGCATTGGATGGCGCCGGTTTCAAGAATACCCCCATTCTGTCTTATGCGGTCAAGTACGCATCGGGGTTCTATGGCCCGTTCCGGGATGCAGCCGAATCGCCGCCCAAATTTGGCGACCGCAAATCCCACCAGATGGACCCAGCCAACGCCCGAGAGGCGCTCAAAGAGGCCGCCTTAGACGTCGAAGAAGGCGCGGATATGCTCATGGTCAAGCCAGCGCTTCCCTACCTGGACGTGATCTATCGCCTGCGCCAGGCCCACCCAGAGCTGCCCCTGGCGGCTTACAACGTAAGCGGCGAGTACGCGATGCTCAAGGCAGCCGCAGCCAACGGCTGGCTGGATGAGCGCACCACCGTCCTGGAAGCTCTAACCGCCATCAAGCGGGCCGGGGCAGATTTGATCCTGACGTATCACGCCAAAGATGCTGCAGCCTGGCTGGCAGGGTAGCTGTTTATCGATATGAGGTGATATTGTATGAAAGAACCCATTTCACAGGTTTTACCGGTTTCCCCACTCTCGCCCGGACTGAGCCAACCTGCCGCAGCCGAGCGCGGCTTGCACAACCAGCACATGCAGGCAGCCGATTTTGACCGCGCGCCCTTCACGATTGCCTGGGAGATCACCCGTGCTTGCGCCTTCCGATGCGTCCATTGCCGGGCCAACGCCCAGCACCAACGCCATCCAGACGAGCTGGATACGCAGGAGGCCATACAGCTGATCGACCAGATTGCCGAGTTCGGCAGCGATGGCTCAACCAGCCCAATCCTGATCTTCACCGGCGGCGACCCGATGATGCGCCGCGACCTTTTTGAGCTGATCGCCCACGCGGCGCAAAAGGGCCTGCGCTGCTCGTTGACCCCCACTGCCACCGCCCTGCCGACCCTGGAGCGCCTGGAGAGGGCCCGCCAGGTTGGCATCCGCCGGATCGCCTTGAGCCTGGACGCGCCGACCGCGGAAATCCACGATGCCTTCCGCCAGGTGCCCGGATCCTGGGAACGCACCATGAATATCCTGCACGCTGCTCAACAGGCTGGGCTGAGCACCCAGGTGAACACCACCGTCTCCAGGCATAACCTGCACCTGCTAAAAGACATGCCGCCCTTCATCCAAGGAGTTGGCGCAGTTCAGTGGTCTGTGTTCTTCCTGGTGCCCACCGGCCGGGCGCAGGTGGGCTGGATGATCAGCTCGCAGGAGCATGAGCAGGTTTTCCATTGGCTTTATGATCTTTCAAAAACCTCCCCGTTCGACATCAAAGCCACAGCCGCGCCAATGTACCGCCGGGTAGCCATCCAGCGGCGCAAAGCTGAAGCTGAAGAGAGCGCAGAGACCAGCTCCTCGGCCATGCCGGTGACTTTTCAAGGCGCCGGCTTCCAGTATGCCGATGGGCTGCACCGCCCCACTCGAGGCGTCAACGACGGTAATGGTTTTTTGTTCATCAGCCATGTTGGAGATATCCAGCCCTCGGGCTTCCTGCCCATCACCGCCGGGAATGCCCGCCAGGATCACATTGTGGAGGTCTATCGCCAATCGCAAATCTTCAAGGATCTGCGCACACCGTCGAAGATCAAGGGCAAATGCGGGGTTTGCGAATATCGGGATGTGTGCGGCGGCCAGCGCGGGCGCGCTTATGGCGTCACTGGCGATTACATGGAAACCGACCCGGCCTGCGCCTATACACCGGTCCAACCTTTGGAAAGGGAGCTGCCATGACACTTCCGGCTCCATCCACCGGCCAGGCGGCGACGGCTGAAGCGCCGCAATCCCGTTTCCTGCGCGCCTGCCAGCGCCTGCCAGTAGACGCCACACCGGTCTGGTTCATGCGCCAGGCAGGGCGCTACATGCCCGAATACCGCGCCATCCGCGAAAAGCTGACCCTGCTGGAAATCTGCCAGCGTCCCGAGGTGGCAGCGGAGGTCACCCTCCAGCCCGTGCAAGCTTTTGGCGTGGACGCCGCGATCCTGTTTGCCGATATCCTGCTCCCGTTGATCCCCATGGGTCTGAAGCTGGAGTTCGTTAAGGGCGAAGGCCCGCTGATCCGCAACCCGGTGCGTAGCATGGCGGACGTCCATCACCTGCGCCCGGTTGACCCCCAAACCGACCTGGGGCATGTGCTGCAGGCGATTCGCATCTTGCGCAGCGCCCTGGGTGAAACGCCGCTGATCGGTTTTTGCGGCGCACCCTTTACCGTGGCGGCCTATGCCATCGAGGGTGGGGCCACGCGGGAGTTCATCCAGATCAAGAAAATAATGTACGGCGCACCGGAAATCTTCCAGGCTTTTATGACCCGCTTGACCGATGTGCTGATCGCTTATCTCTCAGCCCAGATCCAGGCCGGCGCCCAGGCCGTGCAGGTCTTTGACTCCTGGATTGGGGCGCTCAGCCCGCAGGATTACCAACGCTACATCTTTCCACACTCCACCCGGCTGTTGAAGACCGTCGAGGCGCTGGGCACCCCGGTGATCCACTTCGGCGCGGGCACGCCCACGCTGCTGCCCTGGATGCGGCAGGCTGGTGGGACTGTTCTGGGTCTGGATTGGCGGATTCCGCTGGATGATGGCTGGAAAACCGTGGGAAGCGACCGGGCTATCCAGGGTAACCTGGATCCAGCGGTGCTCTTTGCGCCGCTGCCCGAGTTGCGTCGACAGGTGGAAGACGTGCTCCGCCGGGCCGGTAACAAGCCGGGTCACATATTCAACACCGGGCACGGCATCTTCCAGCACACGCCGGTGGAAAGCGTGCGCGCCGTGGTGGAAATGGTCCACGAGCTGAGCGCCCGCCTGGACGGGTCCGTAAGGAACAACCAGCAATGAAGCACATCCTGATTATCGGTGGGGGCATCACTGGCCTGGCAGCGGCCTACTCGCTGCAAAAAAAGGCCCACGAGACCGGCCAGATGATCCACGTGACCCTCCTTGAAGCCAGCAATCAGTGGGGCGGCAAGATCAGCACCGAGCGGGTGGGGGGTTATGTCATCGAAGGCGGGCCAGACACTTTTCTGGCCACCAAGCCTTGGGGGGTGGCGCTGTGCAAGGAGCTGGGCCTGGGCGAGCGGCTGCACGGCACCAACCCCCAGCAGAAGAGCACATATGTGCTGCACCACGGGCGCTTGCATCCGCTGCCGGATGGGCTCATGATGATGATCCCCAGCCGGTTTGGGCCGATGGTGCATACCGATCTGCTTTCCTGGCCGCAAAAAGCCCGCATGGGGCTGGATTTTGTCCTGCCACCGCGGCCACCCAACGGCGATGAGAGCCTGGGCGAGTTTGTCTCCCGGCGATTGGGACGAGCTGCCTACGAAAACCTGATTGAACCGTTGATGAGCGGGATCTACGCTGGTGATGGCGACCGCCTGAGCCTGGGCGCCACCTTTCCTTACCTGCGCGACCTGGAGCTTCAATACGGCGGGCTGGCCAAGGGCGCCCTGGCAATGCGCAAAAAGCTGGCCGCCAGCCGTAGCGCAGCGCCTGGCTCTCGCTCAGCATTCCTGACCCCGCGCACAGGATTAATGGAGATCGTTGAGGCGCTGCTGGATCGCCTGACCGCTGGCGGGGCTGACCTGCGCTTGAACTCTCCGATTTGCCGCCTCAGCCGGAAAGACGAAATGTACCAGGCCCACCTGCCGGATGGCTCAATCCTGGCAGCGCAGGGTGTGATCCTGGCTGCGCCGGCCTACGCAGCCGGCGAAATGATCCAGGCAATTCAACCAACTCTGGCGGCGGAGTTGCTCGCAATACCCTACACCTCCACTGCCACCGTCTCGCTGGCATATTCACAGAGTGACCTGGCGCGCCCGCTGGACGGTTACGGTTATGTCATCCCGAGGCGCGAAGGGCGGCGAGCGCTGGCCTGCACCTGGACCTCCACGAAATTTCCGCACCGCGCCCCAGAGGGCCATGCCCTGGTGCGCGTGTTTGTCGGGCGCGCCGGGCAGGAGGATCAGATCCCCTGGGATGAGCCGGGCCTGCTGGCCCTGGCACAGGAGGAGCTGGCGCTGACCCTGGGAATCACAGCCAGGCCAACGCTGGCACGGGTTTTTCGCTGGGAACGGGCCATGCCGCAGTACAACCTGGGCCACCCGGAGCGGTTGGAGCGCATCGATGCGGCGCTGAGAGATCTGCCTGGCCTGGCGCTGGCGGGCAACGGCTATCGTGGCATCGGCATCCCAGACTGCATTCGCTCCGGCGAGCTGGCCGCAACCCAGGTACTGGAGGCCATATGAACACCGAACGATCGCGCAATTATTTTGCTCAAGCTTTGGAGCTGCTCCCAGGCGGTGTGGACTCGCCCGTGCGGGCATTCCGACCCGTGGGCGGCCAGCCGCTATTTATCGACCGCGGCGAGGCTGCCTATCTGATCGACGTTGACGGTAACCGTTTTATCGATTACGTGCTATCCTGGGGGCCGTTGATCTTGGGCCATGCCCACCCGGCGGTTGTGGCCGCCTTGCAGGCCGCCGCTGAGCGCGGCACCAGCTATGGCGCGCCCAGTCCATTGGAAATCGAGCTGGCCAGGCGGGTGATGACCTTCATGCCGGGCATTGAGATGCTGCGCTTTGTCAACTCGGGCACCGAGGCCACAATGAGCGCTCTGCGCCTGGCCCGGGCATTCACAAAACGGGATAAGATCATCAAGTTCGAAGGCTGCTACCACGGGCACGCCGACCTGCTGCTGGTGCAAGCCGGGTCAGGCGTCGCCACGCTGGGGCTGCCCGATTCTCCCGGTGTTCCGCCCGCCACAGCCCAGGATACACTGGTCGCTCGCTTCAACGATCTCGACTCGGTGACCGGCATCTTTGCCCGCTACCCGGAGCAGATTGCCGCGGTGATCGTTGAGCCGGTGGCGGGCAATATGGGCGTTGTCCCACCGCTGGAGGGCTTCCTGCCCGGCCTGCGCCAGATCACTGCTGATCACGGCGCGCTGTTGATCTTTGACGAGGTGATGACCGGTTTCCGAGTCCACCCCGGCGGCGCCCAGGCGCTCTATGGGGTCCAGCCCGACTTGACCACGCTGGGCAAGGTAATCGGCGGGGGCCTGCCGGTGGGCGCATACGGCGGAAAACGCCAGATCATGCAACTGATTGCCCCGGCGGGTCCGGTCTACCAGGCAGGAACGCTCTCCGGCAATCCACTGGCGATGACTGCCGGGATCGCCACCCTGGACATTCTGGCGCAGCCTGGGGTGTGGCCAAAACTGGAAGAGGCCGCGGGGCGCCTGGTGGAAGGGATCGGCCATGCGGCGCAGGAAGCGGGCGTGCCCATCGTTTCAACCTGCGTCGGCACGATGTTCACAACCTTCTTCACCAGCCAGGCGGTGCAGGATTGGCCCACGGTTAAGACCTGCGACACACAGCGGTTTGGAAAGTATTTCCAGGCGATGTTAGAAAATGGTGTTTACCTGGCCCCTTCGCAGTTCGAGGCCGGGTTCATTTCCAGCGCTCACACGCCAGATATCATCGACCAGACCCTCGAGGCAGCCAGGCGGGCCTTTCGAGCGCTATAAAGCTGTACGGGCAAAACCACCGCTGGCGGTCGGCTGGCGAATCCGATGACCCAAACATCCTTGCCGGCGTCAAATGCAGTCAAGCTGGGGTTTTCTTATTCCTCTTTGCGGTAATCGATATGGGCAATGCCAGCCCGCAGGGCATATAAAACCGCCTGGGTGCGGTTAGAAAGCCCCAGCTTGGCCAGGATGTTGGTGACGTGCGTGCGAACCGTCCGCTCGCTCAGCACCAGGACATCGGCAATCTCCTGGTTGGTCAAACCCAGGGCCATCTGCTGCAAGATCTCCACCTCCCGATCAGTCAACGCCCCGGCGGTGCTCGTCGCCCCTTCCTCGCCCTGGATTTCTTCCACCAGCTTGCGGGCGATCTCTGGCCCCAGGACTGGCTTGTTGCGGTAGGTATCCTGGATCGCCTGGAGCAAATCTTGCGAAGAGGTGTCCTTGATTAAATACCCAATTGCGCCGGCGCGAATGGCAGAGATCACCATGTGATCCTCAGCAAAACTGGTCAGCACCAGAATACGCGCCTGCGGATAGACTTTCTTTATTTCCAGGGTAGCCTGTACGCCATCCATGCGCGGCATGACCAGGTCCAGCAGAATGACATCCGGCTGCAGGTCTTTGGCCATGTGCACCGCTTCAAGGCCGTCCCCGGCAACCCCAATCACTTTCATCCCAGGCTCGGCCGAGATCAATGCCTTTAACCCGTCCCGCACCACGGTATGGTCGTCCACAATTAAGATACAAATCGGTCTCAGCGTCATTGGGTCACCTCACTGGATGGAGATCTGGTCCTACTTAGCGGATGACTCGCACCGTCACCCGGGTCCCTTGCCCGGCAACGGAGTCGAGCTCAAGCTGCCCGCCAAGGGCGGCAGCGCGCTCACGCATATTGGCCAGACCCATTCCGCCGTGGGATTTGTCGGCCGGGTCAAAGCCCTGGCCGTTGTCAATGATCTCCAGGGTCACCCGGCCATTTTCGGCCCGCAGCGTAACCCGGACGGTGGAAGCATGGGCATGCTTCAGGGTGTTGTTCAATGCTTCTTCTGCTATGCGAAATAGATTCAAGGTCAGGGTAGGATCCAGGTCTGGATCGCCCTGGACGACCAGACGGGCATCGATACCCGAACGCTTTTCCACCGCTTCCAACCGCCGCTGCAAGGCGCGGCCCAGTCCTTCATCCAGGTCATTAGAGGGGCGCAGCTCATAAACCAGCAAGCGCATTTCTTTGAGCGCCTGCTGGGCAGCCTGCTCAATGCGGGCCAGATGCTGCTCAGCCAATGGTGCATTCCCCTGGCGAAGGACCTTCATACTGGCGCCCGAAAACAATACCTGGCTGTAGAGCAACTGGGTCACCGAGTCGTGCAGCTCACGCGCCAGGCGCTGTCGTTCTTGAACCACCGCAGCCAGCTCGGCTTGCTGGGCCAGGCGGGCCCGCTCCACCAGGGCGCCAATCTGGTCGGCGATCGTCATGAACAGGGTGATATCTTCTATGGTGTAGTCCAGAATCGTCTCGCCAAACAGGCTGATCAATCCCAACACCTGGCCCTTTGCCCGCAGGGGCGCTCCAATGTAAGCCCGGCTGCCCCAGCCATCCAAGCCAGCCAGCTCCACAGCGAGGCCAGGCTGGGCATACAGGTCGGGCAACACGAGTGGATTTGGCGAGCGGATCAAGTTTTGCCAGAAAGCATCCTTTACCGGCAGCTCTTGCAGGGTGGCGGCTGTCCCTGTGGGCAGGTCGCGTTGTGCAGCCAGGACCAGCATTTGTCCTTTGTCATCCAGGAAGTGAATAGCACCTGAGCGGCTTTTCATTGCCTCCAGGGTGATGGCCAGAACCTGATCAAGCAAAGGATCCAATGGTAGCGGCTCGCTGGCCACCGCGTTGATCCGGTACAGGGTAGATAGGTGTTGGGTGCGAATGGCGACCTGCTTTTCCAGGGCTTCCAGCACCACCGCTCGCCGGAGCGAGGCGCCGGCAATCTCAGCCACAGCATTAAAAAGACGGATGCTGCGGACAGTGAACCTGCGCCGAGCATCGAAGACCAGGCACAGCAAACCAAAGACCGCCTCACCCGTCTTGAGCGGCACCAAGACGGCAGACTGACCCTGACCAAAGAGGGCTGAAAAGAAGCCGGGGATCGAGGGACTTTCGGCTGCGGCGCGCTGGAGAAATTCGGCTGTCTCTGGGATGACCAGGAGCTGTCCGCTGTGCATGGTCTTCCACAGGACATCGTTTTCAGGGTCTTGGGTCTCTTTGAATGGATCGCGATAGGGATGAGACAACCCAACCAGCCGCTCATCCAGGCTGGCTTTGACCACCAGGCGGGTGCCTGTCCGGTCTGGGGAAAGGAGCGCGCTGCGGCTGGCTTCAAAAAAACGGGTGATGTGATCCAAGATCGCCAGCAGGGTATTGGAGCCTGAGCGCTCTGCACCGCTGCTTTCTGCCTGCCCCAAGGCAAAAGAGATGGTGGAGAGCACTTCTAGCTCTTCAGTGCGGCGGTGTGATTGCTCGCTCAGCCACACCCGCTCCAGGACCTGGGCTACCTGGGAAGCAAACATCTGCATCGTTTTTGCGTCATCCTGGCTGTAAGCGTTGGGGGTCAGGGCTCCCAGCGAGATGAAGCCCAACATTTGCTGCCCAGCCAGAAGCGGCGCGCCCAGCCAACCGCGCACCGATTGGATATCTGGCCAGCGATCGAAGCGATGGTCGCTCTGGACATCGGCCACGATCAGCGGCCGGCCGGCGCTGCGCATCTCTGCAACCAACGGGTCTTCGTCCAGGTGAATTGCAGCAGATATTTCAGCGTTGCGGTCTGCCAGGACAATGCGCTCATTTTCATCTACCAGGAATAGCCCGGCGCGGTCATAATGGATCAATCCATGCAAGTTGACCAGCAGCGCCTCCAGGGTCTGTTTCAGATCGCCAGCGCCTGCCAGGGCGGCCATCACATCGCGCATCACTTCAGCTTCCTGCCGGCGCTGGTGTTCGCCGCGGCGGTCCACCCAGAGCAATTGCAGCGCAGGCTCACCCCGATAGATCGATTGGGAGATCAGGATATCCACACAGCCGGCAACCTGCCCCCAATTTGTTGGACAGATTCCTTCCAGCAGGACCGGTTGCTCACGCTCTGCCAGGCGCAAGGCCTGGCGCACCCGCTTGCGATCCCTGGGATGGAAGATCTTTATCAGTTCCGCGCCCAAAGCAAAATTTGGATCGCCCGCGCACATGCGGTCAGCCTGGGGATCGGCAAAGACGATGCACCCATCCTGAACAAGGATGAAACCATACGGCGTTCCGTCTGGAATGGTCATCTGCGCTCAAGCGATAAAATCAACCTGGCTCACGAAGAGACAGGCAGAATGCCCATCTTCGTGAGCCAGTTACGGTCTTACCTGAGTCACACCACAGAAATGCAGCTAAATTGCGCCGCCCAAGGGGGTGTGAATGTCGTTTCAAGCGGCTGGGGCAGGCTCGGCGGTCTCAGCAACCGGCTCGAGGTTGCCACGGCCATTGCTTTTTTCGCCAGCCGGTCCATCCAATTTTTGCCCGGTCTTCCTGGCTGCATCGCTGTTCTTTGCCGCCTGTTGTTGAGCCTGGCGGGCGCGGCGATACGCCGGGCTGTAAACAACGATTGCCTCGACAAAGACCTGGCGCATTCTCGGATCCTGATCCAGGCTGCCATCAATCAGTTGCGCCAGGTTAAAATCCAGGCTGTCGGCAAATTCTTCCAAGGAGCGCCGAAAGGCCCAGGCTTCAGATTCCGAGAGGCTGGAAAGCCAGGTTTTGAAATCCTGGGGAAACAGGGCTGCGCCCTGGCCAAGTGCCCAGGCGCGGAAAGCTTCCGTTTCAGCCCGGCGGTTGAAAAGCCCACGCCAGCGCTCCCCCAGCCACCCAGTCCAGCGTTTGGTGGAAGCAACGGCTCTGCCTGTTGCACCATCCAGACGCTCGCCAAAACGGCTAGACGCCAGCAGATAGCCCAGCAGGGCAAATAAAACCAACAGACTAAGCAGGTACATTCCAGGCTCCGATCAGGATTTGCGGCTTTTGCCCAGCAAATATCCAACCACAAGTGCAATCAGCACCAAAATGACCAGTTCAAACATACAACACCTCCAGAGATCAAGATAGCCTATGGATTGACAACATTTGCATTATAACACAGCCGTCAGGACAAGTTTTTTGCCCGAGCGTTTGCATCGCTTTCAGCCAGCAGGCCGCCATCCAGGGTGAACTTACGCCATTCCGCACTGGCCCACAACTCCTGGCGGACCGCCTGTTCAGCCGCCAGCAGGCTGGCATAGCGAGAACCCGGCTGTTTTGCCAGCACTTCCGGCATGCCATCCTCAACGATCCTGCCGTTTTCGATCACCAGGACACGGGGAAAAGCCAGCGTCTCGCCGACATCGTGGGTGATACAGAGCAGGGTGACGCCATCCCAATGCCGGCGGGCCTGCTCCAGAAGATTGCGCCGCTTTTCACGGTCCAGGCCGCGGAAAGGCTCATCCAGGATTACCAGGCGGGCCCCAACGCGGAGCATGGCTCTTCCCAGGCGCACGCGCTGGCCCTCGCCACCGGAAACCAGGCCGCCTCCTTCGCCCAGGGGGGTCTTCAACCCGTCAGGCAGCCGATCCAGCACATCGTACAGGTCCGCCGATTGGATCACTTCGCTCAACGGCCGGGCTTCGCTTTGCTCCATGCCATAGCGTAAATTATCGTACAAGGAGCGGTTCCAGAGCTGCACTGCCGGGTCCACCCAGGTGGTCTGGCGGCGCAAAGACTGCAGGCTGTTTCCATCCAGGGGCTGGCCATCCACTTGGATGCTACCCTGCGATGGCCGGTGCCAGCCCAAGAGCAAGCCAACCAGGCTGGATTTGCCTGCGCCTGACGGACCGACGATGGCCAGATGCTCGCCTGGCTGGATGTTCAGATTGATCCCCTCCAGGATAACGTGCCCGCCCGCTTGCAAGGTCACTTGCTGGATATCGATGCTCACCGGGGCAGAGACGGCTGGCTGAAGCATATCTTTTTGCTTCTCTGGGCTTTGAGACTCTATCGGCTGCGCCGCCCAGGCTTCTTCCTCATCCGGCGCGGTCAGTGGCTCCAGCAAGCGCAGGACCAAGTTGCGCTGCATGGGATACTGCTGAATCAAATCTGCCAGCGACTGGCCCAGAGCTGGTAGGCTGAGAGTCCAGTAGAAGAGCAGCAGGATCTCGTTGACATCACCGCCTTTCAAGAGGTAATTGACAATTATCAAAATGGCAAAGGCAGAGTACATCAAGGCGCCCAGAGCCTGTAAAATTGAGGCCAGGTTGTAGGATTCTCGCCCTGTGCGCACCCATTCATAGAGCTGGGTCTCGTGCTGACGGCGCATGGCCCGCTCAGCGCCATGGGTGCGCACAGGCACCAGTCCAAGCAGGGCGTCCAGGTAAAAGCGGCTCAAAGCCCCCGTGTGCGTGCGCAGGCGCAGGTCGCGCTCTTCCAGCAGCGGGCGGCTGGCAAAGGACAGGCCTACGAAGAAGGCCGTGCCCAAGATCGCCAATGGCGCGCTGATCGGATCCAGCCAGATCACCCCAATCATGGTCAGGATGAGCTGGAAACCCGTCCGCAACAGGCCCACCCCCAGGTTGGGCAACGAGCGCAGGGCGCGCAGGTCATGAGCGCGCTGGGTCATGTCGGAAGTCAGGCGGCTGCGGAAGTAGCGATCACCCAGGCGCGGGATTTTCTCCAGGAAGGCGATCCGCAGGCGGGCCTCCAGCCGCCGGCCCATGCGCAAAACCGTGGCGCTGATCGGAAATTCCAGCAGCAGAAGCGCCAGGACAAAAGCCAGCAAAGACAGGGAAGCCAGGATCCGCTGCGAGACCAGGGTCAGGTTCTGGCCAATGCGGATCATCCCCTGGAAAAGCAACGCTTCAATCAACACGCCCAGGGTTGCCAGGAACAAGGAAAGGACCAACAAAGCAGGCGTGAGCAGGCCATCCTGGCGCAGGGCTTTCCAGACTTCTCTTTCCGGCCGCTGGACCGGCTCCTTGAGCGCTGCTTCCAGATCGGGGGGCAGCAAGACAGCCTGCGATATGCCGGCATCTTCTTGCGGGCCAGCCATTGCCGCGGCAGGTTTGCGTCCCAAAATGCGCACAAGCACTGCGCCACGCAAAAGCAGGTGCTGCAGCGGCTCTGTGCCGCTGGCCTGGGCTTCATTCTCAATAACGGGCAAGACCGACCAATAAGCCGCCGGGATCACCAGGCTCTCTGGGGCCTGATCTTGCAGCACCGATCCCTGGCGGCTTTCAACTTCGGGGAGAGGGCCAACCAGGTTGAGGCGATAGAAACGCTCCAGCACCCGACCCGCCTCGCTGCCAGCGAGCAGGCCGCGCGCCCGCACCAGGGAGGCGGTCATGCGCGTGGCTGCGTCCAGGGTGGCCAGGGCGCGCCAGCCAGGATCTTGCAGCGCGTCTTCAATCAACCGAGAGGCTTCCTGGTCGGCGATTTTTAAATCGGCCATCCGCCGGCGCAATGGCGCCAGCAAGCCTTCCGAACCAGCCCAAGCGCGCCAATCCTGGACCGGCACCGGAAACGAATGAATGTATAACTCTTGCTGGAAACGCTTCCAGCTTGGCCAGCGCCGTCCGGTAGCCGGATCCATCACCTGCAGCCTGTTCCCCACCCGGTTCCAGACCACCAGGAAGTGGGTCAATCCACTGGGCCGCTGAACCACCACAATGGCCGGCAGAGCCTGGGCTTCATCGAGCACCAGATGGTCCGCAGGGAGCATCACCTGTTCCGCCTGCAGGCCAAGCTGGATGGCAATATCTTCAATTGTGTTGATCGAAGTGCCGTCCACATCGGTCTGGCAGGCTTCGCGCAGGCGCCCGTAGCTCACCGGGATGTTGAAACCCTCCAGCAGGGATTTAAGCGCCGCCGGCCCGCAATCCATCGCTGAGGTCTGTACTACCTCAGGGGCAAAGAAACGTTGGCCCGGAACTGGCACTTCAAGACGCATGATGTGGGTCAATCCTGGGGGTTCTGCGGACTGACAGGCAGCTGGCTGCGGTTGAGGAATTTACCCGAGGTGCGCAAAACCAGCTCTGCAGGCGTGACATATTCCACTTCCACATCCACCTGGCCGGAGATCTCGCCCTGCTGCACATCAACTGGCAGCCCGCCAGAAAGCACCATGATTTCAACTTGTTCCCCCTCCCGTGGCAAATCCCAGACCACAGCCGAAAGAGTCAGCGCGGGTTGGTCGGGTCCCTGGCTCAAGCGCAGGATGGCGGGCATTCCAGGGCGCAGGCGTGAGCGGGACTCTTTTGGGAAAGTGACCAGAATTTTTCCGTCGGCGGCCATTTCCACCGAGTTGCTGATTTCGTACAGCGTCACTTTGGCCAGGAAAAACCACAGGATCAAGGCCAGCATGATGAAGATGGCAAAAACTAAGCCAATGCGCGTGGCACGGAAACTATCCAGGCGCAAGGCGCGCATTGAGCGAGAGAATTGAATGGACACCCTAATGCTCCATGAGCCAACACTACAATTTGACCAATTATAAATGAGATTTCAAAGCCACAACCGAAAGATGCGACAAATGACATAGCTAAAACCCATTCCCCCCTGCGACAAATTCCTCTTGTCCCTTGTCTGTGCACATGATAAGATTTCAAGAGACTGAGTGCGGGTGCGGCTTTTGCGCCCACCTGTTTTTTGACTTTCCAACCTGGCAGGTGTTGCCTGCCATTTCCAGCCTGGGACCGCTTGCATGGCAGCCAGAGAGCCCAATCTTGAACAGATCGCCTGGCCGGTGACCCGTCTGGGTGAGTTAACCGAAAATCTGGCGCGTAAAGCCGGGCTGACTGCCCGGCTGGTTCAGTTGCCTCAGCCGCCCGACGGTTTGGGCTTATCCAGCGACGCGGAACTCGGCGCCTGGCTGGACAACGCCGCCGGCTACCTGGGGCTGGAAGCGGAGCCGGTGAGCGCGCAATACGCCGATCTGGACCTTTTGCTCCAGGCCGGCGGCCCGGCGATCCTGAGGCTGCCAGGCACATCTCCGACAGGCGAATCGCTCGCCGGCCCTGCTTTTGTGGCGCTGGTGCGCGGCGCATCTAACAAGGTTTCCATCCTGTGCCCAGATCTGCGCGTGCGCCGCCTGAACCTGGCAACGCTGCAGGCCTTGCTCACCCGGCCTTATGACGCTTATCTGGGGGAGCAAATTGATCAACTGCTGGTCGATGCCGATGTGCCGGCGGAACGGCTGCAGCGTGCCCGGGCGGCTGTTTTGCGCGACCAGCTCGGCCCTCTGCGGATAGAGGCGGGCTGGCTGCTGCGCCTGCCGCCCTCGGCCAGCCTGCACAACCAGTTCCACCATGCCGGGGTTTATCGACCGGTCAGGATCATGCTGTTCATGTATTTTATCCAGCAGTTGCTCTCGGTGGCTTCCTGGTTTGTCATCGGCCGGGGAATTTTCCAGGGCCATTTTGACCTGGGTTGGCTGGCAGCCTGGGCCATCCTGTTGCTCTCATCTATTCCGGTACAAATCGTTGTCAGCGATGCCCAAAGCGAGCTCTCGATGAGCGCAGGTGCGCTGTTCAAGCAACGGCTGATCCTGGGCACCCTGAAGCTGGATCCAGAAGAAATTCGCCACCAGGGCATGGGCCAGTTTCTGAACCGGGTGATGGAATCTGAGGCGGTGGAGATGCTGGCTCTGAGCGGCGGTTTCACTGCCCTGCTCTCATTTATTGAGCTGGGCCTGGCCGTTGTGATCCTCTTCAATGGCTCTGGCGGAGCTATCAGCGCCGCCAGCCTGGTGATCTGGGTGTTGCTCACCCTGGTGATGCTGTGGCGCTACTATCAAAACAGCCGCGAATGGACTGAGGCCTACCGGGAGATGACCAATCACCTGGTGGAGGAGATGGTTGGCCACCGCACCCGCCTGATCCAGCAAGACCCGCGCCGCTGGCATGAAGATGAGGATCAGGAATTGGATCGCTATCTTAAGCTCTCCGAAAGCATGGATCAAACAGGTATCGGGATCAGCTCTTTCATCACCCGGGGCTGGATCCTGGTCGGCCTGGCGGGGATTGCCCTGGCCTATGTGGCGGGCAATCCCACTCCACAATCGCTGGCGATCAGCCTGGGTGGGATGCTGCTGGCCTCGCAAGGCTTGGGCAAGCTCACCGCCGGAACACAGAGCTTATCCAGCCTGGCCAACGCCTGGCAACAGGTTGGGCCGCTGTTCAAAGCCGCTGCCCGCCCGCGCCAGTTACCTGCCCTGGGCTTCGTCCCGCCGGCTCGCGGCCGGATGCCAGACTCATCGGCTGCAGGGCAGGTCCAGACGGCACCTGCTAACGGACAGCAAGCGTTGATTCAGGCCAGGGATGTGAGCTTTCGCTACCGGCCGCAAGGCCGGTCGATCTTGCAGGATTGCACCTTACAGATTTACCCTGGAGATCGACTCTTGTTGGAAGGACCTTCGGGCGGCGGAAAATCCACCCTTGCGGCTGTGCTCACCGGCTTGCGAGCGCCCGAATCCGGCTCGCTTTTGCTCTGGGGCTTCGACCGCCAATTGCTTGGCGTGGAGGAATGGCGCAAACGAGTGGTCATGGCGCCCCAATTCCAGGAAAACTACGTGTTTTCTGAGACGCTGGCGTTTAACTTGCTGATGGGGCGAGGTTGGCCACCTAAACCCGAGGACCTTGAGGAAGCCGAGAGCATTTGCCAGGAACTGGGCCTGGGCGAGGTGCTCCAGCGTATGCCCTCCGGATTCCAGCAGATGGTCGGCGAGAGCGGCTGGCAGCTTTCGCATGGCGAGCGCAGCCGGCTGTTCATTGCCCGCACCTTGCTGCAGAAAGCCGACCTGATCGTATTGGACGAGAGCTTCGGCGCGTTGGACCCCGAGAACCTGGAGCGCGCTTTGCAGTGTGTGCTGCGACGTGCGCCAACTTTGCTGGTCATCGCACACCCATAGACGCGCTTACTCAGCTTGAATTGACCACTGATATAATACACAAGATTGGTAAAGGAAACTTACACGATGAAAATTCGCACCGGATTGAAAGCAGGCCAGGGGTTAGGAGACACCGTTGCCGACCTGGCTCACCTGACCGGCATGGACCAGTTGGCCAGGGTATATGAACAAACCACCGGAAAAAGCTGCGGCTGCGATCAGCGCCGACAGACGCTCAACCAGCTATTTCCATTCAGACAGAGCGCTTGACTGAAAACCAGGCATGCCCTTTAGAAGGCTGATTTTCCTTATCTTTGTGGTTGCCCTGCTGGCCGGGTGTCAGTCTGGGTCGCAACGCAATTGCCCGGATCAGTGTATCAGTGTCAATCTGAATAGCGCCAATTTGCGCGACCAGGATTTCAGCAACGCCCAGATGATGAATGCAAATTTGACCAAGGCCAACCTGGTTGAAGCCGACCTGAGCAACGCCAACCTGACTGGCGCCACACTCTCGCAAGCAGACATGGAAAGCGCAAACCTGACCGGGGCGCGCCTGGTTGGGAGCGACCTTTCGCTGGCTAACCTGCGCAATGCCTACCTGGACCAGGCTGATCTGAGCGGCGCTGATTTGAGCGGGGTCTCGATGATCCGCGTTGACCTGACCAGGACCTTGATGAACGGCGTCCGGCTGGGCGGCGCAGAAATGATTGGCTGCAACCTGGGCGGTGTGAACCTGAACGGCGTCGAGATGTATGAAGCCAACCTGAGCGGCGCCCTGCTGAATGACAGCAGTCTGAACGGGAGTGTGCTCAGCCTGTCCAATTTTAACGGCGCCGACCTGCGCCGGGCGCGACTCTCTGGCTCGTGGATAAACCTCGGCCAACTGGTGGGCGCAAACCTGCAAAGCGCCGACCTCACCGGCAGTACCTTCTTTGGCACCAATCTGACTGGCGCTGATCTTTCCAACGCCAAACTCAACGGCGCTTTTCTGGCCGGGACAGACCTGAGTGGTGCAGACCTGCGCGGAGCGGACCTGACCGGAGCAATCCTGGAACTGCCGTATCCCCCAAATGCTCCGGCAGGCTTCTCTTATGAAAACCTGACCGGCAGCGAATTTTTACAGGCGCTTAACCAGACCGAAATGAGCCGCATCCTGGCCGACCGACGAGTGGCTGCCCTGACCGAGGTGCGCCTGAAGCCATACCTGCATAACGCTATCCTGCAAGGCGTAATCTACGATGAGAACACGGCCTGGCCCCTGGGCTTTGATATCCCCTCTTCGGCTATCTACCAGGGAAAGTGACTTTGGACATGGTTGATAAATCACCTGCTCAGAAAAAGAAATTTGTCTGGCGTGAATGGCTTGATGAAGCCGCGGTGCTGCTGGTGGTCCTGGCAGTCATTGGCAGCATTTATCTGTTTCGCAACCTGAGCTGCCCGCCGCGCTGCACCAATGCCAACCTGACTGGCAGGGATTTCCGTGACAAACCGCTGGACGGCGCTGACTTCACCAATGCCATCCTGAATGGCGCGGATTTCACCGGCGCATCCCTGCGCGGTGCCAAACTTAACGGGGCCGACCTGAGCGGCTCGGTCCTGGTCTCCTCAAACCTGGCTGAGGCCGATTTTACCGACGCCATCCTGTTGGGCGCTCAACTGAACGGCGCCAACCTGACCGGGGCAACCCTGCAGAACACCAACCTGAGCAGCGCCGACCTCTCCAGCGCCATTCTCAAAGATGTCGACCTGACCCAAGATGTTCAGCTCACCGCCATCCGGTTGAACAAGGCCAACCTGATCGGGGCTAAGCTGAATGGGGCCAGGCTGAGCGGGGCGCTGATCACGGATGCCAATTTAAACGGGGCCGATCTTTCCGGCGCTGAACTGAGCGGGGTGAACCTGGAAGGTTCCGAAATGTACGGCGCCAACCTGACCAAAGCAAACTTGCTCGGTGCCACCCTGGACCGAGCAAACCTGGTGGGGGCATCCTTGCCTGGAGCCAACCTGGCCGGCGCCAGCTTTTTCAACGCTGACCTCTCCGGATCTGATCTGACCAATGCTGACCTGACCGGGATTGTAAGCACCTCCGGGTATTTCGATGGCTCGATCATGACCGGCGCAAAGCTCAACCGGGCCCGGTTTTATGGCTCCGGGTTGGCCGGGGTGGTGCTGGAAAACGCCGACCTGACGGACGCCCGCTTTGATATTTACGAGCAAAACGGCCAAATCACGCGCACTAATCTGGATGGTTCCCTGTTAAACCGGTCCGATCTCTCCGGCAGTTACCTGGCCGGCGCAACCCTTGCCGGGGCAGATTTGACCCAGGCAGACCTGAGCCGCAGCGACTCGGCACCGGTCACGATTGTCGACAACCGCCAGATCGGTGGGATTACCCAAACCCTGAAAGCCGTGCTCTACGGCGCTAACCTTTCTGGAGCCGATTTCCAGGCTGCCAAGCTGGCAAACGCTGATTTGCGTGGCCTGAACCTTTCCAGGGCTAACTTCCGCCATGCTGATTTACGCGGCGCTGACCTGAGCGCCGTGAACATGTCTGGAGCCGACCTGCGAGGCGCAAACATGGCAGGCGCTGACCTGGCTAACACCGACATGCTTGGCGCCAGGCTTGCCGGGGCCAACCTTTCTGGCACCGACCTCTCGGAAGTCAACCTGGATGGCGCTGCCCTGTGGAGCAGCACGCCGGTGACATTCACCGCCGACCTGACCTACGCAGAGCTGTTTCGTTTCCTGGCGCAAAGCGATTGCTTTAATGGGGATTTTCTGGTGGCGAATAACGGCACAGTAGCCAACGTGCCGGTGCGCTTTGATGAAGATGCAGGCAGCAACTTTTACTACAGCGAGATCTGGCGCAACGCCCGCGCCTATGTCTGCGCGGCCGACCTGAGCGATACCCGAATGTGGGGAAAACGTCTCTTGCCAACCTCGCTGGCTGGCGTGAACCTCACTGGCGCCGATCTGCGCTTCACCAATCTTCAGAATGTAAAATTTCAGGAAGAAATCAAGCTGGAAGACAACCTGAGCTATCTTTTAAAGGCGAACCTGGGCAAAATCGTTTACAACAGCTTCACGTCCTGGCCGAGCGATTTCATCCCCCCAGCCTCGGCCTCTACAGAGTAGGCTCCCGGCCGGTCAACGGGAGGTATCATGACTCAAACGATCACTGTGGCAAATCAGAAGGGCGGGGTGGGTAAGACCACAACCGCGGTCAACCTGGCGCATGGCCTGGTCTTGCAGGGTAAACGCGTCTTGCTCGTCGATCTGGACCCGCAGGGCCAGTGCGCCACGATCCTGGGATTAAAGCCCGAGCCGGGCACATTCAACCTGTTAGTGGCTGAATCCCCGTTCAAGCAAGTGACGCGCCTGACCGATCGGAAAGGTCTGCTGGTCATATTGGGAGACCGGAAGACCTCAACTGCGCAGACCGTGCTCAACGTCCAGCGCACGCCCATTTCGTTCATCCACAGCAAGCTGGTCGTCCCGGCCCAAAAGGATGGACTGGATTACATTGTCATCGATACTTCTCCCAGTGTGGGGGAATTGCAAGAACAGGCGCTGTGGGCTGCGGATGGCGTACTGATCCCTTGCGCCGTCGATTACCTGGCGACCGATGGGGTGTACAACATTGCCCAAACCCTCAAGCGCATCCAGGAGGAGTACAAATGGCAGGGCCGTGTTCTGGGCATCTTGCCCACATTCTATGATACGGTTACCCGAGAGAGTAAAGCCACGTTACAGGACCTGCAAAAGCGCTTTTCCGGCGCCATGCTCAGCCCCATTCACCGTGCCACGATCCTGCGCGAATGCGCCGTAGAGGGCAAAACAATTTTCGAGATGGCCCCCGAAAGCCGAGCTGCAAAACAATACCTGGGGCTGGTGGAACATGTCTTGAATTGGGGAGGTTAGAAAGCTGATGCTATGAATATTAATGCAATAAGACCAGACTATCTTAACCCAGACAGCCTGGTCTTTTAATTTACCTGGTTGAGCAAAACTTATTCGCTGGTTTCGGACTCTGCCTCTGAACTCTTGCGGCGGCTGGGCTGCTTCTCGGCGGGTTGCGGGCTTGCATCCACCGCTGAGCCTTCGATCACCTCGCTGGCTGGTTGCTCTTTCTTCTGACGAAAAGTCCTGCGCCACCATCCCTCGGCCTTGTCCGCCGCACCGCGGGATACATCAGCCACCTTCTCTGTTGCGCTGTCGATCGGCTTGCTGAATCTGCTGCGCGCAACAAAATAACCAATCACCCCCGCAATTAGCAGAAGAACAAGTAATTGCATGTTTCTCTCCTTCCAAAGCTAAACTTTGATATATTCAGGATGCTAGACGGCAGAATTATAACATACTCCTCTTTGCCAGCGCCGCTCAAGGGGTTGGCGAGGGGGCTATGGTGGGCGTGGGGGTGGGTGTACTGATCACAGGAGGAATGGTCAATGTGTTGGTGATAGTGCCTGTTATGGCCGTCGAGGGCGCACCCACTGTCCCCAGATCGCCGGTCAGGTCGGGCACCGACAGAATGAAGGGCGCATCGTTGGGCAGCAGCATCACCCGCAGGTTGGGCGAGAGCTTCTCAATATAGCGATACAGCAACAGCGATGGGTCACGTTGCAATGCCTGGTTGATCAACCGCAAGGCGTCGGAGTCTGCTTTGGCCTGCAGCACCGTCGCCGTAGCTTTGGCCTGGGCTTCGCGCTCGATTGCAGCTGCCCGGCCTTCAGCCTCAATCTTTTGCCGGTCGCGCTCACCCTCAGCCAGCTTGCGTATTTGCTCAGCCTGGTATTCGCGCTGGATGCGTTCTTGCTCAGCGACCTGTTTCTGCTCGATGGCAGACGAGAACGCCTGCGAGAAGGCAATATTGCGCAGCAAAAAGCGGTCTAGGATGAAGCCCTTATCCCCAAGAGCGCCTCGCAGCAGATCTTCCAGGTTAGCCTCCAGGTTCTTGCGTCGGGAGCTGTTAATCTCCTCGGCGGTGAACTGAGAGACCTCCGTGCGGATCACCCCGCGCATCACTGGGCGGATGAAGTCTTCCACGTATCGGTTCTGCAAGTCCGTGTGCACCCGGATGACCTCGTTGGGGTCAATCCGGTAGATGATTGAGCTGTCCAGATAAACCACCTGGCCATCCGAGGTTCGGGCAGCAATCGCGTCATTCCCCGATTTCGCCCCTTCCTGGGCATCGGAGGACATGGTATAGGTCTGCCAGTAGATCGGATAGCGCACCACCCGCTCCGCCAGCGGCACAATGGCCCGCAAACCCGAGCGCAGTGGCTGTTCGCGATAACCACTGGGACTGGTGATCGAGATCACCACCCCGGCTTCTTGCGGCTCAATGAACACCAGGCTGGCGCTGAGCATTGACAGGCCGACAGCCACCAACAGACCTACCAAAACTCGGAAGGAGAGAAAAGACCGCAAGGCCTGGCGCATCCCACCTGCCCGGTACGCATGGAGCAACACCGAAAACAGGAAGACCACAAACCAGACCCAGGCTAAGACAGCAATGACAGCGAGCAGTTGATCCAACATAGATCAATTTCCAATTCTTTTGAACGATTCGTCCGTATTTTTCCACATCAACTAGTGTTCAGTCAATGAGAAAATGATGGATTTGTAGTGACGGCTTTAGCCGTTACAGGCGCAAAAAACGACGAAAGTCGTCACTACAGCCCATCGAAATCAATTTGACTGACTACCAGTTATGTTGGTCTATTATAAATGAGTAAAACCGATTTCAACGCTGGATCGAATGAATTTGCGACAAATGTATTAAGCCGGAATGACCCGAACAGCCCTTTCTCACCCGGCCATCCCAGCCAATGCCAGGCTCTCAGCGTGAAAGTGGGATGCTGACCTCGCAGACTTGCTCATTAAACTCGCTGCCAGGACGCAAGACAAATGTCCATCCCTGGCCTGCCGGCGCCACATCGAAGGCCAACGCTGTACGCCATGTCTCCCCCGGCTGGATCAGATCCTGGTAGAGGTTCGAAGGCTGCTCAATGTAAAGGTAGCCGGTTGCGGCCGCATGCGGGGAATAGGTTACGATCTCACCATCCACCTCACCCTGCACAAAATAATCCTGATCCCAAATCTGGATCGGGAAGTTGCTCTGGTTTGCCAGCTCCAGGCGCAGGGTCAAAAAAGTGCCCGACGCATGGTGCTCAAACAGGTCTTTTTGGAACCGGGGCGAGTCAATCAAACGAGCGGTGAGGGCCTGGCCACAGGCGTGCGGAAAGGTGTATCCAGGACCAGGCGTTGGGCCAGCCTGGGTTGGCTCGGGGAGCGGCGTGACGGGGATGTAGGTGGCGGCTGGCGTTGGCAGGCTGGCCTGCGTAAACGCAAATTGACTGATCAGCGCATTGTAGATGTAATTTTGCCACAGGGCTACCATGTCATTGTGATGATATTCATGCGAGCGAAAAGTCTGCAAGATCATTCGCCCACCCAGACACGAAACCAGCAAACCACGATCCTGAGTCCAGGAGCGGTTGACATCGGCTAAAATGAGCGGATCCCCAGAGGGCGCACCGATGACCGGTTCAATTTGGAGCAGGTCGCCCACGTCCCCGCGCCAGAGCGGGGCAGCGTTGCGCAAGCCGGAGGCCAGATCATTGGGCTGATTGAAAATCGGGTGGGCCGGGTCGGTCCAATAGAAGACCCTCATCTCCGGCTCATACCAGTCACTCTGCACAGCCACACCGCAGCGAGCCAGCAAGGGCCTCACCCGGCCATCTGGGGCGCTATCCAGGTCCCAGCTTTCGAGGATCACGGCTGCCCCGCGCCCCAGGTGATCATCGAGATATTCATAAAGCTCCCCGCCAAACTCGCGCTCTGCCTCCGCCGAAGCGATGATCAGATCCCACTTTTCCCCCGAAAGCAGTTGCGACTTGAACCAACCCTTGGCGCTACCCACATCCAGGTAAAAATAACCAGCCTCATCCAGAGCCTCCTTGACCAGCCTTATCTGTCGTGAGGCCGACATGTCTTCAAAAAGCAAGATCCGGGCCGAATTCAGCAGGCGCTCTTCGGCCAGATTTGGCTCTGTCATGGTATGGGTAACGATGATCAGTGGAGTGGGGCTGGCCGCTTCAAGAGTGCCTGTCGCGTCTGGGGTGACCAACAGTTGTGCCTGAGGCGGCAATGTCTGTGAGCCAACTCCCAGGGCAATGGCAGAAACCGTCTGGGCAAGGCTGGTCTGTTGGGCATTGACGGCTGAAGCAGTGGCCTGCAACCCATCCTGTGCAGCAAACAAGTTGCACGAGATCAGGAGCAGGACCAAACTGATAAGCCAGATAAGAAAAGCGGCGCGGTGCAATGAATAGCGATTCACGGCGAACCTGGGGCGATGTCCCAACGCTTTCGATTGTAACAGATTTTATGTTATGATCAAAATCTATGAATTCAAATGTGCTATCCAATTATCTGAAGTTTGCCACAGAGACTGCCTATCTGGCAGGCCGGCTGACCCTGGGATACTACCAATCCAGCCTATCCGTGGATTACAAAGCCGACGATTCACCGGTCACCATCGCTGACCGCAAGGCCGAAGAGCTGATCCGCAGCCGGATTGAAGATGCCTATCCTGGTCACGCCATTATCGGCGAAGAGTTTGGCCTGAAAGAAAGCCAGGGCGCCACGCATCGCTGGATCATTGACCCCATCGACGGCACCAAATCATTCATTCGCGGCGTCCCGTTGTATGGTGTGCTTTTGGGGCTTGAAATTGAAGGCCGGGTTGAAGTCGGCGCAGCCTATTTCCCAGCGTTGGATGAGATGATCGCCGCTGCCACCGGCGCAGGCTGCTGGTGGAATGGACGGCCAGCGCAGGTCTCTCCCATCACCGACCTGAAAAGAGCTTACTTCTCCACCACCAGCGCGCAAGCCTTTGAGAAGCATGGCCGCATCCAGACCTTCAACCGACTGATCAGAAACTGTTACTACCAGGTTGGCTGGAGCGACGCTTACGGCTACTTGCTCGTAGCTACCGGCCGGGTGGACATTATGCTCGATCCGGTTATGAACATATGGGACTGCGGCCCCTTCCCGCCAATCCTGAGCGAGGCAGGTGGTTATTTTGGGGATTGGAAAGGCAATCCCACCATTTATGCCCATGAGTCTCTGGCGACCACCCAGGCCTTGCTTCCTAACGTGCTCGAACTGATCAACTCGTAGAAAGTGGTAAGCCCATGCCATCAAACCTGAAAGTCGCTCAAAAACCGCTGGTGCGCGCTTTTTTGGACGGCGCTCACCTGGCCCGCCTGGCCACCTGCAACCCTGCCACCCTGCAGCCGCATGTCGTGCCGGTTTGGTACGAATGGGATGGCGAGTTCATTTGGATCAGCTCGTTCGGCTCGACCCGCAAAGTGCGCGAAATCCGGAAAAACCCACGCGTTTCTTTGGTGATTGACACGCCTGGCGGGAGTGGCCCAGCGCCTGGCGTGGTTTTTGAAGGCCAGGCGGAGCTGATCGCCGATCCGGTCATGGGCATTGAACGCGGCGCCCGCATTTATACTCGCTACCTGGGCCCGCAGGGTGTATTGGAAGCCGAACCGCAATCCTGGCTGCATGATCCCGAACATTTATTGATCCGGATCAATCCACAACATGTATATGCCTGGGGCCTGGACTGAACCCCCGCCCTTTAGAGTTTCAATTCGACGATATCTCCATCCTGGAGAACATAATCGCGCTGGACCATTTGCCCTTCGAAAGCGCTGCTGCCCCACACGCGCGCCGATTTCAGCTTCTCGTAAAAGTCGCGATGGATCTTGCGCGCCAGGTCAGACACCGTGCTGCCTTTCTTCAAAACAAAAGGACGCTCCAGATCGGGTTCCTTCCCTGGCGGCCGGGCGTAAACTCGAATGATGCCCAGCGCCTGATAGACTCGCTCTTTGAGCAGGTCGAAATTCCTGCCGGTCATTGCAGAAACCGCGATCATCGGGCAATCCTCGCCTAGCAAGGCGCAAAACAGGTCATAGATTTCATCCTGGCTTTCGTCGTCGCACTTATTTGCCAGAATAAGCAGGGGTAAGAATACCATCCGATCCTGGCTGGCATATCGCTCGCGGCGGTCCATCGAAGCAATTCGGTGAACCTCCAGCAACAAGAGCGTGTCTGCCAGTTGCTGCAAGGGGTCGGATTGCAAATCCACCATCACAAGGACCAGATCAGCCCGCCGGATCAGGTCAAACAGGGCAGGCTCAACAAATTCGCGGTCCGTGGGCGGTGTATCGACCAGTTGAACCTGGATATCTTTCACCGGCATCATCCCGGGAATCGGCTTCCAGGTGGTGAAAGGCGCCGATGAAATTTCTGGCTCAGCATGGGTCAGCGCGGCCACCAGCGTGGATTTGCCCACGTTTGTCGGTCCAATCACCACGGCCTGCCCGCCGCCTTCTTTCTCAATTTGGAATGTTGCCTGATGCGCGCTATGTTTCTTGTGCGCCTGAGCTTCCTCCTTGAGCCTGGAGAGCTGACGGCGCAAATCTGCGCGCAGCTTATCGGTGCCTTTGTGTTTCGGCACCGTACTGATCAGGTCTTCAAGGCAGGCAATTTTATCCGCCGGCGATTGTGCCTCTCGATATCGCTTATCCGCTTCAAAATATTCCGGTGGCAGGTTTGTTGGCATCTTCGCCTTTCTTGAAATTGCTATCTCGAACCATGCCGGCGATTTAATTATACTGATATTCCAGATTGCCAGGTTAAAAAAAGCGCTGCGGTTTCATTCAACCGCAGCGACAGGATCAGTAAAGAATAGAACGTTTCATCCGCCGATATGGCGGCCTTTTAGCCTGGATTCGCCTCATCTGCGGCGGCTGGCTGATTCGCATCCACTTTAGCGTGCCTGGATCCCAGGGGGATAGATAGCTTTCCCAGCCGGAGCGAGCGCTTCGCATCGGCAGGAAGGCCATAATCGTAATGATAAAGTTTATAGTAACCCTTGTTGCTGCGGGGAATGCGGTTTAATACCACACCAGCAAATTTTACTCCCACGCTTTCCAGGCGCCTCAAGGCCACAATAGCTTCCGACTTACGGGTAAGGCCATATCCAACCACGATCAAAATTTCATCCACTTCGTTAGCCAGGAGGGTGGAATCGGTCACCAGCATGGGCGGGCCATCCACAATCAGAATATCAGCGTGATCGGACAGATCGCTCAGCAGATCTCTCATGTGCTCTGATCCGATCAGATCGGCAGGGTATCCTTTGATCTCGCCAGTCGTGATCACAGAAAGATTCTTGTCTGGCATCTCATTCATACATTCCTGAAGGGTATCCTCGCCACTGAGCAGCGTACTCAGGCCTTTTTCATTGGGTAGCTTGAGGTAAGTGTGCAGACTGGGACGCCTCAAGTCGGCATCCAGTAAAATCACCTTCTTGCCACTCTTGGCCAGGGTCAGCGCCAGGTTGGATGCAACCACAGACTTGCCCTCGGTCTTGCTCACGCTGGCGACCAGGATCGATTTGAACGGGGCATCGACCTGAGCAAGGTCCAGGCTGACTTTCAAAGCCCGAAAGGCTTCCGCTACCAACGACTTCGGCTGTTCTACCACGATTGTGGCTTTATCGACTTCTTTATCGATCTCAGGGATGAAGCCGATCACAGGCAGATGTAAGGCCCGGTTTATCTCCTCAGGAGTTTCAAGCGTATCATCCAGGTATTCAATCAGGTATGCTGCCCCGGCGGAGATCAGGAATGCAATGGCAATTGACAACAGGACAACCGTGCCCCGGTTAGGGCCAATCGGACGGTTGGGCAACCGCGCAGCCTCAAGCAAGTTTAAGCTGTTTGGAGCGCGGCCAAGCGAGCTGCTGAGCATCGTGGCGTAATTTGACTGCAGGGTGGTGAGCTTTTGTCGCAGGGTGGTGACCTCCGCCTGAGCCTGGGCAATCTGCCGAGCGCTGTTCAAGCCGCCTAGCTCATTTTCCTTCTGGGCGATTTCCTCCTGCGTATCCTTGATCTGTGCCTCCAGCAATTCCAGTTGTCCGCGAATGAACTCTTGCCGTTGTTGCTCCTGCAGATCGGGGTTAGACGGGCTTTGCTTGATGAGCTGATTGGCAAGCTCATTGGCAACCGCTTGAGCGCGGTAAGGGTCGGTATCGGTCACTGAAATTTCAATGATCTGGCTGTTCGGCACCGCCTGGGACGTGTATTCTGGCAACCAGGCCAGGTTTAGGGCTTCCATGGTGGCCGCTCGTATGACATCGCGCGTGGCAAGGTTGGCATAGTAAGTAGCCAGTTGCTGCGCCAGCCCGAGCTCACCCCCCGAAGGGTTTGGCTCATAGACTGCCCGCCCAATCACAATAGAAGTGCGCGTCTGGTAGATCGGCGGTTGACGGCTGATTACCCAAAAGCTGGAGATTCCTGCCAGCAGACAGGCCATAAAAATCAACTTCCACCACTTAAACAGTGGCTCAAAATATTGCTTGATCGCCATAGACAGGTTGCCTTTATTCCTCCCGATTCTCACCTGTTTCCAGGTTTTGAATCAATTTCACACCGTCGTACAGACTGCTGACAGTGTGATCTGGCTGAACAAGATGGCGGCTGAGTTCTTCACAAATATAACATTTAAAGCTGGAATAAACCAGGATATTCGTCGTACCAGCTGCCTGCCCTGCTTGCATATCCGTAATCCCGTCGCCAATAAAATATGATCGATCCAGGGCGATGCCCATCTCTGCAGATGCCTGCAACAACATACCTGGCTTCGGCTTGCGGCACTCACAAACCTGACGATATTGCCGGATCACCCCATCTGGATGATGATAGCAATAATAAACTGCATCCAGGATCGCTCCGTGAGCCGCCAGCTCAGAGCGCATGAGATGAGTCATCGCCTCCAGCAGGGCAAGTGAAAATTTTCCCTTGGCAATTCCGGGTTGATTAGAAATCACTACCGCCAGGAAACCCAACTGGTTGATCCAGCGGATTGCATCCGCTGCGCCAGGCAGCAAACGAAACTCCCGCGGGTTGGCAGGAGAATCCACCAGACCAAATTCGGTGTTGTAGACCATGGCGTTGATCACCCCGTCACGGTCCAGAAAAACGGCCCGGTTCATCCTGGCTTATTCACCTACCCCTTGTCTGATTGGGCAATGGAAGACACTGCTATGCCGATTCTACCAGTTTCTTGAGGGTATTTGCAATGGCATGTTCAGCAATCAGGTGACAATCCTCTTGCTGGCAAATATTTCCAGTGGGCGTTAACACGCAGTGATCCACCATTCCTTTGAGTTTACCGCCGCTGTCCCCGGTAAGCCCAACCGTCACTGCGCCGTGCTCCCGTGCTGTTGCCACTGCCCGCAGCACATTGGGCGAATTTCCACTGGCAGAGATCGCCACAACCACATCCCCAGGGCGGATAAAATTGATCAACTGTTCGGAAAAAACATCCTCGTAGGACGAGTCGTTCCCCCAGGCAGTCATCAATGGCACATTATCTGTGAGGGCAATCACTTTGAAGCGCGGTTTGCCCGGTGTGATCGTCAGCTTATTCAGATCGTTGGCCATGTGAGAAGCCGTTGCTGCGCTCCCGCCATTGCCGAGGACAAAGATCTGCGCTTCGCGCCGCCAGGCATCAAACAAGACCTGAGTGGCCTGCCAGAGCGTATCGCGCCGCAGCAGGCGCACGGCTTCTTCCAGCTCCACCAGATACTGATTCAGAGGGTCTTTGGATTGCGTGGTGCCTTCCACAACATCCGGCTTAACCGAACCGGGATAGTTTGTCATATCTTTATCTCCTGTCACAAAACTACCAAGAATTAATGAGCAAGTTTACTACTGTATTACTGTAACTTAGCCTTCATAACCGCCTGGGTGCCGCAAGTGCCATTGCCAGGCGCTGTTCAAAATATCCTCCAGCCTGGGATATTGCGGCTGCCAGCCCAACTCCCGGCGGATCCGCTCCGAACTAGCGATGAGCGTGGCCGGGTCGCCCGGCCGGCGATCGCGAACCACATAGGGGATCGGGCGCCCGGTCACCTGGCGGGCTGTTTCAATCACCTGCTTCACGCTGAAACCCTGGCCGTTGCCCAGGTTGTACAGGCGGCTGCCGCGGTCAAGCGCCTGCAATGCCAGGATATGGGCCTGAGCCAGATCGATCACGTGAATATAATCGCGCACGCAGGTGCCATCCGGTGTGGGGTAATCTCCGCCGAACACCTGAATCTGAGGCAGTTGGCCCAGCGCCACCTTGAGAACCAAGGGGATCAGGTGAGTCTCCGGGTTGTGGTCCTCGCCAAAGCGCTCGCTGGCGCCGGCGGCGTTGAAATAGCGCAATGCCGCGAATTTCAAGCCCGCGGTGCGATCCAACCAGGCCAGGATCCTCTCCAACAAGTACTTGCTCTCACCATAAGGGCTTCCGGGCACAATTTGTTCATCTTCATCAATGGGCATACGAGCCGGACGGTCAAACAGGTTGGCGGTGGAGGAGAGAATAAACCGCCGCACACCATGCGCAACCGTCTCCTGAAGCAGATTTAACCCATTGGTGACGTTATCGCCAATGTATTTGAACGGCTTTTCCATCGATTCGCCCACCAGGGTGTAAGAGGCGAAGTGCATCACGGCATCGATTGGGTTCTCGTCAAACACCTGCTTGACCGCCGCGCGATCTGCCAGGTCGCCCTGGATGAATTTCGCCCGCGGGTGCACCGCCGGGCGATGGCCCTGGTAAAGATTATCAAAAACGATCACCTGTTCGCCGCGCTCAATGAGCTGCTCGGAAACAATTGACCCAATATAACCGGCTCCGCCGGTTAGCAGAATATTCATCGATTATTTCTCCATCAACGTTTGTGAAGGTTATTGGGGTCTGGAGGAAGCGCGCCTACCGCCGGTAGTTGAAGATCACCTTCGAGCCATCTGGCTCCAGGTTAAAGGGGACCTCTTCAAGGGAGCTCAGGGCATCTCGCACCGCTTCACGCTTTTCATAAGGGCAATAGAGCAGGAAAAAGCCACCACCGCCAGCCCCAGTTATTTTACCGCCAATTGCCCCAGCTTTGAGCGCCGCCTCATATATGGCATCAATGGTGGGGTTGCTCACCCGGCTGGCCAGTTGCTTCTTGAGTATCCAGTTTTCATGCAGCAGTTCGCCGATGATATCCAGGTTGCCCGCCATCAGCTCTTCCCTGGCCAGACAGGCCATGTGCTTGATCTGATGAAGCAGCTTGCGGCTGTTGTGAATGTTCTCCTTCTGCTCTCCCAGAATCGAATCAGCCTGGCGAGTCATCCCGGTGTAAAAGAGGAGCAGGCTCTCATTCAGACGATTGCGCAAACGCGGCTCCAGCTCAATTCGCTCGCTGATGACCTTGCCGTCAGGGTGAAACTCCAGAAAGCGAAAACCACCCAAAGCGCAAATGTATTGGTCTTGCAAGCCGATGGGTTTGTTCAGGCGGGTAATCTCGATATCGCAGGCTTCCTTCGCCAACTGGTGAGCAGTGACCGACTCACCCAGGTAGGTGTACATCGCGTGCAGTGCTCCTACCGTGACGGCGCTCGAGGAGGCCAGGCCAGCGCCCGCCGGGATATCGCCCATGGTGGTAACCTCGACACCTTTTTGGATACCCGTCAGGTGCATTGCCTCCCGAATCAGTTCATGTTGGACTTCGTCAACTGAGTCAACAATCTCTGTGCGGGTGTACCCAACGCGTATCTTGGCATCAAAACGCTTTTTGATCGTCACAAAAATGTACTTGTCGATGGCAGAACTCAAAATGTTTGTCCCCCCCTCTTCCATAAAATAGGAAGGGAAATCGGTTCCGCCGCCCAAGAAACTAACCCGTAGCGGAGTCTGTACAATGATCATAATGTTGGCCTCTTTGTTAGTAAGCCCCCCGGCTCCTGAGAACGGCTGGGATTGTTTGCACCAACAGCTGCAAATCCAGCCAGATGCTCCAGTTGCGGATATATTGCATATCCAGGCGGACCCGGTCTGCATAGGTCAAGTCGGAGCGGCCGCTCACCTGCCACAGGCCGGTGATCCCCGGCCGTACCGTGAGCAGGTTCATGCCCCACTGGTTGTATTCTTTCATCTCATCCGGGTGAATCATGCGCGGCCCTACCAACGACATTTCGTATCGCAAGACGTTGAACAGTTGCGGCAGTTCATCCAGGCTTAGTTTGCGCAGGATTGCGCCCAGGCGGGTGACGCGCGGATCCCTTTTGAGTTTTCGCTTTGTGTTCAGCTCTTTCTGAAGCTCGGCATTATTTGCCAGGATCTGATCGCCATCCACGTACATGGTGCGAAACTTGAAGGCGTCAAACATGCGGTTGTTAACCCCCATCACCCGGCGACGGTAAATGATTGGACCTGGCGAATCCAGCTTAACCGCAATGGCAATCAGCAGCATGAGTGGTGAGAGAAGGATGACCGCCGGGATGGTCAGCCCGTAGTCCAACAGCAACTTCAAGAAGTTATCAAACCCTGTCAGGCGAACCTTATTCACACAAACCAGCGGCACAAAAGCAAACTCGCGCACGCGCAGCCCGGTGGTCATGATTTCATACAACCCGGAAGACATCCGCACGCTGACTTTGTCTGACATCCCATAAGTCTGGAAAATTTCCAACAATTTATCCCGGCTGGTGATGGAGCTGCTGGCAAGGATCACCTCTTTGACGCCATAGCTCTGGATAATGCTATCCAGGTGGCTCATGTTGCCCAGGACACGCAGGCCGCGGGTGGGTACAGTATCCGGCGAGAACTTCTTATCCACAAAACCGACAATTTGCAGGCCAGAATATTGCGGGTTTGAAAGCTGATTGGCCAGCAAGATCCCTTCATTGTTCGCGCCAATGATGACTGCACGTGAGATAAACAATCCGTAACGGCGTAAGTAGTAGATCACCCGGCGCAACCAGAAGCGGCCACTGGCAATCATGATGAAAGACAGGCTCCAGGCCAGGATGAGCCAGCCGCGGGCGATCAAAAACATGGGTTGCAAGAAGTCGAAGATGATGACAAGCAAGATTGCAACGGTGGTAGCCCGAAAAACAAGGGCATATTCTTGGGGTCCGCCCAGCAACTGTTCTTTGTTGTATAGCCCCAAGATGACAAAGATCACAAACCAAAAGACGGCGATGAACAATGTCACCATCTGGTAGTACTGAATATTAGGGATGACATCCGTTTCAAAGATGGGTATTGATAAATTAAAACGAATGAAATAAGCCAGCCGGAAAGCAAAGCCCATCATCAATACATCGTTGAAGATCAAAGCCAGGATATACCCCGCCCATTGGATTTTTTCTGGCGAGAGACTCTTCACCCAGCTTGCTTCTGATCGTTGAGCTTTTTCCCTGCGGAGTTCATCCCTGGAGAGCTGTGCCATTGATTTCGATGACTCCATGATAAACCTCTTCCAATTGTGTTACAAGTCGATCCCAGGAGAAATGCCGCTCTACATAGCGGCGCCCAGATTCGCCCACAGCCTGACGCAGGTGGGCGTTATCCAGCAGCCGGATGGCCTGATCGGCAAAATCATCCGGTTCCTGGGCAACCAGCACATCCTGGTCATGGACAACACCGGTCAGCGCAGAAACCGCCAACGGCGTCGCCACAACCGGGGTGGCGCAAGCCATGCTTTCAATGACTTTAAACTGCATACCGGCGCCATAAGTCAACGGCGCAACTGCCACGGTAGCGCGCTGCATGTATGGGCGCAAATCCGGCACCATGCCGGTGACCTTGACGTTTGGGTGCGCAGCCATGTCTTTGATTTCTTGCGTCGGGTCCTTCCCCACAATCCAAAGCTTCACTTCTGGGTGTTTGCTCCAGATACGCGGCATGATCTGCTCAAACAGATGGATGACCATTGAAACGTTAGCATGGTAGCTCATTTTGCCGCTCACCAAAAGGGTGGACGATTCACGTTTTTGCTGCGGATCGGGGCGAAAGTAATCCAGGTCAACACCGATCGGAAAAACCCTCAATTTCGCAGCTTTTGTGGTTGCACCCTTCAGCGAAAGCAACGCATTCTGATCCTTCTGCGAGGTGACCAGAATGACCGGAAATTGCCTGGTCAGATCTGCTTCAAACTTCTCCGTCCGCTTTAGCTCAAGCTGGGTGATCCAGCGATAAGCCTGGCGCCTGCTCTGCACCGATGACTGCCTGAACAAGTATGAAATACAATCAACGCTGTCCCAGACAATTGGCGGGCAGGGCTTCCCACTTCCCCCATCACCAGGCCACCAGGACCGGAGTGACAGGGCATACTTTGAACCACGCAGATGTTCAACGTGAACAACATCGATCTTTTCTTTCTGGATAGTAGCGATGATCTGCCTGGCCATTTGCGGGTTCCAACTATACCAGGCCTGTAAGGGCTGTGAAGTTGGCAGCGCTATCAGGCTATTCACCAGCGAGCGCCAGGCAGGCATCGAAAAGGCCTGGACCGAGCCACAATATTGTTTTAACTCTTCGGCATCCCTCCTTTCTTCGTCATTGGACCAAAGCGTGATGAGATGAACCTGGTTTCCATGCTCCACCAACTTGCGAATTATGTTATAGGAGCGCGAGCGAATTAAATTCGGTACATACGGAACTACAAAAAGAATATTCATCATTCACTCAACGTTGAGGCTGTCCATCCCATTCACAAACCGAATGATTGCAAAACAATAGATGCGTATAAAAAAGGGTGGGACGAACAACTATCTAATTGTAAGACGTAAATGCAAAAGAATTGTTACGAATTTGGTAGGATTAAGAATCGTTAACGTCAAATTTACGTGATCATCTATTCTCGGCAAAAGCGCCCACCTCATAACCTGGACGCAAACCAGGTGGACAGGTCCGTAAAGGCCAGGCCTGCATAGATCATCAACACCGCATCCACCGGCAGGCGATAGCGCACAAGCGCCCAGGAGAGCAAATGGATGGCTGTGTAGAACAGGATAAACAGCAGCAACAGGTTCGAAGTTGAGCTAAGGCTGAAACGTTGGACCGGTGGATTTGGAATAAAAGAGCGCGCCAGCCCGTACAGCATGAACGGCAGTAGCAGGCCAAAACCGCCGGCGCGAGCGATGTTGCTGATCAGATCAGAATCTCTGGACGGCCAGAACATAAAGAACGCCGGGAAGCGGCTGATGGATAACAACACATAGCGCCCGGGGTCCTGCTGAATAAACTTCAACCCCTCGCCCAACAGGGCCTGGTCCAGGGCAGCTTCATCCAGCCTGCGCAGATCTTTGGGGATCAAATCCAGATAGCTGCCCATCTCCGCTGGCAGGATGGGGATGAAGTGCGTCCCATAGATTGGATGATTGGCCCAGAAAAAAGCAAACCCGGCATTGGTGTTCAGCAGCACAAAGCGTTCAAAGCGCTGGTAGTTATAAAGAGTGAAAGGCAGAATTGCCAGGATTACCAATGCCCCAGAGATGAGCGTCGAGTAAACCAGCCGTGTGGTGATCCGCCAGCCATTGGCCATCCAGATCCAGAAGAACAACACCGGAATGAAAAGGAGAAACAACTGGCGCAGCAAGACTGTCAGGCTGAGAGCCAGGCCCAGCGCCAGGCTGTATAATAGAACTTGGCAGTTCATCCCCCCGGACCCGGCCCGGATTGCCTCCCGCAGCAGGATGCCAAAGCTGAGCGTTGCCAGGATGCCCGTGATATAAAACGGCTCGGTCATGAGCGTGGCGGCGTAGTAGATAAAGTACGGGTAGATTGCGGTCAGCGCGGCGGCAAACAGCCCCACCGTTACAGAAAACACCCGCTTGCCCAGCCAATACGCCAGGTACGGCTGCAACAGGCCCACCAGCACAGCCTGGATCAGGCGCGCAGCCAGGGGATGAGGCCCAGCCAGCCGATAGATCAAAGCCACAAAGAAGGTGTAGAGATAGCTCCAGTGGGCGGTGGGCGCGCCGGCGGCCGTAACCGGCCACCATGGCTCACCAAAGGTGAAACCGTGGCCGGCCAGCAGGCGCAAGGCCAGAGTGTGATAAGAGAGCTGGTCAGCTGTGCCGGGCAGCTCTTTCACCACATCGCCCAGGTAAAAGGCAGCAGCCACGCGCAGCAGAACTGCCAGCGCCAATGTTGCACCTAAAAGCAGGCTAGTTCTTTTCATCCAAAGGCCTAAAAACCTGGTCCAATTTTTTGAGTACCACGCGCCAATCGTAGGCACGCTCGGCCAATGACCGGCCATTGCGAGCCAGCCTGGCCTGCAATTCAGCATCGTCCATCAGGCGGATGACCTCGGCAGCAAAAGCATCTGCATTATCTGCCACCAGCACTTCCTGGCCATGCTGCGCGTCAATGCCTTCCAGGCCAATTGTCGTGGTCACCATGGGCATGGCCTGCGCCAGAGCTTCCAGGATGCGCACGCGCATCCCGCTGCCCGCGCGCACCGGGATGACCATCAAGGCAGCCTGCTCCAAATAGGGCTTCAGTTCTGGTACATAACCGGTGACGGTGATTACCCCAGGATTTTCGCTCGCCATCTGCAGGAAGTCTGCCGGCGGGTTCTTTCCAACGATAGTCAGGGTCACTTCGGGTATCTGACGAGAGATGAGCGGAAAGACCTCGCTGGCAAACCAGCGAATGCCGTCGGCGTTGGGCGGGTAATGCAGGGTGCCCAGCGTGAGGATGTTGCGCGAGCCTGGCTGCCGCTGGATCGGCGCCAGGCGTTGGGTATCCACCGCGATTGGAATGACGGTGATCTTTTCAGCGCAGGCCTGCTCAGAACCGGGCGAAGTCTCACGCACAGCGGTGAGCAGGTCATTCTGGTCAATCGAAGTCACAGCCAGAGTGTGCTCAAAATCGCGCACCAGCATGGCCTCATAACGCTTCACACGCTGCGCTTCGATGCCAGCCAAAGGCTTCAAATACCAGGGGGCATTTTGACGCATGCGCTCGACAATGGTCCAGACCGCGTTGTGGGCATCAAAAATGCGCTTTGGGTGAGGCTGGCTTTCCCCACCCTTGGGGCCACCCTTCGGGATGAGGAACTGGGTCATGGTGAGCTGGTCCGCCAGGGCATAGTCGAAGGTTTCGTTTTGCAGCAGCCCATCCACCAGGTTGCGCATCGGTGCCAGGTCATCCCGCTCAATCAAGAACGGCCGTCGGGTGAGCTGACTGTTGAACAGATAGTACACATCCTTAAATTTGGAGCGCCGGATCGGGACAGTGTGCACCTGGGCGCACACTTGCTTCAATTCAGGAACGTGAGCCTGCTCTTCGGGTCGGACGAAAGAAGCCAGGGTGATCTCATAGCCATGCTCTGCCAGGTAATTCAGCACATGCCAGGTTTTGATCTTGGGACCCGAATCGGGCGGATATGGAATAATCTGCGTGAGAAACAGGATCCGCATGACTTATGAAAGCGATGTTTGCGGTTCGGTGAGCTGGATGGGCGGCAAGCGCAGGTAATCTGTTGTGCGCTGTTTGCGGGTGAAGTCATTATAAGCGCGCTGCACCTGGATTTCTTCCAGCTCCATCGACCGGGCCACTTCGGCAATAGGAACATTGTGTTCCATGGCATACCACAGCACATCCATCACCGCAAACGGCAGGCGGAAGAAGAACTCCTCCTGTGTACACGCCGCGCTGTAGGTATCGCTGGTCGGCGGGCGCTGGCGGATTTCATCTGGAACGCCCAGGTACTCCGCAAGCTGGTAAACCTGGGTCTTGAACAGGTGCACAATCGGCTGGATATCCACGCCGCCATCTCCCCATTTGACAAAGAAGCCCTGGTCATGCTCGTTCTTATTCGCCGTGCCCACCACCGCAAAGTTGCGCAACTCAGCGTGGTAATACAGCATCGCCATGCGCGTGCGCTGCTTGAAGTTGGACGCCGCTACAATCTGCGAATACTCGCGCACCGGTAGCCGGCGCGTTTTCTCCTCGCCATCAGGGGTGATAATCGTAAGCGAAAAGAAGTTAAGTGTATCTTCGTCCAGCAGGTTTTGCGGCAGCACGATCTTTGCTTTATAGCCCAAGGCTGCGTCATATTCCGGGAAAAGCCTGCGAATGGCCTCGTCGCGCCGCGGATAACAGCCAAAGCCATCCAACACCGGCGTGATCACTTCAAGCAGCGGCTCAACGCCAAAATGCCCAGCAACCATGCGCCCCAGCCGCTCGCTCTCCGGATCCGAATCTTTTTCTGGGAGCAACAAAGCCGTCACATTCTGCGGGCCAAAGGCGCGCACGCAGAGGGCCAGAACAACCGACGAGTCAACACCGCCGCTGATGCCCAGCACCACCCCCCGCCGGTGCAGCACCTGGTGGACTTGCTGGCGCAGGAAGTGGACAATGCGCTCAACTTCCTTCTCCGGGTTGATATCAAGTGAATGTCGCGTAAATGTCATAGAGTTTATCACCTTAGTTCGTAGGTTTTGTGCATTCCCTGGTCAGCTCATCCGGCCGGGCCGGCGGCGGCATGTGGCGGCGAAAATCGACCACAAACTGGCGCCAGACTAATTGAGTGGAAAGAACACCAGCCAGGGCCATGTCATCCGTTTCGCCAATCCGCTTGCCCTGGGACAGCTTCTGAACCATCTGCTGCACCGCAGCCGGATGAAACAGACCGGGGGCTTCCAGGCACTCCGCTGAAAGAAGCTCGCTGACATAATCCAACGGGCCGTCCGCTCCAAAAAAGCTGCGATGGATCGGCGCCCGGTAAGGGCGCTTGCGGCGCTGCCAGATCTCATCCGGCAGCCATTTGCTCGCCAATCGACGCAGCAAGAACTTCTCGTTCAGGCCAAACAGCTTCACCTCCGGCGGCAGCTTGCTGCAGAACTCGACCACCCGGTAATCCAGGAAGGGGAAACGCCCCTCCACCGAGTGCGCCATCCCCACCCGGTCGCCCTGGGAGGAAAGCAGGTATTGCGGCAAGAAAATCGAAGACTCAAGGTACTGCGCCTGCCCCAGCGGACCCCAACGATCGAAATCGGCCGGGTAGAACACCGGTTGAGCGGCGAGACGTCTGGCCAGCTCGTCCCTCAGCGCAGCCGAGAAGAAACGCTTGGCACGGCTGGTTGCCCGCCAACGCACCTGGTGGGAATAATCGGGCGCGGCAATGTCCTTCAGCCCTGCGCCAAAGAATGAGGCCAGGTAGGCATTGCTGTTAGGCATGTGCGAGATCTCTGGGTACAGGCGGTTGAAAAGCAAGGGCCGTAGCTCTGAATCCGGTTGTTTGGCCCAAAAGCGCCTGATTTTAGCTTCTTTGTAGATGTCATAACCCGCCAGGATTTCATCGGCGCCTTCGCCAGTGAGCACGACCTTGTAATGGTTCTGGCGCACCAGCTCAGACAATTTGTACAGCGGCACCGGCGCAGTGCGCAAGATGGGGACCTCGGTGTGCCAGATCACCTCAGGGAACAGGTTGCCAATATCGATATGGCGGGTGTACACCACCTGGTGCTGGGTGCCCAGAAACTCAGCCATCTGGCGCTGGAAGGGGCTTTCGTCGAACTCTGGATCACTGAAAGAGATCGAGAATGTGTCCAATGGCGTGTCGGTGAAGTTGCGGATGATTGCGGTGATGGTGGATGAGTCCAGCCCGCCGGACAAATATGCGCCAACCGGGACATCCGCCCGCAGGCGGATGCGCGTCGCATCCACCAGCAAAGCCTCCAATTCATCCTGGTACTCCTGCAGGGTGGCACGGCTGGTCAAATCTTCGCCGAAGTCCAACGACCAGTAGGCGTGAGAGGCAACCTGATCGCCCTGGGCAATCAGGAAGTGACCTGGAGGCACCTCAAGGATGTTTTTGAAAACCGAACGAGGCGCCAGGGTGCTCCAGTAGGTGAATATTTGGTCCAGGGATTCGGGATCGAACTCCGCCTGAACGCCGGGATAGGCCAGCAAAGTCTTGATCTCGGAGCCAAAGATCAACTGCCCATGATGCGTGGTGTAGAATAACGGCCGGATGCCCAGCCGGTCGCGCGCCAGGAATAGCCGCTGCTGATGAGCGTCCCAGATAGCTATGGCAAATTGGCCATTGAGATGTTTCAGGCAACCTGGGCCATAATCCTCGTACAGATGCACGATGACTTCGGTATCGCTGTGGGTGGTAAAGCGATGCCCCCGGGCCTCCAGAGTTGGACGCAGCTCAACGTAATTAAAAATTTCACCATTGAAAACAATCCAGATGCTGCCATCCTCGTTACTGATCGGCTGGTCGCCACCGCTCAGATCAATGATACTCAGCCGGGCGCTTCCCAGAGCGACATCTTCATCCCGGTAGATGCCAAAGCCGTCCGGGCCGCGATGACGGATCATGGCCAACATTTGCAGCAGGACTTCCCGGTCAACCAGGTTTTTCTCAGCTTGATTGTAAACACCTATAATACCGCACATAACGTCTCCAGGTTCTCTGCCCCAAAGAGTGCCAGGGCGGGCATTCGGGCAGCTTGTACGCCAATCACTTCAGCGGTTTTTTATCGATCTTGCCTGAAGGAGTCTTGGGCAATTCATCGCGGATTTCAACCTTTTGAGGCACCATGAAATCCTCCAAATTGGCGCGGCAGTGCGCCAGGATCTGGGCTTCGGTCAGCCTGGTCCGATCGGCCACCACAACGGCTTTGACCGCCTCGCCTAAAACCGGATCGGGGATGCCGACAACCGCCGCCTCGATGATGCCATCCAACCGGTACAGGACAGTCTCCACCTCTTTCGGCGCCACTTTTTCGCCGCGGGTTTTGATGATGTCATCCTTGCGGCCCACAAAATAGAAAAAACCTTCCTGATCCATTCGAAACAGATCGCCGGTGTAGCACAGACGCTCGCCGGGCAGCTCACCGGGTCGATACCGTTGAGCAGTCAATACCGGGTCCTCCCAATAGCCGCGCATGACATGCCTGCCGCGAACCACCAGCTCGCCCACTTCTCCTGGTGGAAGACGGTTGCCCTGCTCATCCACCACCCAGCACTCTGTGCCCGGGATGGGGATGCCCACCGAATCGGCCCGCCGATCGAGCTCCTCGGGCGGCAGGTAAAGTGTGCGCTTGGTCTCTGTCAGGCCATACATCGAGTAGACCGTCACCCAGGGAAATTTCTCCCGCAGTTGCTGGATGTGACTGGGGGGCAGCGCCGCAGCCGTATTGGAGAGATAGCGCAGGCTGGACAGGTCAAACTCGCTTAAGTCCATTTGCAGCAGCATGGCATAGATGGTGGGTACACCAGGAAAGCCGGTAACCCGTTCATCCTGGATGCGCTTCAGGATGGCAGCAGGATAAGTAAACGAGCGCTCCAGCACCAGCGTGCCGCCAAACTTGAACACCATCAATAACTGATACAGGCCATAATCAAAGGAAAGCGGCAACATGCCAATCACAATATCCGATTCGACATTGTGCAAATATTCGATGATCGAGCTGGCAGCAAAAACCACATTGCTGTGATCGCTCATCACGCCTTTGGGTTCGCCTGTGCTGCCAGAGGTATAGATCAGGCAAGCCAGGTCCAGGTCAATGTTCAGGCGCGGCGGACGAGTGGCAGGCGATTCGCTCTGGATCTGGCCGTAGTTCAGGAAGACAGCGCTGCTACTGGCGACGCCGGTATCCTGCTCCGCATCTCCTGGCGCCAAACCGCTCAGAACGCACACACGGACCGATGGCGCCTGCGCTAACACGGCTTTGGCCAGCTCGCGGTTGCGCCCGGAAGTCACCAATGCCGCTGCCCGGCAATTGTTTATGATGCTCACCAGCTTATCCTGCTTGGTGGTGCTGTTGATCACCACAAACACACCACCAGCCTTGAGAGTCGCAAAGATGCTGACCACGCTGGCCACCGAGTTGGGCAGGTAAATGGCAACCCGGTCGCCCCGCTTTACGCCCTGGGCGCGCAGGGCATTTGCCAGGCGGTTCGCCATTTGCTCAATCTCGGCATAGGTCAGGCGCTGGTCTTCACAGATCAGGGCGATCTTATCGGGCAGGCGGTCAGCGCTGTTTTGCAGAAAATCTTGGACCAGCATGGTCACCTCACCATTGGTCGAATCATCCAGACAGACCGGGTTAGAAACACTTCTGGGGCTCTTATTGCTTGCGCCGGACGTAGGCAGAAAGCCGGTTAACGGAGTCGAAATTATCTGGGATGATTTCGGTATCTTTGACCTGGATGTTGAAGTTCTCTTCAACAAAGAGAACCAGCTCCATCACCCCCTGCGAATCGATAATCCCTTCTTCAAGGAAAGATGCATCATCGCTGTATTTAAATCCATCGCTGCTGAACAGCAGGTTTTTAGCGATGTAATCTTTGATTTGTGCTTCGATAGTCATCTGTCAACCTCATGAATTTGAATCATAGAATAATGGCGATTAAACCTGGCAGCCCGTTGAGCCTGCACCAGGCGAATCACTCATCCAAAGGCGCTCATTTCACAGTTCTGGCAGCGCCCGCAGCAGGCGCCGGTAGTTTGTGGCAATTGCCCGGTGCTTTTCACCCCGAACCGCTGGCTCCAAATGGGCAACCAGCGCCAGGGCCAGCCGCGGCAAGCCTGTCATATAGAGGATCAGCTTATAAAGCCCAACAGTAAACGGGTCATGATATTTCCGAAAGTAGGTGACCTTGGCGCGATACAATTGAACGAACATCTCAGCCGCCATTTGACGGGTGCTCTGGCCGCCATAGTGAGTCACCTGCGCCTGCGGCACCCAATAGATCTTCCAACCATCCTGGCGGATGCGATGGCAAAGGTCAGTTTCCTCGTTGTACATAAAAAATTTCTCGTCAAACAGGCCAACCTGGTCAACAACCTGCTTTCGCAAGACCATGCAGGCCCCCAGGATGACATCCACAGTCCGTGGAATCTCCGGGTTCCAAGTCTCCATGGCATAGTAACCATCGGGGCGCACGCCAAGATGAAACAGGCGCAGGAACTCTCCCTTCAGGGTAGGCTCTGGAGAGCATGAGTGTTGCAAGCTGCCATCGGGGTTGACCAGCCTGGATGCCGCTGCGCCGGCGACCGGGTTCTGGTCCATGAAACGAAGCAGGCTCTCAACTGCGCCGGGATGCACCAGTGTATCCGGGTTTAACAGCAGGATGTAATCACCCGCCGCCTGGCGCAGGGCCAGGTTGTTGGCTGGTCCAAAGCCGATGTTTTGGGGGCTGTAAATGTAGATCGCCTGAGGAAATTGCGCCTGGACCGCTTGGGTTGAGCCATCCGTTGATGCGTTATCGACAACAAAGACTTCTACCTGGCTGGCTGATAGTTCGGCGCTGTTTTGAATGTCAGCATAGACCGACTCCACGCACCGGTAAATGAGATCACCCGTGTTCCAGTTTACCACGATGACCGACAGTCTCATCCAGATTGTGCCTCGGAGGGCGTGCTGCTGATAGCGCACAGGTGGGCCAAAGCCACCAACCCACCCAGAAAAATCCACACGAAGAAGCTGGCGCGGAGACCTTCCATACCAACGTTGTAAACAAACGGAACAACCCAGTCGCCTAGAAAACCAGCAACAAATGTGCCCACCAAACCACCCAGCGCTCCCATCACATACGCGCCTGGAAAGCCTACCGGGACCTGGCTGCGCATTTGCCATCCCAATCGCCATAATTCACCAAGAAGCCACAGGAAGCAGAGCAAACCGATCAGGCCGGCCTGTGCGACAAGATCGATGTAATTGTTATGAGAATTGAAGCTGATCTTATATCCCAGGATGGGAAATAGCGGCGTGTACCAGTAGTAATTTGCCATTCCCAGACCAAAGATGGGATTCACCTTGATAATTTCAGCCATAATCCGCCAGGCCTCCAGGCGGGTGATTGTGCTGTAGGTGTTGTCGCCCTCGTTCAGAATCGTGCCAACGATATTCGTGTTGACCGCCAGGACTAGAAAACCGCCGACAACCGCAAACAACCCTAAATCTGGTCGGCCAACAATAATGATCGTAATCATCGCCACCATCGGGGGCAGCCAGCCAGAAATCCAATACCGGTTTTCACCCCTCATATTGACATAGAAGACCATCAAGACCAAGGCACCGGCCGCAACTCGCCAAAAAGGCGCAAGCTTTCGATTGAACACGGCCTGGCTGAATGCAATGGCAACCAGCCAAATGTAAAAGGTCGCGCCCAAAACTCCCTGGCGCACAAAAATGCGCGTAACAGTGGGCATTAATGAGGGAAACAGGCGGAATGCAAAGAAAAGGAATCCCACCCCCAGGAAAGCCAGAGTCAACCACTCCAACTCCTTGATGGATTTGATTTGATGCGCGGCGACCAAGAAGGCGCCAATCGACAGCAGAAAGATCAGCAACCCCCCAAACTGGGCAGCAAGTGGGGCCGAGGGTGTCGGGAACCAGTGAAGCTGACCGAAGCCAAAAGCAACCATCGCGATCACACCCAGGGCCAGCGAAGCAAGCACGGGGCGGTATGGCAGCAAGCGGATCTGGTGGGAACGCGCGACCATGTCCAACAGCCACAATCCAACCAGCAGACCCAGCAGCAACACAGCAGCGTTGACCCCGGTGCCAGTTCCCGTGCCGATGGCGAAAGGAACCATCATCGCAGCAAAAGGAAGGGCAATCAATCCCAAGATGCGCCACTTAACAACGACAAGGACTACGACCATGCCCAGGATCGCAGCGGCAACCATGATCCCCATCCTGCCATTCCTGGCCAGCATAGGCGCAAGAAGCGCTCCCAGCAGCGCGGCAGCTATGACCACCAAAGTCAGAGGAGCCGGCAAGTTCCAGTATGCCAGGCGCACCACCATCCAATCCGGCAGCCAACGGGTCAGGATGAGCTCTTCTTCCAGCAAATCATCCTCAGCCTGCATGGATTCGGTTTGCCAGTTTATTCCTTGCGCCTGGCGATGTGTCGGGTTTATTGTGTCCATCCTATCCACAGTCGAATCAGCCCACATCCAATGAGCGGCCCTCTATGTTATTGTAACTTACTTTCTGGATGTTTTTCCTTAAAACAAGCCCCTCAACTGCCTGGCGGAAACCAGCCCCGATCTGGGACCACTCGTATTTTTCTGAAACCAATCGGGCAGCGTTGTGCGCCAGGTCTTCGCGCAGCTCGGCTGAGCGCAGCAACCGTAACACCTGTTCAGCAAACTCACCCGGCGAGTCGGCGATCAGAAGATGAACACCGTTTTCTACTTCCAGGCCCTCTGCACCTTTGGCTGTGCTGATCACCGGCGTGCCCAGAGACATCGCTTCCAGGATTTTCAGGCGCGTCCCGCCTCCCAGGCGCAGAGGGACAACGCAGGCCCAACTTTTGGCCACCGCCGGGCGGATATCCGCCAGATAGCCGGTCAGCTCAACCTGCCTATTCAAGTTCAGCGAGCTCAGGTCAACACCCTGGGTGCTGCCGGTCACCCGCAAACGGACCTGTGGCGCCTGCTGGCGGATGAGCGGGAAAATCTCGGCTAAAAAGTAAGCCATGGCATCGAAATTGGCGTTGTAGGTCAAGGCGCCATTAAAAATCAGGCTGTCTGGGACAGGCTCTATACCTTTGACCTGGTTATAGCGGGTATCGACGCCGTTGGGCACCACAATCACCTGGCCGGGTTGTAGCGACATCTGCTGCATAACCTGCAGACGGTCGCTCTCAGTCACTGCCAGGCAGAGGTCGAACTGCGGGTACAGCTTGCGCTCATAGGCCAGGAACTTGCGGTAAGCCAGCCAGCGCCGGAAACGTCCCAGCGGATGCTGCGCCAGGGGAATCGCTTCCTGCAGCATGCGCGCCATGAAGTTATCGATATCCAGCACTTTTGGCACGCCGGGCACATCCAGAGCATAAGGCGCGGTGACAAAAGTCAAGGCCACAACGCAATCGGGCCTCCAGGATTGGGCCACCTGTTTCACCTGTTCTGCCATCTCCATTGAATGAATGGCCACCACCGCGCTGGGTCGCGGGGAAAGCCATCCCAGCCAGGTCTTGCCTGCGCTGGCGGCAAAAGGTTTACGCGGGACAATCTCCAGCCGTGAGCAGAGTTGTTGGATATGCTCTACCCAGGCAGGGTCCAGGTCCACATCCTCATAGGTCACCAGAGCGACCTCATGCGCCTGCGCCAGGTGCTTCAACAGATAATAGGCCCGAATCTTGCTTCCCTGGTTTGGCGGGTAAGGAAACCAGGTGGACAGAAACAGGATCTTCATTTGCCAACTCGCACGGGCCGCATTCCCCAGCGCTTGCGCAGGAAATCTAACGCCCCCTGCCACATTGCATCCCGGTGTTCGCGCATCTGGCGCCACTGCGGCTTTACCGTCCAGCTTGCCAGCGTGAGCAAAGTCCGCAGCCAGGCGTACAGCCAGACCAAGAAAGGCGCATGGTGCTTGGACAGAAACATGAAGCGATTTCGCGTGTTGTAATAAGTCACGTTTGGGCCGGGGCGATAGTCGCGCTGCACGCCCTTGTGCCACAACCGGGCCTGTGGCGCAAACAGGACCTTCCAACCATGTTCTCGAGCGCGGGCGCACCAATCTGTCTCTTCCCAGTAATAGAACAGGCGCTCATCCAGCCCGCCAATTTGCTCAATCACCTGGCGTTTCACCAGGATGGCGCAACCAGAAATGTAATCCACCGTCCGCGGCTGGCTGTATTGGCCTCGATCTTCCTCGTTCTGCCCAAGATGCACAGCAAACCACCGTTTGTCCAGCATCCCCCCGGCTGATTGAATCACCGTGGGCTCGTCATGATGGTAAACCAGCGGGCCAACAATGCCTACCTGCGGATCGTTCTCCGCCGCAGCGATAAGCTGGGCAATGCAATCTCCGGCAACCACGGTATCTTCGTTCAAAACAAATACCCAATCAGCGCCTTGCTGCATAGCCGCTTCCAGGCCCACATTGTTGTTGCCGGTGTAGCCCAGATTGCGCGCCAGGGAGATTACCTCGACGCCAGGGAATTGGTCCTGGATCGCCTGCACACTGCCATCCGTGGAGGCGTTATCCAAGACAATGACATGGTGGTTGGCATAGACGCCCTTAGCCAGCGAAGCCAGACAAGCCAGGGTGTCTTCGCGGCGGTTCGTATTCAGGATCACCGTAATGACGTATGGAGCAGAAGCCATCACGACATCAACCAGGCCGCCGGAAAGTTCTTCATAACCTCAATATTCTCAAATTTCTGGCTCTGCCGGGCGCCGTGCTGCTTCACCCAGGCCGCCATCCGGCTCAGACCATCTTCCAGGCTGGTCAATTTTTGCTCCCCAAAAACACGCAGCACTTTCTCGTGAGAGGAATAGGCGTTCAGCACCTCATTGCGCGGCGGCAGGTGCTGGATATTTGGCGCCACACCCATCGCCTTTGCAACCGCCAGCGCCAGATCGTTGACGCTGTACGGCTGGTCGGCGCCGATATTGAAGACTTGATTGTAGGCTTGGGGAACATCGATGGAAGCAGCCATCACAGGCGCAATATCCCCAATATAGCTGAATGCCCGCGTCTGGCTGCCATCACCAAAAACCGACATCGGCTTTCCTTGTAAGATCTGGTTCATGAAGATGCCCACCACGTTGCGGTACTTATCGCCAATGTTTTGCCGCTCGCCGTACACGTTGTGCGGCCGAAAAATGATGTAATTCAAGCCAAACATCTCTCTGGAGCAAACCAGTTCTTGTTCCACGGCCAGCTTGGCAATGCCATAGGAATCCTCCGGATGGGGAGGAGTCTTTTCTGTCATCGGCAACTCAGGGCTGGCGCCATAAACTGCAATCGAGGAAGTGAACACAAAGCATTTGATCTCATGGTTGACCGAAGCGTTAATCAGGTTCACGCTGCCAATCAGGTTATTGGTGTAGTTGAAGCGCTTGATGAAATGGCTCAAGCCTTCAGCAGCATAAGCTGCCAGGTGAAACACATACTCAAATTTCTCTTGCGCAAACAGGCGGTCAACCAGCTCTGCATCCGTGATCGAACCCCGGACCAGGCTTGCTGCTGGCGCTACATTGTCCACAAAACCGCCGCTCAGATCATCCAGGACAACAACGGAATGACCGCGGTTGACCAGTTCTTCCACAACGTGCGAGCCAATGAAACCCGCTCCGCCAGTGACTAAGATTTTACTCATGAACGCCTCTTTTGATCAATCTTATCCGAACAGGAGTGAATAGAACCGGCGCGCAGGAGAGCGCGCCACAATCTCCATCAACAGCAAAGGGATTCCCAACCCCGCCGCAATCAAGACAAGCTGAAAGATCCACTGCATCCCCAGAATTTGCGGGGCGAAGTGATAAACCAGCTTGGCGGTGTAAATCAGCACCAACGAATGGGCCAGATAAACGCCAAATGATTTTGTCCCAATCTGGCTGATGGCTTTGATCCCAGGCAGGACAACCTGCTCAAACCCTAAAAAGGCAACCAGAAACAACCCAGCATAAATCTGATCGACCAGGGTCTCTACAGGTGCAATCCAGGCCTCGCCTGAAGCCCGCAGCAGCGCCTCCCACTCCAGGATGCCGATCAGAAAAACCACCAGCAACCCAACCAGGGCAATCCACCTGGCCCGGACGAAAGCTGCTTTGATTTGCAAGCCATGAAAACCCACAACGATGCCAAAAGTGAACCAAAAAATGAAACCGGTAAAAAGCCAGCTGCGCGTCAGGATGTAAAAAGGCTCTAAGGCAGGTGTATCCAGTCCCAAGATCGAACCATAGCGCAAACACAGGATAAACACCTGGAGCAAGCCGGTTAAGAGCAGCGCCAGCTTCCAGCGGGCGCGCACAAAAGGGATCAGGAAAGGGGACAGTAAATAGAGCTGAATCAAAACAGGGATGAAATAATAAGCATCCGTCGCCTGGCCGGTAAGCAGGATGCGAACAAACTCACCCAGGCTCAGGCGACGCCCCAGGAACACTTCTAGCCCGATCAGCAGACAAGACCAGATCAGGTAAGGGATCAACAAGTTTCTGACCCGGGTAAAAATTACATCCCAGCCAACGTTGGCGCGGTTCCGCCCGGTGGCAAATGCCAGGAAAAAGCCAGAGACAAACAGGAATGACGGGATGGCAAAAATAACCAACTGTTCAATGATACGCAGCCCATAGTAGCTGGCGCTGCCCATCTGGTCAAAATTTGGCACACTCACAGGCAGATAGCGATCCATCCACCAAAACATGGCCACAAAACCCCAGCCTGAAGCGTGATACAGAACCACGCACAAGACTGCCAAACCAATGAGATAAAGGAGCCTTCTGGTCATTGTGGCCCCAGATCACCCAAAGATGTACTTGTAGAACCGCCGCAGCGACGTGCGTTCAAAGACAGCCATCATCATCAACGGCCCGCCAAACCCCACCAGCAACAGCACAGACTGCAACAGGATTTGATAGCCCAGCAACTGCGGCGTCACCTGATAGATCACCTTGGCGGCATACAGAATGAAGATGGCGTGGGTCAGATAAATGCCGTAGGACTTTGATCCCAGGCTTTCCACAATTTTGGGAAAGGGAAGCTTGGTATCCAGGAAAGCAAAGAAACTCAAGAGCACCGCCAGGCTGTAGATGCTGTCCAGCAAAGTCTCGCGGTGCGCCAGCCACTCTTGCCCAGAAAGACGATAATACAGTTCCCACTCGATCACGCCCAGCGGGATGGATGCCAATGCCACGGCCAGGAAAATCCAGCGAAACCGTTTCAGGAAGGGTTTGAACAGGTCCAGTTGAAAACCCATGATGATGCCCAGGGTGAACCACAGGATCCTGGCTGGGAAAAACCACTTGGGAACAAGATTGGGTATCGCTGACGCGTTGGGCAAATTCAGGTCCAGAAATACCGGATATGCCAGCAGCTGCACCCCAAGCTGGATAAGCGCTGCAACGATTAACAAAAGCCTCCAATTCTTTTTTGCCAGACGGACGAGCAACGGAGAAAGCAAGTAAAACTGGACCAACAGAGGAACAAAGTACATCACCTCATTGGATGAGCCCGTGAAAATGTCCAGCAACAACCGTCTGAGCGAGAGCTCCTTATCTTCCAAAACGACCTGCATCATCAGGATCACCCCTGTCCACAGCAGATAAGGGATCAGCAAAGACTTCAAGCGCCCTCGGATTGTGGCCCAGCTCACCGTCTCCCGGCTTTTGCCGGTAGCAACAGCAATGAAATAACCTGAAACAAAAAGGAAGGCCGGGATACAATAGACAACCAACTGCTCCAGGATGCGCAACCCAAAGTAGGATGGACTTCCGACCTGCGAAAGCGCAGGAACGCCAGCAGGCAGATAACGATGAGACCAGGCAAACATGGCCACAAAGCCCATCCCAACCGCGTGAAAAACAACCACGCTGATAATCGACAGGCCATTCAAGTAAAGCATACGCCTGATCATGTCTCAGCGATCCTTTACCGGCGGTGATCCTGTGGTGCCAAACACACTGCTACTGGAGGTTTTCATCACCCTAGTCAATTGAAATGCTGGTCAGGCGGGACTTCAACAGGTGCGAGTCAGACTTCTCAACCGCCTCGATGTAACGACGCATGGCGTCCAGCACCGGGACATCCTTGCGGTCATACACCTCGCCTTGCAACAAGCGCAACACTTCCAGGCGATGATCCTTTGATTGAATGAAGTGGGTAAAAAGCGGCAGGAGTTTGTAATACAGGCGGATGAATTCATACCAAATGCCAACACCCCCGCGCATGCGCGTTTCATAAGGCTTCAGCGCGGCTTCGCTAAAATCGCCCGTCTCAAAGGCGTTGCGAATGCGTTCGGAGGCATACTTGGCGCTGTACAGGGCCACGCTGACGCCCGAAGAGAAAATCGGGTCAACGAAGCGGGCTGCGTCGCCCACACAGAGGAAATTGTCGCCCACGAACTTTTCCAGACTGTAGCTGTAATCGCCCTCTACCTTGAAGTCATTAATGCGGACAGCATTTGCCATGTTGCAGGTAGCGTCAACGTTGGTGCGCAAAGTAGTCCAGAAGTACTCCTGGTGGCTGTTGAAGGATTGGCGGAAGACATTCATATCCGCCACCACTCCAACGGAGGTGATTTCATTTGTGATCGGGATCTGCCAAACCCAACCGCGCTCGATCTCCAGGAAATAGATGTGGATGAAATCAGCAGTTTTTGAAGGGCCGCGATCCACGCCCGTGAACCAGGCATGAACGGCATACTGGTTAAATATGGGGTCCTTTCTCTTGAGCTTGAGCTGATTGCCAATCAAAGTGTTGCGACCGCTGGCATCCACAACGACCTGGCTGTGCAGATCGACCGTCTTGTCGCCGAACTGAGCCCGCACGCCGACGGCTTTGCCATCTTCAAACAGAACCTGTTTAACGTGCACACCCTGATAGACCGTGGCGCCTTTTTCTTCGGCATGTTTGAGCATCAACAAGTCAAACTTGCTGCGATCGACATGGTAAGTGTAATCCTGGTCGATGCCCTCCTGGGGAAACTCGGCAAACTCGATGGCAAACTCTTTTCCGGCAGGGGGATGCCAGGAAGCGCCATATTTATGGGTGAAACCCTCACGCTCCAGAACGGGCAGGAAGCCAATGTCCTTAAAAACCCGGGTTGAAGAGGTCACCATCGACTCTCCAACGTGTGGTCTGGGATGGTTGGCGCTCTCCAGAATCAGGCACTTGATCCCCTGCATGGACAGATATGAACCGAGGGCAGAACCAGCAGGCCCTCCTCCTACAATGATAACTTCGTTCATGTGAAAACTCCTTGGGAAATGAATACAAATACTAGCCACCTGACAATTTCCACATGTTAGCGGAAGGAACAGAGTGAAGTTTGA